>JANPOS010000079.1:0-32904 GCA_031428115.1 Novosphingobium sp. | reverse complement strand
GCCAGCGGCCGGTCGCCGATCACCACACCGGCGGCGTGGGTGGATGAGTTGCGCGGACTGCCCTCCAGCTGCATCGCCAGATCGACCAGCCGCTTGACCTCGCCGTCCTGCTCATATTCGCGGCGGAACTCGGGAATGCCGTTAAGCGCGCGCGGCAACGACCACGGATCGGTCGGATGGTTGGGCACCAGCTTGCACAGCCGGTCGACCTGGCCATAGCTCATCTGCAGAATGCGCCCGGTATCGCGCAGCACCGCGCGGGCCTTCAATTTGCCGAAGGTGATGATCTGGGCGACGTGATCGTCGCCATATTTCGCCTGGACATAGCGGATCACCTCGCCGCGCCGGGTTTCGCAGAAGTCGATATCGAAATCCGGCATGGAAACGCGTTCGGGATTGAGGAAGCGTTCGAACAGCAGGCCGAGCTTCAGCGGATCCAGATCGGTGATGGTCAGCGCCCAGGCGACGACGCTGCCCGCGCCCGACCCGCGCCCCGGCCCCACCGGGATGCCCTGTTCCTTCGCCCATTTGATGAAATCGGCGACGATCAGGAAATAGCCGCCAAAGCCCATCTGGTTGATGACATTGATCTCGAATTCGAGGCGGTGCTTGTATTCCAACACCTCCCCCCACAGTCCGTTTGTCCTGAGTTTGTCGAAGGACTGCTCTTGTCCTTCAAGCGCCGCGCCGGAAGGCAAGGACAGGGCTTCGACAAGCTCAGCCCATACGGTTTCGGGGAAAGTGCGGCGCATTCTGTCAATCAACCCCGCGCGGGCATCCTCCGCCAGCATCCGCGCCTCGCCGTCCTTGTCGCCGGCAAGGCTCGGCAGGATCGGATCGCGCTTGGGCGGGGCAAAGGCACAGCGCCGCGCCACCACCAGCGTGTTGGCCAGCGCCTCGGGCACATCGGCAAACAGTTCGGCCATCATCGGTGCAGACTTGACCCAGCCTTGCGGGTTCGAGCGCGGGCGCTCGGCGGCGTCGATGTGCGTCGAATGGGCGATGCACAGCATGGCATCGTGCGCCGCGTGGCCATCGGGTCCGGCGAAATGGGCGGGATTGCTGGCGACCAGCGGCAGATCGCGCGCATAGGCAAGATCGATCAGCGCCGCCTCGGCGGCCTCTTCCAGCGGATCGCCGGCGCGCGCCAGCTCGATATAGAGCCGCCCCTCGAACAGCGCTTCGAGCTCGCCGCAATAATCCTTCGCCGCCTCAACGCGCCCCTCGGCGAGCAGGCGCACCAGCGCGCCCTCGCCCGCAGCCGTAAGCGCGATCAGCCCTTCGCTGCGCCCGGCAAGATCGGCGAGGCGGACGTGCGGCTCAAGCTCCAGCGGGCGATCGAGATGCGCCTTGCTGACCAGGTGGCACAGGTTCAGCCAGCCCGCCTCGTCCTTGGCGTAGAGCGCCAGCGCGTCGATCGGGCCAGCCCCATCGCCCGAACCGGCCCCGCGCGCCACGCCCAGCACAGTGCCGATAATCGGCTGTACGCCGCTCTCCATCGCCGCTGCGGCAAACGCCACCGCGCCATAAAAGCCGTTGCGGTCGCAGATCGCCACGGCCGGAAATCCGCGCTCTTTCGCCAGCTTGGCAATCGCTTTGGGGTCGATCGTGCTGTCGAGCAAGGAATAGCTGGAAAAGACGCGCAGCGGCACGAAGGGAGCATAGGCCATGGCGGCACGCTAGCCTGCGCGGCCCGCCGCAAGCAAGCCTGCCGCCCGCCATTGGCGGGGGAAAGACGCGCCAGAACCTTGCAAAAATCTCAGGATATGTTCCTATCCGCCCCTTGCTGGAACTACGGAGGACGCGGACATGGTCGACCTGTCTGGATTTGATCACAAGTCGCTTGTCGAACGGGCCAAGGCCATCATCCTTGCGCCAAAGGACGAATGGCCAAAGATCGCTGCGGAAACGACCAGCCAGCGCGACATTCTGGTGCAATATGCCATCCCGCTCGCCGCCATCGGCCCGGTCGCCTCGTTCCTGGGCGGACAGATTTTCGGCTATGGCGCTTTCGGTTTTTCCTACAAGCCAGGTCTTGTCGCAGGCCTCAGCACGGCGCTGATCACTTTCGTGTTCGGCCTGATCGGGCTCTTCCTGGTCAGCCTGATCGCTGACTGGCTGGCACCGAAATTCGACGGCGAATCAAACAAGCTCCAGGCGTTCAAGCTGGTCGCCTATTCCTATACGGCAAGCTGGCTGGCCGGCATTTTCGGGCTGATCCCTTCGCTGACCATCTTCGGCCTGCTCGGGCTTTACAGTTTCTATCTGCTCTATCTTGGCGCCACACCACTGATGAAAGTGCCTCAGGAAAAGTCTGGCGGCTATACCGCGGTCACCGTGCTGTGCGGCATCCTGCTGATGGTCATCATCGGCCCGATCACTGCCGCGCTCACCGGCGCAATCGGGCTGGGGGCGATGTCGGTGGCAGGCGGCAGCAGTGATGCTGGCGGCAAGATCACCCTGCCCGGCGGCGGTTCGCTCGATACCGGCAAGATGGAAGAGTTGACCAAGCGTCTGGAAAATGCGGCCAGCGGCAAATCGCCCCCGGTCGAAGCCGCCAGGATGCTCACGCTGCTGCCCAAATCGATTGGTTCCTATGAGCGCATGGCGGCCGAAACCATCCGCATGGGCCAGATGGGCAGCACGGCGGAAGGCACCTACACCTCGGGCGACAAGAGCTTCAAACTCAAGATTGTCGACATGTCGGCGCTGGGTGCGCTGGCGGGCATCGGCGCGGCCATGGGGGTCGAGCAGAGCCGCGAAGACGCCGACAGCTATGAGAAGACCGGCACCGTGGGCGGCCAGATGCAGAGCGAAAGCTGGAACAAGACCAGCAACCGCGGCAAGTTCGGCATGGTCGTCGCCAATCGCTTCATGATCGAGGCCGATGGCCAGGCCGCCAGCCTCGATGAGCTCAAGGCAGCCGTGGCGACTGTCGATCAGGGGAGCCTGCTGGGGCTGGTGGGGTAACCCCAAATCCCGCTCGCCCTGAGCTTGTCGAAGGGCCGTTCTTGTTCATGTGGGATCATGTGTTGCCCGAAGTAAAAAGCAGCCCTTCGACAAGCTCAGGGCGAGCGGTTTAGGAATGAAATTTCCGTTCCCTAAAGCAGCGCCTCGATCGCGCCTGCGATGCTCTCCGGCTTGGCGGTGGGCGCAAAGCGGCCCGCGACCTTGCCATCCCGCCCGATCAGGAACTTGGTGAAGTTCCACTTGATCCGCTGCGTGCCGAAAATCCCCGGTGCCTCGGCCTTGAGCCAGTCATAGAGCGGGGCCGCGCCGGGTCCGTTGACCTCGATCTTGGCCATCACCGGAAAGCTGAGGCCATAGTTGACCTGACAGAAGCTCTCGATCTCCGCAGCCGTCCCGGGCTCCTGCCCGCCAAACTGATTGCACGGGAAGGCGACAACCTCAAGGCCCCGGTCGCCATATTTCTCCCACAACGCCTCGAGCCCGGCATATTGCGGGGTAAAGCCGCATTTGCTCGCGGTGTTGACCACCAACAGCACTTTTCCGGCCTTGTCGGCCAGGTTGAGCGACTGGCCATTCGGCAAAGTCGCGGTGAAATCGGCGATTGTCTTCATCTGCATCTACTCCGCCCTCGGCCGTGGCCGGTAAGTGAAATCAAAGGCCTGCGTCCAGCTGCTGCCGCCATCGCCCGATCGTTCGCCAAGCTGGCGCACTGCCCCGCCATCAAGGCGCGAAAAGGTCATGCGGATGAGCGCATCCTTGCCCGGCCCGCCATAGCCGCTCCACGGGCCGGCAAGCACCATTTTGCCATCAACCAACCCGCCCGTGAACTCGGCGCGGCCACCGGTCGAATCGATCCACGTCTGCCGCCACTTGCCGCTGGCGCGGTCAAAGCTGGTGAGACTGCCGCCTGTGTTCAAGGTGAACGGCCGCCAGCCCTCAAGGATGCCGCAGCCGTTATAGACGCTCTCGATCTTGCTGCCGCCGATCATTTCATCGGGCCTGCTTGTGCGGAACACGCGCCAATCACCGATCCAGAAATCGAACTGGTGATACTCCGGGGCCGTGCAATTGGCTGGCGGATTTGCCGGCGGCACGGGCGGCGACATCTGCGCAGCGGCTGGCGCAGCCAGTGCGGCCAACCAGAGCCCCGCGAGCCTCATTCCAGCCGCCCTTCGTGCAGCCGCACCACCCGGTCCATGGCATAGGCCAGCCGCTCATTGTGGGTTGCCACCAACGCGGCGCTGCCTTCCTCGCGGACCAGCTTGACGAATTCGCGGAACACCTTGTCGGCGGTTGCCTCGTCAAGGTTGCCCGTCGGCTCGTCCGCCAGCACCAGCGCCGGCTTGTTGGCCAGCGCGCGCGCGACGGCAACGCGCTGCTGCTCGCCGCCCGAAAGCTGGCTCGGCCGGTGATCCAGCCGCTCGCCCAGCCCCAATGCTTCGAGCAGGTCTGCGGCGCGCGCTTCCGCATCGCCGCGCGACTTGCCCGCTACCAGTTGCGGCAGGATCACGTTTTCGATTGCCGTGAAATCGGGCAGCAGGTGATGAAACTGATAGACAAAGCCGATGGAATCGCGCCGCACGGTAGTGCGCGCATCGCCGTCAAGCTTGCTTGCTTCGGCCCCGGCGATGGCAATCGAGCCGGAAAACCCGCCCTCGAGCAGGCCGATGGCCTGCAACATGGTCGATTTTCCCGAGCCCGAAGGCCCCAGCAGCGCGACGATCTCGCCGGGGCGAATGTCGAGATCGACCCCGCGCAGCACGTCGATACGCACGCCGCCCTGCTCGAACGAGCGCGCCAGCCCGCGCACGCTAACGACAAGCTCACTCATAACGCAGCACCTGCACCGGATCAGTGCTCGCCGCGCGGAACGCCGGGTAAAGCGTGGCGAGGAAGCTGAACACCAGCGCCATCACGCTGATCGTCACGATCTCGACCGGATCGCTGCGGCTGGGCAACTCGGTCAGAAAGCGGATCGAGGGATCCCACAGGTTCTGTCCGGTGAGCAATTCGACCAGCCGCACGATCGGCTGGCGGAAGAACAGGAAGACAAAGCCAAGGATCAGCCCGGCGATCGTCCCCAGCACGCCGATCAGCGAGCCGGTGGCGACGAATATCTTGAGCAGCGAGCGCCGCGTCGCGCCCATCGTGCGCAAGATCGCAATGTCGCGGGTCTTGGCGCGCACCAGCATGATCAGCGACGAGAGGATGTTGAACACCGCCACCAGCACGATGATCGACAGCACCACGAACATCGCCACCCGTTCAACTGCCAGCGCCTCGAACAGCGAGGCGTTGATCGTCTTCCAGTCGGATATCACCGCCTGGCCCGCCAGTTGCCTGGCGAGCGGCGCGAGGATTTCGCCGACATTGTCAGGATCGTTGGTTTTTATCTCGATCATGCCGACCGAATCGCCGGTCAGCAGCAGCGTCTGCGCGTCGGCCATCGGCATGACAACGAAGGCCTGATCATAATCATAGACCCCGATCTCGATGATCGCCGAAACCACATAGCCAATCTCACGCGGCACCGTGCCAAACGGTGTTGCGCGGCCCTGCGGGTTGATCACGGTGATCGTGTCGCCAACTTGCGCGCCGAGGTTTTCCGCCAGCCGCGCGCCGATGGCGACATTGCTGGCGCCCGGCTGAAGCCCTGAGAGATTGCCCATCGTCACTTTGGGCTCGAGTTTCTTGATATCTTCGGCAGTATTGCCCCGCGCCAAAATGGCCTCGACCCGGCCGTTGAACGTGGTGAGCAAGGGCTGCTCGATCAGCGGCGAGGCGCTGACCACGCCCGGCGTCTCGCGCACTTGCTTCAGAACCTGCTGCCAGTTTTCCAGCCGGCCGCCATAGGCCTGGACGATGGCATGGCCGTTGAGCCCGACGATCTTGTCGAACAGTTCGGCGCGAAAGCCGTTCATCACGCTCATCACGATGACCAGCGCGGCAACGCCCAGCATCACCGCCGCCAGGCTGATGCCGGCCACCAGCGCAATAAACGCCTCGCCGCGCCCAGGCAGCATATAGCGCTTGGCAATGGTCCATTCGAAGGGGGTGAGGATCAAGCGTGGGGCCTGCGGGTTGGCTTGGGAGGGATGCTGGGCGATTTAGGGCCGCGCAGGGGATAGGGCAATGCCCGCGAGGCCGCTATTGCCGGGAAATCGCCGTCATTTCCCCTGCCCGGCGTCCACGCAGCTGTGACTGGCGCCACCCCTCCCCTTGCTTTCGCGCCCGACAAGGCCCAATTGCGCCCACTCTAGCCCGCCGGAGCCGGACGATTCGATGAACTTGCCTCAAGCAATCCCCGACAGCGCGCCCTGGGATATCGATGGCGACAAGCTGCGCGAGGAATGCGGTATTTTCGGCGTGATCGGCGCAAAGTCCGAAGCAGCCGCAATGACCGCGCTGGGCCTGCATGCCTTGCAACACCGCGGCCAGGAAGCGGTCGGTATTGTCAGCTTTGATGGCCAGGAATTCTATGCCCGGCGGGGCCTCGGCCATGTCGCGCAAGTGTTTGACGATCAGGCGAAGTTCGCCGAGCTGCCTGGCGGCATGGCCTCGGGCCATGTGCGCTATTCGACCACCGGCGGCCAGGGCCTGCGCAATGTCCAGCCGCTGTTCGCCGACCTCGCGCGCGGAGGCTTTGCGATTGCGCACAACGGCAACATCTCGAATGCCATGGCGCTGCGCCGCGAGCTGATCGAGCGCGGCTCGATCTTCCAGTCCTCGTCGGACACCGAAGTGATCATCCACCTGATCGCCACCAGCCGCTTCGCCAAGCTGCTCGACCGGTTCGTCGATGCCCTGCGCATGGTCGAAGGCGCCTATTCGCTGGTCTGCATGACGCCCAAACGCATGGTCGCCTGCCGCGATCCGCTGGGCATCCGCCCGCTGGTGATGGGCCGGATCGGGGACGCAACGATATTCGCCAGCGAAACCGTCGCGCTCGATGTCATCGGCGCCGATTTTGTCCGCGAGGTCGAGCCGGGCGAGATCGTCGAAGTGCGCCAGGACGGCCGCATCACCAGCCACCGGCCGTTCGGCGAACATGCCCCGCGCCCCTGCATTTTCGAGCACGTCTATTTCAGCCGCCCGGACTCAATGACGGGCGGGCGGTCGGTCTATGAAGTGCGCAAGCAGATCGGTGTCGAACTGGCCAAGGAATCGCCGGTCGAGGCCGATCTGGTGATCCCGGTGCCCGACAGCGGCGTGCCCGCGGCCATCGGCTATGCCCAGCAATCGGGGATTCCCTTCGAGCTTGGCATCATCCGCTCGCACTATGTCGGGCGCACCTTCATCCAGCCCGAGGACGGCGCCCGCCACGCTGACGTCAAGCGCAAGCACAACGCCAACCGTGCACTGGTCGCGGGCAAGCGGATCATCCTGATCGACGATTCGATCGTGCGCGGCACCACCTCGCTCAAGATCGTCCAGATGATGCGCGATGCCGGCGCCGCCGAAGTCCACATGCGCGTCGCCAGCCCGCCGACCGAGCACAGCTGCTTCTATGGCGTCGATACGCCCGAACGCTCCAAGCTGCTCGCCGCGCGGATGGACATCCAGGGCATGGCCGAATTCATCCATGCCGACAGCCTCGCTTTCGTCTCGATTGACGGGCTTTATCGCGCCGTCGGCGAAGCGGGACGCAACAAGGCGGTGCCGCAATATTGCGATGCCTGCTTCAGCGGCGAATATCCCACCCGGCTGACCGACATGGCCGATCGCGAGAACCCGGCCCAGCTCAGCTTGCCGGTCGAAAGAGTCGCGTGAAACCCTTTGAGGGCCAAGTGGCGCTGGTCACCGGCGCCAGCCGGGGCATCGGCGCGGCCACCGCCGAGGCACTGGCGGCGGCAGGCGCGCATGTCGTGCTCACCGCGCGCGACGCCAAGGCGCTTGAGGCGGTCGAGGAGCGTATCCATAGCGCCGGCGGACAGGCGACGATTGCCCCGCTGGACCTTACCGAGCCCGATGGCATCGCCCGGCTCGCGACCGCCATCAACCAGCGCTGGCAGGCGCTCGACATGCTGCTGATCAATGCCGCGGTGCTGCCGACGCTCACCTCGGTGGTCGATATCGATCCGCGTGCACTCTCCGCCGCGATGACCACCAATGCGCTCGCCACCCAGGCGCTGCTTGCCGCCTTCCATCCGATGCTGCGCGCGAGCAAGGACGCACGGGTGATCGGCATCTCGACCTCGGTTGCCATGAGCCCGCGCGCCTACTGGGGCGCCTATGGGGCGAGCAAGGCCGCCGGCGAAGTCCTGCTGGAATGCTATGCGCAGGAAACCCGCAACACTGCGCCCATCCGCGTCGCGATCGTCAATCCCGGCGCCACGCGCACCGCGATGCGCGCCAAGGCCTATCCGGGCGAGGATCCCGCCTCGCTGAAGCCTCCCGAGGCCGTCGCGGCGCGCTTGGTGACCTTGTTTGGTGAACAGTTCGCCAGTGGTTGGCACGAATCGATTAACCAGTCCGGGTAAGGTCCTGTCAGCCTTTTCGCTCCATTTTTAGCCAAGGTCTGGCCCCAGGGGAGCGGCGTTCACGCGCTGGTACTGAGATGACAACAATTTACGAATCGAAGGACAGCTATGCAGTCGCCGCGCAGGAGGATCGCAGCGCGCCGCGCGTGCGCATCTCGATCCCGGCAGCGCTGCGCGTTTCAGGCTCCAAAGGCTATCAGACCGTGGTCAACGATCTCTCACTGAGCGGCTTTTCGGCCATGGCAATCAACCGGATGATGCCCGGTTCGATCTGCTGGCTCACCCTGCCGGGGCTGGAATCGCAGCAGGCCGAAGTGATCTGGTGGGAAAACGGCCTGGTTGGCTGCGCTTTCAATCACCTGCTGAGCCCGATCGTGCATGACAACCTGCTCGCCCGCTGGCGCGGCGATGGGATCTATCGCGCCTGCTGATCAGGCGGGTTTGACCAGGGTAACCTGCGCGACATCGATCACGCCCCCGCGAAAGCCGCCCTCGCAATACATCAGATAGAAGCGCCACAGCCGCACGAAGCGCGCATCGAACCCGGTCGGGAGCCGCCCTTCCTCCACCGCGCGATCAAACCGGGCGCGCCACTCGCGCAAGGTTTCCGCATAGTCGCCGGCAAAGCTCACCTGATCCTGCCATTCCAGCCCGCGCTCGGCGGCCAGCTTGCGAAACGTGCTCTCGCGCACCAGCATCCCGCCCGGAAATACATAAGTCTGGATGAAATCGGCGCTGCGCGAATAGGCATCGAACAGCTCGTCGCGCATGGCGATATACTGGATCGCCGCGCGCCCGCCGGGCTTCAGGCAGCGCGCGATACAATCGAAGAACGCCGCCCAGTATTCCTGCCCCACGGCTTCAACCATCTCGACACTGGCCACCCCATCGAACTGGCCGGATGTGTCGCGGTAGTCCTGCTTGCGGTAGTCGATCCGCGACTGCCCGCGCCGCTCGCGGGCCCAGGCCAGTTGCTCGTCCGACAGGCTGATCGCGGTCACATCCGCGCCCCGACCCGCCAGATGCTGCGCCAAAGCGCCCCAGCCGCAGCCAATTTCCAGCACGCTTGCGGCACCCGTCAGGCGATCGGCGATGGATTGCAATTTGCGCTGCTGGCCTGCCTCGAGGCTTTCTCCCGGGCCGGCAAAGCGCGCAGCTGAATAGACCATCGCCGGATCGAGCCAGGCCGCGTAGAAATCGTTGCCGAGATCATAGTGCGCATGGATATTGCGCAGCGAGCCCTTGCGCGAATTGCGGTGCAGCCGGTGCGCCGCCCGCGCCAGCCAGCGCCAGGGCCCATGCGCCCGCGCCGCGCCGCCCAGCGTCAGCGCATTGTCGGTGAACAGGGCAAACAGCAGGGTCGGATCGGGACTGGTCCATTCGCCCGCTTCCCAGCCCTGGTAACAGCCCACCGAGCCGGCCGTAACCAGCCGCAGGATCGCGCGAAAACTGGTGAGCCCCGCCTGTGCGGCAAAGCCCAGCGAGCGCCCGCCGAGCAGTCGCACCGTGCCATCGGGAAGGCTCAATTCGAGTGAGCCGCGCGCCAGGCCTGCATCGATCCGGTCAAGTATCTGGTCAATGCGCCCTGCCCAGACGCGCGCCAGCCATTGCGAGCCGAGGCCAAACCAGCCACCGCCCGCAACAAGCCCCGCTCCCCTTACCGGCGCCTGCGCATTCATGCGTAGATTATGGACCGATCGGAGAAATTCGGCAATGGCCGAGCGGCATCGCTAGTTTGGCGACAGGATCACCGTGAACGGCCCGCGCGCCGGGATTTGCAGGAAGCGTTGGTCCTTGAGGACGATGTTGTCACCAGAGTTTTCGGCGATTGGCATTCGGCTCCAGAACAGGAACGCCCTGGCGTCGGGGTTGGTCGGCAGGCGATCTGCGATGCGCGGGTCGGACATGTTGGTCGGCCCAAAATCCTCATGCTCGAAATTGGACGCATCAAAGAGTGAAAATTGCCACCGGCCATATCGCTCAGGAAACGGAACTTTCCGCATAACCGAGCCGTCGTCGCGCCACAGAATCTCCCGACGCCAAAACGCAACCGGGACAGGGTTTGAAACGGCTACGCTGGGACCGTCGTAAAAATGTAGCGAGAGAGAGCTGATCATCAAGTTCAAGGCAACGTAACCACTAACAAGGCCAATCGCCACTCGTGCTGGCCTTGCAGGTCTCGCAAATCTCTCGTTCTCGCGCCGCCGCGACAGCCATATCCCCCCGCCCAGTATCGCCAGCAGCCACGGATCGATGATGAACAGCGCGTCGCCATAGAACCATTGGCTGGAAAATGGCTCGAGCAACCGGATACCATAGCTGTTCAGCCAGTCGAATGCAGGGTGCGTAAGCGTGCCGATATAGCAGAGCGCCACCAGCCAGCCCGGATTGACCGGCGCGCGGGCTTCGGGCCGCTTGCCGCGCCGCGCCTGCCAGCGATCATAGAGGATCAGCCCGCCCGCCAGCAGCAGCGGCAGCACGACCAGCGCAATCGGCCCATGCGTAAGCCCGCGCCGCATCGCCAGCGATTGCGTGCCAAAAAACGTGCACGGGGCATCGATATCGGGCAGGTTCGCGGCGATGATCAGCGCGGGCATCGCGAGCCCGGTCTTGCGCTTGAGGCCCGCCTGCCCCAGCACTGCGCCGATCAGGGAATGGGTGAGATTGTCCATGCCCTTGGCGAGCCAGTCCTATCCTTCGCCAAACTTACCCCTCGACAGTCCAGGTCTGGCCCTTGCTGAGCAGCTTGGCGAGATTGGCCTGCTTGCCCTCGATCATCTTCGCATCCTGGCCGAGCAATTCGTGCTCGAACGTCGGCCGCGGGTCGTCGTAGAGCACGCCGAGCGCCATCGGGAACGGCCCGAACGGCATTTCGACCAGCATGTGCGCCAGCGCGCGGTTGGTAACATCGTGGACGATCACCCCCGCCGCCTGCCAATCGCCATCGATGACATCGACAACTTCGAGATGCAGGTGATCGAGATTGACCCTGAGGCCCTTGGTGCCGCCTGATTTCTCCGAGCCGAACAGCATCGGCTGATCGTGATAGAGCCAAAGCTGATTATCCTCGGCGCCCTTGGGAGCGGCAAATTCGTCGAACACGTCCTTGTTATAGACGATGCAGTTCTGGAAAATCTCGATGAAAGCCGCGCCCTTATGGGCGTGCGCGGCTTTCAGCACTTCGGGCAGTTTCTTCGACACGTCGAACCCGCGCGCGACGAACCGCGCGCCCGCGCCCAGCGCAAAGGCGGCAGGCCGCGCCGGCCGGTCAACCGAACCGCCAGGCGTCGATGGCGAATTTGTGCCAAGCCGGCTGGTCGGAGAATACTGGCCCTTGGTCAGCCCATAGATCTCGTTGTTGAACAGCAGGATCTGGCAATCGAGATTGCGCCGCAGGATGTGCATCGTGTGGTTGCCGCCGATCGACATGCCATCGCCGTCGCCGGTGACGATCCAGACGTCGAGCTCGGGATTGGCCAGCTTGATGCCGGTCGCAACGGCGGGCGCGCGGCCATGGATGGTGTGGAAGCCATAGCTCTGGATATAATAGGGAAACCGGCTCGAACAGCCGATGCCGGAGACGAACACGGTGTTCTTCGGATCGGCGCCGATCTCGGGCAAGGTGCGCTGCACGGCCTTCAGGATCGCATAGTCGCCGCAGCCTGGGCACCAGCGGACTTCCTGATCCGATTCCCAGTCCTTGAGAGTGGTCACGATGGGGGTCATATCGTTCATGGGTTGCTGGCCTTGGAAGTGGGCAGTTGCGTGGGGTCGGCAGGCACATGGCCACCTTCATTGCCTGCAACTGCATCAAAAAACGTCGCGATGGCTTCTTCGATCTCAGCGATGGTGAACGGCTGACCACTGACCTTGTTGAGCGGCCGCGCATCGACGAGGAACTGATCGCGCAGAACGGTCTTGAACTGGCCGGTGTTCATCTCTGGCACGAGGATATGATCGTAACCCTTGAGCAGATCACCCAAATTGCCTGGCATCGGCCAGATATAGCGAACGTGGATGTGGCTGACATCGATACCGCGTGCGCGCGCGCGCTTTACTGCCTGATGGATCGGTCCAAAGGTTGATCCCCAGCCTACCACTGCAAGTTTGCCGCCCGGCTTGCCAAGGCTGACTTCCTGCGCCGGAATGCCTTTGGCGATCCCGTCGATCTTGGCCTGCCGGGCAATGGTCTGCAGCTGGTGGGTTTCGGCCGAATAATCCAGATCGCCGGTGTCAGGCGCTTTCTCGATGCCGCCGATGCGGTGCATCAGGTCCGCCGTGCCGGCCTTGATCCACGGGCGCACCCCGCGCGCGTCGCGCTTGTAGGGCAGGACCAGGTCTCCGCCGTTCTTTTCTTCAAGAAAGGTCACAGGAAACGGCTCGAAGTTATTGGGATCAGGAACTTTCCATGGCTCGGCGGCATTGGCAATATAGCCGTCCGTCAGCAGCATCACCGGGGTCATGTATTGCACCGCGATGCGGCAGGCCTCGATCGCCACCTCGAAGGCATCGGCGGGCGAGCAGGCCGAGATGACCGGCATCGGCGCATCGCCGTTGCGGCCATAGACCGCCTGATAGAGGTCGCTCTGCTCGGTCTTGGTCGGCAGCCCCGTCGAAGGCCCGCCGCGCTGCGAATTGACGATCACCAGCGGCAGCTCGGTCATCACCGCAAGCCCCATCGCCTCGCCTTTCAGCGCAATGCCCGGACCCGACGACGAGGTAACCCCCAATTGTCCGGCATAAGACGCGCCGATGGCGGCGCAGATCGCCGCGATCTCATCTTCCGCCTGGAACGTGGTGACGCCGAATTCCTTCATCTTCACCAGATTGTGGAGGATCGCCGAAGCCGGCGTGATCGGATAGCCGCCGAAGAACATCTTGAGGCCCGCCAGCTGCGCGCCCGCGACCAGACCAAGGCTGACTGCCTCCGCGCCAGTCACCGTGCGATAGAGCCCTGGCGGCGAGGCCACTGGCTCCAGATGCAGCTTGCCGACCGTGCCGCCCAGTTCCGCCGTTTCGCCGTAAGCATGGCCGGCGTTGAGCGCGGCAATGTTGGCATCGGCCAGCACCGGATTCTTCTTGAACTTGTCCTTCAGCCATTCGATCAGCGGCGCGCGGTCGCGTTCGAACATCCACAGCGCCAGCCCCAGCGTCCACATATTCTTGCAGCGCAGGGCTTCCTTGTTGCCCAGTCCGAACGGCTTGACCGATTCGAGCGTATGCGCGCTGATGTCGAAAGCCAGCACCTGCCACTTGGCGAGACTGCCATCGTCGAACGGGCTGACCGCGTATTTCGCCTTTTCGAGGTTGCGCTTGGTGAACTCGCCGGTGTCGGCAATGATCAGCCCGCCCGGCTTGAGCGCCTGGACGTTGGTCTTGAGCGCCGCCGGGTTCATCGCCACCAGCACATCGGGCGCGTCGCCGGCGGTGGTGATGTCGGTCGAGCCGAAATTGATCTGGAAGGCGGAAACGCCGAACAGCGTGCCCTGCGGCGCGCGGATTTCCGCTGGAAAATCCGGGAATGTCGCCAGATCATTCCCCGCCAGCGCAGTGGACAGGGTGAACTGTCCGCCGGTCAGCTGCATGCCATCGCCGGAATCGCCGGCGAAGCGCACCACCACTGCTTCGGGAACTGCACTGTCGCGGGAAGTCGCCACGGAATCGCCATCGGCCAGAATTGTCGCCATTTTCGTCCTCTGCAAGCGGCGCGCAGCGACCGCCGAATTTTCCCCTAGGCATCTCCCCCAAGCCTGCAATCGAGAAAAACTGTCAGGGGCAGAAACTCTTACTTGGGCAAAACGCCCCCTTGCCCTCCTAGTCAAGCGGCAATCGGCGCATTAGGGGCAGGGAGTGCAATTTGTGCCCAAGATGTTTGCCTCATGCTGAACCATTTTCCTTCCCGGCCATGTGAGACGGCACAATGAACGATTTTTCAGCTTTGCCCTATCGCCCCTGCGTCGGCATCATGCTGGTCAACCAGCAGGGCCTGGTCTTCGTCGGCAAGCGCATCGACACGCGCGGCCAGCCCAGCGGGGGTGACTTCTGGCAGATGCCGCAAGGCGGGATCGACAAGGGCGAAGCGCTGGAAGCCGCCGCCTGGCGCGAACTGGCCGAGGAAACGGGCGTGCTCGCCCACCAGGCCGAATTGATCGCGCGCACCCGCGAGGAAGTGTTCTACGATTTGCCGGACGACCTGCTCGGCAAGCTGTGGGGCGGGAAATGGCGCGGCCAGCGCCAGCACTGGTTCCTCGCGCGGTTTTCCGGCGAGGATGCGGATGTCCGGCTCGATGCCCATGACCCGGCCGAGTTCAATGACTGGCGCTGGGCGGAGCCGGAAACGTTGCCCGAGCTGATCGTGCCCTTCAAAAGCCGCGTCTATCGCAGCGTGCTGGATGAATTCCGCACGCTGATCTGATCCAATTGCTTGGAACACCGCTCAGCCTGAGCTTGTCGAAGGCCCCACGAGCACAAACAATGTCCGCTCGAAACGCGGGGGCTTCGACAAGCTCAGCCTGAGCGGGACTTGCAAGAGTAATACAATAAAACTGCTCGTCGTCCCGCGCTCAGTTTTCGGTAATCACCGGCTCGGGCTTGATGGTATCGGCGCTCACCATGCGCGGCGCCGGGCCTTTGGCGAGCGCGGCAGACAGCGACCGGGTCGCATCGCAGTTCTCGCCGCACAGGCCGCGCAGGCGCACCAGATTGCGGCGCGCGCGTTCAACCGCGCCCTTTTCCACCAGCGCCACGCCTTCGCCAGCAATGGCAGACACATTCTGCGGCTCATTCGCCAGCGCCAGCCGGTAATAATGCAGCGCCTTGCCCTGCATCCCCTGGCGGCGGGTGGCGGCAGCGAGTTCGAGCAGCACGGCCACCTCCCCCGGCTGGATGGTCAGCGCCGCCTCATAGACATCGATCGCGGCGTCAATCCGGCCTGCATCCAGCTCGCCCCGGCCTTGCGCCAGCAGCGCCGCAACGCGCGGATCGGGCTGGCGGGCGGGAGCGGAATGGCCGACGCTGGCTGAAACACCTGCCAGCAGCGAAAGTGCCAGCGCGGCGGAATAATAACGCATTACGAACTCCCTGACGGCACTGAGCGGGACTCCATCCCGTGAAACCCCAGACGCTATATCCATAGCTCAGCTGAATATCATATGCACGACAGGCGTGCGACGAAAAATCCGTCGGTCCCATCGCGATACGGCGTGAAGCGATTTCCTGAACCGCGCGGCTCGCCGAAGCCCTCCGGCAACGGGTCGGCGCGGAACCGGTCATTGCGCGCCAGAAACGCTGCGGCCTGATCGGCACCTTCGCTGTCGAGCAGCGAACAGGTGACATAGACCAGCCGTCCGCCGGGCTTCACCAGCCGCGCGGCCAGATCGAGCAGCCGGGCTTGCAAAACGGCCAGCCGCGCCAGTTCGCGCGGGGTGAGCCGCCAGCGGGCCTCAGGATTGCGCCGCCAGGTGCCGGTGCCCGAACAGGGCGCATCGATCAGCACTGCGTCGGCTTTTCCGAGCCACTCGGCCAGCGCTTTGTCCTCTTGCCCCGGATCGAGCAGCAGGGTCTGGATGATGGAGGCCCCGGCCCGCTCGGCGCGCGGCGGGAGGCGCGACAGGCGGCCCCGGTCGGTGTCGCAGGCGAGCAGCACGCCGCGATTGTCCATCGCTGCGGCCAGCGCCAGCGTCTTGCCGCCGGCCCCGGCGCACAAGTCGATCACCGTCTCGCCCGGATGCGCGCCGAGCGCTTCGCAGACCAGTTGCGAGCCGGTGTCCTGCACTTCGATCAGCCCGGCCTGATGGGTCTCCCACTGTTCGACCGGGGTGCCGAAAGGCAGGCGCAGGCCGTGCAGCGCCGCCGTCGGCTCTGCTGCAACCGGCAGTTCAATCGTCTCGCGCGCGGCCTTCAGGCTGTTCACCCGGATATCGAGCGGCGCGCGCCCCAGCAGATCGCCGGTCACTGCGGATGCGGCGAGCAGCTTTTCCAGCCATGCCGGCGCGGTTCCGGGCCGGGCATACCGCTCGCCGGGTGCCGAGGGCGCAGGCGCGTGGGGCGATCCATCGAACAATGCGGTGAGTGCGGGATCATGCTTCGCCAGGGTCAGCATGGCCGCGCGGCCGCTCAGCGGCACTTCGCCGCACTTGCGGATCGCGCCATAGGCGAGCTCGCGCACCGCGCGGCGATCACTGCTGCCGGCAAAGCGCCGGGTGCGGAACCATTCGGTGATGATGCGATCAGCCGGGGCGCCGTTGGTGCGCGCGGCGGCAATGACGAGATCGAGGATCTCGATTGCGGCCTGGACCCGGGCTGCCGGGGTCACGAAGCCAATCCTCCCCGGCACGGGGAGGGGAACCAGCACAGCTGGTGGAGGGGCACTGGCCGCATATTCTGCATCCTCATGGTCACGCGAACTTGCCTGTGCCCTTCCACCATCCTGCGGATGGTCCCCCTTCCCGTTTCGGGAAGGATTTAACGCGTCGGGTAATTCGGCGCTTCGCGCGTGATCGTCACATCGTGGACATGGCTTTCCTGCAGGCCCGCATTGGTGATCCGCACAAACTTCGCCTTGGTGCGCAAGTCGTCGATGGTCGCCGAGCCGGTGTAGCCCATCGCCGCTTTCACCCCGCCGACCAGCTGGTGGATCACGTCGCGCGCCGGGCCCTTGAACGGCACCTGGCCTTCGATCCCCTCGGGCACCAGCTTCATCTGGTCCTTGATGTCCTGCTGGAAATAGCGGTCCGCGCTGCCGCGCGCCATCGCGCCGACCGACCCCATGCCGCGATAGCTCTTGTAGGCGCGGCCCTGATACAGGAACGTCTCGCCCGGGGCTTCCTCGGTGCCTGCGAGCAGCGAGCCGATCATGATCGACGATGCCCCCGCAGCAAGCGCCTTGGCGGCATCGCCCGAAGTGCGCAGGCCGCCATCAGCGATCACCGGCACGCCCGACTTGCTGGCTTCCTCGGCGGCTTCGAGAATTGCCGTCAGCTGCGGCACGCCGACGCCCGCAACCACCCGTGTGGTGCAGATCGAGCCCGGCCCGATGCCCACCTTGATCCCGTCCGCGCCCGCGCCGACCAGCGCTTTTGCGGCCTCGGCGGTGGCGATATTGCCGGCGATAACTTGCGCCGAATTGGACAGCTTCTTCACCCGCTCGACCGCGCGGGCAACGTCGCGGTTGTGGCCGTGCGCAGTGTCGATAACGATCACGTCGCATTCCGCCGCCAGCAGCGCCTCGGTGCGCTCGAAGCCCTTGTCGCCCACTGTCGTTGCCGCCGCGACGCGCAGGCGGCCGGAGCCATCCTTGGTGGCATCGGGGTAGTTGACTGCCTTTTCGATGTCCTTGACCGTAATCAGCCCGATGCAGTGGAACTTGTCGTCGACCACCAGCAGCTTCTCGATCCGGCGCTGGTGCAAAAGTTGCTGCGCCTCCTTCTCGCCGACGCCCAGCCTGACCGTCGCGAGATTTTCATGCGTCATCAGCTCGCGCACCGGCTGGAGCGGATTGGCGGCAAAGCGCACGTCGCGGTTGGTCAGGATGCCGACCAACTTGCCTGCCCGCCCTGAACTGCTCGCTTCGACCACGGGAATGCCGCTGATCCGGTGCGCCTTCATCAGGGCCTGCGCCTCGCCCAGCGTCGCGTCCGGGCCAATGGTGATCGGATTGACCACCATCCCGCTCTCGAAACGTTTGACCGCGCGCACTGCCGCACATTGTTCCTCGACCGTGAGGTTGCGGTGAAGCACCCCGATCCCGCCAAGTTGCGCCATGACGATCGCCATGTCGGCCTCGGTGACAGTGTCCATCGCCGAGGAGACCACCGGAATGTTGAGCGCGATGCCCCGCGTCAGCCAGGTGCGGGTGTCGGCCATGCTGGGCACGATGTCGCTCTCGGCCGGCCGCAACAGTACGTCGTCGAAAGTCAGGCCGAGGGGGATATCCATATGCGCCACAGTTCCAGCTGTTCCGGGGCCTCCCGGAAGATTCGTGGCGGCCCATGTAACCGCGCCCGCCGCCGGGCACAAGGCGGGGCGTTAGCGGCCTGGCGCGCGCACCCGGCGCACATCGCCGAACCAGCGCGCCAGCGCGACATGGAAGGCCACGTCTTCCCCCGCGCCGCCCAGCTCGATCTCGCGCTCGAGGTTGTCGGCGGGGCGGTGATAGGGGCCTTCAAAAAAGGCCTC
The DNA here is from genome assembly GCA_031428115.1 of Novosphingobium sp. GTDB lineage: Bacteria > Pseudomonadota > Alphaproteobacteria > Sphingomonadales > Sphingomonadaceae > Novosphingobium. The sequence goes on along the minus strand of JANPOS010000079.1, from coordinate 14,278 downwards.
GATCCGCGCCGTATCGCCATAGGCGCTGGAGACCATGACTGCCGGAATGTCGTGCTGCATCAGCGCCCAGCCATCCTGGCGGCGGACATAGGCGTTGGCGGCATTGCCGGGCACGATCGCGCGGCGTTCACGCCGGGCAACCGCTTCGATCTGGCTGTCAAGCGGGGTCATGCCGCGCCCGACGATGGCCAGCGGAGAACCCGCAGGCGCCAGCGCGATGCTGTCGATATTGAACGCGGCGACAATCTGTTTGAGCGGCAGCGGCGGATTTTCGGCGAAGGCATGCGCGCCAAGCAGGCCGAGTTCTTCCGCCGTGGTCGCGAGGAAATAGATATCACGGTCCGGCCGGGGGCCTTTGACCAGCCGCCGGGCGATCTCGGTCAGCGCCGCCAGGCCGCTGGCATTGTCCACCGCGCCCCGGCAGATGATGTCTTCGGCAGGGGCCTGGCCGCAGACGCCGAAATGGTCCCAGTGCGCTGAGAGCAGCACCGCGCCGCTGCCCGGACGCCGCCCCGGCAGCTTGCCGATGAGATTGAACGTGCTGATCGCGGTTTCGCGCGTGGTCGCCTCGAGCGAGGCGGCCAGATCGAGCGGGATCGGCGAAAAATCCGGCTGCGCCGCCGCCGTTTCTAGCGCGGCCAGCGTGCGCCCGCTGCCTTGCAGCAGGTTCCGCAAGCCTGCGGCCGTGATGAAAGCCTCAAGATCGCCGCCAAGCTTTTCGCTCGCCAGCGCATAGCCAGGCCGGTTGCGGCGGCTGCGGACATTGGCCAGGGTCCGCTCGCCATCGAGCACGGTCAACACGCCCGATGCGCCCGCTTCGAGCAAGGCGTTCTGCCGGTCGCTGTTTTCGACGCCGCCATCGAGCAGCAGCGCGACTTTGCCCGCCAGCTCGTTGCGCGGTGGCAGCTGTCCTTGCGCCATGCCGACAAACAGCACCGGCGCATCGCGGATCAGGCTGCGGTTGCCCGAGGTCAGCACCAGCACCGCATCGGCAGGCGTATATTGCGGCCGGCCGCGCCGGGTGAAGCGCGCCGAAGACAGCGCCGGCGAACGCTCGATCAGCGCGACCGGCGCGAACCATTCGTTGCCCGGATCGTTGGTGCCCGAAACCAGGCCGATGTCGAACCATTGCTTGCCGAGGTAGCGCAGCGTCTTCGCCTCGCCCTCGGTCCCCGGCTGGCGCCCCTGATAGGCATCGCTCGCCAGCTCGGCGATGTGGGCCATCATCTGGTCTTCAAGCGCGCGGTCGCGCTTGGACGCGGCATCGGCAGGCACCATCAACAGCAGCGCCAGCAACATCGTCAGCACACCGCAGGCGCGCGCCATCCTGCTGGCCCATAACCCTGTTGCGCCCGTTTTCATTGCGCGAGACTACACCAAGCGTGCTTGGCGGCAAGATAGTGGCGAGGCGCTTTTTTGCTTATTGTGCGGTCCAGCCGCCATCCATGGTGATGTTCGATCCGGTGATGTTGGCGGCGGCATCGCGGCACAGGAACACCGCGAGTTCGGCAAGATCAGCGGTCTGGACAAATTTTCCGGTCGGCTGGCGCTCCAGCATGACATCGCGGATGACTTGCTCGCGGGTCATGCCCCGCGCCGCCATGGTGTCCGGGATCTGGTTTTCCACCATGGGCGTCCAGACATAGGCCGGACTGATGCAATTGGCGGTGACGCCGTGGGTTGCAAGCTCCAGCGCCAGGGTCTTGGTCAGCCCATCGAGCCCGTGCTTGGCAGCAACATAGGCGGCTTTGAACGGCGAGGCGGTGAGCGAATGGGCCGAGGCGATATTGATGATCCGGCCCCAGCCCGCCTGCTTCATGTGGGGCACGGCCAAGCGGCTGGTATCGAAAGCGGCGGTCAGGTTGAGCGCCAGGATCTTGTCCCACTTATCAACCGGAAACAGCTCGATCGGCGAGACATGCTGCATTCCGGCGTTGTTGACCAGCACATCGATCGGCCCGGCTCCCGCCATCACCGCCTCGACCCCGGCGCGCTGCGAAAGGTCGCCGGGCAGATGGGGGGCCGACAATTCGTCACACAGCGCGGCAATTACCGCCGGCTCGCCAAGTCCGCAGAGCACCACCTCCGCGCCCTCAGCCTGCAAGGCGCGGGCAATGGCCAGGCCGATGCCCGAGGTTGAACCGGTGACCAGCGCGCGCTTGCCGGTCAGAAACGCGGGGGTTCTCATAAAGCGTCTCGACTCCGGTTTTGGCTCGGCTAGATTGCCGCCAGGAAAGATCAGGCCGGCAGGAGCGAATCCCGCCTGCCGTGCGGGGACCATAGGCATGCGGCTCGACGATTTCGATCCCAATTCCGTCGACATCGAAGATCAGCGCGGCAGCGGCGGCGGGTCAAGGGGCCGCGGCATGCGGCTGCCGATCGGCGGACGCGGCGGCAAGCTGGGCTGCGGCACGCTGATCATCGTGCTGGTTGCCTCCTATTTCCTGGGCGTCGATCCCAGCCAGATGATCGGCGGGCTCGAACAGGTGCAGCAGCAATCGCCGCAGGCAACCGCGCAGAGCCAGGCCGGCGGCAACTCGGCGACGGAAAGCTGCAACGTCGATGCGCTCAGCAAGCAGACCTGCAATGCGCTGTCGTCGCTCAACAAGACCTGGGAGCCGCTCTTCCAGCAATCCAGCATCGCATTTCGCCGGCCCAAGCTGGTGTTCTATGCGCAGGACGGCCAGTCCGGCTGCGGCGCGGCGCAGAGCGCGATGGGGCCATTCTATTGCCCGGACGACGGCGGCATCTACATCGACACCGATTTCTATCGCACGCTGGAACAGGAACTGGGCGCCACCGGCCAGTTCGCGCGCGACTATGTCATCGCCCACGAATACGGTCACCATATCCAGAAACTGACCGGAATGAGCGACCAGGTGCGCTCGGCGCAATCGCAGAGCCCGGGCCGCGCCAACCAGCTGTCGGTGCGGCTCGAACTCCAGGCTGATTGCTATGCCGGCGTCTGGGCCGCCAAAAACGGCGACCGGCTGGAGCCGGGCGACATGGAAAGCGGGCTGAACGCGGCCCACCAGATCGGTGACGACGTGCTGATGCGCAGCGCCGGTCGCCGCCCCGTCGAGGCCTCGTTCACCCACGGCTCATCGGCGCAGCGCATTGAATGGCTGCGCAAGGGATTGCAAAGCGGGAACGAAGACGCGTGTGATACGTTTGCAGACCTCAGGCGGTGATCAGGCAGGGACAAATGGCGATGAAGGTAATTTCGGCAAGACTGGCATCGCTTTCGGCAATCGCATTGCTGGCCGTTCCCGCGCTCGCTGATGCGCCGGCCAAGCCTGCCGCCACAGCACCCAGCGCCGCGCCCGCGGCCCCTGCCCCCGCAACTCCCACCCCAACCGCGCCGGCAGGCAGTTCGATAACGACGCCGATGGACGATCTTGGCCTGCGCAAGGAAGCCATTCCGCCGGTGCTGATCGAATCGGTTGAAAATCCCTACGGCCTTCAGGGCCTTGCCCAATGCCCCCAGATCGTCGCGAAGGTTGAGGCTCTGGACATTGCCCTGGGCAAGGACATCGACCTGCCGCAGGAGAGCGGCAGCCGACTTGCCGCGTCAGACCTGGTGAATTTCGCGGCGTCGAGCGTGATTCCATTCCGCGGCCTGATCCGCGAAGTCACCGGCGCCAGTGGCCGCCAGCGGCAGATGCAGGAAGCGGTGCTCGCCGGATTTGCCCGGCGTGCGTTTCTGAAAGGTGTGGGCCAGACCCGCAATTGCGCCTATCCGGCACGGCCCGCCAACCAGCAGGTCATCGCCGCCCAGTCCGCGGCCTTGATGGCCAGCCTCGAACAACTGTGCGGCCCCAAGCCCGACGGCACCCCGCGCTCCAGGCGCGAGGAATGGCTAAACAGCCGCAAATGCGGAGACTACAAGCGCGCCCGCGAGCAAAGCGCAGCCACAACGTCCCCTGCCCCCGCCAGCACCCCTGCACGCGGGAATTGAGTTTTGCGCTCCGCTTCGCTAGCGCGTGTCGATGCGCCTGACCGATTGTCATAACGTCGATGATTTCCGCCGGCTGGCAAAGCAGCGCCTGCCCTGGCCGGTGTTCGACTATATCGACGGCGGGGCCGACGACGAGCTGACCAAGGCGCGCAACACCGCTGCCTTTGCCGACTGCGATCTGGTTCCCGATGTGCTCGCCGGGGTCGCGGAGATTGACACTTCGGTGACGATCATGGGCCGCAAGTCGGCACTGCCGCTGATCCTTTCGCCCACCGCGCTCCAGCGGGTGTTTCACTGGCAGGGCGAACGTGCCGTCGCCCGTGCTGCCGAAAAGTTCGGACTGTGGTTCGGCATTTCCAGCCTCGCGACCGTCAGCATCGAGGAAGTCGCGGCACTGGTCTCGGCGCCCAAACTGTTCCAGCTCTATGTCCACAAGGACGAGGGGCTCAACCGCTCGATGATCGAACGCTGCCAGGCAGCAAAATTCGATGCCATCGCGCTGACAGTGGACACCATCGTCGGCGGCAAGCGAGAGCGTTGCGCGCGCAGCGGCTTCTCCTCGCCGCCGCGCTTCACGCCAAGCTCGCTTTTGTCCTACGCCGCCCGGCCAGCCTGGGCGATGAATTACCTCTTCCGCGAGAAATTCGCCCTGCCCCAGCTTGACGGACATGTGACGGAAGGCAGTGCCAAGCCCGTCTCTATCCAGTCCTACTTTAGCGAAATGCTCGACCCCACGCTAAACTGGCAGGCAGCCGAGCGCATCCGCAATGACTGGGGCGGCACCTTCTGCCTCAAGGGCGTGATGAGCGTTGGGGACGCACGCCGCGCGGTCGAGATCGGCGCCGATGCAATCATGGTCTCGAACCACGGCGGCCGCCAGCTCGACGGCAGCCGCGCGCCGTTCGACCAGATCGCCGAGATCGCCGATGCGGTCGGCGGCAAGATCGAGATCATCTGCGATGGCGGCGTGCGGCGCGGCACCCATGTGCTGAAAGCGCTGGCTGCCGGGGCCGACTGCGCCTCGGGTGGGCGGCTCTATCTCTATGCTTTGGCCGCTGCTGGACAGGTAGGAGTTGAACGCGCGATCGCACTGCTGAAAGACGAGATCGAGCGCGACATGCGGCTGATGGGCGTGAAGTCCGTCTCCGAACTGAACCGCGAGCGTCTGCGCTGGCGTTGAGCAGCGAAAAAACCCACTGGAGGATGCCATGACTGACCTGCGTTTCGACAACCGTGTCGCCGTGATCACCGGCGCGGGCCGGGGCCTGGGGCGCAGCTATGCGCTGCTGCTGGCCGCGCGCGGGGCCAAAGTGGTGGTCAACGATCTTGGTGTCACCCGCTATGGCGAGGCCCCCGATTCGAGCCCGGCGCAGGATGTCGTCGACGAAATCAAGGCATTGGGCGGCGAGGCCGTGGCCAACACCGACAGCGTCTCCACCACTGAGGGCGGGCAGGCGATCATCCAGTCCGCGCTTGGCAGCTTCGGGCGGGTCGACATCGTCATCGCCAACGCCGGCTTCAACCGTCCCAAGCCGTTCAGCGAACTCGCGCTCGATGATTTCGAGGCGATTCTGGGTGTCCACCTGATGGGTGCCTATCACCTGGTCCGCCCCGCCTTCCCGCTGATGTGCGCGCAAGGCCATGGCCGCATCGTGCTGACTTCGTCGATCGCTGGTATCTACAGCGAGAAAATGCTGGCCGGCTATGCCGTCGCCAAGTCCGGGCTGATCGGGCTGAGCCAGGTTCTGGCGCACGAGGGCGCGGGCGCAGACGTGTTCTGCAATGCCATCCTGCCGTCAGCCGAAACCCGCCTGTCCGAAGGCCGCGATACTTCGATGTTCCCTGACATGCGCGCCGAACTGGTCGCGCCGCTGGTTGCCTGGCTGTGCCACGAAAGCTGCACGGTCAACGGCCAGCTGCCGGTCGCGCTGGCGGGCCGGATCGCACGCGCCTATATCGCCGAGACCAAGGGCGTCTATCAGGGCGACTGGACCATCGAACAGATCGCCGCCCGCTGGGGCGAGATCAGCGACACGGCGGACAGCGTGATTTTCCCGCCTGTGCCAAGCGGCTTCAACGATCATCTGGGCTACAGCTTCGCCATGGCCAAGGCCGGCGGCGCGAAGACCAAGGCAGAATTGCAGGGCTGACCTGGCAGGGGAAATCGACGCCAGGACTTAAATCTGCGGGGAAGCCGACGTTAACCATGGGCATGACCGCTCATGACCCCCACTTCGCTCGCGAACAGCGCGGAATTCTTCGCTGGTTCGGCTTTGGTTCCCCTAGTCCTGCCGCCGAGGCACCCGGCGAAGAACGCGCCGATGACCAAGCCAATCTTGACCCACGCGAACGGCGGCGGCGGCAATTGCTCACCGATGTCGGCTCATTCCTCATCACCCACCGGCTCGAGGTCAATCCTTATACCCTGGCAATCGCGCACGATGTCATCACCGGCGCCGACCAGCGGCTGGCCCGCCAGATCGAAATCAGGGTCGCCGCGCGCGAGCCGGTGTCGTTCGAATGGCTCGAGGAAGTCGGCCGCGGCAGCGCGGCAGGCGACGGCTCGGTCGCATTGAACGCAATGATGACCAAGCTCGAGAGCAGCCTCAACGAATTCGCCCAGACGACCATCACGGCACGGTCAGCCACCACCCAATACAGCAGCGCCTTGCAAGCCCAGGTCAGCGAACTTGAGCAAGTTGGCGCAGCCGGCGTCGTCATCAGCGAACTGGCGACCATCGCCAAAGTCATGCTCGAGCGCACCCGCGAAATCGAACAGGAGATGACCCGCAGCGAAATGCAGACCCGCGCGCTGCAATCGAGCCTCGATGATGCCCGCCGCAAGGCCGAGCTGGATCACCTGACCGGCCTGCCCAACCGCCGCGCCTTCGAAAGCGAGCTGGAAAAGGAATTGGCCGCCGCCAAGGCTGCCGGCGAGCCGCTGTGCGTCGCCTTCATCGACATCGACCACTTCAAGAAAGTCAACGACACCCACGGCCACGAAGCCGGCGACCGGGTGCTCAAGGCCGTGGCGCAGACCCTGAACAAGATCTCGAACGACAAGTGCCATGTCGCGCGCCACGGCGGCGAGGAATTCGTCATCCTGATCCGCGGCAAGGAGCTGGAAAAGGCCATGGCCATCATCGACAATGCCCGCGAAGCCATGGCCGAACGCCGCCTGGTCAACCGCGCCAACGACCTGCCGTTCGGGCGGGTCACCTTCTCGGGCGGGGTTGCTGACATCTTTGCCTATGCCGAACCCCGCCATGCGCTCAAAGCCGCCGATGAAGCGCTTTATGTCGCCAAGTCAAAGGGGCGCAATTGCATCGTTTATGCCGAGGATCCGGCAAAGCAGGCGGCCGCCTGATCAATCAGGCCACAACAAGCTCCGTTCGTGTCGAGCCCATCGACTTCGCTCAGGATAAACTTCGGACCGGAAGGGTCCGAAGTCGAGACACCTGCGCCAAGTGTCTCGACTTCGCTCGACACGAACGGGTATAGCTTGGCTTGATATTCAATCAGGAGAATCAGCTGTGCCCCTTTCGCTCTATCACGCCTCGGTCGGCACTTATTTGCAGATCCTGCCTTCGATTGCCAAACTGGTCGCCAAGGCCGAAGCGCATTGCGCTGAGCACGGCCTGGCTGCCGAAGCGCTGACCGGAGCACGGCTGGCGGATGACATGTGGCCGTTTGCCAAACAGGTGAAGGAATGCGGCCACCATTCCGCCCGCGCCATCGCCGGCCTGCGCGCCGGCGTGTTCGGTCCGGAGCTTGATCCCGCTCCGCTCGACTTTGCCTCACTGCACGCCGAGATCGCCGACAGCATCGCCTATTTGCAAGCCGTCGATCCGGCAGAAATTGATGCCATGGTGGGCCGCGACATGCGCTTCGAATTTGGCGAGCGGCGGATGGAATTCACTGCGGAAGACTTCGTGCTGACTTTCTCACTGCCCAATTTCCATTTCCATGCGACCGCCGCCTATGCCGTGCTGCGGGGTCAGGGGCTGAAGATCGGCAAGCTGGACTATCTCGGGCGGCCCAGACTTAAGGGATGACGCCTCAAGGGATAGGGGCCTCAAGGTCTGAGCAAAAACACGACGTAGCCGCGAAATTCGGGGTCATTTTCAAAGCCCGGTGGCGCATGCCATGCCCCGCCTTCGACGAGGCCGATCCGGTAGGGCAGCGGCAGGTCACGCAGCGAGGCCAGGTAGGCCTCGTATCCCGGAATCGTGCTGCGCCCCTGATAAGTCTGGATCACGAGCTCATCGACCACACCGCCCAGCCGGGCGAGCGCGGCGGGATCGCCATTTGCGGACCAGTCCATCAGCCCGGTCACTGACAGGCGATAGCGCCGGGGCAGGCGCGCGCAGTTTTCCCAGGAACTCCGCATAGCCTTCCAGCCCCCGCGTTTTCGCATCGAAATCGATCTGCAATCCGGCCAGGCGCGGGTTCGCCGCCTGCCACTGCGCCAGTTGCCGCTCGAGATCGCGATAGACCGCCGCGCTCCAGTCAAGCCGCTCGGCGCGCAAGGTGAGCCAGACCTCGGCGTGCTGGACGCGCGGCACTTCGGCGCGCAGTGGAACGAGCGCCTCCCGGTTATCGCCGCGCACTTCGCCTGCGAGGATGTAAACCGTGCGCGCCTGTGCCAGCACCGGCGGTGGGCGCACCCCGGCCCACAGGAAAAAGGTATCGTGGTCGCGCGGATCCACCCTGCCATCGCGCGGGGCCCCGCAGGCCGCCAGCGCGAGCAGAGCAAAAACCGCGAGGCAGCGCACTACCAGTAGTAACGCAGCCGCTGCGTCCACGGGCTGGAGGGATGCTCGCGCCGGAGCCGCTCGAACCAGGCGCGGCGCAGCGCTTTGGGCACATCGGCGTTGCCGCAAGCGTTATGGCCGCCCGGCGCATAGCACATCACCGCGCGGTAGAGCGCATAGGCCTTGTCATTCGCCGGTGCGCGCGCATCGGCCATCACGCTGGCATAAATGTCGCCGCGCATCAGCGATTTTCCGGGGAACATGTCACTTGCCCCGCCCAGCTCGTCCTTCGCCGGCGGACGATCATAGCGGTCGGTCGCATCGAAGCCGTTGATCCGCCGGAATTCGCCAATGCACAGTCGGCTGGCGCTGTCGGTTGGATTGGCTGCCAGCCGCCGCGCGGTCTCGGCAATCGCCGGGCAGGGATAGCCATCGGACCAGGTGCCCGCCGTGAAGGCCCTGAGCAGTTCGCTGGTGTTGGTGTCTTCGGCTGGCGCGGGAAGCCTGATCTTCAGGCTCTCGCCGAAGCCGGCATAGTCGCCGCGCGCCAGCTGCTTGTCGAGCAGCGCATACAGCGCGGCGCGACGTTCTTCAGCCGGGCGCGTCTTGTCGAGCGCCTGTGCGCGCAGTATCCCCGGGCTGGCCGAATGACCGAGCAGGATGATCCGCAAGCTGCTGTCGGTGATCGACGAACCGGCGGCGAACACCTCTGCCAATTTGCCGCTGCGCTCAAGATTCATCGCCAGCGCCAGCTCGACCGTCGGTCGCTGCCACAGGCCTTTCGCGCCGCCCAGCATCTCGCGCCAGAAGCCGGCTTCGTTGCGGTCGCCCAGCGCCGCGAGCGCGAGCCCGCGCAGCATCTGGCGGCTGAAGGCGAGCTCCGGAAACGAGGTCCGGCGCGCATCATCGGGGATCAGCGCGAGCACCCGGCGCATGTCGCCCGCGCCATAGAAGGCCTCGCTCGCCGCGATGAAGCCGGCAAGTTCGGGATCGGCGGCGAGTGCCTGTTGCCGCGCGCCAAGCGCCGCCGCGCTCAGTCCGGGCACCGAGCGCGCATCGCCCCAGCGGTCATGGCTGCGCAGATCGAGCAGCGCCGCGACCGCCTGGAGCAGCGCCCCGCCGCCCACCAGCGCCTGCGCCTCGCCATCTGGAAACAGCAGTTTGTGGTCGACTTCCTGCACCAGCAGCGCGGCATCCGCGCTGTCTGCGCGCACCGAACCCAGCAGCCGCTCATACTCGCGCGCCAGCCCCGCGACATCGCCGCTCAGCCACAACACGCGCCGCTGGAGCCCTTGCGCCGAGGCGGCATAACGCCCTTGCGGATAGCGCTGGAGATAAGCGGCGAGCGCGGCCGTAGCGCGCCCGAGCGCGGCCCGATCGGTCGCCTTCGCGCCCTGGAAATTGCCGTAATCGCCAAAACTCTTCTCGATTGCCGCGTTCAGATCGACCCGGCCAAGCATGTAAGCGGCAGTTTCGGCGAGCCAGGCGTCGCGGGCGGTGCGCAAACCCGCAAAGGCCCCGCGCGCCTCGTCCCAGCGTCCGGCATAGAAAGCGTGACTGCCCTTGAGATAGCCGAGCCAGGCCTGTCCGCCTGCGCTGGATATCCCGGCGGGCCACTGAGCGGCTGCCGCCGCGCTGCCCGAGGAACATACCGCCTCAAGCCCAGCGCGCGCCTCGATCAGCGCGCTGCGCTCCGCCTGCGACACGTCGAACGCTGCACCTAGCGCCTGTTTGAATGTCGGCGTCGCCAGCGTCAGGCTGGCGCAGCGTGAGCCGCTAAAGGCCGGCTCCTCGCCGCGCTCACCTTTTGCGGGATAGAACGCCAGCCGCATCGACCGCCAGTCGAGGAACGTATGCCCCAGTCCCTCGCCCTCCCAGCCTTCATCGGGATAGGTCAGCCCGGCGCTGGTGAGGCCCGAGCGGCTGCGCAGCAGCAGCATCAGATTGACCCGGGTATCATTGCCCGGCGCGAGCATGGCGCGGTTGGCGCAGTCACCAGCGCGGTTGACCAGCTTCCAGCGCGGCGTGCAGCCGCCGTCGCTGCTCGCCAATGCCGCGCCCGGCAAAGCAAACAGGCCAATCGCCGCCGCCATCCAACGCCACTTGCCCGCCATGGTCCGCTCCTTGCTGCAAGGCGCGCACAGTTCCCGAATAGCCTGCGCCAGACAAGCAAAAAGGGGGCCGCCAATGGCAGCCCCCTCGTTGTTTGCTTTGCGGCTGACGGGTTAGGTCAGTCGTCGTTCTTGAGGAACGCAGGCATATGATCGGCGTTGCCGCTTTCGGCGCGCGGGCCGCGATCACGATCACCACCTTCGCGGCGCGGTCCGCGATCACCGCCGCCATCACGCCGGGGTCCGCGACCACGATCACCGCCGCCGCCAGGGCGACGATCACCGCGATCACCGCCAGGACGATCACCGCGCGGTTCGCGCGCCGGGCGGGTGTCTTCGATTTCCGCACCGGTTTCCTGATCGACCAGGCGCATCGACAGGCGAACCTTGCCGCGCTGGTCGATCTCCATGACCTTGACCTTGACCGCCATGCCTTCCGACACGACATCGCCGGGCTTTTCCACCCGCTCGTTCTTCATTTCCGAGACGTGGACAAGACCGTCCTTGCCGCCCATGAAGTTCACGAATGCGCCGAAATCGACGATCGTGACGACTTTGCCGTCATAGACCTTGCCGACTTCCGGCTCCTCGACGATGCCGAGGATCCAGGCGCGTGCGGCTTCGATTTGCGCCGGATCGGAACTGGACAGCTTGATCAGGCCTTCATCGTCGATATCGACCTTGGCGCCGGTTTCGGCGACGATCTCGCGGATCACCTTGCCGCCGGTGCCGATGACTTCGCGGATCTTCGATTTGTCGATCTGCAAGGTCTCGATACGCGGGGCATGGGCGGAAAGTTCGCTGCGCGAGGTGCCCAGCGCCTTGGTCATTTCACCAAGGATATGCGCGCGGCCTTCCTTGGCCTGATGCAGCGCGGCTTCGAAGATTTCCCGCGTGATGCCGGCAACCTTGATGTCCATCTGCATCGTGGTGATGCCTTCGGAGGTGCCGGCAACCTTGAAGTCCATGTCGCCGAGGTGATCTTCATCGCCCAGGATGTCGGACAGCACGGTGAAGTCCTTGCCTTCCAGGATCAGGCCCATGGCGATGCCCGAGACCGGCCGCTTGATCGGCACGCCGGCATCCATCATCGACAGCGCGCCGCCGCAGACCGTGGCCATCGACGAGGAGCCGTTGGACTCGGTGATGTCCGAGACAACGCGGATCGTGTAGGGGAACTCTTCCTTGGTCGGCAGCACCGCGCGCAGCGCGCGCCATGCCAGCTTGCCGTGGCCGGTGTCGCGGCGCGAGGGCGCACCAAAACGGCCAACTTCACCAACCGAATAGGGCGGGAAGTTATAGTGCAGCATGAAGTTCGAGTAAGTCAGGCCTTCGAGCCCGTCGATCATCTGCTCGCTCTCGCGGGTTCCCAGCGTGGTGGTGCAGATCGCCTGGGTTTCGCCGCGGGTGAACAGCGACGAACCGTGGGTGCGCGGCAGGAAGCCGACCATCGCCTCGATCGGGCGAACCTGCGTGGCTGTGCGTCCGTCGATGCGCGTTTCGCCCTTGATGATCGCACCGCGAACGATGTCCGCCTCGACCTTCTTGACCGACTTCATGGCAGCCATCTGGGTCTGGCCATCTTCACTGGCGAAGGCTTCCTTGGCCTTCGCACGTGCCGAGTTCAGCGCGTTGGAACGCTCCGACTTGTCGATCAGCTTGTAGGCGGCGGCAATATCCTTGCCGATCAGCTTCTTGAGCTTGTCCTTGATCGCGGTGTTGTCGCTGACGGCGACGTCCCAGGGATCCTTGGCAGCCTTTTCGGCCAGATCGATGATCAGGTTTACGACCTTCTTGATCTCGTCGTGGGCGAAGATCACTGCGCCGAGCATGATTTCCTCGGAAAGCTCCTTGGCTTCCGATTCCACCATCATCACGGCATTGCCGGTCGCGGCGACAATCAGGTCGAGCGCGCCATTGGCGGCGTCTTCCTGCTTGGGGTTCAGCGTGTATTCGCCATCGACATAGCCGACGCGCGCCGCGCCGATCGGGCCCATGAACGGCAGGCCCGAAATGGTCAGCGCAGCAGATGCCGCGATCATCGCCAGAACGTCGGGCTCGATCTCGCCGTCATAGCTCAGCACATGGGCGATGACGTTGATCTCGTTGTAGAACCCTTCGGGGAACAGCGGGCGGACCGGGCGGTCGATCAGGCGGGAAACCAGCGTCTCCTTTTCAGTCGCGCCGCGTTCGCGCTTGAAGAAGCCGCCCGGGATGCGTCCGGCGGCGAAGAACTTTTCCTGATAGTGGACGGTGAGCGGGAAGAAATCCTGCCCTTCCTTGACGCTCTTGGCGGCGGTCACCGCGCAGAGAACGACGGTTTCGCCATAAGTAGCAAGGACCGCGCCGTCAGCCTGACGGGCAATGCGGCCGGTTTCCAGCGTGAGGGTCTTTCCGCCCCACTCCATGGATACGGTTTTGATGTCGAACATGTGTAGTTTCCTTCAGCCCGCGGGCCCTATTGCTCTCGCGGGATTTGCTGCCGGGGTGAATCCGTCCCGGTCCGGTGTGGAGCGCTTTTGGCCCCTTGGCCTCCGCCGCCGAAATGCGAACGGAGCCCCATAGGCAAAGAGCGGCCCCTTTTCAGGACCGCTCTTGCGAAATTACTTGCGCAGGCCGAGCTTGGCGATGAGCGCATTGTAGCGCTCGACATTGCGGCTCTTGAGATAGTCCAGCAGCGAACGCCGCTTGTTGACCATCATCAGCAGGCCTCTGCGTGAATGGTTGTCTTTGTGGTTGGCCTTGAAGTGACCCTGCAGCGTGTTGATGCGGCTGGTCAGGATCGCAACCTGAACTTCGGGCGAGCCGGTATCGCCCTCGCCGCGGCCGTTGTCCTTGATAATTTCCTGCTTCAGTTCAGCGGTAATCGACATAAGTTTACTCCGCGACATCGGGAAGGTTGAAGCCCCTCACGACCCTGGCATCTCCGCCAGAAAGCTCCATGAGTGCGAGGGGAACAGTTCCCGTTCGCGCCCAGTAAAGCCCGTCGTTATGGGGCAGTCCGGTGAGAACCCGGCCCTGTCGGACCAGGCCTGCCGCTTCCGGACCAAGATCAAGAGCCGGGATGTCGTCCAGCCCTGCCTCCAGCGGCAAGAGAATATTCTCAAGCGCCGCGCCCTTACCCACCTCGTTCAATTTGTCCAGTGAAATCGCCGTTGCGAGGCCGAACGGCCCGGCACGGGTGCGGCGCAGCATGGTAACATGGCCGACCGTCCCCAGCGCGCGCGCGATGTCGCGCGCAAGGCTGCGGATATAGGTGCCTTTGGAGACGTGGGCATGGAGGGTGACCTCTTCCCTTTCCTCCCCATCCATCGGATGGGGAGGGGGACCACCCGCAGGGTGGTGGAGGGGTGTTTCGAGGTGGCTTACCCCTCCACCACCCTGCGGGTGGTCCCCCTCCCCAAGCAATCTTGGGGAGGAAAGACGCAGCGCAAAAACCGTCACCGCCCGCCCCG
>JANPOS010000078.1:0-36055 GCA_031428115.1 Novosphingobium sp. | reverse complement strand
CACCGCCGCTCGCCATCTGGTGGAACAGGTCGATGGTCGGCACGACGAAAATCCGGTCCTTGGCCTCTTCCATCATGTCGAGCAGCTCGTCATCCGATAGCTCGCAGTGGAACAGCCCGTCGACGCCGGCGCGCACGCAATATTTGCTGCCGTCGATCGAGCGGGTGTGGGCGTTGATCTTGCGACCATAGGCATGCGCCGTGTCGGCCGCCGCCTTTACTTCCTCGTAAGTCATCGGAGTAGTGTGCGCGGGGGTACCGGGATAGAACGGATCGCCGGAGACATCGAGCTTGATGTTGTCGATCCCCTCGCGGCAGTGCAGCCGCACCGCCTCGCGCATCGCGTCCGGCCCGTTGATCAGGGTGGAGGGGCCGATCCGCGGATTATGCTCCTTGCTCTCGTCGCCCATCGCGCCGGTGACGCTGATTTCGAGCCCGCCAGCGCGGATGCGCGGTCCGGGGATGCGGCCGGAATTGACTTCGTCGCGCACCGCGACGCCGAGCCGCAGCTTGGCTTCCGAGGCACCATATGCCGACGTAAACCCGGCATCGATCAGCGCCTTGGCCCCGCGCGCGGCGGTAAATACCATTTCCTCCGCCGTCGGCGTGATCAGGTTTTCGGTGGCGGTGACGTTTTCGAAACTGAGGTGGGCATGGCCCTCGGTCATCCCGGGCATGCAGAACTTGCCAGTTGCATCGATGACCGTGTCGGCCTGCACCTGCGAGCCGCCGCCCCCTGAACCATTGGGGGTTACGGCAGCAATGCGATTGCCCTCAACCAGCAGGTCGCCGGTGAACGGCGCCGCACCGGTCGCATCGAAGATCGTGGCATTGGCGATCAGGATTTTGCCCAAGGTCCGCTCTCCAGTCCTGGCCGGCTTGAATGCCGGCGCGCTGTTGGGGGCATAATACCCGAGCCGGCGGATTAGCCAAACGCTCGATTGCCCTGCGCAGCTCGCGCGCCTTGCGTTCATCGCCGGTGCGATAGTCGTTACCGCGGCGCACGCATTCGCTTGGCATTGCCCCGCATGGCTGGGCATGAAATAAGGCGAGCCGGGCCCGAATGCGGGCAAGGAGGAATGGGATCGATGGGTAATCTGAAAGTTATCTACACCGACGTCAACGGCGAGACGCGGACCTTCGACGATGTCGAGGAAGGCGCCAACCTGATGGAGACCGCCAAACGTTTTGGCGTGGAGGGCATTTTCGGCGATTGCGGCGGCGGCTGTGCCTGCGCGACCTGCCATGTCTATGTTGAAGGCAAGTGGTTTGAGACCGTCGGCCCGCCCGACGACATCGAATATGCCATGCTCGACATGGTCACCGACGTGCTCAAGGACAACAGTCGGCTGGGCTGCCAGATCAAGATGAAGGCAGAGCTGGACGGCATCGAGGTAACGGTTGCGCCCACATCGGGCATGTGAAGAATTGTGCCCTTGGCTTGCGCCATTCATTCGTCATTGCGAGCGAAGCGAAGCAATCCAGGGCCGCGTAAACTGCTCTGGATTGCTTCGCTTCGCTCGCAATGACGAAGTGGTTGGATCATGGGCAAGTTGCACTGAGAGGAATGAGCAATGGCTACGCAGGCTGAAGACGCCAAGGCCTCCGAACGGCTGCCGCTGAGCGCCGAGGAGCAGGCGTTGCTGGAAAATGGCACGCTGACCGACCGGGCGATCCAGGCGCACCCGCGCGCCTATTTTTCCGCCATGCGCAAGGGCGATCCGATCCACCATGACAAGGGCCTCAATTCCTGGCTGGTGACCCGGCACGAAGATATCCTGGCGGTGCAGTCCGACCCGATCACGTTTTCGGTCAACAAGGGCTATCACGAGATCCAGGCGCGCGGGATGCACGACGAATTCCGCAACTATCTGCGGGAACACGGCGGCGGCTATTTCCCCGACGCGATCATGTCCGATCCGCCCTATCACACCCGCATCCGCAAGCTGATGGAACATGCCTTCACCGCGCACCGGGTGAAGGAGCTGGAGCCGCGCATCACTGCGGTGGTTCGCGATCTGGTCGCCGCTGTGGCCGACAAGGGCAGCTGCGATGCGGTGAAAGACATCGCCATACCGATCACCATCCGCATCATCGTCGAGCAGCTCGGCCTCGATCAGGGCATCGAAAGCAAGATCTCGCGCTGGTCGGTGGCGGTCACTGCGCAAATCGGCGCGATGCAGAGCCGCGAGCAGATGCTGGAAAACGCAGCCCAGATCGCCGACTTGCAGAACTATATCATCGGCAAGATGAAGGAACGCGAGGCTGACCCGCGCGAGGACATGATTTCCGACCTCGTCCATGCCAGCGTGACCAATGAGGACGGCACGGTCGAGAAGTTGACGTTCGACGAAGCCGTCAGCCTGGTCCGCGCCACCCTGATCGCCGGCAACGACACGACTGCCACTGCAATCGGCAACCTGTTCTATGTGCTCACCACCAAGCCCGGCATGGCCGAATTGCTGGAAGGCATCGTCGATGATGACCGCAAGCTCAACCGCTTCGTCGAGGAGCACATGCGCAACGAGCCGCCGGTGCGCGCGCTCAGCCGGATGTGCACGAAGGAGACCGTGGTCAACGGCACGACGATTCCCGAAGGCGCACACATGTTGCTGGTCTATGCCTCGGGCAACGACGACGAGACGGTTTTCCCCGAACCGCGCAAATTCGACATCGAGCGGGCCAACCTTGGCCGCCACGTCGGCTTCGGCGGCGGGCCGCACCGCTGCATCGGGCTGGCGCTGGCGCGGATGGAAGTGAAAGTCGCCGCGCGCGAGATCGTCCGGCAACTGAAGGACATCAGGCTGGCTATCCCCGAGAGCGAGATCCGGTACACCCCCACCGTGGCGACCCACACCATCGAATCGCTGCCGATAACCTACACCAAGCGTTGAGGCGGCCTGACTCGCGCTGGAAGGTATACCGGGCCAAGCATTTGCGGGGCAATTCTGGATTGGTAATTGGTTGGTGTCCCCAGAACTCCTGTGCAGAACTATAAAACTCACCGTAATCCAGGGCTTGCATAAAATCATTCGAAGCTCTAGCGTGCCAGCTGGATCATCGCATCCCTGCGTATGTCATCGTGCTGCGCGGAAACATAGGCCACATAGTCGGCACTATAAGAAGGAGCCATTAAATGGCTATCAAACCGTATCGGTTTGAGGTTGCTGAAGCGCGTAGCTTCCGGCATCCGACATTTCCGACAATCCAGAAGCATGTTTTCCTTGTTCCTGCGGCCCTGTTGCCGAAGGGCATTCCCGACAAGGCGAATCTCCGTGAGGCAACCGGGATGAACCGGGCCGTCTATAAGGATGTGCGCGAGAGCCTGCGCGGTCGGGAGGCACTCCCGGGATCATTCGACCTCCTCAACCTCGGTATCACCATTATTGGCGAAGAAGTACGCGCACTCGACAAGCGTACATTTGAGGTCATGATCGACGACGAATACGGGATCGCAAACGGTGGGCACACCGCGAAGCTAATCTGGGAGTGCCAAGATGATGACACCATCGCCGAAGGCCAGCACGTAGAAGTCAAAATTATCACTGGTGTCGAAGGGCCGGAACAGCACACTCTTCGTGTCGATATTGCTCGATGCCAAAACACGGGTATTGCCGTCAGGGCGCAGTCTATCTTCGAATTGGACGGCGTGTTTGCTGGAATCAAGAATGCGATTGCACCGTTCGAGTGGGCGAACGATGTCGCTTATAAGGAAAGTGACTCCAAAGAGTTCGACGTGCGTGAACTGATCGCAGCGCTTGAACTTATGAATATTATCGATTTTCCCAATCAGGACGGCAAGCATCCGATTTCCGCATATGAGAAGTGGTCGACGCCGCTAAAAAAGTACGGTGATGACTTCGAGGAGCATCGGGATGCGCCGAATGAAAGAAAATACGCAAAGCTCGAACCACTCCTTCCAGAAATTCTTGCGCTATATGACATAATCCGACGTGATTTCCTGCGCGTATATTCGGAAGAAGTAAGTAATTACGCGGCAAAGCTTAAAATTGTCGAAGAGGCCGGAAATAAGGGTGGCGTTTTCCGCTTCCGGTTTGCCGAATTGGAACCGCACAAGCGTCGGTTGACCAAAGGCGCCGCCTATCCAATCCTGGCTACTTTCCGTAATTACGTTCGACTTAACCCGGACACGCAGGTTGCCGAGTGGGTTGGCGGTTTCGACCACGTCAAAGACGTTTGGCACCAGATAGCTAAGGATCTTGTCCTAGAAACGCGCGAGTCTATTAAGTCGATCGGCAACGCTCCTGACGCGCTCGGCAAGAACCGCAACCACTGGTCGAACCTGTATCGAGCCGTTGAGAATTTCTTTCTTCGAGAACAACTCGAGCGCCTGCAAGCAGGGAGGTCGTGATGCAACCCGAGAAAGATAAGTTGCTCATTCGAATTGGGCAGAATTTCGAGGCAAATGCAACCGGGCCGCTCGCCATCATAATCGCATTCGCGGTGATTTGTTTGTTGATTTACGTGGGCTTACAGTTTCGCTGACAGGTTTCGGAATTCTGGGACTCCGGAATTCTGCACAATACCAATTTCCGCTCTGAACACGCTTCTGGGGCGGGGAAGGTCAGATCGACTTCAGATTGCCACCACGCCACCGATTTGGCTTGAACGGGGCCGCGCAACTGCCAAGGTTGCGCGGCCCTGGTCACATTGAGTCGGGCGGGAGAGAGCAATGGACGATGAAACCTGGCGCGGCGGCCTTGCGCCGCATTACGACTATATGCTGCCCGGCAAGCCCGACGATCCCGCCATGCGCGAAAGCGCCTCGATCTGGCTGTTCGAGGAGAACGGCGCTTTCGCGCTGCCGCGCGTCGGCATCGAGGCGATGGGCGCGAGCTGGGAGAACCACCGGGTCGACATGAACGCGGCCTTTCCGGGCGGGCGGGCGCTGGTCGAGACCGGCGGCATCCATGCCAGCCACTCGCCGATTGCCGCCGATGGAAGCCCGCGCATTCTCGGCTCGGGCCCGCTGCGCTTCGAAGTGATCGATCCCTACCGCCGCTGGCGCATCAGCTATGACGGCGAGCCGGTGGAAACCACCACCGAGGCGATGACCAAAGGAGCGGTCGACACCGCGCGGCGCACGCCGCTCAAGTGGCAAGTCGAGATCGAGATGGTCACGCCCTGCTGGGTCCAGGACAACACCCCCGAGCGGCTGGTCGGCCTGTCGGAGCGCGAAATGGACGATGCACGCTCGATGGGTCTGGGCTACCGCATGGAACACCAGTTTCGCGGGCAGGGCACGCTGACGCTCGATGGCGAAACCCGCGCCTTCAAGGCCGTGGGCAACCGCATCCATCGCCAGTCGGTCCGCCCGCTCGACGGCTTTCGCGGCCATGTCTGGCAGGCCGCCGTGTTCCTCGATGGCCGCGGCTTCGGCTATATCGCCTATCCGCCGGCCGAGGACGGATCGACCTACAACGAGGGTTATGTCTGGATCGACGGCACCATGCACGCCGCCACCGCCACCACGATCCCCTGGCTCGCCGCTTCCAGCCTGGCCACCGAGGGGCAGGACAATGGCCTCGAACTGGCCTGGGCCGGCGGCACCGCGCGCATCGCGGGTCGGGGCATGCTCAACACCTTCAAGGTCATGCAAGAAGGCGAAATGGCCGGCTTCGCGCTCAACCAGGGTTCGACCCGCTATAGCTGGGATGGGCAGGAGGCGATCGGCATGATCGAGCGCTCGACCTGGCTGAACAAGCTGTAGATTAAATGGGGACAGTCCCCATTTAATCCCATTTAATTAGGCCGAACCCATGTAGCGCCCGCCGTTGACGCTGATCGCCTGGCCGGTCATGTAGCCGCCCTCTTCGGAGGCAAGGAAGGCGGCGGCGGCGGCGATGTCCTCGCCGGTGCCGATGCTCCCCACCGGCAATGCCGCACCATAGGCCTCGACCCTGCCCGGTTCCTGCATGATCGCCGCGCCGCGCAGCATCGGCGTGTCGATCGAGCCGGGCGGGATCATGTTGGCGGTGATGCCGTGCTCGCCCAGCGCCATCGCCAGGCACTTCGTGAAGCCCAGCAGCGCGCCCTTCGAGCTGGTGTAATGCGTCTGCATTGCCGAGCCCGACTGGACCGAGGAGGAGGTGATGTTGATGATCCGGCCCCATTTGGCCGCGATCATGTCTGGCACGCATTCCTGCGTCACCCAGAACGGGCCGAACATGTTGATGCGGAAAGTGCGTTCGAGCAGGTCTGGGTCGATCTCGAGGAAATCGGTGAACGGCGCGATGCCGGCGTTGTTGACCAGGATCGCGATGGGGCCCAGCTCGCGGCGGGTCTGGTCGGCGGCGGCCTTTATCGCTGCCCGGTCCGAACAGTCGGCTGCGATGGCAATTGCCGTGCCACCCGCTTCGCGCACCAGCCGCGCAGTTTCCTCGGCGCCCGCGCCGTTGATGTCCCAGATGGCGATCTTGGCGGTGTCTTCAGCGAGGCGCAGCGCCATCGAGCGGCCCATGCCCGAACCGGCCCCGGTGATGACGGCGACTTTTCCGTTAAGCGAACGTGTCATGGCATGTCTCTCCCGCGTCTTGTGATGTGCTGAACGCCTGAACAGCATTTGGGGCGGGGGAGTCAAGCCAAGAGGGCTGGGCAAAGGGCAGGAATTGACCGCGCAACCGGTCTCGGTCACAGACAGGCCATGGACAAGCGCGATCTGGACGAAATTATCGCGGAGCACATCGGCCGCAAGGGGGCGTTATTGCCCATGCTGCACGATATCCAGCATGCTTTTGGTTGCATCGACCCGGCCGCCGAGGCGGCACTGGCGCAGGCGTTGAACCTGAGCCGGGCGGAAGTGCATGGCGTTGTGAGTTTCTATCCTGATTTCACTGCGGCGCGGGATCCGCGCCCCGTTGTCGAGCTGTGCCGCGCCGAGGCCTGCAAGGCGCGCGGGGTTGAGGCGCTGATGGCGGTGGCAGAGGCGGCGGCCGGGGACCGGGTGCGGCTCAAGACGGTCTATTGCCTGGGGCTGTGCAGCGCGGGCCCCAACGCGCGGGTGGGCGACACTTTGCACGCGCGGCTGGACGAGACCGTGCTGGCCCGGCTGGTGCAATCGGCATGACTGTTGTGCGGATCAGCGACGATGCACTGGCGCTGGCGTGTGGCGCCGATGCGCTGGCAGCGGCTTTCGCCGATGCCGGCTGCGCGGTCGAGCGGGTGTCGTCGTGGGGGATGCACTGGCTCGAGCCGCTGGCCGAGATCGATGGCCTGGGCTTCGGTCCGGCTGGTATCGATGATGTGGCGGCGATCCTGGCGGGCACTTCGCCCTTGGCCATCGGCCCCATCGCTGAGCATCCCTTCATCGCCCGCCAGCAGCGGCTGACTTTCGCGCGCGCCGGCAAAACGCGGCCGCTCAGTCTCGACGACTATGCCGCAACCGGGGGCTGGGCGGGGCTGGAGCGCGCGCGCGCCATGGCGCCGGATGACGTGATCGCCGAAGTGATCGCTTCGGGCCTGCGCGGGCGAGGCGGGGCGGGGTTTCCCGCCGGGATCAAGTGGCAGACCGTGGGCCGAGCGCCGGGCGCGGAGAAATATGTCGTCTGCAACGCCGACGAGGGCGACAGCGCGACCTTCGCCGACCGGATGCTGATGGAAGGCGATCCGTTCCACTTGCTCGAAGGCATGGCCATCGCCGGCCATGCGGTGGGGGCCAAGGAAGCCTTTATCTATGTGCGCAGCGAATACCCGCTCGCCATCGCCAAGCTGAATGCGGCAATCGTGCTTGCCGCCGATTGGCTGGCGCCGCTGCACATCGAAGTGCGGGTGGGGGCGGGGGCCTATGTCTGCGGCGAGGAGACGTCGCTGCTGAACAGCCTTGAGGGCAAGCGCGGGGAAGTGCGCGCCAAGCCGCCGCTGCCGGCGCTGGAAGGGCTGTTTGGTTGCCCCACGGTGGTCAACAATGTGCTGACGCTCGCCGCCGTGCCGCATATTCTCGCAGACGGCGGAGCGGAGCATTATGCGGGCCACGGCATCGAGCGTTCGCGCGGGACGATCCCGGTCCAGCTTGCCGGGAATGTGCGGCACGGCGGATTGTTCGAGACGGCTTTCGGCATCACGCTGGGCGAGCTGGTAAACGCGATCGGCGGCGGCACGGCATCGGGCCGCCCGGTGAAGGCGGTGCAGGTCGGCGGGCCATTGGGAGCCTATATTCCGCCCAGCCAGTTCGATTTGCCGTTTGACTATGAAGCCTATGCAGGCGCTGACGCGCTGATCGGTCACGGTGGGATCTGCGTGTTCGATGAGCACGCCGACATGGGCGCAATGGCGCGTTTCGCGTTTGAATTCTGCGCGGCGGAAAGCTGCGGCAAGTGCACGCCGTGCCGCATTGGCGCGGTTCGCGGCACGGAGCTGATCGACCGGATCCGCGGGGGCGGCCCGACGCAGCCCGGTCAGGTCGAGGTGCTCCCCCAGATGCACAATACCCGCAAGGCCGGGCGCAGCCGCGCGGAGGATCTGGAGCTGCTCGAGGATTTGTGCGAGACTATGCAGGGTGCCTCGCTCTGCGCGCTCGGCGGATTTACCCCTTATCCCGTGCGCTCAGCGCTCAAGCATTGGCCGGAGGATTTTTCCGATGGGATATGAACCGCAAGCTGATTTCGGCACCCCCGCCAGCCGCAGCACCGCGCGGGTCAGCCTCACCATCGACGGGCGCGCGGTGGACGTGCCGGCGGGCACCAGTGTGATGCGCGCGGCGGCGCTGAGCGGCGGGCAAATTCCCAAGCTCTGCGCGAGCGACAATGTGAAAGCGTTCGGCTCGTGCCGGATGTGTCTGGTTGAAGTCGATGGCATGCGCGGCACGCCTGCCAGCTGCACTACGCCGGTGGCCGAAGGCATGGTGGTCCACACCCAGACGCCCCGCCTTGAAAAGCTGCGGCGCGGGGTGATGGAGCTGTATATCTCCGATCACCCGCTCGATTGCCTGACCTGTTCGGCGAACAACGATTGCGAGTTGCAGGATACCGCCGCCCAGGTCGGCCTGCGCGATGTGCGCTATGGCTATGAGGGCGCGAACCATCTGGGGCTGCCGGTCGACAGCTCAAATCCCTATTTCGATTTCGACGCCAGCAAATGCATTGCCTGCTCGCGCTGCGTGCGGGCTTGCGATGAAGTGCAGGGCACATTCGCGCTGACCATGGACGGGCGCGGCTTTGCCTCGAAGATCAGTGCCGGGCAGGCGGGCGATGATTTCATGTCCAGCGAATGCGTCAGCTGCGGTGCCTGCGTGCAGGCTTGCCCGACCGCGACGCTGCAGGAAAAAGCCGTCACAGAAATCGGCAAGCCCGAGCGCGCTGTGATCACCACTTGCGCCTATTGCGGGGTGGGCTGCACGTTCAGGGCGGAAATGCGCGGAGAACAGCTGGTACGCATGGTGCCGTGGAAGGACGGCAAGGCCAATCGCGGGCACTCCTGCGTCAAGGGCCGCTTCGCCTGGGGCTATGCCAATCACCAGGACCGCGTGCGCCAGCCGATGATCCGCGAAAGCGCGGATGAGCCGTGGCGGGTGGTCAGCTGGGATGAGGCGCTGACCTATACGGCGGCCCGCCTGAACGCGATCAAGTCCGCGCATGGCGCGCGGGCGCTCGGCGGGATCACGTCCAGCCGCTGCACCAATGAGGAGACTTTCCTCGTCCAGAAGCTGGTTCGCGCCGGCTTCGGCTCGAACAACGTCGATACTTGCGCGCGGGTCTGCCATTCGCCGACCGGTTATGGCCTCAAGACCACTTTCGGCACTTCGGCGGGCACGCAGGATTTCGACAGTGTCGAGGAAGCGGACGTGATCCTGGTGATCGGCGCCAACCCTACCGATGCGCACCCGGTCTTCGCCAGCCGCATGAAGCGCCGGCTGAGACAGGGCGCAAAGCTGATCGTGATCGACCCGCGGCGGATTGATCTGGTGCGCTCGCCGCACATCGAGGCGGCGCATCACCTGGCTTTGCAGCCTGGCACCAATGTCGCGGTGCTGACCGCCATGGCGCATGTCATCGTCAGCGAAGGGCTGGCCGATGAAGCCTTTATTCGCGAACGCTGCGACTGGGATGAGTACCAGGACTGGGCACGTTTCGTTGCGGACGAACGTCATTCGCCCGAGGTGCTGGAAGGGGTGACGCGGGTTCCGGCTGCGCAACTGCGCGCGGCCGCGCGGCTCTATGCCACTGGCGGCAATGGCGCGATCTACTATGGCCTCGGCGTCACCGAACATAGCCAGGGCAGCTCGACCGTGATGGCGATTGCCAACCTCGCCATGGCTACCGGCAACATCGGCCGGCGCGGGGTCGGCGTGAACCCCCTGCGCGGCCAGAACAATGTCCAGGGCGCCTGCGACATGGGCAGCTTCCCGCATGAGCTTTCCGGCTATCGCCACATTTCGGACGGAACTACGCGCGCGCTGTTTGAGGCGGAGTGGGGCGTGACGCTCGATCCCGAGCCGGGCCTGCGCATCCCCAACATGCTCGACGCCGCGCTCGATGGCAGCTTCCGGGCGATCTACATCCAGGGCGAGGACATTCTCCAGTCCGACCCCAATACGCGCCATGTTGCCGCTGCGCTGAAGGCAATGGAGCTGGTCATCGTGCATGACTTGTTTCTCAATGAAACAGCAAGTTATGCGCATGTCTTCCTGCCGGGCTCGACCTTTCTTGAGAAAGACGGAACTTTTACCAATGCCGAGCGCCGTATCCAGCTGGTGCGCAAGGTGATGGAGCCGGCAAACGGGCTGGAGGATTGGCAAGTTACCCAGGCGCTGGCGAACGCCTTGGGCCTAGGCTGGACCTACTCGCACCCGCGCGAGATCATGGACGAGGTTGCCCGGCTAACTCCAAGTTTTGCTGGCGTTTCGTTTGATCGGCTGGAGCAGGAAGGCTCGCTGCAATGGCCGGTGAACGAAGACAACCCTGTTGGCAGCCCGATCATGCATGTCGATGGTTTCGTGCGCGGAAAAGGCCGCTTCGTCGTCACTGACTATGTCCCGACCGACGAGAAGACCGGCCCGCGCTTTCCGCTTTTGCTAACGACGGGACGAAGCCTCAGCCAATACAATGTCGGCGCGCAGACCCGGCGGACGGAAAATGTCGTCTGGCATGAGCAGGATCTGCTGGAAATGCACCCTGACGATGCCGAAAATCGCGGGCTTAAGGAAGGCGACTGGGCGCGCCTGGCCAGCCGCACCGGCGAGACGACGCTGCGGGTGCAAGTGACCGACCGGGTTGCGCCCGGCGTAGTCTATACGACCTTCCACCATCCCGCGACGCAGGCAAATGTCGTCACCACCGAATTTTCGGATTGGGCGACCAATTGTCCTGAGTACAAGGTTACCGCCGTCCAGGTCTTGCCCTCGAATGGTCCGAGCGACTGGCAGGAAAGCTATGCCAGTTGGTCCGAGAAGAGCCGGCGCATCGTCACGGCTGCGGCGGAGTAGGGCGGGTGGACTTGGCCCGACTGCGCTATATGGCCAATCAGATTTCCCGGAATTTCGCGGTCCAAGGGGAAGTGGCGGCGATTGCCGCCACCGCGCAACATATCCGCGATTTTTGGGATCCGCGCATGAAGGCTGCTATTCTCGCGGATGATCGCAGCGCGCTTGATCCGATCGCCCGTGCTGCGGTGGAGCATTTGCGGATACGGCCGGCCTCACGCTGACGATCAGGATTGTGCTCAGCCAGTCCTGCTACGGTCAGCGGGCAGGATATCGGCCAGCGACTTGTCGTCGAGCACCCCGAGAAACGCGGTCATCGCTTGCCCCAATACCGGCGCCAGACCGCAGCCGGGCATCGGCGCGCAATCGCTGCAATCGACGATATCGAGCGACGGTTCGCAGGCGCGCATCATGCCGCCGATGACGATGTCTTTCGGCCGGCGGGCAAGGCGAATGCCGCCACTTCGCCCGCGCACGCTGTCGAGAAGGCCGGCATTTGATGCACATCAAATACATGTTTGAGGCGGCCGATAAAGCGGCATTTCATTTGCATGTTATTACCAGCGGAGCGGTGTCTATGTATTGCGTCCAGTGCGAACAGAGCAACAAAGGCGGCTGTGCCGTCAAAGTCGGCTCTTGCGGCAAGACCGCGACCGTAGCCGATCTTCAGGATGTGCTGCTGCGCATCATGCTGGGCGTGTCGGTCTATGCCGACCGCGCCGCGCAGAAGGGCGCGCATGATCCCGCAGTCGATGCCTTCACCCCCTATGCGTGGTTTACCACGCTGACCAATGTGAATTTTGACGAGAGCCGCTTCAACGCGCTGATCCCGCAGGCGCTTGATGTGCGCGCAGCTGCGAAGGCGCTGGCGGAGAAAGCCGGTGCGGATCTGGCTGACTTGCCTGAACCCGCCACCTGGAACCCTGGCACCACGCCTGCGGAGCTGGCCGCCGCCGCGCCTTTTGCGGCTATTCAGCGTTTCATGGACCGCGACGGACCGAGCGTGGTTGGGCTGCGCAATCTCGCACTGTATGGCCTTAAGGGCACGGCAGCCTACAGCGAGCATGCCCGCGTGCTGGGCACCGAAGAGCAAACCGTTTGCGCCGAGTTCCACCGCATCTCCGCCTTCCTTGCCGCTGACCCGGCCGACGTCGACGCGCTGGTGGGCGAATCGCTGGCGGTGGGTGCGCTCAACCTGAAAGTGATGGAACTGCTGGATGCTGCGAACACCGGGCGCTTTGGCCACCCGGAGATCACCCATGTCCGCATGTCGCCCAGGGCGGGCAAGGCGCTGCTCGTCTCGGGGCATGATCTGGGCGATCTGGAAACCATCCTGAAACAGACCGCAGGCAAGGGCATCAACGTCTATACCCACGGCGAACTGCTGCCCGCCAACACCTATCCTGGCCTCAAGAAATATCCGCATCTGGCAGGCAATTATGCCGGCGCATGGCAGGACCAGCAGCGTGACTTCGACGCTTTTCCCGGTGCCATCGTGATGACCTCAAACTGTCTGATCAATCCCGAAATCAAGGGCTATGCAAATCGCCTGTTCACGGCGGGGCCGGTCGGCTGGGAAGGTATTCCGCACATCGCGGATCATGATTTTACCCCGGCGATCGAATGCGCGCTGGAGCAACCAGGCTTCGCCGAAGACGCGCCTGAAGAGACAATCGTTGCCGGTTTTGCCCGCAACACGGTGATGGGCGTGGCCGATACGCTGCTCGGCATGATCGGCAAGGGCGAGGTCAAGAACCTGTTCCTGATCGGCGGCTGCGATGGCGCGCGGCCGGGCCGTAACTACTTCCACGATCTGGCGATGGCGACGCCGAAGGACAGCCTCGTCCTCACGCTCGGCTGCGGCAAGTTCCGTTTCAACCGCGAGGACATGGGCGACATAGGTGGTATCCCGCGTGTGCTTGATGTCGGCCAGTGCAATGACGCCTACAGTGCGATCCAGATTGCCACGGCGGTGGCGGGCGCGCTGAAAGTCGGCGTCAATGATCTGCCGCTGCACTATGCGATCAGCTGGTTCGAACAGAAGGCAACGGCGGTGCTGCTGAGCATGTTGCATCTCGGCATCCGCAAGATCCACCTCGGCCCGACCCTGCCGCAATTCCTGACCCCTGAAGTGCTGGGGGTGTTGATCGACAATTTCGATATTCGCCCCACCGGCGATGCCGAAAGTGATCTCGCGGGGATGCTGCAGGCCGCCTGACCTGACCCGCTGGAGAGCGCGTCCTCCAGGGGGCGGTCCCCGTTTGGTGGTCCATCCGTAGGTCTACGGATGCCCTGGCAAGTCGATGCAGCCTTGGCAACGCGACGGTTTATGCCATAGCTATGTCAGGCGGCAATTTCCGCTTGGCGCACACGGCGGAATGTGCACAAACATGCTTTTCAGCACAGGGGCATCGGTTTCATGGTTCGTCGCACATATATCATCGCAGCAATTGTTGCGGCCACGGCCGGCACTGCCCTCTACGCTGCTACCCCGGCGGAAAAAATTGCCGAACGCCAAGACAGTTTCAAGGCCGTCGGCCGCGCCAACAAGGCGATCAGGGACGAACTGGCGAAGTCGTCGCCCAATTTTGTCGTGATCAACAGCAATGCCCGCACCCTGCATATCACCGCCCGCCGCATCGGCTGGCTATTCGGCAGGGATACGGGGCCGCAAACCGGCGTGAAGACCGGTGCCTTGGCGATCATCTGGACCCAGTTCTCGGATTTCCGCACCAAGCACATCACCATGACCAACGCGGCGCGCGACCTGGATTCGGCCGCCCGCACGAACAATGCCGCCACGATCCGCACGGCGCTGCAGACGCTTGGCGGCACCTGCAAGAGCTGCCACGATATCTACCGCAAGAAGGACTGAACTTAGGCGGCCGGGAATACGCCCGCTGTCCGCAGCGCAGCAATCAGGTTGGCAAGCGCGGTGCGGGCTTCAGCATCGACCGTCGCCCCGCCGCTTGGGGCGGTGGGCACGCTTGGGGCCAGCCAGCCTGCGGAATAGCGCCGTTCCTGTCCGTTTGACTTGTCGAGCAGTCGCATGCCGTCCTTCGGTGTTACGAACAGCCAGTTTCCAGCTTGACGGCAGACGATCTTGCCGGCCTGTCCGGCCCATGCGCCGGTAGGCGAGGCACCGACCAGCCAGTTCGTGCCTTCTACCGGGCTACCCGGCGGGACGGTCGCTGTGCCTTCGATGGCGCAGTGGATCAGAGCGTCAGTCAGGGCATGGGCCTCGTTGACGAAAGCCTCCTTTTGCGCCTGCCCCGTGAAGAGCAAGGGCAGTGCATAGCGCGGACTGATGGTATCAAATGTGATCGGATCAGGCATGACGGACTCCGGCGTTGGATGGGGTCAGGTGAGGGTTGCCAGCACGAGCGGTTCAGACAGGGCGTATGTGCCCTGCTGGCGGACGCGGAACTTCTCGCCGGGCAAGTCGGCGGCGAGGGCGGTGCGCTGGACGGGATCGATGGTCAGCGTGGCTGCAGCGACCTCCCAGGTGGCCAGCGGTGCGTCGAGCGGGCCGTAGGTCACAAGATAGGACTCGGCCTGTTCGTGGAGCGGCGTATCGACCCCGTCGAGCCAACCCCAAGTGCCGCGCGCGCGGCGCGTCCAGACCAGTTCAAGCGAATTGTCCGCCAGTGTGACCGCGCGCGGATGGACAGGCGAGAGCGGCCTGCGCGTGATGCCCTGCAGCGCGATGGTTGATTCGACTGGCACTGCATCGCCAAGCCCGGCGGCGGCGATGATCGTCCCCGCCGCTGTGCCGACCATGGCCGGATCGAGAGCGATCGGCTTGCCATCGAGCAACACGAAGCGTTCTGCGATGGCATGGCCTGCCACGCTGCTTTCGGTGCCGCCTCGGCCACGCAGCAGCGCCTCCAGCCGCCAACGGCGATCGCCCAGCGGCACCGCGCGGGCGAACTGGACCAGCTCGGACCCAAGCAGTGCCCGGTTTGCTCCGGCTGACAGCATTTGCGGCGTCGCATCGCTCAGCATCATATCGGCCGCGACCAGTTCGACGGTGACTGTGGCCGAGCGGTCGAACAGCAGCGGATTAGCGACCGGCAATGCATCGACTGCGCTTCCCAGCACGCAGCGGCTGCGCCCGCTGGTGCCGAGCGGCAGCAACGAGCCATCGCCATGATCGACAAATAGCGCAGCGCCGCCCCAATTGCTCCCAGCCGAGCTTACGGCGGCGAATGTCGCCGGGGTATCGCCGCTGCCATGGCCATCCCAGGGCAGCTCAAAGGCTGCGAGGACTGAGGCCGGGGCCAACGCATCTGGCGGCGGGTTCGCCCGGCCTGGATCGGCAGGCGGCGGCGAAGATGCCGTCGCCGCGTCGCTGGTTGCCGGCGCCATGCGCGTCAGGCTCAGTTCAACGCCTTTGTCGCGCCATTCCCATTCGCTGACCAGCCAGCGGCCGAGTTGTCCCGGAACCGTGACGATTGCGCCGGGGCCAATCGCCGGATCGAGTTCGGTTGTCCGCCAGGCAAGCGTCTCGCGTGCCCAACCGGCACGGGTTGCCATGCGTTCGGCAAGCAAGCGCGCATTGGCAGCGGTGAGTGCGGCGGGCAGCTCGACGATGCGCGGCTGGCCGGGGCCGGGCCGTCCGGTGGCGCGCTGGAGGCCTGGCTGGTAATCGCGCTCGATATCGTAATAGCGCAGGACTTCGGGTGCCGCGATGGGCAGTGGCTCGCGGCGACGCAAATAGCCGGTATGTGCGCCAAAGTCTCCGTCATCGGTCGCCACTGCCGCTTGCGGCAAGGCGAGGGGTGCGCTCTGCAAACGCCCGCGCGCAATGGTGAGCAGTTCGCCTCCGGCGTCGGCGTCCATCGGGTAGAGTGGATCGAGCAACGTCAAAAGGTCACTAACCGGCCCTTCGCAGGAAAGCCCTTCGATGCCATCAAGCGGCATCAAGCCCTCGCTTTCTGGGATGATATCGTCGAGCAGCGCTTGCACGGTGAAAGTGCCGATGTCTGCGATGACTTCGAAAGTCAGGGACGGGATGCGGTTAAAAAAGTTCCCAAGGTCGAGGTCTTCGAACACGGCATAAGCAAGGCCGCGATAGGCCGGGCAATTGCTGGCACCCTCGATCATCTCCATCAGCGGATCGACCGCCTGGTCGCCCTCGCCGGTGTAGATGCGCAAGATTCCTGCCGCCTTGAGATCACCCGCCGCGCCGCGCAGCAGATTGCCGTCGGCCCAGATGCGCCCGAGGCCGATGATCGGCCGGCTGGCGAGGGCAACGGCGAACGAGGCGGTATAAGTGAATGTGGTCACCGACGGGCGGCCTTTGCCGCCGCCTTCGGTCTGCTGGTTTTCGACGAGGTCGGTCGCCCAGATCACTGAACCGGGCACCCGCATCCGCCCGAAGTGACGGGGCAGCGCGGTGCCATAGCTCGAAGCGGTGGCCGAGAGTTCCTTCAGGCGCGGACCTTCACGGTTTCCCCCTCCGAAGATGATCGAATCGACTTGCCGGCCCGCAAGCGCGCCGAGCGCGCCGCCCAGCGGTCCGCCGAACAGCGTGCCAAGTGCGCCGAATACCAGAGTGGCCATGAAAAATCCTCAATCTGCAAAAATGGGCCGCCAATGTCCGATCACCGGCCAGTTAGCCGGCAAGCCGCTGTGGACCACGCGGCGCAAGCCGGCGTGAGCATGGATGAAACGATTTTCGCTGGATGCCAGGACAAGATGAAACTGACATGGCCCGACCCGCAGGAGCAGAACGTCGCCGGGCATTGGTGGCCCGGAGGCCGCTTCAAGCTCGCTGCCGGTGACGAATGCATCAAGCTGCGGCAAGGCGCGCGTCCGCAGCGCGTAACCGCCCGGCAGATGGACCGTTCTGCCGCAAGCCGCTAGACTCGCGGCGAGCACGCCGATGCAATCGAGTCCGAACGCCGGGTCGCGGCCATGCAGCCGGAATGGCGTGCCCACCAGCGCCTCGGCTGCGCGGGCCATTTCGTCGCCGATCATGGTGAGGGGGTCGGGGGCGGGGGATAGCGGTAAATCTGATCATTGCCGGGAAGGAACGGCTCGCCCTGGAAGTTGACCGCATTGCCGAAGCGCGTCGCACAAGTGTCGAGCAAGTGATCGCAGCCCTCGCGAACTACCGCACGCAGCCCGGCTGCCAGCGCGGGATTTAGCGGTTCGTCCAGCACCAACCCAGCTGGGCTGGCGGCCAGCACCGTCATGGTGCGGCCTGCATGGGGCCCATCCAGCCAGCGCACGGTCCCCAGTGCCAGGTCAGCCGGCGGCGCGGCGGTGGTCATCACCACACTGTTGTCGGCGAAGTTGACGCTGGCGAGCGTTGCCTCATGCGTGAAGCCTATGGCCGACAATGTGCAACCCGGCCCGCAAAACTGCGCGCGACATGCCGGGCTGGTGCGCGGCACCGGATCGCGTTGCAGCTCGGCCTTGCGCGATTGCAGCTCGGCGGTGAACTTGCCTGATTCTTCAATCACCGAGCCGATGGCGCCGCGATAGAGCACATGGCTCTCGCCGTTTTCCCAGTCGATAAGGCCGATCAACACCCGCGCCCCGTCGAAGCGTCCGGCAGTCAGATCGTCTGCGGCGATAGAATCGTGGCTCAGCGCGCCGACAACTTCGGCGCTGTCTGGCTCGAAGCGGGCCGAGCGGCGCACTGAGCTGGGCACCATGCCCGGGGTCGAGCTGTGCAGCACGCCGTCGAACCACAGGTCGCGGTCATGCGTGGTGAAGCCGAGTGTCACGCCATCGCGGCGATAGACTCGCCAGAAGGCGGCGGCGGTTTCCAGCGGATTGCTGAACCAGACCCGGCTCATGCTGCCTCACGCACTTCGATGACCGGGACGCTGGGGGCTTCGCCGGCGGCAAAGGCAGCGCCGGCGACTTCGAGCTTGTCGTCGGCAAAGCGCACCGGCACGTCGAACAGGAAGCCTGCGCGCACTTCGGCGCCGCTTGCGGGCGGGACGGCAAAGCTGATCACCCCGCCATCAATCAAGGTCCAGCCGGAGGTCATCGCCGCGCCGCCGACACTGACCAGGACCGTGCCAATGCGCGGCCGGGTGATGCGCCGTAGTTGCAGTGCATCGCCCTCCCCGTAGGTCTTGAGCAGCGGAAAGTCCGACCGGGTGCCGTTGCCGCTGCCAAGCAGCTGGTCGGCATTGGTCGGCACGGCGACCATCGCCTTCGAGCTAAAATCGCTGGGATCGCGCAGGCGAAACCCGCGCGCTGCGCCGCGCCGGGCGCGGAAGAAGCCGATCAGCACGCCAAGCTCGGCTTCCGAGCGGATTCCCGGACCAACATCAAAGCGCAGCCGTGCGTCCGACCACAGCGAATTGCGCCGCTCGAAGCCAGATGCGGTGATCGCGACGCTGGTCGAAAATTCAGGAATGATCGTCGCATCGCGGCCGAGCGCGAGCGGATAGAGCACATCGTCGAAAGCCTGCATGTCGTTAACGTCCTCTGTTTGCGGCAGCCGCACGTAGCCATCGCGGCCCACCTGCGGCAGGGCCCAGATGAAAATCTCGTGGTGCCCGCGCGGCAGGGCCTCATCGACCCCGGCATCGATCAGCCGCCACTTGTCGCTCTGTTCGGGCAGCAGCACGAAGCCGGCGAAATAGTCCTGTTCTTCGGGCGGGTAGCCGAGGCGGAGGTCCACCACATCATAGGCCGCGCGGCGATAGGCATCGGCACCGGCGGTCAGCCAGTCGTAATCTTCGACCTGCAGCCGGTCGAAGGCCGGCGAGGCCCAGCCGGTCGGCAGGTTCGCGCGCCGGGCTTCGGGCATGTCGGGTGCGAGCAAGGTCGGCGGGAAGACCAGCAACAGCGATTCGAGCGGATCGGGATCGACTGCGTCGCGCGCTGCCTGGACCAGTGCGGCAGTTGAATCGGCCAACAAGTCCCCGGCGGCGTCGAGCAGCGCTTTCTGCGCGGCATCAAGCGGCGCGCGCAGGTCGGTAATCTCGACCGGGCTGCCGCCGAAGGCCGCCACCGCAGCAGCGTCGTAGATGCAGATGCGTCCGTCGGAAAATATCCACCACCACGGCTCGCCAACCTGGAAGCGCACGTCGACTGCGGCCTGCTGCATCAGCAGGACGAACTCCGCCGCCGCCGATTGCAGCCAGGCCATGGCATCCTCGTTGGCCGGCGAGAGTAGCGAGGAGGGCGGATCCCAGCCGGTGAGCGAAGGATTGCCCTCCCAGTCGCGCTGTTTCCAGACGTCCGGGCAATGCTGGGCCAATACTTCGTAGGACAGCGATGTGATCGGCGCGAAGCCAAGGCGTTTGCATTCCTCGAAGAAGGCGAGATGCCAGGCGCGCGCTGGCGCACACAAGGGATCGCCAGCGCCACCGACAAGGAAGCTCGATGCGACAGGCGCGAGCCGGAAATAGTGGCTCATGCCGACATAGTGGACAATCGAGCCGCGATAGCCGAGCTGGCGGATCGAGCGCAGCAGCCGCGCCGGGGTCTGGGTGCCGTTGTCGTCATAGCCGGTCGCCATCGAAATACCGTGCGGCGGCACGATAACATCGCCGATTTCCAGCATGGTGCGGTGGCCGCTGACTTCGATATCGGTCATCTCGACCCAGGCTTCGATGGGCACGGGGTAGGCCGTCTCGTCGAGATAGGCATAGCCCGGTGCGACCATCGAGATGAACATGCGGTCGATTGCCTTGGGGTGCACCCGGTCGGCCTCATCGGGCAGAATATAGCCGCCATCGAGCACGGAGAAATCGAGCGTGATCACCGCATCGGTGGGCGTGCCGACGGCATAATTCCACATCCGTACGAACCAGAAGTGCGGCGCGCCGCTCGCATCCTTGCCTTCGATGGTCAGGGTCGGGCTGTTGAGCTGGTCGAGCGCAATGATCCCGCCCGAGCGCCAGCGGAACTTCAGCGTGGTTCGAGAATAGTCCTTGTCGGTCGCATAGGCGAGCAGCGGATGATCGAGCCCATCCGCGCTGTCCCAGATCAGCCCGGCAAGGTCGCCTTTGCGGTAGAACACCGCATCGACGCGCAAGGCGTCGTCGGCGGTGTTGACCACCGAGGCGATCATCGGGCGCGGGAAGTTGACTGTCCAGAAACGCGGATCGAACCGCTTGATCCAGTCCGAATCTTGCCCGTCGCGTTTGGATGCGAGCCAGAATGCCATGCAGTTTTGCCTTTTCAGGAAAGAGTCAGCGCGCGGCGTACGGCGCTTGCGACCTGGCGGCTGGAACGCTGCAAGGCTTGCGGTGCGCTGGTGCCTTGCGGGGTGACGACATTGATCGAGACGCGCACCTCGCGCGATCCGCCCAGGGCGACATTGTTCTCGACTCGCCCGGCGCTGGTGGGGACGAACAGTTCCGGCCCGCGCTCGCCGACGAGATAGCCGCGCCCCGGCGAGACGTTTCCGCCCGTCGCGCGGCCCGGCAGGCCGAGGATCGAGCCGATAATGCTGCCAAAGTTGAACAGCCCGCCGCCGCCCGCTCCGCCGCCGCCCTGAAACAGTATGCCGAGCGCCTGTGCGGCAATCTCGTTCACCGTATTGAGCGCGACGCGCTTGAGGTCATCGAAGCCCAGACTGCCCTTGCGGATCGCACCGAGCAGGCCGCGCTCCAGCACTGTGCCGGCGCGGCTGAAGCCATCGATCAGGGTGGTGTCGAAAGTGCCACGCATCGCGTTGACATCCTCGGCAAAGCCCTGGGTGTTCGCGCGCACTTCGATCAGCAGGCTATCGACAGAATCACTTCCAAAATCAGCCATGTTCCTGTTCCATCATGCGTTCGAGGTCAGCCCGTGCGAGGACTGCGGGAGTTCCGGGCTGGGCCAGCGCTGCGATCAGTTCGGCAGGGGTTGCGGCCCAGAAGGTGTCAGGCCTCCAACCGAGCAGCCTTGCGGCGATGCCGTAGAATGCCAATGCCGCCATGCCGAAGCTGTCGCTCATCCGCTGCCCTGCAGGATCTGGCCAAGCAGCACGCGCAGCGGCTTGGCTGCTTCGGCAAGGCCAAGCGT
Source organism: Novosphingobium sp. (assembly GCA_031428115.1). Classification (GTDB taxonomy): domain Bacteria; phylum Pseudomonadota; class Alphaproteobacteria; order Sphingomonadales; family Sphingomonadaceae; genus Novosphingobium. The sequence goes on along the minus strand of JANPOS010000078.1, from coordinate 14,635 downwards.
GGCGACCGCATCGCCAACCTGCTCGCGGCCCAGGCCGCTTTGCCGGTCAAGGCAATGCCAGAACAGCGCTGCCATTTCGCCGAGCTTGAGCTGGCCAGAACCGGCGCGCTCGACCAGGGCGAACAGCGGCCCCAGTTCCTCCTCGGCGGCGACCAGCGCGGAAAAGCTGGGGCGCAGAACATGCGCTTGCCCGCCGATGTGCAGCGAAGCCTCGCCGCGATGTGGATTGGCCGGACCGCTCACGCGGGCACCACTTCGCCCGAGCTTTCCAGTTGCATGGCGTAATTGCGCTCGCCGTTGAAATCGCCCGCGTAATCGAGCTTCTGGATGAGGAAACGCCCACGCAATTTGGCGCCGTCCTCGAAGCTCAGTTCATAGTCATCAAGCGTTCCGGCCATGGCATTGGTGCGGATCTGGTTTTCCGCCGTGGAGCCAAGAAAGATGCCCGAGGCCGAGACCGAGACAGTGCGCACGCCAGCGCCCGACAGCAGCTCGCGCCAGCCGCCGCTGTCCTTGCTGGTGATCACCACGGTGTCACCGGTGATCGACATCTGCGTGGTGCGCAGGCCGGCGACGGTCTGATAGGCGGGCGTGGGCAGGCCGCCGTCGGAAATCTTGAGCAGGAAGGCTGCGCCTTTTTGGGCTGGCATGGTTGGTTCTCCTTGGGGCTGGGACGACGCTTGGCCTTCGCCAGGCTCAGGCTGAGCGGGGTTTGGAGTCTGAATCCAAATCAACGTCCGCTCAGGCTGAGCCTGTCGAAGCCCGCGCGCGAGGCAGGCGGCTATTCCGCGAGCAAGCGGAAACGGTATTCGAGCAGGATCGCGCGGGTGCTTTCGCCGCGCTGTTCGGCGCGGGCGCGCAGGAACTGGGTGGTGGCGACGCGGAAGTCCGTGTGCTGGCGCGGGAGGGTCTCGATGCGGTGTTCGATCCCTGCAATGAGTTCCGCTGCTGCGTGTGGCTTATCGCCCCGGCAGTGCAGCTCCAGTGCGATGCGCACCTCGCGGCCCGGGTGGCTCTTGCAGCTCCAGTCGGTGCAGGCGCTGGCGGCGATCGCCAGCCAGGGCAGGCTGATCCGCGAGGGTGCTTCCTCGACGATCGCGTTCAATTGTGTGGCAAGCACCGGATCGCTCGACAGCCAGTCGAGCAGCGCGGCGCGCAGGGCGATTTCCATCAGCCTTGTCCTTCAGTGATAAGCGGCCAGAGCAGCCGGGGCTTGCGCCAGCGGGCAGGATCTCCGCGTTTTTCGCGAGCATCACTTTCAGCCCGGGCTTCGGCCAATGCCCCGGCCTTGGCCGCGAGGCGGCGAGCGAGCGCGGCGAAATCCGGCGCTTCAGCGGAAATCATGCCAGATGCATCCGCCGCCAGGGCCGCCACAACGCGGCGACGGAGGCAGGCGGCAGCGGGGACGCACCGCTGTTTTCCCGCTCGCGGTGCTGGTGCGCGGCAAGGCGCAGCACGCCCTGGCGCATGCTCTCGGGCAGGTTTTCCCAGCCGGGCGCCAGGCCAGCGAGGAACTGCACCGCGAAGCGCGCGGCAGAGCCCGGCACCATGACCATCACCCGCCCGCCGCCATCGGCGTCGAGTTCGATGGCATAAGCACCCGGCGGCAGCGCGCTGCGCATGCCATCGGCGAGGATCGCATCGACCCCGGTGATCTCCTGGACCGGCCGGGTGGTGAGTTTTTGCCAGTTGTCGGAAAGCGGCAGCACTTCCTCGCAAGTCGCCTCGATCGGCACCGAGCCGGTGAACGCCTCGCATATTTCGAGCCCGGCGCGCAGCAGCGCGGTGAGCACCGCGTCGTCCTGAGCGGTGGTGATGCCAAGCCACTGCTTGAGTTCGCTCAAGGCCGCCGAAGACAGCACCGGCGGTATGACGATTGCCCGCTTCATGGCGGTCTCCGTGATTATGGAAAGGAAGGGAGAAAGTGCGCCCGCGCCATTCGGCAAGCTCTCGATGAGCAGGTCGAAGGCGCGGGCGCGGGGCGGACGGCCAGGGGGGAAGCCGCCCGTCCAATCCCGGCTTAGGCCGAGATCTTCAGCAGCTTGATCGCTTCGCTGTCGAGCACCTGGCCGCCCACGCGCTTGACCGCGTAGAAGTGGACGAAGGGCTTGTTGGTGAAGGGATCGCGCAGGATCGAGGTCGCGCCGCGCTCCGCGATCAGATAGCCATTGTAGAAGTTGCCGAAAGCGACCGGGAAGGCACCCGCAGCGATATCAGGCATGTCGTCCGCCTCGACCACCGGATAGCCGACCAGCCGGTCAGGCTGGCCCGCCGCAATGCCCGGCTGCCACAGGAACGAACCGTCGCTCGCCTTGAGCTTGCGCACTTCGGCAAGCGTTGCCGAATTCATCACCCAGGTCGCGCCCTGCCGGTGACCCGATTTCAGCGAGTGGACCAGGTCGATCAGCTTGTTTTCCGGGTTGGTGCCCAGCGTGGCGGCATTGCCGGTGGCGATAAACTGCAGCGTGCCGAAAGCGCGGGCAGCATCGGCGGTTGCAGCAGTGGGCGCACCGAGGAAGCCCTTGGGCTGGTTGGTGCCGGTTCCGCTGACGAAGGCCGCGCCTTCCGCCCGGGCGAACTCCATCGCGATCTCGCCGCCCAGCCAGGTTTCAAGGTTGAACTGGGCATCGTCGAGCATCGCCTGGCTTGCCGCCGGATTGGCATAGAGCTCGCCGGTGGGGGGCACGATCTCGACGAAAGTCGGCGTGTTGGTGCCGGGGCGGGCGGCGGTTTCGCTGACCCAGCCGGAGGCAGTGCCGCCGGTGGTGATCAGCTTGCGATAGCCGGCCGAGCCGACCTGAACGACCTGGCAGACCGAGCGCAGCGGGCTCATCCTGAGCAGGGTCGCCGAGATCACTTCGTCGATCTGGCGCGGCACGGCATATCCGCCATCCGAGAGGACCGCGCCAGAGATCGACTTCAGCTCGCTGGTTTCGCCCTTGCGAAGGTAGCCTTCGACATAGCTCTTCACTTCAGGTGCAGTGCCGGCATCGCTGCCAGACAGCGCCGGCCTGGCAGCTGCTCGCGAAACGCGCTCGAGCCGCGACTTCACTTCGTCGACATCGCCGCGCAGCGCGGTGACGCTGGCTTCGGTGGCGTCGATCCGGTCTGCCAGATCGAACGATTCGGTCAGAGGATCGCCGGCGAACTGGCCGGCCATTTCGGTGGTAATGGTATCCATGGGCATTTACCTTTCACAAGAATGACCGTCCCGACCCCGCGAGTGCGGTGCCGGTGGGGTCGGGACAAATTGTTGGTGGAGTCCGCGGGCATGGCCCGGGAGCGGTGGATGGCGAATTAAGGGGTTGAGCGCGTGGGCCAGCGCCCCCGGATTATCCTGGGCGTGACGAAGGACAGGGACGGCTATCAGACCGCGAAATGTCCTCGACTACTGGTACTAAACTCTAATCAATCTTGGACGGAAATCAGGGGGTCAGGTCACATGCCAGGCGGTCGACTTGGCATCGCGCCAGGCGCGCAGCAGCTGGCGCAGCTCCATCAGATCGCCCGGCGCGCGCTTGTTGTCTGGGCCGAGTTTGGTCTTAACGCCTATGTACCTAGCGACGCACCCAATTTATTCGTCACGCTTCCATCGCCTGAGTTGGCTAATTCGAGCCGTGGCTTCATTTATGAAGCATTCTGCCTCATTATAGCTCCCGATACTGCCGTAATCCAGCAAGTTGCACCTAGAATTCTTGTCAAGAATCCAATTTCTCTGCTCTTTCCGTAATAGCATCTTTGATCTATTATCCAAAGGCATGATTAGAGACCGATAAACTCTGTTCAATCGACGATCAACCGCCTGAACATCTGCGCAGGTTTCTGAATCGATGCCAAAAAAAACCGCTTGGTGTCCGTCACCTTGAGGCGCACACTGTCTTGCAACATAGTGATATGGGATATTGTCAGTTTCTTGAGCCAGCAACAGCATGAGCGGAGCAATGAACATGTCACGGAGCCTTCAGTCGGCGTAATGCAGCCTGAAGCTCCGATTGGTATCGAGGCCTGTCGCTTGGCCAAAAGGTGGTTCTGCGGGCATACACGTTCCGAATGAGAGTTTCATGATAGCGGGGATCCGTCCTAGCCATCGTCGTATCAGTTCGATTGACCGCGTCGATGAAAATTCTTCTCGCACCCAATCGCGGCCTTTTAGGTGATCCAGCACCGTGCTGCACAGCTGTGGACCAGAGTACGTCTCTCAGCGCTGGAGGTCCGACATCGACATCAAGTCGCGTTTCATTCTTGATCAAACGTGCCGCCGGATCGTAATTCTCGCGCTTGACCCAGGTATGTTCTGCTGCATGCAGCGCGGCGCCTTCACGCTGGGCAATTCGGCGCCATGCAGCAGTGAAACCGCTTGATCCCGGCTGATGACCAACGAAATCGTTTGCCCACCGCGCTCCGTCAGTCTGGAAGAATCTTGCCACGTTGCCACCATCGCGCACAATCACGAAGTTCCCATTATTGTCTCTTTGCGGGGTCTGTGATGTCATTTGATAGCTTCCATACGATACACCGCCGCGATCCGGAATACCATTTCGGCCCATTCCGGATGAGACAGTGCTGACCCCGCGCCCGCCGGTTTCATATTGAGCTGAGAGGCTGCCGAGTTCTCCAGAAGTTGGTGGCCTCTGAGACGCAACGCTGGGTTGCTTCCGTGTTGTTTGCGCATTGCGCCTTGCCCCACCTGCTGCCGCAAACGTAGCGTCAAAATCGTCCCGGAGTTGCCTGTCCCTGTCGCCAATGACAACAATGTCGCGCTGGGGCATAGATGTATCGTCAGTTGTGCCATTCGAAATTGCGAGGCGAGAATTTGCACTGGCGGGCCTTGACTGGCGAGAGTGTGAGGCACTCCCGCTCCCTGCGGCACCGCCACCGTACAAAACCCCCTCGCCAGCTCGGGCAAACTGGCCGTTCTCGCGATAGTGGCGCTGGTTGAACTTCTGCTCAACAGACCCGACAACCAGATGCACCCGCGCAGTATGCTGCATCGGGTGGCTGACCAGGCTGACTTCATAGAGATCAATGTCGGTGAGTTCGCGGCCCTGGCCATCGCGGTGATATTGCCGTGCGCGGTAGCCGAAGGACAGGCCATTGGTCGAGCCTGCCTTCAGCGCTGCCGCAGCGCCGCCATCGGGATTGTCGATGCTGGCGATCACCCGCAGGCCCTTGGCATCTTCGGATATGCGTTCGACCCAGCCGATGCGCATGTCGGGGCGGTGCTGCCAGAACAGTGGGATCGGCTCTTGCCGTTCGCCAAGCGTTCGGGCGAAAGCGCCCTTGCGGATGACATCGCGCCCGGCGTCACGCTTGCCGAACAGCGCGGCATATCCGGCAAACTTCATTTGAGGAAATCAGTCGCGCCAAGCCGCACCGCGATGCCCACCAGCACCAGTGCGAGCGCGCCGCGCACCAGCCAGTTCACCGCCGCCTGCCAGGCAGTCGACTTGGCGTCGCGCCAGGCGCGCAGCAGTTGGCGAAGTTCGGTGAGGTCGCCCGGCGCATGATCGTCGCCCAAGCCCATGTGGCCGAGCACGCGCTGCGCGCCGAGCTCGCTCGCCTCTTCGACAATCGCGCGCAGCGTCACCAGGTCGGCGCCTTCATCGGCCGCCTGGGATATCAGTTGGGCCAGCATACCAGCATTGTTCATTTGGCGTTCTCCACTTGAGCCGGTGCAGGCGGCAGTCCGAGCATGGCGCGCTTTTCGGCCGTGCTCAGGAATTCGGCATCGCCGATTTGCGCCCACAGTCGCTCGCGGTCCTCGGCGAGCGCAGGCACCCGGTCGAGGTCGATGGCGAGCGCGCTATCGGGAAACCAGGTCGTCAGGCCTTCGCTCAGCGCCGCAAGCAGTTTCGTCGCGAGCGGCAGCAAGGTCAGCCGCCACAGCGCGCGATTGGCCTCGCGGTAATTGGCATAAGTCGCATCGCCTGGCAGGCCGAGCAGCATCGGCGGCACCCCGAAGGCGAGCGAAATATCGCGCGCTGCTGCGGCCTTCAATGTGGCAAAGTCCATGTCGGCGGGCGAGAGCCCCAGCGGCTGCCATTTCAGCCCGCCCTCCAGCACCATCGGCCGCCCGGCGTTGAGCTGGCCGGAGAAAGCACTGGCCAGTTCGGACTTCAGCCGGGCGAACTGGTCGGTGGTCAGCGCCCCCATGTCACCGCTGTCATAGACCAGCGCGCCCGATGGCCGCGCCGCGTTTTCCAGCAGCGTGCGGTTCCAGGCCGAGGCGGCGTTGTGCGTGGCGATCGCCTGATCGGCGGCGGCGAGGCAGCCCGCGCCATAGTGGTCGTCAGCCGGGTGGAAATCCTTGATGTGGATGAGATTGGGTGATGCATCCTCATCGAGCAGCGGGATGGTCAGGCTCTGGTCGCCGACCTTGTAGGTGAAGCCGGTCGGCCAGCCGTCGCTCCCGGCGAGAATGGAGGTTCGTTCGGGCCGCAGGGCAAACAGCTCGACCGGCCTTCCGGCGCCGTCCTTCATGATCTGGACATAGCCATTGCCATGCAGCAGCAGCTGCGCCGCGAGCGTTTCGAGCAGCGATTGCCCGGCGCTGGTCGCCTGGATCAGCGCGGCAAGCTTCGGATCGCTGGGCATCAACGGCGCACCCGCAATCCCTTCCGACACCAGCCGCACTGCGCGTTGCGCCACCGGATTGTCCAGCCAGGCGCGGCGCACCGAGCGGTTGTATTCGTAAGTGGATTGCCCTGACCCCGCCTCGGCGAAGATCCATGGGGAAGCAAATGAGCGCGCAAGCGGCACTTTCCCGCTTCCGCCCTTGAAGGCGGAGGCGAGCGACTGAAGGAAGGACATGGGAGGCCTTTCGGTGTGAAGAGATAAGCTTAGGGTTGCCAGACTTTGGGCGCCTTGCCGCGCCCCAGCATCAGTTCAGTCATCGCCCAGACCAGCGCATCGGCCCGATCGGGCGAGCGGCCCGGGCCTTGATAATTGCCGCCCGCGATCAGCCCGCACAGCTCGTCTTCCAGCGCCGGGAATGTCCCGGCGTGGCGCACCCGGCCCGCCTCATAGAGCGCGGCGACCGGCTCGGCGCGGGCGACTTTGCCGCGGCTGGCGTGGACCAGCTTGACGGGGAGCGAAATGTCCGCCGCGCGCAGCACGCTGCCCACCATCGCGCCGCCCTGGTTGGCTTCGGCAATCACCCGATCGACTTTCCAGACGCGCGCGGCCTGGGCGACCGCACGCGCCCAGCGTTCCGGGCTGGCCTTGGCCACCGAGGCATCGGCTAGCACGCGGGCCACGCCGTCTTCGCCCAGCGCGCAGACGACGATCCCGCAGGCATCGCCGCCCGCTGAAGCTGGCGGATCGACGCCCACTACCACCCGCGCGGGCGGCGATGAGGCGGCTGCCTCGCGGCATTCCTCCAGCAAGGACCGGCTCCACAGCGCACCGGGCAGGTCTTCGATCAGTTCGCCATCCAGCTCCTGCCGGCCGAGCAGCGACTTGCCGTAAGACCGGCGAACATCGCGGATGAACCGCGCGGGCAGGTTCCCTTTGTTGGCTTCGGTCGCGCCGCGGGTGATCACTACGTCGTCCTCAACGATGAGGCGTTTGACCAGCGGCACCGCGCGCGGCGTGGTGGTTGCCAGCACGCGCGGCTGTTCGCCCAGCCTGAGCCCCATGGCGAGATTGTCCCATGCAGCCACCGCGCGGGCAGAGGCATTGTCCCATTTGGCCACTTCGTCGCACCAGGCGTGGCTGTGCTGCGGTCCGCGCAAGGACTCCGGCTCACCGGCTGAAAACAGCGTGGCCTGCGCGCCATTGGGCCAGACCAGCCGGCGCAGCGAGCTTTCGAACATCGGGCGGCGATCGGGCGGGGAGACCGCCAGAACGCCGCTTTCGCCCTCAACCATTACTGCCCGCGCCTCGCCCAGCGAGCTGGCGACCAGCGCGATACGCGCTGCCGGATCGGCCTCGGCGACCGTGCGGACCCATTCGGCGCCGGCACGGGTCTTGCCAAAGCCGCGCCCGGCCAGGATCAGCCAGATGCGCCAGTTGCTGTCCGGCGCCAGCTGATCGTGCCGCGCCCAGAGCCGCCAATGGGTGGCGAATTCCTCCCGCTGCGCAGAGTTAAGCTCCTTGAGTTGCGCGAGCCTGATTTCTTCGGGCTGATCCAGCAGCCAGTTCAGCAGATCATGCCGGGTCATCTGGGCTCACATCGACAAATTCCGCCTCAATGACCCGGGGCGGGGCCAGCATCCGCTGGCGCATGGCTTCGAGCTTGGCATTGATTGACAGGACAATGCCCTCGGCGTCCTCGTTGCTGCGGATCGCCCGCTGGCGCACCGCGCTTTCGCGGTGGGCGGCAAGCAGGCGGAAGGCAGTGGCATTGTCGAAGGACCGCTTGCCGCGCTTGGCCGTCCCGGCGGGTTTGACTTCGCCGGAGCGCAGCCGGTGGAGAAGCTCCATTTCCAGGTGGTCATAGCCTTCACACAGCGCCCGCTGCCATTCGCGGTTGAATTCGGGATTCTGGCGTCGGGTTTCATAAGCATTGGAAGTGGAGACCTTTGCTTTCAGGGCCGATGCCGAGACATTCGAGGTTGCGGCCAGTTCGGCGAGGAACAGCTTGCTCCAACGCGCAAAAGTTCGCCGGGTCGCGGGTTTGGTCTTGGGCACGACCGGCACACGCCGGCCTTTGCTGACTTCGTCCGCCATGCAGTGCATCCATGTTGATTACGAGAGGGTGTTTTGATCGGCGAAGCCGGGGTGAAACGCTGCGGCAGCGAATCGGTGTTTCGCGATGTTCCTTATTTGTACCGAATGAGCGTGACAATGTCAAGGATAAAGAACCAATACGGTTATCCCCTTGCCCTCGAGTCCTGCCCCCTCTAAGCAGCCGCACAATTGCCAGCCCCGAGGAATTCCCCATGTTGCGCCGCCTATACGACTGGACCATGGCCAAGGCAGTGGAGCCGCGCGCCGAATGGTGGCTGGCGCTGTTTGCCTTTGTCGAAGCCAGCTTCTTTCCGATCCCGCCGCATCCTGTGCTGGGCATCATGTGCCTTGCCGAACCGAAGAAGGCGGTGCGTTTCGCGGTGATCGCGACGCTGGCCTCGGTCGCGGGCGGTCTGCTGGGTTATGCCATAGGATATTTCCTTTATGAAAGCGTGGGTGTCACCCTCCTGTCAGCGCTGGGCCTGACCGAAGGGATCGCCGATGCGCGTTGCCTGCTTCAGAAAGAGCCTCTGGCTGTTTTTGCGCTGTTTGCAGCCAAAGGAGTAACGCCGATACCGTTCAAGTTGCTCACGATAACGGCGGGTTTTCTGCAGTTTCCGCTGTTGTGGTTCCTGGCCGCCAGTTTGGTCAGCCGCGCGATCAGTTTCATGATTGTCGGCGTGCTGTTCCGAATTTTCGGGGCACCGATCAAGGCGTTCATCGACAAGTATCTCGTGCTCGTCACTGCTGGTTTCGTCATCCTCGTGGTTGGCGGCTTCATAGCCGCTGCCATGCTCGGCGGCAGCAGCGAGCAAAGCAGCAACAAGTGCGAAGCGGCGGCGGTTTCGGCTAGCATCCTAGCGCAACGCTAAGCAGGCTTACTATTTCCCCGCCGCTGCATTTGTGGCATGACGCGGGGACCAGCCCTTCAGGAGTTTCACAACATGGCGTTGCAGGATATCCGCCCCCTGCAGGAGGGCCTGCCTTTCGGCGTCCGCATCGGTGGCCTGACGTTGGCTGAGCTCGATGACCCGGTGATCCGGCAGAGGATCGCCGCCCTGTTTGAGCAGCATGGCATGATCGTGTTCGAGGATAGCGAGCCCAGCGACGAACTGCAGGTGGCGATCAGCACATCGATCGGGCCGCTCAAGGAGCACCCCGTGAAATCACTCAGCCGTGTCGATGGGGATACCATGCCGGGGGTTATCAAGATCGCGGTGACCCCAGAACACGGCGGCATTGTCGAGATCGGCGGCAAGCAAGTGTCGCACTGGCTGCCCTGGCACTTCGATCATTGCTACAACAATGAGCTCAACCGCGCCGGAGTGCTGCGCGCCATCGATATCGTCGAAGATGGCGGGATAACTGGCTTTGCCGACGGCGTGGCGCTCTACAGGGCTTTCCCGAAAGACCTGCTCGCGAAGATTGAGGGGCGCGAAGTGCTCTATTCGCTGAGCACGCAATATAGCCAGATGAAGTTCGGCAAGCCCGCCGACATGAAGATCATTCGCCCCAAGCCGATGAACGAAGAGTTCGCCCGGCAGGCCGCCGCAATGCCGCGCGCAATCCATCCGGCGGTCTGGACGCGCAAGAACGGTGAAAAGGTACTGCATGTTTCCGCCTATATGTCCGAGGGCATCGTCGGGGCGGAAGATGCCGAAGGCAACGCGTTGCTGGAGGAAGTCGCGCAGGCGATCAACCGGTTGGCTGCCACCTACAGCTATCATCATCACTGGAAGCCGACTGACCTGCTGATCTGGGACAATTGGCGCATGCTGCATTCGGTCTCGGGCAACAATCCGCAGGAAAGCCGCACCATGCATCGCACCACGATCAAAGGCGACTATGGGCTGGGGCGATTTGAGAATGACGGGATCGGCGGCAAGATTCTGTCGGAAACGATGGTTTAAGGCGTCGTCCCGGGCTTGATCCGGGACGACGGATAACGGAGGGTGATGAATGGCGCGGATCGAAGTTGGCGGGCTTGAGCTCGACTACGAACTGATCGGCGACGAGGGCGCGCCGCCGCTGGTGCTGACGCCAGGCGGGCGCTATCCGCGCGATACCGCCGGGGTGCCGGAACTTGGCCGGATATTCGCTGACAACGGCTACCGCGTGCTGCTGTGGGACCGACCGGGCTGCGGCGCTTCCGATATCGGTTTCACCGCGCCCACCGAATCGGTGATGAATGCCGAGGCGCTGGTCGGGCTGGTCTCCGCGCTGGGCCTCAAGGACATCACGCTGGTCGGCGGTTCTGCCGGATCGCGCATCTCGCTGATGGCGGGCATCCGCATGCCCCAGAACGTCCGCAAGATCGCCGCGTGGTGGTTCAGCGGCGGTCCCATCGGGTTGGCCGGGCTGGCCTGGTTCTATTGCGGCGATCAGGTTGCGGCGGCATCGAAAGGCGGCATGGAAGCCGTCGCCGAATTGCCCAGCTGGGCCGATCAGACCGCCCGCAAACCCCGCATCCGCGACATTCTGCTGCGGCAAGACCCGGACGAGTTCATCGCGGTGATGCAGAAATGGGCCGCTGCCTTCAATTACCGCGACGACACCCCGATGCCCGGCATCATGCCCGCTGATTTCGCCCAACTGACCATGCCGGTGCTGCTGTTCCGCAGCGGCAAGAGCGACATGGCGCACACCCGCCGCACCTCGGAATGGGTGCACGAGCTGATCCCCGGCTCGATCCTCGCCGAGCCGCCGTGGGGCGATCAGGAGTGGAACTATGTTTCCACTTTCCCCAATGACATCGCTGCGCGCCGGGGGCGTTTCGAGCGATGGCCGCTGATGGCGGCGCCGGTGCTGGAATTTCTGAAAGGATAATTGTCATGGCATTCGATGCAGACCTCGAAAAGCGCATCCGCGACCAGCTTGACCGGGACGAGATCAAGCGGGTGATGATGCGTTATGCGCGCGGTCTCGACCGGCTCGACTTCGCGCTCGCCCGCTCATGCTATTGGGACGATGCGATCGAGGACCACGGCAGCTATGTCGGCAAGCCTGACGATTTCATCCATTGGGCCGATTCAACCACACTGGCATTTGAATCGACCCAGCACGGTATATTGAACCACAGCTGCGATCTGCAAGGCGATGACGCCTATTGCGAAACCTATTACCTATTCACCAGCAAGGCCGCACTTGCGCCGCACCTGATGTCGACCGGGCGCTATATCGATCACTTCCAGAAGCGCGCCGGAAAATCAGGCCCCGAATGGCGGATCGCGAACCGTGTCTGCATCATCGAGGCGCAATACGAACTGGATGACTATGTGCTCAGCCGCCTGGCACCGCCGTCCTACAACGAAGAGCAACCCTGCCAGGCCGCGCGGGACCGCAGCGATGTAAGCTATCACCGCCCGCCTGTGCCTCGGCGGCCAAACAGCGCCTGATACAATCTGCTTATTGTAAGTTGCGGCGGCTGGCGGCAAAATGTCGCCAACTGCCTCCGGAGTGTTCTGCCATGCGTCTGCCGTTTGCCCTTGCTTCCCTGCTCGCCCTCGGCCTCACCGCTTGCGGCAATCCCGATACACCGGCAGGCCGCGCCGCCGATGCGCGGCACGAGAATTTCGAGGCAATCGGCGATGCCGCCAAGGCGATCGGCGACGAACTCAAGGCAGCCGCGCCTGATCTGGCCAAGATTCAGACTGCTGCTGCGACAATCAACGGCTTTGCCCCCAAGGTGGAAAGCTGGTTCCCGGCAGGCAGCGGCCCGGCAGACGGGATCAAGACCGATGCATTGCAGGCAATCTGGCTAAAGCCGGCTGACTTCAAGGCCGAGACCGAAAAGTTCGTTGCCGAAGCCGCGAAATTTCAGGCGCTGGCCCAGGCGGGTGATATTGCGGCAATCGGCGCGGGGATGAAAGCGCTGGGCGGCACCTGCAAGAGCTGCCACGACAAGTTCCGCGAAGAAGAATAATCTGCGGATGTCAGGATCGCGGATCTAGATAATCCCGGTCGCTTTCCCGGCACGCTCGAACATTCCCAAAATCGTCTGCACCTGTTCTGGCGAATGCTCCGCGCACAGCGAGCAGCGTAGCAGGGTCATGCCGGCTGGCGTTGCCGGGGGCCTGGCGAGATTGACGTAAAGCCCTTCCCCCAGCAGCGCCTCCCACATCGCCGCGCCGCGCGCCAGATCGGGCAGGATCACCGCGATGATCGCGCTTTGCGGGGTCTCGGTGCCAAGCTGGAAGCCGAGGTCTTTCAGGCCCTTGTGCAAGGTGCGCGAATTTTCCCACAGATGCGCGCGCTTGTTATGGCCGTGCATCAGCTTGCGGATTGACGTTGCTGCGGTGGCGACGACCGAGGGCGGTAGGCTGGCGGTGAACACGTATGGGCGGCAAACCAGCCGCAGGATTTCGAACTTGGGGTGGTTGGAAACGCAGAAGCCGCCAACCGTGCCAACGCTCTTGCTGAACGTGCCGATGACGAAATCGACATCGTCCAGCACGCCCTGCTCTTCGGCGACGCCGCGCCCGTTCGGCCCGATGAAGCCCATCGAGTGCGCCTCGTCGACCAGCACCATCGCGCCGTGTTTCTTGGCGACCGCGATCATGTCCCTGAGCGGGGCAATATCGCCCAGCATCGAATAGACGCCTTCGAGGATCACCAGCTTGCCCGCGCCTTCGGGAATGCGCCCCAGCCGCTTGTCCATCGCCTCGATGTCGTTGTGCTTGAACGGCACCACTTCGGCATCGCCAAGCTTGCAGCCGTCCCAGATCGAGGCGTGGCTGTCGATATCGAGGACGATGTAGTCGCCCTTGCCGGCCACGGTCGAGATGATGCCGAGGTTGGCCTGATAGCCGGTGGAGAAGACCATGGCATGGTCCATCCCGTAGAATTCCTTCAGCGCCTCTTCGACTTCGCGGTGCCCGGCATAGGTGCCATTGAGCACCCGGCTGCCGGTGGTGCCCGCGCCGAATTCGTCGAGCGCCTGCTTGCCGGCGGCGATCACGTCGGGATCGAAAGTCATCCCCATGTAGTTGTAGGTGCCGAGCAAAATCGTCTCGCGCCCATTGCAGATCGCCCGGGTGGGGGAGAGCACTTTTTCCATCACCAGCGAAAACGGGTCCTCGCCGCCAGCGGCGAGCAGCCCTTCGCGCAAGTCGATGATCGGCTGGAACTTGTCGAACAGGTCACTCATTTACGTTTCCCCGGCCCGCTCGTCCTGAGCTTGTCGAAGGTCTGCACTTCACTTCTGCGGTGGCGGAAGGAAAGGCCGGCCCTTCGACAGGCTCAGGGTGAGCGGACTTCAGTTGGTCTGCAATTTCACCACGGCATCGATCAGCTGGCCGTAGTTCTCGATTTCGGCCTGCTGGTTCATCGAGATGATGATGTCGAACTCGTCTTCGACTGCGGCGACGAAATCCATCACGGTCAGGCTGTCGAATTCAAGATCGCCGGCGAATGTGCTGGCATCGGCGATGGCGACGCCCTTCTTGTTGAACGGCGCGATGATCGCGGCGATGCGGGCTTCGGTGGCGGCGCGGTCCATGGTCTCAGGCTCCGGTAAAAGCAGTGTTCGGCCAATGGCCGGGGAATGCGGCGCAAAAGCGGCGGGAGGGCGGCAAAGTCAAGTCAAACCGGATCAAACCAAACTGGGCGGGCGAGCGGTCCGGCAAGGGTGACAAAGGTGACAGGGTGTAACCCTGCTGTCCGCCCCGGTTTGCAATTCCATTTCAGCGATTTAGACGCCAAAAGGCGACATATTGGCGATTTCAGAGAAAAAAACTCGGTCCGCCGGTGCGGGATGCTCGGCGAATAGCCATGATGACCATTCGCGGCGGTGTAGGAAAGCGTTGATATTCTGCAATTTCGATGATGAGCAGCCGTCAAATTAGCGTACTTACGCAGTGATTATTTGGGATAGTTGGGGATTAAGTAGAGTGTCGCCTTAATCCACCTTAATCCCGTGCAACGCATCGTCATGTTACCCACGATGGAATTTCCTTGAATTGTCCGT
>JANPOS010000077.1:0-43045 GCA_031428115.1 Novosphingobium sp. | reverse complement strand
TTGGGGCTTTCGGTGGCGACATAGACTTCGCCCGCCGGAACGTGGAAGCCCTCGGTGTAGAGCTTGAAGTGGTGGATCAGCGCTTCCATCGAGCTTTTCATCTCGGCGCGCCCCGGCGGCACGACCTTGCGGTCATCGCTCTCCACCGGGCCCTCGGGCATTTCCGCCAGGCACTGTTTCATGATCTTGGCGGACTGGCGCACTTCCTCGACGCGGACCATGAAGCGGTCATAGCAATCGCCGCGCGTGCCGACCGGGACTTCGAAGTCCATTTTCGCATAAGCGTCGTAAGGCTGGCTCTTGCGCAAATCCCAGGCGATGCCGCTGCCCCGGATCATCGGGCCGGAAAAGCCCCAGCGCACCGCGTCGTCCTTGCTGACGGTGGCGATATCGACATTGCGCTGCTTGAAGATGCGATTGTCGACCACCAGGCTCATCGCGTCGCCAAACAGCGTCGGCAGGCGGGTGTCGAGCCAGTCGGCGATGTCGGTCAGCAGTTTCAGTGGCACATCCTGATGCACCCCGCCGGGGCGGAACCAGGCCATGTGCATCCGCGCGCCGCTCGCGCGCTCGAAGAAGTTGAGGCAATCCTCGCGAATCTCGAACAGCCACAGGTTCGGTGTCATCGCGCCAACGTCCATGACGTGGCTGCCGAGGTTGAGCATGTGGTTGCAGATGCGGGTCAGCTCGGCAAACAGCACCCGCAGATACTGCGCGCGGATCGGCACTTCGATGTTGAGCAGCTTTTCGATGGCCAGCACATAGGAGTGCTCCATCGCCAGCGGGCTGCAATAATCGAGCCGGTCGAAATAGGGCAGCGCCTGAAGATAGGTCTTGTGCTCGATCAGCTTTTCGGTGCCGCGATGCAGCAGGCCGACATGGCAGTCGATCCGCTCGATGATCTCGCCGTCGAGCTCCATCACCATGCGCAGCACGCCATGCGCGGCCGGGTGCTGCGGGCCGAAGTTGATCGTGTAGTTGGAGATGACCTCGTCGCCGGTGGTGGGGGCCTGGTCGAGTTGCATGCTCATGCGCCCAGCCCTTCCCAAGAGTTCCCGTCACCCTGAACTTGTTTCAGGGTCCATCGTGGGGCACACCCGGAGCCATGCGACAAGAACGCAACCCCGCAGTTTATATCCTTGCGAGCAAGCACTACGGCTCGCTTTATATCGGCGTCACCTCCGACCTGCTCGGTCGCATGTGGCAGCACCGAAACAACGCTATGCCCGGACACACTTCGAAATACTCCATTCACCGCCTCGTTCATTTCGAGATGTACGGCGACATGGTCACTGCCATCGAACGGGAGAAACAGCTCAAGCGCTGGCACCGACCGTGGAAGATCAATCTGATCAATGGCGAGAACCCCGAATGGCGCGACCTTGCGGTGAGCATTGGCCTCCCACCGCTTGCTTCGGTTGGGGGCCGAAATAGACCCTGAAACAAGTTCAGGGTGACGGGGGAGCAGAGGCTGTGTCATTTGCTCTCCACCTTCTCATCGCCCGGCAGGACGTATTCAGCGCCCTCCCATGGGCTCATGAAATCAAACTGGCGCAAGTCATGCGCCAGCTCGACCGGCTCATAGACCACGCGTTTTTCCTCTTCGGAATAGCGCAGTTCCTGATAGCCGGTCAGCGGGAAGTCCTTGCGGAAGGGGTGGCCTTCGAAGCCATAGTCAGTGAGGATGCGGCGCAGGTCGGTGTTGCCGGCGAAGACAACGCCGAACATGTCGAACACTTCTCGCTCGAGCCAGCCGGCGACCGGCCACAGCCCGGTGACGGTCGGCACCGGAGTGTTCTCGGCGGCGTGGACCTTGACGATCAGCCGGTGGTTTTTGGTCAGGCTGAGCAGGCAATAATTGCACTCGAAGCGTTCGGCGCGATCGGGGTAGTCAACCCCGGCAATTTCCATCAACTGCTGGTATTCGTGGTTGTCGCGAAGTTCGCGCAGGGCGTCTTCGATGCGGTCGCGCTGGACGGTGAGGACAAGCTCGCCATGCGTTTCATGGGCAGCGACCAGCATCGGTCCGAGCGCTGCGGTCAGCGCATCGAGCACGCCTTCGCTGGACGCGAATTTCGGGGCGGAATGGACTACGCTCACCGTTCAATCGTCCCAACCCGGCGGATCTTGCGCTGCAATTGCATAACACCATAGAGCAGCGCCTCGGCGGTCGGCGGGCAGCCGGGGACATAGATATCCACCGGCACAATCCGGTCGCAGCCGCGCACAACGCTGTAGGAATAGTGATAGTAGCCGCCGCCATTGGCGCAGCTGCCCATCGAGATGACGTATTTGGGGTCGCTCATCTGGTCATAGACCTTGCGCAGCGCCGGGGCCATCTTGTTGCACAGCGTTCCTGCAACGATCATCACATCGGACTGGCGCGGGGAGGCGCGCGGAGCGACGCCAAAGCGCTCCATGTCATATCGCGGCATGTTGACGTGGATCATCTCGACCGCGCAGCAGGCCAGGCCGAAAGTCATCCACCACAGCGAGCCGGTGCGCGCCCACTGGAACAGGTCTTCCGTCGAGGCGACGAGGAAGCCCTTGTCCTGCACCTGGCTGTTGAGGTCGAGGAAAAAGTCCTGGTTCGGCGGAACGATAGGCGAATTGGGGGCAATAATAGCGTTCATTCCCAGTCCAACGCTCCCTTCTTCCACGCATAGGCGAAGCCGATGAGCAATTCGGCGAGAAACACCATCATGGTGATCCAGCCTGGCCAGCCAGTCATCTCCAAGCTGACAGCCCAGGGAAACAGGAAAGCGGCTTCGAGATCGAAAATGATAAACAGGATCGCGACGAGATAGAACCGCACGTCAAACTGGCTGCGCGGATCTTCAAAGGCGGGAAAGCCGCATTCGTATTCGCTGAGCTTGTCCGCATTGGGATTGTGTGCGCCGGTCAGCCGGGCGACACCCATCGGCAGAAACACCAGCAACGCCGACAGCGCCGAGGCAATGCCGAGGAAGATCAGGATCGGCAGATATTGCGACAGGTCGACCATGCTCAGTCCTTTTCGGGCGCTGACTCGCCACCGCGAACAATGCCCGCGCCCTAGTCCGCACCGGTGGCGCGCGCAAGTGGGGGGAATGACGGATAGGCACATCTTTTCCGCCATTCGTGATGCAAACTGTGGTGCCATTGCTTTTGCCGCAGTGCAACATTAAGCAATCGCTTTTCCCGATCAGGACAACTCACGAAAGATTCGCGTCCAATGACCCACTTTTCCGCAGCCGACCCCGTCGTAGTTCTCTCTTATGCGCGCACCGCGATGGGCGGCCTGCAGGGCGTCTTTGCTGACGCCTCGGCGACTGATCTGGGCGCGGCTGCGGTCAAGGCGGCGGTCGAGCGCGCCGGGGTTGCGGGCGCCGATGTCGAGCGGATCTACATGGGCTGTGTGCTGCCAGCGGGCCTGGGGCAAGCCCCTGCCCGCCAGGCGGCGCTGAAGGCGGGCCTGCCGATCTCGGTCGAGGCGACGACAGTCAACAAGGTCTGCGGCTCGGGCATGCAGACGGTCATCATGGGCGCCGAGGCACTGGCCAGCGGCTCGATCGACCTGGTGATCGCCGGCGGTATGGAGAGCATGACCAATGCCCCCTATCTGCTCAAGAAGCATCGCAGCGGCGCGCGCGCCGGGCATGACACGGCCTATGACCACATGTTCCTTGACGGGCTGGAAGACGCCTATGACGGCGGCTCGATGGGCAGCTTTGCCCAGGCCCTCGCCGACGAATATCAGCTGACCCGCGCGGCGCAGGACGCCTATTCGATTGAATCGCTGCGCCGCGCGCAGGCAGCAATCGCCAGCGGGGCTTTCGTGGGCGAAATCGTGCCGGTGACGGTGAAGACCCGCGGCGGCGATGTCGTGGTCGAGGTCGATGAGCAGCCCGGCAAGGGCCGCCCGGACAAGATCCCGACGCTCAAGCCCGCCTTTGCCAAGGACGGCACCATCACGGCGGCGAGTTCGAGCTCGATCTCCGATGGCGCCGCCGCGATGGTCCTCACCCGCCAGAGCGTTGCCGATGCCAGGGGGCTTACCCCTGTGGCCCGCGTCGTCGCGCTTTCGGCCCACGCCCACGAGCCGCAGCGCTTCCCGACTACCCCGGTCGCTGCGATCACCAAACTGCTCGCCAAGGCGGGCTGGAAGATGGGCGATGTCGATCTGTTCGAGATCAACGAGGCTTTCGCCTGCGTCGCGATGTTCGCGATGCACGACCTTGGCATTCCGCACGACAAGATCAACGTGAATGGCGGTGCCACCGCACTGGGTCATCCTATCGGCGCGAGCGGCACGCGGATCATCACCACGCTGATTGCCGCACTGAAAACCAGGGGCCTGAAGCGCGGCGTGGCCTCGCTGTGCATCGGCGGCGGCGAGGCGACGGCTATTGCGGTGGAGCTGATTTAGGGCTTTGTCACCGGCTTGGTCCGGTGTAGCCAAGGCGCGTGCAACCACCGGGAGAGAGTTACCATGCGCAGAAAGACCATTATCACGGTATCAGCGATTGCCCTTGTGACACTGGCTGGTTGTAGCAAGCCTGCGCCGGCTCCTGAAGCCACAGCGAGCGCCGATGCAGCGACTGCTGCTTCGAGCGCTGCGGCAGCCTGGACACCAGTCCTGCCTCCCCCGGGTTCCTATGATACGACAACCAGCGACGGAAAACCCTATTCGAGTGTCACGCTGAATGCCGATGGCTCGTATTCTCGCGACCCCGAGCAAGGCCTGAACGAAGCCGGCATTGTGAAAATGACGGATGGGAAGCTCTGTTTCGATCCTTCGGGCAAGGACAATCCAGAGCGTTGCTACACGATGACCCAGCCTGCTGCCGATGGTGGGTTCACCGTCACAGACAGCAAAGGCGTTACGCTGAATGTGAAGCCTGCCGCTTCCTGATAGGGCCCCGGGGCAGGAGTGCTAAGGCTCCCCTGCCCCCCACAGCCAGTCCTAAGCGATGAAGCCGGTCCGCTCGGCAATATCAAACGGTATAAACCGCCTTGCGGATTGGCGGCTGCATGTTACCCCCTGCATCCCTAGATCGGAGCGGGAGAATTGACATGAAAAAATTTGTGATCATTGCCGGGATTGCGCTGCTGGCAGCTTGCGGTTCCAACAAGGACGCGAGCGCTGATGCGGCGGCGAGCGATGCGGCTGCGGCCAGTGCTGCGGCAACGCCGGCTGCGGTCCATACCCCTGTCCCTGGCAGCTACGATGTCACTACCCCCGATGGCAAGGTGCTTACGAACACGCTGATGGCTGACGGCGGCTATGTTCGCCGCGATGCTGCGGGCAAAGTTCTGGACAAGGGCAAATGGGCGGTGACTGACGGCAAGACCTGTTTCACCCCGGAAACCGGCGCTGTCGATTGCTACACTGATACCTTGCCGGGAGCCGATGGCAGTTTCACCGCGACTGATTCAAAGGGTGCCGTGTTGCAGGTCAAGCCGCACACGAAATAAGGCAGTGTTCGCAGGGGAGCTTTGATCAGGGCTCCCCTGCCCCCCACAGCCGGTCCTGCGCAACGAATCCGCTGCGCCCGCCGACATCCAGCGCGCACCAGCCGGCGCTGCATTCGCCGAGCTTGCCGACATGCCCGGGCGCAAATCGCCAGCGCAGGCGCGAGGCGGCATCGCCGCTTTCGCGCATGTCCGCTGGCTCCTGCCCGATGATGATGGCCCCGCGCTGGCGGGTGAGGAACTGCGCCAGCAGCCAGCCACGCGTGCCGCCCGGATCCTCGACCAGCCGCCAGCCTTCCTTGATCCGCAGCACTTTCAGCGGCAGGCCAAGGCGGCGATAGACCCAGCTGATGCGATAGTCCTCGCTCGGTCCGGCCCGCAAGTTCACCTCGCCGACCCTGAGCGCGGCCCAATATGGCAATTCACGCTGCTGGGCCTGCGCAGGCTGTCCAGCAATCGCCATGCTCAGGCACAGTGAGATCAGGGCGGCAGTCAGACGGTTTTCGAGATACATTGCTGCACCATAGGCAAAGGCGGCCCCTTGCATCAAGGCGGCGGCATCAACGCGGGCAGGCGCTGCGGTGGAAAAGGCGGCGCAACGGCGCAATTATGCCGGCAAACGCTGCTTGTCGGACTGCGCCGACTTGCTCTAGAGCACTTCGCTGGGAATCGAGCCATGCAGATCAAGCTGGTTCAACGGGGAGTTCCGCAAGATGATCAGACGGATTGCCAGCTTGATTGGCGTGTTTGCCCTCGCCATGCCGGGCATTGCCCACGCCCAGGAAGCGCTGGCTGACGCTGCTGACACCGGCGACACCGCCTGGATCCTGACCTCCTCGGCGCTGGTGCTGATGATGACCCTGCCCGGCCTGATCCTGTTTTACGGCGGCCTGCTGCGCGCAAAGAACGTGCTTTCGGTGATGGTCCAGTGTGGCGCAATTGCCGCTGTCGGATCGCTGCTGTGGATCGTTTGCGGCTACACGATGGCATTCGGCGCGGTCACCAATGGCTGGCTGGGTGCAGGCAATGCCTGGATGCTGATCGATCTCGGCAATGTCCGCGATGGCTATCTGGTGCCCGAAAACGCTTTCGCGCTGTTCCAGATGACTTTCGCCGCAATTACTCCGGCGCTGATGGCCGGCGCCTGGGTCGATCGCGCCCGCTTTGGCTGGGTGGTGGCGTTCTGCGCGCTGTGGGGCCTGGTGGTCTATGCCCCGGTCGCCCATTGGGTGTGGGGCGGCGGCTGGCTGGCGAGCCAGTTCGGCACGCTCGATTTTGCTGGCGGGATCGTCGTGCATACCACTGCGGGGGTTTCCGCGCTGGTCATCGCCGCGCTGCTCGGCAAGCGCCAGGGCTTTCCCAAGACGCTGATGCTGCCGCACAGCCCGGTGCTGGTCATGATCGGTGCCGGCCTGTTGTGGGTCGGCTGGTTCGGGTTCAACGGCGGCTCGGCGGTTGCGGCAAACGACGATGCGGCCTCTGCAATCATCAACACCCACGCCGCCGCTTGCGCGGCGGCGATGACCTGGCTGGTGATCGAGCGTTTCATGGTCGGCAAATCGACCGCGATCGGCTTTGCCACCGGCGCAGTGGCCGGGCTGGCCACGGTAACCCCGGCAGCCGGCTTTATCTCGCCCGGCGCGGCACTGGTCTTCGGCTTGATTGCGGCCTCCATCTGTTATCCGATGATCAAGGTCATCAAGTCGAAGCTCGAAATCGATGATTCGCTCGACGTTTTTGCCGTCCATGGGATGGGCGGGATGGCGGGCTCGCTGCTGCTTGCAGTGTTCATGGCACCCGCGCTTGGCGGGACTGGCGACGCGGCCACCTATACCATTGCCGGCCAGCTCGGCGGCCAGGCGGTCGGCGTGTTTGTCGTCGCGATCTGGTCGGCGCTGGCCAGCGCACTGCTGGCGCTTGGAATTTCCTGGCTGATGCCGATGCGGGTGAGCGATGATACCGAGCGTGAAGGGCTCGACATCGCCAGCCACGGCGAGCGCGGGTGGGAGTTGGACTAGAAGCGCCTCTATTCCGGGGCAATCTGGCGA
This sequence comes from Novosphingobium sp., assembly GCA_031428115.1. Lineage (GTDB taxonomy): Bacteria > Pseudomonadota > Alphaproteobacteria > Sphingomonadales > Sphingomonadaceae > Novosphingobium. Next base: position 35,543 of record JANPOS010000077.1, on the reverse strand, counting down.
TAAGGAAAATGCCATGTGGAATCTGTTTAACATCGTGATGCGGATCGTCAGCAGCCTGGTCGGCCTGCTGATGGTGGCCATGGGCAGTGTCTGGATCATGCAGGGCACCGGTTACGGCCTCAAGGCAGTGATGCGCGGCTTTATGGTGGGCGACCCCAAGTGGGCGCTCTACGGGGCAATTCTCGCGGCTGTTGGCATCGGCCAGGTGGTGTGGAGCAACAGGCGCAGCTGAATCCGGAGCGCCGCGGCGTCAGTCGGCCGCCTGGCGATTGACGTCAAACGCGCTCCAGCGGCCGATGCGGGCCTTTGGGGAAAGAGACCGTGATCGGATCACCAAGGCGAACATTTCCACCAATCATGACAATCGCCATGATGCCTGCACGGCGCACCAGTTCACCGCGCTCGGTGCGCCAGGCGACTTTGCCGAGCAGGCCAGGCATGAAAGCCTCGATCTGGGCGCAAGGATTGCGCAGCCCGGTCACTTCCAGTTCAGCGCCGGAGGGAAAACGCAGTCGCGCGGCCTGCGGCAAGGCGTGAAAGTCGATCTCGCCGGTGAGCAGGTTTTCGCCGAGATCGCCTGGCGCTAACGCGAAGCCTTGCGCCTTTAGGTCATCAAGCAGTTCGGCGGCAATCAGGTGGACCTGGCGCAAATTAGGTTGGCTGGGATCGGCGGCGACGCGCGAGCGGTGCTGCACCGTGCGCCCGGCATGGGCATCGCCTGCAATCCCCAGCCCGGCGATCAGCTCTACCGCATCGCAGATTTTCTTGGTGAAGCCATGGACATCCGATTTGCTCAGCGAGATCACCCGGCCCTGCACAAACTCAGTCCCCGCTCAGTATCCGCTCTACCAGTTGCTTCACGGTCGGGGTGAAGTTGTTCGAATAGAACGGGTCCTGCTTGAAACGGAAAGCGGAATGGCCCGCAAACATCAGGTTCTGTTCGACAGGCTCGCCGTGGGCAATGTCCTGCAGGGTTTTCTGGATGCAGAAGCTGCGCGGATCGGCAAGGCGTCCGGTGGTGAAATCATCGTGATCCTTCCACGATGAAAAACCGCAATGCGACAGGCAGCCCATGCATTCGGACTGGTCGCGCTTTATGCCCTCACGCTCGGTCAACGACACAAAGATAATCGTATCATCGGGCGTGCGCAGCCCTTCGGTGAAGCCCAGCTTCGACCAGTTTCGCGCGCGTTCGCGATCCTTGGGCGTCACCCAGAAATTCTTGCCGCGCACGCCGACATCGAGCTGGACGGTGTGTTCGCCCGCATCGACCCTCGAATAGGGCACTTGCCGCTCGGAACGGTCCTCGAGATTGCGCAGGAACGGATTGCGCACCGCAGAGGAATAAAACCCGGTGGGAGAGAAGCGATGCAGCAGCACGTCGCCAGGCTCAAGCTCGCGCAGCGCATCCTTCCAGCCTTGCGGAATCGGGCTTTCCTCGGTGAGCAAAGGCCGGGTGCCGAACTGGAAGGCAATGCTGCCAAGCTCGGGATTGTCGATCCAGTCTTCCCATTCGCGCAGGAACCAGACACCGCCGGCCATGACGATCGGCACATCGTCCGATATGCCCTCGGTGCGCATGGTATCGCGCAGCGCCTTGACGCGCGGATAAGGGTCTTGGGGCTCCCTGGGATCTTCTGCATTCGACAGGCCATTGTGCCCGCCCGCCAGCCACGGGTCTTCATAGACCACCGCTGACATGAGATCGGCAACCTTGTGGTAGGCCCGCTTCCACAACAGGCGAAATGCGCGCGCCGAGCTGATGATCGGCAGGTAGCTTACATCAAATCGCTGCGCGATTTCAGCCAGCCGGTATGGCATTCCCGCGCCGCAAGTGACGCCTGCGACCATTCCGCGCGTACGCTCGAGCACGCCTTCGAGAATCGGCTGCGCCCCGCCCATTTCCCACAGCACGTTGATGTTGATCGCGCCCTTGCCGCCAGCAATGTCATAGGCGCGCTTCACTTGTTCCACCGCGCCATCGATGGCGTAGCGGATCAGTTCCTCGTGGCGTTCCTTGCGGGTCATCGCATTGTAGACCTGCGGGACGATCTTGCCGGCAGGGTCATAGCTGTCGGCATTGACCGCGCTCACTGTGCCGATGCCGCCCGCTGCCGCCCAGGCGCCAGAACTCATGTGGTTGGTCGCCGAAACGCCCTTGCCGCCTTCGACAAGCGGCCACACTTCGCGGCCGCGATACAGTATCGGCTTGAGACCCTTGAAATTCATTGCGCCCCGTAACTCCTTCAGCCCCCGGCACGCCCGGCCCGGACAGCCCCCACCGGGGCTCCGCAGGGCAAGATCGCCGAAGGGGCCGGCCGCACACCGGCAGCCTCGAACTGTGCATAGTAGCCCTGCAGTTCCGGCTTACGTTCAAAACGCGTCAAACGGAAGCCCGTGCGCGAAAATTCGCAGAAAAGCAGCGTCGGCGGGATGCCGTGTTCACCGGTAGGGCGGTCGACATCGACAACGATGACCTGTCCGCCAGGCCGCAATGCCGGGCGCAGTCGCCAGAGAAAGGCATAAGGCTCCGTCACTTCGTGATACATGTGGATCAGGAAAATCCGGTCAAAGCTGGCCTCGGGCAGCTGCGGGTCGTCCGGCGCGCCGAGTTTGATCGAGACATTGTCCAGCCGCTCACGCTCAACCCGGCGGCCCAGCCGCTCAAGCGCGGCCTTGTCGATATCCTGCGCCAGCACGCGCCCCTTCGCGCCGACCCGCTCGCCTAGCCGCACTGTGTAATAGCCCTCGCCCGCGCCGATGTCGGCCACGGTCGTGCCTTCGGCGATGGCCGCGAGGTCCATTACGACTTTGGCTTCGTTGACCTTTTCGCGCTGGGCTTCGGTCGCAAACTGGTTGGTCGTAATCGCCGAAACCGGGCGATAGGCCTGTGGGAACTCGCGCGATGTTTCCGGCCGGGTCGAAACATCGTCCGGCGCGCTGCAGCCGCTGATTGCCAGCACGGCAAAACAGGTCGCGGTGCGCCAGATCAATCGACGTCCTCCACCGCGACCTTCTCGCCGGTCACACGCTGGGCAAGCGCGGCGGCCATGAAGGGATCGAGCGCGCCATCAAGCACGTCATCAGGCGCGGTGGACGTGGTGCCGGTGCGCAGGTCCTTGACCAGCTGGTAGGGCTGGAGAACGTAGCTGCGGATCTGATGGCCCCAGCCAATCTCGGTCTTGGCGGCATATTCGCCCGATGCTTCCACCTCGCGCCGGGCAAGCTCGGCCTCATAGAGCCGGGCCTTCAACATGCCCATCGCGGTCGCCTTGTTCTTGTGCTGCGAGCGGTCGATCTGGCTGGCGACAATGATGCCGGTGGGCACATGGGTGATGCGGACGGCAGAATCGGTAGTGTTAATGTGTTGCCCGCCTGCTCCGCTCGCACGGTAGGTGTCGATCTTCAGGTCAGCCGGGTTGATCTCGATGTCGATGTCGTCGTCGATCACCGGATAGACCCAGACGCTGGAAAAGCTGGTGTGGCGCCGCGCAGACGAATCATAGGGGCTGATCCGAACCAGGCGGTGGACGCCGCTTTCGGTCTTGGCATAGCCATAGGCGTTCTCGCCCTTGATCAGCAGCGTGCAGCTCTTGATCCCGGCCTGTTCGCCCGAGTGATATTCGACCAGCTCGACCTTGAAACCATGGCGCTCGGCCCAGCGCGAATACATCCGCTGGAGCATTTCCGCCCAGTCCTGGCTCTCGGTGCCGCCCGCGCCGGCATGAACTTCAAGATAGGCGTCATTGGCGTCTGCTTCGCCGGCAAGCAGTGCCTGGACCTTGTCAGTGTCCGCACGCTCCGCCAGCGCGGCGAGCGCGCTGAGGCCTTCCTGGACAGTCGCGTCATCGCCCTCGGCCTCGCCAAGTTCGACATATTCAACCGCGTTCGCCATCTCTTCCGAAATTGCATTGACCGCGCCGATCGACGCCTCGAGCCGCCGCCGCTCGCGCATCACCGCTTCGGCATCCTTGGGGCTGTCCCACAGCTTCGGATCTTCGACACGGGCATTGAGCTCGTCAAACCGCCGCAGCGCGCGGTCCCAGTCAAGGAACTTGCGCACCAAAGCCAGCGCGGCATCAATCCGGTCTATATGGGCCTGCCCTTCGGCACGCATGGTGAAAGCTCTCCGTGGTTCTCGCGGATCGCTTAGCGGACGGGGCGGGATTGTAAAGTTTGGGGCTAACGCGCCGCCCGCAAGGCCCGCACCGCTTCCAGCGTCAGGCGGACATGGTCCCGGTAATCGAGGTTCGAGTGGACGAAGCGGATGCGCCCGTTCGAACCGATCACATAGCTCGTCCGGCTGGCGAGGCCCTGCATCTGAGCGGCGCGGGCCGCCATTTCGGGCGGCAGCTGGATCGCCACGTCATAGGCTCGGATGATCGCCGGCGTGGCGATGGCAACCGCGAACTTGCTGCGGCATTCCTCGGTGGAAAAACGTTGCAGCGTTGGCATATCATCGTTCGACATGCCGACCACGCTGGCCCCGGCGGCGGCGAACTGGTCATGCGCCTCGGCAAAGGCGCGCGCTTCCAGCGTGCAGCCCTGGGTGAAGGCCTTGGGGTAGAAATAGAGCACCACCGGACCGCGCCGCAATGCAGTGCGCAAGTTGAAAGCAAACGGCTTGCCATCCAGTGCGCCTTGCGTGGCGAATGTGGGCGCAGGCGCGCCAAGCGGCAATGCGGCCTGCGTGGCGGCGGGGATGAGCGAGGCGGCGAGCGCAGCGATGGCAATGAGAGCTTTTTTCATCGCCACAATCTGCGCGATTCGTGCGACCAAGTCCAGACCGCGTTACGGAATCGCCAGCGCGGCATTCTCGCGGGCGCAATCGGGTGCCGCAAGCGCGGCGCGGTGCTCGGTCAGCTCGGCGCGCACCGCATCGAGATCGGCGCGGAAGGCCGCTTCGGCATGGAGCCGCGCGAAGACCGCAGTGGAGACCACCCTGCCCTCCTCGACATCGCTCAGCCAATGGACATTGCACACCCGCCTGCTGTCGCCAAAGGCGCGCCCGCGTGCCACCAGCTGCGCAGCGCGATCGGGCACCAGCTCAGCAAGAATCAGCCCCCAGCCATAGCCGATGGCGCTGTGGCCCGAAGGGTATGAGCCGTCACTGCGCAGCAGCGCCTCGTCCTTGGGCGTGCAGACCGGCTGGTTGTTGACCATGAACGGGCGCGGACGCTGATATTTGCGCTTGCTGGGATAGACGGCCATGGCGAGGTCCGGCCCAGCCTTGCGCAGCAGCGCGGCCAGCCTCGGCAGCTTTGCGGGATCGATCGTGAAGCCCGCTGCGCAGGAAAATATGCCGATCGTGTTCGGCGAAAACAGGTCCGCATCGCTTGTCGCCTGATCCCAGCGGGGCGTGCCGCGCAGCGTAAGCGCGGCATTAGCCGCCTCGATATCGCGCGCCTCCATTGCCGATCCGGGCGCTGGTGGCGGCGGATTGAGCAACAGACTGTCCGGCGCGCTCCCACGCGGCAGATAGCCCCCCGCTATCAGGCTCGCGCCGCGTTGGGCCATGGCGTCTTTCGGTGGCGCGACGGGTGTGTCGCTGCTGGCTGCATTGGCTGCCACGCAGCCCCCAAGCACGAGGGCTGCCAATGATGCAATCGCGAAGCGCATGTCTCTTATCCCCTCGTCCCAAGCTCGCTAAATGGCGCGATTGGCGGCGCGCTGCAACCGGGCTCAGGCAACCCCGCGCACGTAAGCATCGATTGTCCCCGCACAGCCGATCTTGTCGTCGCCTGCGAGGTCAGCATAGCGGGCGATGTTGTCGCGAATGCTCGGCCCCTTGTGGCTGCAGCCCAGCGGATTGTAGTCGATGGATATCCGGTCGCCGGTGATCACCCCGCCCCAGCGCCCATCAAGCGACAGGTCAAAGAATGCCGCGCGCCCCTCGATTTCGCCGCCGTTCAGATCGTAGGGCAACAGCGTGTCGCCGTCCTTGTCGAGGATCATCGGCACCATCCACGGCGGCACGTGATAGCGCCCGCATTCCCGGCACTTGGGCATGCCGGAATTCAGCTCCTGCATCGAATAGTTCTGGAAATTGCGGTCGGCGGGAATGTTGAACGTCTCGTGGACGAATTGCTGATAGTCGTCGGGCAGCTGCGCGCGCTTCAGCCCGCCGCCGACATAGATGCAGTTGTCCGGGTGGAAGTCCTTGGCCGAATAGCCGAGTTCGCGCACCGCCTTGGCGACGGCATAGAGCCCCGACCACAGCCCCGAGACCATCAGCTTCTTCTCGCGGTTTGCAATGCATTCCTCGGCTGCCAGGATGATCGCCTTATCGAGCAGTTCCTGCCGGCCGCTTGATGTCGCCTCAAAGTCCGCAATTTCCTGCGGCGTGGCAGTGCCGTCGCTGATCTTCTTGCGCATCACCACCATCTTGGTCAGCGTTCCCACGGTGATCGGCGGCACCGGATAGTTGAAGCGCGGCCAGTCCGGGTTGGCAAAGGCCTCGCGCTGGGCCTCGCCGATAGTCAGGTTCTTTGGCACCGAGGCCACCGGCGCGGTGCCGATCATCTTGCGGTCCTGCGCCGGCTCGACGCCAGAGCCCCACGAGAACACACCCACCGTGTCGATTTTCGACCAGTCCATGTCCGCCTGGCTGGCAATCAGCATCGCCGACTTGCCGGTGGTGCCGCTGGAACACGAAATGAAATAGCCTTTGGCGGCAAGCCGCTCGATCCATTCATCGATATCCGCGATGCCCTCCAGATCGACGCCATGGATCGGATAGGGCGAGACTGTGCCCAGCCACTTGGTCAGCCGGTCCCACCGCTCGTCCATCAGGAAGCTCTCAGGATAGCTCTTGTAGGCGGTGTGCGGGAACAGCAACGGGACCATGTCCTCGACGCTGCGGATTTCGCGCGCGTCCGCCTCTCCAGCGCGGTGGCCGAGCAGCCTGAGGCAATCCTTGCGCTCGTGGAACCGCTCGTTCAGCGCGGCGACCTGGGTTTCGCGCATGTCTGCGGCACTGTAGTTAAAACGCTCGGGGCTGCGAACCAGCGCCATGAGACTATCTGCAGCAACACCCATCATATCCTCCTTGCCGAATCGCGCGGCTGCGCCTAATGGCACCTATTGCGTTTCATTAGTAGCGTTGCCAGCAAGCAGGCAAGCGGGAATCTGCAGCGCACTCAGTTTCAAGGGGCCAGGGTGGACATGTTGGCAGACCAGAAAGAGCTCCCTGCCCGCGCCAGATCCGGCCGGCCAACCCGCGAGCAGGCCGAAGCGCGGCAGGGCGAACTGCTCGATGCCGCGCTCGATCACTTCCTCGACAAAGGATATGAGACGGCAACCATCGAGGCGATTGCCGCCGAGGTCGGCATGACCAAGCGCACCGTCTATGCCCGCTATCCGGAAAAAGCCGCGCTGTTCCGCGCCGCCGTCCACCGCGCGATCGAACGCTACACCATCACCGAAGAACGCATCCAGGCCACCGATTGCGGCGATCTGGAGCAGACCTTGCACAACATCGCCCGGCTGCGGATTGATCTGGTCGCCAGCCCGCAAGGCCTGAAGCTGCAGCGTATCATCAACACCGAGAGCTATCGCTTCCCTGAGATATTCACCGAAGTCTACGAATTGGGTGCCCTGCCCACGATCCGCTTTCTCGCCGCGCTGCTGCGGAGAGAAACCGAAGCCGGGCAGCTGGCCCTCACGCAGTCCGCGATGGCGGCAAATGTCTTTATGACCATGGTCGTCAGCGGCCCGGTGCGGCTCATTGTCTCGGGCAATGCACCAAGCGAAAAAGAGATCGACGAGCGCATTGCCTTTGCTGTCCGGTTGTTCCTAAATGGCGCAAGGTCGCGCTAAATGCGCCGCCACCGGGAGAGGCAAAATTGACCTATTTGCGCGAGTTCGCCAGCCACTGGCCCAATCTGCTCGGCGCTGCGCTTGGCCTGGCTTTCGGCACGGCCTTCAATCACTACATGATGAACCTGTTCGGCCCGGCGCTGATTGCTGAATTTGGCTGGAGCAAGGCGCAATATGCGCTGGTCGGCGCGCTCGGTCTCGCCGGGCTGATCTTTACGCCTGTTGCGGGCTATATTTCCGATCGTTTCGGTGCCCGCAATGCCGCAATCGTAGGCTTCTCGGTGCTGCCAATGGCTTATCTGATGCTCAGCTTCATGAGCGGCTCGATCTGGCAATTCTATGCCATCCTCTTGTTCAAATACACGTTCGGCATCCTGACTGCGACCATGGTTTTCACCCGGGTGGTGGTCGAACGGTTCGATCGCGCGCGCGGACTGGCGCTTGCCTTCCTGCTGTCCAGCCCGCCGCTGGCCGGCGCTATCGGTGCGCCGTTGATCAGTGCAGTGATTGACGGCGAAGGCTGGCGCACGGCCTATCGCGTGATGGCGCTGGTTTCGAGTGTTGCCGGATTTGCCGCCGTCATGCTGGTTGCACGCGGCAACAAGACTTTTGCCGGCGGACGGATCGCACCGCCAAAACTGGATTGGACGGAATTTCGCAGGCTTTGCAGCAATCCAATCTTCCCGCTGCTGATGGCAGGCATGTTTCTGGTCAATTTCCCGCAGGCGCTGGTCTCATCGCAGATGAGCATCATGCTCATGGAAAGCGGAGCGAGCGTTAGTTTCGCCGCTGCGCTGGTTTCAGTCTATGCGATCAGCGTGGTTGCCGGGCGCTTTGCCAGCGGCTTCGCTCTGGATCGGGTCGCGCCGCATCTGGTGGCGATCGTTTCGCTGGGCCTGCCGGCTATTGGCTTTGTCGCGCTCGCATCCGGTTTCGATGCGCGCTGGGTGCTGGCCGGGTCGATGGCGCTGGTTGGCCTTGCCCAGGGCGCCGAAACCGATGTTGCGGCAATCCTCACCTCGCGGCGCTTCGGGATCGATAACTACAGCTTCGTGTTTGCCCTGCTGATGACCTCGATGGCGCTGGCATCGTCGCTGGGTTCGATATTGCTCAGCGCAACGCTGGTTGGCGGCGGTAATTTCAACATCTTCCTGATCGTCTGCGCCTTCGCAACCGTGGCTGGCGCGGCCTGTTTTTTCCTGACCGGCGGTCGCATGGCCAGACCAGACCATCCCAATGAGACCCCATGAGATCTGATCTCTCCAGCGCCTATCTCGCCGAGCTGCGCACGCATTGGCGGGTGCTGCTGGCAGCATTCGTGGGCATGGGCTTCGGCCTTTCGCTCGGCGCGTTCACCACCGCGCTGTTCGGACCGCCGCTGATTGCCGAATTCGGCTGGACGCGCTCGCAGTTCGCGCTGTCAAGCGCCGGCTCCATCGTGATGCTGCTGGTGCTGCCTTTTGCCGGGCGGCTAACCGACCGTTTCGGGGTGCGCAGGGTCGCCATCGTCGGGGTTGTCGGCATACCGCTGTGCGAGGTGGCGCTGTCGCAAATGGGCGGGAGCTTCGTGCAGTTCATGGCACTCTCGACCCTGAAAGTGGCGCTGGGCGCGCTGGTTTCTGCGACAATCTACAGTTCGCTGGTGGCAGACCGCTTCGTCGCCGCGCGCGGTTTCGGCTTTGCCGTGATCATGACCGCACCGCCGCTGGTCGGAGCCCTCGTCAGTCCGCTGCTGGCAGAGGTCATCGCCGAATACGGCTGGCGGGCCGGCTATCTGGCGACAGGAGCGCTGACGCTGACCGGCGGGCTTGCCGCGCTGGGAATTGTCCCCGCGCATGTCGCCAGCAAGGCAGAGCGCTCCGGCAGTTCGATGAAAAGCGATTTCAGGCTTGTCGCGCGCCAGCCAGTGTTCTGGCTGATCGTGAGCGGCATGTTCCTGTGCAACCTGCCCAGCGCGCTCGGCGCGGCGCAGATGAAATTGATGGCGCTGGGCATGGGGGCGAGCGCAGAGGTCGCGGTGACGATGATTTCCGCCTATGCGCTGGGCATAATCTGCGGCCGCTTCGCTTGCGGACTGGCGCTTGATCGCATGCCCGCGCGGCTGGTCGCGGCAGTCATGCTGGCGCTGCCGGCACTGGGCTTCCTGGGGCTATGGTCCAATTTCGACACGGGCTGGTTCCTGATCGCTTCGATGGCGCTGGTGGGTGTGGCGCAGGGGGCGGAAGGCGATGTCGCAGCCTATCTGGTTTCGCGCTATTTCGATATCCGCACTTACGGCTTCGTCATGGGCATGGTCGCCTCGATGCTGAGCGCGGCGGCGGCCAGCGGCTCGCTGCTGCTCAGCGCGCTGCTGCGCGGCAATGAGGACTACCATCCCTTCGTGCTGCTTGCCGCCATAGTCACGCTGGTCGGCGCGGCGCTGTTTCTTGGGCTTGGCAAACGCCCACCTGCATCATTCGAAGCACTGTCATCCACGGGAGAGAAACCATGAGCCAACCGCGCACAGCCGTAATCACCGGAGCAAGCTCGGGCATCGGCCTGGAAACCGCCAAGGCGCTGGTCGCGCTAGGCTGGCATGTGATCGGTCAGGGGCGCGATGCCGCCCGCAGCGCAAACGCCACGGCCGAAATCCAGGGCGCAGCGGCGGGTGGCGGCAGGTTCGATATGCTGCGCGCCAACCTCTCGCTGATGGCCGAGACCAAGCGCCTCGCCGACGAGATCAAGGTGCTGACTTCGCGGGTGGACGTGCTGTTCAACAATGCTGGCGGCGTGCGTGATGCACGCTATGTGACGAGCGAGGGCACCGAGGAGACGTTCTCCGCCAATCACCTCGCCCCCTTCCTGCTGACACGGGAACTTTTGCCTTTGCTTCAAGCGACGGCGGCATCTGAGACGCCCGGGACTGTCCGCGTGGTAGCAACCTCATCGAGTGCCTATCACAGTGCGCCGCCGCTCGATTGGGACGACATCCAGCGCTTGCAAGGCGACTTCCCCCCCACCCCTGTCTATTGCCAGGCCAAGCTGATGAATGTTCTTTTCAGCCTGGAGCTGGCTCGCCGGTTTGAAAGTGACGGGATTGTTGCCCATTCGCTGATCCCGGGAGTGGTCCTGACCAACTTCGCCAGTCACGGCGATGCGGGCATGCAGGCTTATCTCAGGGACGCTCCGGGCTTGACCCCGGCGCAAGTAGCCACGACGATGGTGTGGTTGGCCACGGCAGCAGAAACGGGCCTGCCCGGCGGACGCCACTTTTACGACATGGAGGAGTTGCCGATTGCGCCTGCTGCCGCAGACACGGCTTCGGCGCAGCGGCTCTGGGCTGAAAGCGAGAAAATCCTCAGCGGCCTGGGCTACTGATCCCAGATCAGCGGCAGATATTCGAGGCCGAACGTCCGCCCGGTGTGATAGCGCCGCGTCTCGCCCGGCTTGATGCGGATATTGCGGAAACGCGCGAGCATTTCCTCCATGACGATGCGCAGTTCGCGCTTGGCGAGATGGATGCCCAGGCAATTGTGCGTGCCGGTGCCAAAGGCGACGTGACGCGGCTTGCGATCAATATCGACCTCGTGCGGGTTGACGAACACCGCAGGGTCGCGGTCGGCCAGGGCCAGCGGCAGGTTCACTTCCTCGCCCTGCTTCATCGGCACCCCGTGGAAGACGAAGTCCTTGGCCACTTCGCGGTGGGTCACCACCACCGAGAAGGCGCGGCAATACTCCTCGATTGCCGCCGGGATCAGCTCTGGATTGGCGCGCAGGCGCTCTTGCAGTTCGGGATGGGTGGCGAGGTGATCGATGATCCAGCCGATGGTCGAATAGACCGTGTCCAGCCCGCCGACAAAGAGCACGTAATACATTCCCATCAGCTCAAGGTGATTGAGCGGGCGCCCGTCAACTTCGCCCGCCATCAGCCCGGCGAGGAATTCGTTGCTGGGATGCTCGCGCTGCTTGTCCTTGTGGGCCTTGAGGTATTCATAGACCTCGCGCGCGGCGGCGGCGCGGTCTGCGAAGTCAGCCGAGCGCATGATGCGCTCTTCCCATTCGATGAACTGGTCGACCTTTTCGCGCGGCATGCCCATCAGATCGAGGAAAATATAGGACGGAAACGGTATGGCAAACTGGCTGACGAATTCGCAGCCGCCTGACTTCTCGAATTTGGCGATCAATTCAACGCAGGCCTCGCGTGCCGAATCGCCAATCGCATTGATCGCCTTGGGGGTGAAGAAGGGGTTCAGGATCTTGCGATAGCCGTGATGATGCGGCGGATCGATCTCGATCGGATTGAGCCGCACCGGCTCGCCGACGAGATCGGCGATCATGCCCTTGCGCTCGCCGGAAAAGTGCTCGTAATCTATGAAAGCTTCGGTGATGAGATCGTTTCGGGTGAGCACCCAGCCGGGTCGGCCATAGCTCGCGTCGGTCGCCCAGACGATGGGCGGCAGATCGTGCATCCGGGTGATCGCTAGCCACGGATCGTCGCCCTCGGCAGTGAACGCATCAAAGCTCTTGTCCCATATGAGCTCGGGCGGAACGTGATCGGGCACAGGTTTTGCCTCGGCGGTGGGTGCAGTTACCATTTCGATCCTCTCAGGCTTGCTCGCAGACTAGTTGCCCAGATGTTGGCAGGCCGACTAGTGATACAATTCCGCGAACACCCCGCAATATGACATCGATCAATCAATCCCGCCATACCGCGCGATAACCTGCGGCAAATCGGCCGTGGTGCGAATGCCCGGTGGCGCCGCGCAGACGACGGGTATCGCGTTGACGGGGCGATGCGCGGTGAGGCCCGGGGTGAACGCGGCATAATCCTCAGGCGCCACCGGGAACGAGATATCGACCTTCAGCGGGGTGTCGCCCTCCACCACGAAGCGCCAGCCTGAATCGCGCAGATCCCAGCCCGCGTCGGCAATATCGGTGGTGATGAACCAGTTGCAGCGGAAGCGCAGCACTGCCCGCCCCTTGTGCATGCCTTCGATGGTCGTGCGCATCGCACCGACCGTCCCGGCGCGAACCACGCCCGCCGCGATGTGGATATCGTGGTTTGCGGCGGAAAACTCCCCGAACCCGCGCACTTCATCGAACGACAGGCCGAGTGCATCGGCGGTCTGCCCCATGGCATTGCCGAAATCGTGCTTGAGGTGCTCGACCCGCGCCGCGTCCATCGGCCCCATCGGCTTGCCGAAACCCATAATCTCGAACAGCATCTCGGGCGAATCGCGGCTCGAACAATCGGCATATTCGTCAATCGTCAGGCAATCGAGCCGCCGCACAATCGACAGCAGCGCGATCGGCAGCACTTCCGTGCTGAAACCCGGGCTTGATCCGGTCGAATGGATCGAGGTGCCGCCGGCTGCACAAGCCGCCTCGATCATCGCGCGCTTGTCTGGTGCCATCATCGCCGGATTATGAAATTCGCCGCGCGTGCTGACCACGTTCTTGCCCGAAGCCAGCAGGCGGCAGACCACCTCCCAGTCGCAGCCCTGCGGCATGTAGAGCACGCAGTCCGCATCGAGCGCGACGATCTCGTCGACTGAATTGGTTGCCTTGATCCCGGTATCAGCCAGACCCAGCAGTGCGCCCGCATCCTTGCCGACTTTGCCGGGCGAGGACACCCACAGACCCACCAGCTCCAGGTCCGGATGCTCGATCACGCGCTGCATAGCGCGACTGCCGATATTGCCGGTAGCCCACTGGATGACACGAAGTTTCTGGCCGGACATGCAGCTTCCTCTCAATATCTGAAATGCGAACGCCGGAGAGGTTCCCCTCCCCGGCGTTCGTTGTGGCTCAAGCGAGCGCGAAGGGCAAAATCAGAATTTCACCCCGACTTCGACGCCGTAAGTCACCGGTTTCGACCAGTTCGCGCCGATGCCGTTGTTGCCGTATTGCACGCCGGTCTTGTAGCGGCTGTTGGTGATGTTGTCGCCATAGACCGCGACCATGAAACGATCATTTGAATCAGTCCACTGTGCGCGCAGCGACAGCACTTCATAGCCCTTCTGCGGGAACTGGATGCCAGAGGGGCCAAAGAAGAACTTCGAGCTGTAGTAGAGGTTGCCCGAAAGCTGCAGTTCGCCGCCAGCGAGGTCGGCGCGATAGCGCGCGCCGATGTTGCCGGTGAACGAAGGCGCGCGCTGCATGGTGACGTCGTTCAGCTGCTGACCAATGATCGGGAATGACTGGCCAAGACTGGCGCAGGCCCCGACGTCCGCCGGGATCTGCTGGATCAGACACGGCGTATAGATCGGCGCGTTCTTGAAGTCCTTGTAGCGAGCGTGGATGATGTTTGCCCCGGCATTGAGCGAGAAGGCTTCCGACACATTGAACCGCACCTGTGCATCAAGACCATAGATCTTCGCCGAAGCGGCATTGACGATCAGCGCCTGCCCGCTCTGATAGAGCGAAACCTGCAGATCCTTGTAATCGTAATAGAAACCCGCCGCCTCAAAGGTGATCTGGCGATTGTCGAACTTCAGACCGACCTCATAGGCATCGATCTTCTCGGGCTTGACCGTGCGCGTGGTCACGCCGCCGCCGAGATCGAGGAAGGCCGCCTTGTAGCCTTTCGAATAGGAGGCGTAGACGCTCATCTCTTCGGTCGGTTTGTAGCGCAGCACCACGCGCGGGGTGACGCGGTCACCCTTGACCGTGTCGAGGTTGGCCTGCGTCGCAGTGTTTCGCCCGGCGAAGGCAGCCTGCGAATAGACTTTGCTCTGCGAATCATGCGCATAGCGCGCGCCGGCGGTGATGAAGAACTTCGGAGAAACTTCGTAAGTCAGATCGGCATAAGCGGCCAAACTTTGCGACGTCGAGCTCGAGCCGAATTCGAAGCTTCGGCTAAAGACGCCCAGCGCCGGGAAGAAGTCAAAAAACACCCGGTAGGTGTCGCGGTTCTTCACGTAGAACAGCCCCGCCGTCCATTGCAGGGGCGTGCCCGGCTTGGAGGTGAACAGCAATTCCTGGGTGAAGGTCATGTTGTCATTGGGCAGGCCGATGTCGAAAATTTCGGCCCCGGAATAGTCGCCCTCAATGCGCGAATCCGCGTCTTCCTTGCGGTATTGGGTGTAGCTCGTCAGGTCCGCAAAGCCGAGGTCAGCCTTGATCGTCGCCTGGAAGATATCGGAGTTCGAGCGGAAAAACTGCTGATCGGAAGGTTGGCTGCCCCAGGCGACCTGATCGGGATTGTAGGTGATCTGGCCAGGCGTGGCAAAGAACGGCGCGCCCTGGGAGATGGTGAACGGCGTGCGCACTCCGGTGACGGGATTGATATAGACCTGGCCAGGCGTCGGTTCAGTATCGCGGTATCCGGAGATCAGCGCCGATGTGGGATCGTCGATCGAATTGTGCTGATAGCGCAGCAGGACCGAAATCGAATCCGACAGCTCCGCCTTCAGGCCGACCCGGGTCGACCAGTTTTCATAGTCGCCAACCCGCTTGTTGGTGCTGATGTTGGTGGTGAAGCCGTCGCCGCGGCTATACATGCCTTCCACATCCATCGCGACCTTTTCGCTAAGCCCGAAGGTGGCATAGGCCTGAGCGCGGGCCTCATTATAGCGGCCATAGGAAACCTTGACCTCGCCCTCTGCTTCGGTGCTGGGATCGGCTGATTGTACAAGAATCGCGCCGCCGGTGGTGTTGCGACCGAACAGTGTGCCCTGCGGACCTTTCAGCACCTGAATGCTGCGCACCTTGAGCAGTTGCAGGTCCGACACGATCGGATTGGGTGAATAGAAGCCATCGATATAGATGCCGACATTGCCGACCGCGCCCGAGCTGACCACGGCGGTGCCGACGCCGCGAATGGTTGGCTGGCTGTAGCCGCTGGCGAAGTCGAAACGCAGGCCGGGGGTGATCTTGGCGATGTCGCTCAGATCATTCACATTCGCGGTCTCCAGCGCCGAGGCGCTGAGCGAGGTGACCGTCACCGGCACATCGAGCGACTTTTCATCGCGGCGCTGGGCGGTGACGATGATTTCATCATCGCTGCGCGTTGCCGCGCCGTCCTGCGCCTGCGCCATTGCCGGGCTGGCGGCGAGCGCGCTCACCAGCGCCAGAGTCGAGACCATACCGCTAACGGTGCTCAATTTCATGCAATCCTCCCAGATTATGCCTGTGCGGCTCATATCCCGATCATCCCTTCACATGGGAATACCGGCTAGATCAACGTCTATTCGTCTAAGTGTCAGCAATGCCGGAGTAGTGTGGCAAACGCGCAACGCACCACTTCACGGCGCGATAAAATCGACCGTGCCGCGATAGTTATCCGGCGTATCAGCTTTCCAACGCACCGAGCCATAAGGGCGCGCCAGTCGCCGCCGCACGTTGCGCCCGCCGATGGTGCGGTTGAAGCTGTCGGCGCGCTTCTGGATGTCGAGATCGGCCTGGGTATAGCGGCTGCGCATCCGCAGGTAATCGCCCCATGTCGGGCACATGTAGCGCTCGGTCCAGACCGCCGGATTGGCAATATCGCGCGCGATCGACCAGTCGAACCCGCCGATCCGCTTGCGTAGCCGCTCGAGATGCATTGCTGCCTCATAGAATTCGCGCGCCTGTTCGGGTTCGACATCGTATTCCACTTCGACGACAATTGGCCCCGAGCGCATCGACAGCCCCAGCGCCACTTGCGGTTCGGCACCAATTTCAACCGACTCAGTGTATTCTTCCTCGTTACTCGCCAGCGGCAGCAGCCAGCCCAGGATCAGGGTTGCCGCCACGGCAATGCCCGAAGCGACGAAGGCAACGGTGACGTTGCTCTGCGCCGCGACATAGCCCCAGAACACCGCGCCAATGGCAATGCCGCCGGTCAAGGCTGAGGAGTATAGCGAAAGCGCCCGCGCCGTGACCCAGCGCGGCGCAGAGAGCTGGACCGAAACGTTGAGCTGGGCGAAACCGACGATATTGCAGCCGCCGACGAAAAACAGCGCCAGACAGGTTAGCGGCAGCGAGCGGCTGTACCCGGTGACAATAAGCGCCATTGCCGTGACGATGGTGCAAATCCGCACAATCGTCTCGGTCGAAAAGCGATGCCGCAAGTCGGCCATCATCAGCGCACCCAGCACTGCGCCGACACCTTGCGCCCCCAGCAGCAGGCCTAATATCGCCGCCCCCTGCTCGCCGCCGCGAAGCAAATCCTTGGCAACCAGCGGCGCGAGCGCGGCCGAGGCCGCGCAGGCTGCGGCAAATGTAAAGGCCCGGGTCAGCACGGTGCGGATCGGCGGCGAATGGCGCGCATAACGGCCGCCCGAGGCAATCGCCCGGTGGATGCGTTCGGGCGGCAGGCGCGAAGGCTGGTGCTTGCGTTGCCAGGCGAAGAAAGCCAGCCAGAGCGGAATATAGAAGGCGGCGGTGATCCCGAAAGCCGCCTGGGCGCCGAATGCCAGCACCACCAGGCCGCCGATCGCCGGGCCGAAGCTGCGCGCTAGGTTATAGCTGATCGTCCCCAGCCCGATGGCGGCAGGAAGGTGCTCGTCGCTCACCTGCTCGCCGATCGATGCCTGCCAGCTCGGCGCATAGAGCGCGACGCCCGCACCAATCAGCACGCAGAACAACAGCAGCAACGCTGGCGTGGTCAGGCCAAACCAGGCAATCGCGGTCAGCGCTGCGCTCGAGACGATCGAAAAACCGAGCCCGGCCAGCGCGATCTTGCGGCGGTCGAACATGTCGGCGACAGCGCCGGCGGGCAGCGCAACCAGCATCAGCGGCAGCATCATCGCCGTTTGCACCAGCGCAACCATGCTCGGATCATTCGACAGGCGGGTCATTTCCCAGGCCGCGCCGACGCCCAGGATCAGCTGTCCGAAGCTAGAAAACAGGCTGGCGATCCATATCCGGCGAAAGGTCGGTTCGCGCAGCGGCGCAAAAGTGGAGCCCCTCTCGCCTTCTCCCTTTGCCGTGCCCACACTCATGCTCAATTCCCGGATCAGTCGATCTTGCTCTTGACCGGTCGCGCAGCCTCGTCAAGGGAACCACCAGCAGCAAATGCCAGTTTGAGGAGAATTGTGGTGGCCGAAGCATATATCATCGATACCGTCCGCACCCCCCGCTCCATCGGCAAGATGGGCAAGGGCGCGCTCTCGACCATGCATCCTGAACATCTTTCGGCTGCGGTCCTCGCCGAACTGCGCGACCGCAACAAACTCAACACCGCCGATGTCGACGATGTCATCTGGGGTGTTTCGGCTGGCATGGGTCTGCAGGCCGGCGACATCGGCCGCAATGCCGCGCTCGATGCGGGCTATGATATTCGCGCTGGCGGCGTAACGCTCAACCGTTTTTGCGGCTCCTCGATTACCGCGACCAATTTCGGCGCAGCGATGATCATGGCCGGCGCGCATGACTTAGCAGTCACCGGCGGCATGGAAATGATGAGCTACGTCAATTACTATGGCATGGAGATGCACAAGCTCGGCCTCGGTGGCGGCGGCATGGGCACCAAGAACCCGCGCCTCCAGGCCAAGCATCCGCAGAGCAACCAGGGCGTCTGCGCCGATGCCATCGCCGCGATGGAAGGCATCACCCGCGCGGACCTCGAAGCGATGGGCGTCGAGAGCCAGCGCCGCGCCGCTGTTGCACTGGCTGAGGGCCGTTTTGCCAAATCGACGATGGTGGTGAAGGACGATGAAGGCAACGTCATCCTCGACCACGAGGAATATCCCCGCCCCGACACCACTGCGGAAGGCCTCGCGCTGCTCAAGCCGGCGTTCGAGATGTTCCTCGATATGCCCAGCGCCGAAGGCCAGAAGACCTATCGCCAGCTGATCAACCAGGTTTATCCTGACGTTGACATCAAGCCGATCCACCACGTTGGCATCAGCTCGGGCGTGGTTGACGGCGCCGCCGCGATCCTGCTGGCCTCGGAAAGCTATGTGAAGAAGGCCGGGCTCAAGCCCCGCGGGCGCATCGTCGCCATGGCTGAAATAGGCGATTGCCCCACCCTGATGCTCAATGCCCCGGGACCGGCGGCGCGCAAGGTGCTCGCCCGCGCCGGCCTCACCAAGGACGATATTGACGTCTGGGAGGTCAACGAGGCTTTCGCCGTGGTGGTTGAGAAATTCATCCGTGATCTCGGCATCGACCGCGCCAAGGTTAACCCCAATGGCGGCACGATAGCGCTCGGCCATCCCATCGCCGGCACCGGTGCCATTCTTATCGGCACCGCGCTGGACGAACTGGAACGCACTGGCGGCCGCTATGGCCTGATCACGATGTGCGCGGCGGGCGGCATGGCTCCGGCGATCATCATCGAACGGATCTGATCGCCGGACCGATATCGAGCAGTCACGTTTCTGCCATTACCGGGTTGTCATTACTGGTGCAATTCGTCGCAAAGGCGGTTAAACCCTTCGCCGGGAGGACGCCGTATGAGCGATGGGGTTACTGACGATTTCGGCCCGGATAGCAGACGCAGTATCGCCTTGCGCATCACCGTGCTCGCGCGGCTGATGCGCAACCGGTTCGACCGCGAGGTGGCCGCGCTCAACATCACGCGCTCGCAATGGAGCATGGTCGTGGTGGTCTCGCGCAATCCCGGCGCGACCCAGCGCACCCTGGCCGAGGCGCTGGAGATGTCGGAAGCATCGGCCGGCAGGTTGATCGACCGGCTTTGCGCGGATGGCCTGCTGGAGCGGCAGGAACGCTTCGATGACCGGCGTGCGCGAGCGGTCTATCTGACGCCGGCAGCGCAGCCTCTGCTCGCCAAGCTGCACGAGATCGGAGCGGCAGGCGAAAAGCGCCTGTTTCGCGGCTTTGGCGAAGCCGAACTCGACTCGCTCGAGGCTGCGCTCGAACGAATTCACCACAACCTGGCGTGATGAAAGCGCAGAACAAATGGTTTTGGCAATGAAGAAGGGCGGCGTTGGGGAACGCCGCCCTTCAGGCAATCGTCGCTGGAAAGGGGGATCAGCGGCGATTGAGATCCGACTTGCTGACGCTGGTGGTCACTTTGCCGTTTACGTCTGACAGGGTGGAGGCAGGAACCGTGACCAGTCTGGATGCGATGATGACCTGCACATCGCCGGCGGCGGTGACCCGGTAGACCGAAGCGATGCGCTTGCCATCCGCAGCATAAAGCATCTTGCCCGCAGAGACCGAAATGCCGCCAGTTGCCGGCGCGCTGTTTGCATCACGAACCTGCTGATTGGTCTCGGCGGCGAAAACAGCAGCCGGGACCACCGCAATCGTGGCGACGGTGGCAAGCAGTGCGAAAGGGGCGAACTTGTTCATTTTGATTCTCCAGGGAAGTCTTTTTGGATCGGTCAGAGGCCGATTAGCTAACCTAAGTTAGTATATCCTAAGCCTGCTTTCAAATGCAAATAATGCAACACCGGTTCCAAAAAATGCATCTGTCGCATCGTTGGACAATGCCGCCTCTTTGCCGCGTTCACTCCACCCCGGAGCATTCATCATCGTCGCTGCGATCAAACCGACGGTTGATTGCTGGCGCGATTCCGCGCAGGACACAGGCGGCAGCAATTTATCCGCGCGCGAAACAACGCGGCGCGGAGTTCGAGAGGGAAAGTCCGCAATGGCAACCAAAGTTATGCAAGGCGTGCGTGTTCTGGAAGTGGCGCAGTTTACCTTCACCCCTGCTGCCGGCGCAATCCTGGCCGACTGGGGCGCCGATGTGATCAAGATCGAACATCCCGTGCGCGGCGATACCCAGCGCGGCTTTCTGAACATGGGCGGAGTCAAGCTCGACCCGCTTCGCCACACGCTGATCGAACACCCCAACCGCGGCAAGCGCAGCGTCGGCATCGATCTTTCCACTCCCGGTGGGCAGGAAGTGCTGTATGAACTGGCGAAGCAGTCGGACGTGTTCCTGACGAATTACCTCCCGCAGGTGCGCCAGAAGAACAATTTCGATGTTGAGCATATTCGCGCGGTCAATCCGAACATCATCTATGCCCGGGGCTCGGCGCTCGGCAACAAAGGCCCGGAGCGCGAGATCGGCGGTTTTGACGGCACGGTGTTCTGGTCGCGCAGCGGCATCGCCCATGCCATGTCGCCTGCCGAGCTCGATGGCCCGCTGGGCCAGGGTATGCCGGCTTTCGGCGATTCGATTGGCGGCATGTTCATCGCCGGCGGAATTTCGGCCGCATTGTTCCACCGTGCGCAGACTGGTGAGGCTACCGAAATGGACGTCTCGCTGCTGTCGACCGCATGGTGGGCTTCGGGCGCGCTGATCAGCCAGGTGATGGAAACTGACCAGTATTCACCCAATGCCATGCCGCGTTCGGGCGGGGTCAGCGTCAATCCGTTCATGGGCAATTTCCGCTCGTCGGATGGCGGCTGGATCAATCTGTGCATCCTGAGCCCATCGAACATCATCCGCGACACCTTCGAGCATCTCGGCCTTCCCGAAATGGCCGATGATCCGCGCTTTTCCGAGCCACTCAAGCTGTTCGAGAATGCTGCTATCGCCAGCGGCTATATCGTTGACGCCTTTTCGAAGAAGCCATTCGCCTATTGGCGCCAGCATCTCAAGACGATGAAAGGCCAGTGGGCGCCGATCCAGACCATGCGCGACCTGCTGACTGACGACCAGACGGTTGCCAATGACATGATCATCGAGGTCGAAGGCGCAGACGGCGGCAAGCCGCTGAAACTTGTGCGCGGCCCGGTGCAATGGAACGGGGAGGCGCTGGAAACCACCCGCGCCCCCCAGGCCAGCGAGCACACCGAGATCGTGCTGATGGAAATGGGCATCGAATGGGACCGGATCGAGGAACTGAAGGCGGCGGGTGCCATCGCCTGATGCATTCGCCAGAGCGCCGCGCATGACACAGGTTATGGCCAAAGTCATGGAGGGAATCAGGGTCCTCGAGGTTGCCCAATTTGTCTTCGTGCCCTGCACCGGCGCGGTGCTCGCCGAATGGGGCGCGGAGGTTATCAAGGTCGAACATCCGCTGCGCGGCGATGCCCAGCGCGGCCTGCGCACGATTGCCGGGGTGACATTCGATCCGGTCGCCAACCCGATGATCCAGCATCCCAACAAGGGCAAGCGCAGCATCGGCATCGACATCGCCACCTCCGACGGCCGCGATCTGATCTACGAGCTGGCGAAGAACGCCGACGTTTTCCTCACAAACTACCTGCCATCTGTGCGCCAGAAGCTTGAAATTGATGTTGAACATATCCGCAAGGTCAATCCGCAGATAATCTATGCCCGCGGCAGCGGCTTTGGCGACAAAGGGCCCGACCGTGATCGGGGCGGCTTTGATGCCACCGCATTCTACATCCACAGCGGCGTCGCCCACGCGCTGACCCCTGAGGAATTCGATGTTCCGCTAAGCATGGGCATCGGCGGCATGGGCGATTCGCAAGCCGGCATGTATCTCGCCGGCGGCATCGCGGCGGCGCTGCTCAAGCGCGAGCGCACCGGCGAGACAAGCGAAGTCGATGTCTCGCTGCTCTCCACCGCAATGTGGATGTCGGGCCAGGTGATAGCCCCGTTTCTGCATGGCGGATCGCAGATGCGGGTTGGCCTGCCCAAGGCGGGCGGCGCAGCGATCAACCCGCTGATGGGTCATTTCAAGACCAGCGACGGGCGGATCATCAGCCTGTTCGTCATGGTTCCCGATCCCTACATCCGCGACACCTTTCAGCACCTCGGCCTGCCAGAAGCGGCAGAGGATCCCCGCTTCGCCAGCGGCCTGAAACTCATGGAAAACAGTGCTGCGGCCAGCGAGCTGATCGAAGCAGCTTTCGCATCGCAAACCTTCGACTACTGGCGCGAGCATCTCAAAACGATGAAAGGCCAGTGGGCCGCAGTGCAGACCTTTATGGACCTGGCCGACGATCCCCAGGCTCTGGCCAATGATGCTTTCTACACCGTCGATCCGATCGATGGTTCTGCTCCGGTCATGGTGGTCCGCAGCCCGGTCCAGTTCGACCATGCACCCGTCACTCTGCCGCGCGCTCCCGAGGCGGGGGAACACACCGAAACGCTGCTGCTGGAGCTTGGCCTTGATTGGGAGCGGATCGAGCGCCTAAAGGCCGCTGGCACGATTAATTGAAACACCACGTTACAAGGAACACTTGAACCATGAAACCCGGCACCCGTCTGAAGAGCGCCGCTTGCGACACCGAAGTCATGGTGATCCGCTGCGGCACCGGCACAATCGAATGCGGCGGCGCCGCGATGGCGGAAGCCAAGCCGGCGGAAGCCGCAGCGCTCAGCGCCGAATTCTCCGCTGGCTCGCTGATGGGCAAGCGCTATGTCGACGCAGCTGGCGCGTATGAGCTGCTTTGCGTAAAGCCAGGGAAAGGCTCACTTTCTGTCGACGGCACTGCCCTCACTGTCAAGGACGCGAAGCCGCTTCCTGCTTCGGACTGATTGCACCACATGAACATCGCCCTCCTCTTAGAAATGGCCGCCGAGGCTGGCTCTGACCGCATCGGCCTGGTCTGCGAAGGCCGCCGCTGGTCTTATGCCGAGCTGCTGACCGCCGCGCGCGGTGCTGCCGAGCTGATCGGCGCGAGCGGTGCAAGCCATGTCGCGCTGCTCGACGAATCGAGCGAGGCGGCGGTGATCGCGCTGTTCGGCGCGGCCTTGGCAGGCGTGCCCTATTGCCCGCTCAACTACCGGCTGGCGGACGAAGACCTCGCTGGATTGCTCGAACGGGTGGCCCCTGCCCTGATCGTTGGCGATACCGGCCGGGTCGAGCGGCTCGCGCCCGGTCAGGGTCACACGACGCTCGCGCGCAGTGATTTTGTCGCCGCCGCACAGGAAGCCGAAGTCGCGCCCGATCGCGAATACGACGCAGGCGAAGGCATCGCCGTGCAGCTGTTCACCAGCGGCACCACCGCCGCGCCCAAGGCGGCGATCCTGCGTCATTCCAATTTGCTGGGCTATATCCTCGGCGCTGTGGAATTCGCAGCCGCCGACGAGGACGACGCGGCGCTGGTGGTGGTCCCGCCCTATCACATCGCCGGCATTTCCGCGCTGATGAGCTCCATCTACGCCGCGCGGCGCATCGTCATGCTGCCCAGCTTCACACCGGAGGCATGGCTTGCGCTGGTCGAGGCCGAGAAAGTCACCAATGCCTTCGTCGTGCCGACCATGCTCACCCGCATTATCGCGGTGATGGAAGAAGGTGCGGCGGCCGACGTCGCTTCGCTGCGCGCGGTCGCCTATGGCGGCGGCAAGATGCCACTGGAAGTGATCCAGAAGGCGCTCGAACGTTTTGCCCATTGCGGCTTCACCAACGCCTATGGCCTTACGGAAACCAGTTCCACCGTCGCGCTGCTTGGCCCGGACGATCACCGCGAGGCCCTGGCGTCCGACGATCCCAAAGTGCGTGCGCGGCTGACTTCGCTTGGCCAGCCCCTGCCCACGGTCGAAATCGAGATCCGCGATGAGGATGGCAAAGTTGTCGGCGCGAACGAGCACGGCGAAATCTATGTGCGCGGCGAGCAGGTCTCGGGCGAATACAAGGAAAAGAGCGCACTGACCGCCGATGGCTGGTTCCCGACGCGCGATGCGGGCTACATGGATGAGGACGGTTATATCTTCCTGTCGGGCCGCGCCGATGACGTCATCGTGCGCGGCGGCGAGAACATGTCACCCGGCGAGATCGAGGACGTGCTGCTCACCCATGCCGCAGTCGCCGACGCTTGCGCCTGCGCCATACCCTCGGTCGAATGGGGCGAGGTTGTCGGCGTCGCGCTGGTGCTGCGCGACGGGCATCTTGAGCCCGCCGAAGACGAGCTGCGCGAACTGGTCCGCGCCCGGCTGCGCTCAAGCCGGGTGCCCGCGAAGATCGCCTTCGTATCCGAACTGCCATACAACGAAATGGGCAAGCTGCTCCGCCGTGAGGTCAAGGGCATCCTTGCTGACTGAGGGGCCAGCGATTCCGCTGGCGCGCTGGGCGGACCGTCAGTTGCGCCTGCTGGCCAGCGAAACCGGATCACCGCGCATTGCCGCGCTCGATGGTGCGACGCTCGTGGGCGAGCGCGGCTCATCCGGCAACTTCCGCATCAATGGCCGCATCTCGGCAGGGATCGGCGGCAGCCAGCTGAACCCGACGCGCGACGGCAGCTGGTTTGCCCTGACCCTGCTGCGCGCCGAAGACCGCGAACTGCTGCCTGCGCTGTTCCTGGGCGATGACATCGACATTTTCGCTGACGAGGCGATAGCCGCTGCGATTTCCCGCCATGAGGGCGCCTGCCTGCTGGCGCGCGGGAGGATGCTCGGCCTGCCGGTTGCCTGTATCGACGAAGTTCCCGCTGCGCCGCCGCTTGAGCTGCTGGCGAGCGGCCCGATCCGCCAGCGTCCGCCAGGCCACAGGCCGCTGGTAATCGACCTGTCGGCAATCTGGGCCGGACCGCTCGCCGGGCACTTGTTGTGGCTCGCCGGCGCAGAGGTAATCAAGGTCGAGAGCCTGACCCGCCCGGACCTGATCCGCCGCGATGATCCGGCAACCTTTGGTCTGATCAACCAGGGCAAGGCCAGCGTGCTCGTCGATTTTGCCAGCGAGGCGCAAAAGGCGGCGCTGATCGCGCTGATCCGCCGCGCCGATTTGGTCATCGAAAGCTCGCGGGTGCGCGCGCTAAAACACCTGGGCATCGACGGCGATGCGCTGGTTCGCGAGATTCCAGGTCTGGTCTGGCTGAGCGTCACCGGCCATGGTGCCAGCGGCGACGCGGCAGGCTGGGCCGGCATCGGCAACGATTGCGGCGTCGCGGCGGGCCTCACGCGGGCGATGGCCGATGTCTCCGGCGAAGTTGGCTATGTCGGCGATGCCCTGCCCGATCCGCTGACCGGGATCACCGCCGCTCTTGCCGGCTGGCGAGCCTACCTTGCGGGCGAGGCCTGCCGCATCGGCCTCTCCATGACCGCGATCACCGCCATGGCGCTACGCGAGGAGCGCACGCACGATCCGGCCGCGTTGGCCCAGGAGCTTAAAGCCTGGAGCGCAGCCAATGGCGAGCCGTTTCCCAAGTGCGCGCGCCGGCCGATGTTGGCGGAGTTACGCGAGCTCGGGGCTGATACCAACACCTGGCTTGCTCCGTGCTGATCCGGGGCGCCGAAGTCTGGGGGCATGGCCTCGCCGACGTGCGGATCGCAGACGGACGGATAGTGGAGATCAGGCGCTTCGCTGGCCCCACCGCCGATTCTGCTGGAATCGATGCAAATGGCAGCGCCCTGCTGCCCGGCCTCCACGACCACCACATCCATCTCGCCGGGCTGGCAGTGCGCACGCAATCGGTCTGGTGCGGCCTGCCCGACGTTGACAGCCCTGAAGCGCTGGCTGCGCAGCTCGCCGCCCATCCAGGTTCCGGCTGGCTGCGCGCAATCGGCTATCACGAAAGCATCATGGGCCTGCCCGAAGCCGCGTCGCTGGATCGTCTGGTCCCGGACCGGCCACTGCGCCTCCAGCATCGCTCGGGCCGGATGTGGCTGCTCAACTCCCCTGCCCTCGCCGCGCTGCTCGCCCGCGCCGATCCGCCGCCGGGGCTGGAGCGCGAGGGCGGCCGGTTCACCGGACGACTATTCGATGAAGACCAGTGGCTCCAGCGCGCGCTGGCAAGCCAGCCTCCCGATTTTGCCGCTGTATCCGCCGAACTTGCGGCCTGGGGCGTGACCGGCATCACCGACATGTCGCCGCGCAATGATCCGGTGATGGCGGCACACTTTGCGGGCCAACGTTTTACCGGCAGCCTGCGCCAGACGGTCATGCTGGCCGGCAGTCTGGAACTGGCGCAAGCCATGCCTCACCTTTGGCAACTGGGGCCGGCAAAGCTGCACTTGCACGAGGCTGCCCTGCCCGCATTCGACGAGACTGCCGTTTTCATCGCGGCGGCGCACGAACAGAGCCGCGCTGTCGCCATCCACTGTGTCACCGAGGTCGAGCTGGTCTTTGCGCTGGCGGCGCTGGAAAGTGCTGGCGTGCGGCGCGGCGACCGGATCGAACACGCTTCGATTGCCGCGCCCGGACTTGTCGCGCGGATCGCCGCTCTTGGTCTTGCCGTCTGTGTGCAACCGCAGTTCGTGACCGAGCGCGGCGATGCCTACCGGCGCGATGTCGAAGCGCGCCACCAGGGTGATCTCTATCGGTTGGCAAGCCTGGCCGCTGCCGGAATTGCCCTCGCCGGGGGCAGTGACGCCCCGTTCGGCAGCGCCGATCCCTGGGTCGCGATGCGCGCTGCCGTCCTGCGACGGACTTCGAGCGGGCACGACTTCGGACCAGCGGAAGCACTCACCCCCGAAGCCGCGCTGGCGCTTTTTCTCGCCGATCCTGATGATCTGGCACGCCAGCGTTGCATGGAAGTTGGTGGCCCGGCCGATCTGGTCCTGCTCGATCGGCCATGGCACGCGGCACGCGAGAGGCTGACCTCAGCTGATGTCGCGCTGACCCTCATCGGCGGCAAGATTGCCTTCAATGCCGTCGATAAGACCCCAGTCCAGGGCGATGCGGGCCGGGATGCGCTTGGCTGAAAGCAGCATAAGCGCGGTGCGTTGCCGGCCGATCCGGCGGCTGAGCGAAACGCAGCCCCCTGCCCCGGGAAGCAGGCCCATGGCAAGCTCGGGCAATTGAAACCAGGCATCGGGGGCAGCTACGATCCGCCGGGCCCAGGCGGCCATTTCCAGCCCCGCGCCGATACAGGCACCCTGAACCCTGGCTGCGAGCCGAGATGCACAGGCCGCGATCATCGGCGCGGGCAGTGTCTGCATCCTGATCGCATGGGCGCTGGCCGGATCGCGGGTCGTGCCGAATTCAGTCAGGTCTGCGCCGAGGCAAAAGCTGCGACCGCTTGCCTTGAGTTCCACTCTTTCAATGCCGGTATCGAGCGCCGCAGCGGCAAATGCTTCCCGCAAGCCATCGCGCATCGCCGTGTCGATGGCATTGCCATGGTCCGCGCGGTCGAGCGTAATCGTCAGCCGCGAGCCGGTGCGATCAAGCGCCACGCGCCCGGGCGAGCTTGCGGGTTCGGCTACTGGCCGGCGATCAAGCCAGGCATGGTGTTCGGCGCTGCCCTGGAGCAGGCCATAGGCCAGCGATTCCGCAATCAGCGCAGCCCCGGTTTCCGCACCGGGCAGCAAACGCAGCAATTGCGCGGAAACAGCCGCCGCCTGCGGCCTTGCCATCACCTGGTGGACCAGGGCTGCGGCGCTCACTGGTGCCTCGACCACGGCATCGAGCCTACCGGCAAGCGGATGCCCCGGTGCCCCCAGACCGATCACCGGACAGGGCGACAGGACCAGGTCGTCCGGCCATTCGCGGGTCGCATCAAGGTCAATGAAGGCGAGTGCCTGCCCGACGGCTTGCTCGCCTGCCCACAGGCGGCGGGCATCGATGGTCAGCGCAGCCACGGTCATCGCTTGCTCGCTCGCATATCTCATGGCCCGGCCTTGCCACACTGCGTCGATCTTGTCTTGCCTTGCCATCGCAATCTGGCCAAATTCCTAAGGAAGCTGAGCAAAAACAGAGTGAACCTCATTTCATCTTGACAATTCCTTGCATTGGCGCATTTTCGTCGCAATAAACCAGAAATAACGGAGAGGAATGCCATGGCCATTCGCCCGGCATCGTCAAATAAGGCCAAAATCGCGCGGCGGGTGGTCGAAGTGCTCGAATACTTCGATGATGCTCACCGCGATGCAACCGTCATGGACATTGTGCGCCGTTATGATCGGCCGCAATCGAGCACGTCTGAATTGCTCTCCAGTCTCGTCGAGCTTGGCTTGCTCCGCAAGGACCGGGAGGCCCGCACATACAGCCTCACGCCCCGCGCGGCGTTGCTGGGAACGGGCGGCCAGGCCGGTGCAGTGCGCGATGGCAGGCTGGTCCAGTTGCTTGACCGGCTCTCCGCGCAGACCGGCCTCGCCGTCGTGCTGTTCGGCATGACCGGGCTTTCGACGCAAGTCTTCGCCTGGCGCGCAGCCAGCCGCGGCCCGGCGCGCGATCTGTGCCGCACGGTCGGCGGTTTGCAGCATCCGCTGTCGCATTGCGCAGCTGGATGGTTGCTGCTCTCAACCGTCGCCCAGCCGCGCCGCGATGGCCTGTTGCGCCGCCTCAATGCCGAGGCGGGCGACGAGAGCAAATTCGTCCTGAACGAAATGAGCGCCCGCGTCGAAACCTGCGCGCAGACCGGCCAGGTGCGCGGATCGGCTGGTTTCGGCAGCAGCCGCGAAATGGTTGCCCAGTTGCTGCCGGTGGAAGCCGCCGACGAGCCGCTGGCTATCGCCATCCTGTTTGGCCGCGACGAACCGGTCAACCGCGACGCGCTTGCCGGCAGCATTGCCGAGGGCATCCGCCTGATGATGGGCGAGCGCGAAGACAGCCCTGCCACGGTCACCGCGTTTCCGACGGCCGCCTAAAGCGTCGCCAGCACGCTGACGGCCAGACTATCCAGCGGAGTTTCGCGACCATCGCTGAAATCGCGCCGCACGCCGAGCTGGCGCGCCGTCACTGCACGCTCGGGCTGAAATGTGTAGCAATTGGGCGGCATGGCGGTGGCATCCGACTGTTGTTCCATCGGCATCGTGCGCCCCATCGCGACAATCGAAGACCATTGCAGCAGGCGCGCGGTTTCCTGTTCCACTCCAGATAGACTGCCGATCCAGTCGCGCAGGGAAATCAGCCGCGCGCCGGCGATCTCCGCCGGAGAGGTCAGAACGCCGTCCTGCTCCGTCCATGCGTGGAGCAGCCCGCCATCGCACCGCAATTCCAGCAGTCGCAGGCCACCAGCCGGATCGGTCGCGATGATCTCATAGACGAAATCGCCGGACTCCTCCGCATGGGCAGCCGCAAGCACCGCCATGTCGTGCAAATGCGTGCAGTTCTGCCGCTTGTCGCGCCGCGCGGTTATTTCGGACAGGAGCAGACCGGCGAACGTCTCGATCAGTTTGGCGACTGCGCCCGGACACGTCGTCCAGGGCGCGCGCGCGAATGTCGGCTCGACTGCAGTGACCCGCCCGCCGTGATGCCGCAGGACCACCGCGAGGCAGTGAATATCGTCTTCCAGCATGGCGGCCACTGCGCCGGAGCGCGCCGTGACCACAACGCGGCGGCGGAAACCGGGGCGGGTATCGACAGGTGCAGAATTCATCGGCAAAAAATCCCCATATCGCGGCAAGGGGCTAGCAGCGGCAGCGCGCCGCAGCTAAGGAATTGCGGTAGTCTATCGCGCAGCGTGGCCGAGCAGACAAGGGAGCCGCCGCATGAAAATCCGCATCGACAAGGCGCGCTGCACCGGCAATGCTCGTTGCTGGGCGGTGGCCCCGGATCTCTATCAGCTGGATGACGAAGGTTATATCGCCAGCGAGGGATTTGACGTTCCGCCGGGCCAGGAAGAGCTCGCCCGGCGCGGCGCGCGAGCCTGCCCGGAGCGAGTGATCGAAATCGTCGCGGAATAGCGGCGCTGAACTGTTGTTCAGTTGCAACAGGGTGCGGCGAAAAATTCACCTCTGTCAGTTTCCCCTTCCGTTTGGCCAAACCCCCTCATACCGGAATGTCGCTGGTGCGTTTTTTCGCGCTTGTTGGGATGATACGCAAAAACTGCGGCGAAATAGGGGAAGTCACTGCCATGAACACCACTCGTAAGAGCGCACTATTTGCGGCCACTGCATTGAGCGTGGCTTATGCCATGCCAGTTATGGCGCAGGATGCCCAAGCTGATGATGAACGTTCTGGTTCAGGCAATGACATTATCGTTACCGCGCAGCGGATCGAGCAGCGCCTGCAGGACGTCCCTATCTCGATCACTGTGTTCGATGCGGAAAAGCTGGCGGACAACAACATCCTCTCCGCCAGGGACATCGCCAACTACACACCGGGTGTTTATGCCCAGACGCGGTTCGGCAATGATGTGACTACCTATACGATCCGCGGCTTTGCTCAGGAGCAACGCACCACCGCCACAGTCGGCACCTATTTTGCCGAAGTCGTTGCTCCACGCGGAAATGGCGTCAGCCAGGGCGGCGATGGTGCTAGCCCGGGCGCCATGTTCGATCTGAGCAATGTTCAGGTGCTGAAGGGTCCGCAAGGCACGCTGTTCGGTCGCAACACCACCGGCGGCGCAGTGCTGCTGGTTCCGGTCAAGCCGAAGGACACTGTCGAAGGCTACGTTGAAGCAACACTGGGCGATCTGCAGCGCAAGCGCATCCAGGCCGTGCTCAACGTACCGATTAGCGAAAACCTGAAGGTGCGCGTCGGCATCGACCGACACTTTCGTGACGGCTACATCAAGAACGTCGGAATCAGCCCGCGGCACAACCGGGATTTTGGCAGCATCGGAATTCTGGCGCTGCGCGGCAGCGTAGTCTGGAACGTCACGCCGGACATCGAAAACTACACTATTGTATCATACTCTGAATCCAGAGGCAGCGGCGTCACTCCGCTGATAAAAGAGACGTTTACCAACGCCAACGGGACGAACAGGAACTTCACCGGGCTGGCAAGGGCACAAATCGCACTTGAGCAGGTCACTGGTAACTTCTGGACTGGAACTGGTTCCAATCCGAATGGCGAATCCCGGTTTGATGAACTGCGCATCATTAACCGTACATCGATTGATCTCAGCGACAATCTGACCCTGACCAATCTGTTCGGCTATTCCGAACTGAAGGGCAACAATGCCGTCGATGCCTTCGGCCTCAACTCCCCGCTCGTGGCCGGCGCGAAAACCCAGTACGACTACTTCTCATTCGTGCCGATTGAACCGAACCCTGATTTCGGACTGACTGCAAACCAGACTGCTATCGTTGAGGAATTGCGCCTCAGCGGCACTGGAGACAAGCTGTCATGGCAGGCTGGGCTTTATTACGAAAAAAGCAGTCCTAAAGACTTCACCGGAACTATGTCGCCAAGCGCCCAGCGATGCATCGATATTACGACGTTCAGGTGCACCAGCACAGCTGGCGGGGCGAGCAATTCTACCTACCAGGCCAACAAGGTTTGGAATGAGGGCTTGGCTGCCTACGTGCAGGGAACCTATCAGCTCTCGGAGAAATTCGCGATCACGGCCGGCATCCGCTGGACTGAAGACAAGACCCGTGCTGAGTTTATAAACGGTCGTATCTTCTTTTCGCCCGCAACTGATTTTGTCGGCAACACGATGGGCTGCGGTTTCGTCGGATTTACCGATCCTGCGACCGGGCAACCCGTTCCCGCCGAAGGGAGCCAGACTTTCCCCAGCACACGGGAAAACCGGACGACCCGCTGCATGCGTAGGGTCAGCACAAAGACCAGCGCTCCCACCTGGAATATCAATCTCGAATTCAAGCCCAACAGCGACATCTTGACTTATGCCAAATGGTCGCGTGGCTATCGTCAGGGATCGGTGGTGCCGCCAGCGCCGCCATTGCTGGAGACATATGGCAAGGAAACCGTCGATCTTTTCGAAGTCGGCGCCAAAACCAGCTGGAGCGGCGCTGTTCGTGGCTCGTTCAATATTGCAGCCTATTACAATGACTTCAGAGGGCAACAGATCCAAGCCGGCATCAACAACGCAGCCCTGACTATCCAGACCACGGCGATCATCAATGCGGCCAAATCTGAAACCTATGGCATCGAGGCTGATGTGCGGATTGAACCTGCTGACTGGTTCAAGCTGGAAGCCGCCTATTCGTATAACAAGACTAAGCTAATTGCAGCCAACTTCCCCGATCTCAGCGCACTGGGGCTGATTGTCCGTCCGCTCGCTCTGGGTGGCCCGATCCCGCTTTCGGTGCCACATGCATTCAACGCAACAGCGACGATCAAGTTCCCGGTCCCGGAATCGGTAGGCGATATCTCGCTCAGTGGCACGATTGTGTACATGTCATCGTTCCGCGCCGTGGCCGACGCACTTCCTGCGGAGCGTTTCGGAACAGGCATTCTGCCCAAGCGCACCTTTGGCAACGTAAATCTGAACTGGAAGAATGCCGGGGGAATGCCGTTTGATATGGCCTTCTACGTAACCAACGTCACCAACGAAAAGATGTACACCCACATCAACGATCAATCGAATAACGGCTTCATCTCTTACTCGGTTGACGAGCCTCGCCAGTTCGGCGTTCGTCTCAAATACCGCTTCGGCAGTCTGGCCGACTGAGCCTCACACCTGCCCCATCAACGGCGCTCCTTCGCGGGGGCGCCGTTTTCTGTTTGCAGCAGCGTCCCGGCGATGGCGCGCAGATTCCGGTTGCGGCCAACATTGAATCTATGGTGTGGCGAAATCATCCGGAAGCCGCGCGCTTTTGTCAGATTCGATCCGTTCACCACAGGAATGCCGCGATGAATTTTGATCTCACCGAAGAACAGGAAATGGTCCGCGAGACATTTGCGCGGTTCCTTGACGAGAATTCCACTCCGGTGCGCGTGCGCGCGGCTATGGCGGCGGAAAACGGAGCCACGGGCTTTGATCCCGGCATGTGGCGCGGCCTCGCCGAACTCGGCGCTTTCGCCATGCGTGTGCCCGAGGCGGCCGGCGGGATGGGCATGGGCCTGTTCGAAGCCGCGCTGCTGATGGAAGAGGCCGGGCGCACGCTTGCCTCCGGGCCGCTGGCCGAGGCGCTGGTTGCGACACGGCTGCTGGGGCAACTGGGGGGCGATGCGGCATTGCTGGAGCAGGCGATTGCCGGCGAGGCAGTGGTGACGATCGCAATGCACGATATCGCTGCGCAGCCGCTGCAATGGGTGGCGGGCGGACTGGTCTCCGAGGCTGTGGTCGCGCTCAGTGGCGATGATGTGGTGCTGGTCACGGTCCCCGCAAGCGCGCGCATCGCCGAAGAAAACCTTGCCACCACGCCGACTGCCGAGATCGATTTTTCCACGCTGGCGAAAGTTACTCTGGCCAGCGGGCCGGATGCCGTCGCCGCATTCGCCGCTGCTATCGAGGAATGGAAAGTGCTGATCGCCGCCGGTCTTGCTGGTCTTGCGCGCGAAGCCCTGCGCCTGGCTGCAGCCTATGCCAGCGAGCGCAAGGCCTTTGGCGTGTTCATCGGCACCTTCCAGGCGATCTCGCATCCGATGGCCGACCTGATCTGCGACATCGATGGCGGCAAGTTCCTCACCTGGAAGGCGATCCGCGCCATTGCCGACGGCGACAGCGAAGCGGCCGCGACGGTCAGCCTCGCGGCCTGGTGGAATGCCGATACTGCGGCGCGCACCTGCACCCAGTCGCTGCACACCTTCGGCGGCTATGGCCTGACCACCGAGTATGACATTCACCTCTATGCGCTGCGCTCCAAGGCCTGGCCGCTGGTGCTGGGCGATCCGCAGGAGCTGCTCTCCGAAGCTGGACGGCGGCTTTATGCCGGCGAGACAGCTGCCCTGCCCGAGACCGGCGAAGTGCCGATCAATTTCGATCTCGGCGATGAGGCCCGCGCGGTGCAGCAGGAACTGCGCGAATTCTTTGCAACCCAGGTCACCGACGAGCAAAAGGCCAGGTTTCACTATTCGTTCGAGGGCTTCAATCCAGAGGTTCACAAAAAGCTGATCGCGGCAAATCTTGCCTATCTCGGCCTGCCCAAGGATGTTGGCGGTCGCGGGCTGAATGCCTATGCGATCACTGCCGCGCGCGAAGTGCTCGAAGACGAAAACTGGACGAATCCGGTGGGCGGCGTATCCAGCATGGTCGCGCTGATCATCGAGCGGTTCGGCTCGGATGAACTGAAGCGCGACGTGCTGGGCAAGATCATGGCGGGCGATGCAATCTGCAGCCTCGGCTATTCGGAGCCCGGCGCAGGCAGCGACGTGTTCAACGCGCAGTGCAAGGCAACGCCCGACGGAAATGGCTGGCGGATCGATGGCACCAAGATGTTCACCAGCGGGGCCAATATCTCCGACTATGTGCTGATGCTGACCCGCACCAATAGCGAAGTGGCCAAGCACAAGGGCCTGTCGATGTTCATCGTGCCGCTGAAGGCCGAAGGCGTGACGATCCAGCCGGTTTATACCTTCCAGGACGAGCGCACCAACATCACGTTCTATGACGGGGTAAAAATCCCCGACAGCTACCGGCTCGGAGAAGTCGATCAGGGCGTCAAGACCATGGCGGCCAGCCTCGAGCTCGAACATGGCGGCGGCTTTGCCAAAGTGCAGCGCGCGATGCTGGAAGATGCCATAAAGCTGTGCGGCGAGATCAGGTTGCCCGGCGGCAAGACGCTGCTCGCCAGCGAACAGGCGCAGCGGCGCCTGGCGCGCACCCTGGCGAATGTCATGGTCTCCGAGCTGATCCAGTACCGCGCCAACTGGGTCCAGGTCGAAGGCAAGGAAAACCGCGCCTATGGCCCGATGGCCAAGATGTTCTCATCCGAGAAGTTTCAGTCGGATGCACGCGATCTGCTGGATCTGACTGCGCCGCATTCGCTGTCGAAGCGCACAGGACCGGCGGGGCACCTTAACCTCGCCTATCGCCACGCCCACGGCACGACGATCTATGGCGGCACCAGCGAAGTCCACCGCTCGATGGTGGCCGAGCGGGGACTGGGCCTGCCGCGAACGCGGAATTGAAGGCTTATACCAAGACTCGCTGATTAGAACCTGTGAGCCCAGTTACGGAGGCCGAGGGTCATGATGCGCCAGGGCTGATCGACGAGGCGGTTCCAAGCGAAGCAGCAATGGTCGACGATATCGTCGTATGAAGAAAAGATCCTATTCGATAGCCAGTTATCGCGCATGAACTGCCAGACGTTCTCGACGGGGTTCAGTTCGGGGCATCTGGGCGGCAGCGGCATGATCGTGATGTTGTCGGGCACGATCAGTTCAGCCGAGCCATGCCATCCGGCCTGATCGAGC
>JANPOS010000076.1:0-18090 GCA_031428115.1 Novosphingobium sp. | reverse complement strand
TTACTTCTGGCATTTCGGGCACCAGAAACTGCTCCGTCCGCCCTGGACCTGGCGCTGGACAGTCCCGCCGCAACCGCATGGCTTGCCTTCAAGACCATAGACCCGCCACGAAGCGGCGAAATAGCCGAGCTCGCCGTTGGGCTGGGCGTAATCGCGAATGGTCGATCCGCCTGCTTCGATTGATTCGGCGAGCACTTGCCTGATTGCCGAGACCAGCCGGGCGAGGCTGCTCCGCGCAAGTGAACCGGCCACGCGGTCTGGCCGTATCCCGGCCCGGTGGAGAGCCTCGCAGACATAGATATTGCCGAGGCCGGCAACGATGCGCTGGTCGAGCAGCAGCGGCTTCACCGGCGCATTGCGGCCCGCAAAGGCGCGGACGAGGTGCGCAAGCGTGAACTCATCGCCCAGCGGCTCTGGCCCCATGGCGGAAAACGGGGCAAAATCCAGCATGGCCGCCGTATCGACCAGATCGACCGAACCGAACCGGCGCGCATCATTGAGCGCGAGCACATGCCCGGCGCCAGTTTCCAGCACGAGGTGATCGTGCTTCTCGATTGCGTCAGGTTCGATCCGCCAGCGACCCGACATGCCAAGATGAAAGATCATCGTGAGCCCACGGTCGGTGTGGATCAGCCCATATTTGGCGCGGCGCGCGAGGGTGGTGACTTTCGTCCCGGTCAGCGCCTGCACCAGATCAGGCGGGAAGGGGCGGCGCAAGTCCGGCCGGTTGACGGTCACGCGGGCGATGCGTTCGCCCTCCAGATAGCGTGCCAGGCCGCGCACGGTGGTTTCGACTTCGGGTAATTCAGGCATGGTGTGCTGCTAACAGCCTTTGCCCGCGCCTGAAACTCCCCTAAGGCGCTGGCGATGAACGACACTGTTTCCTTCGGCTACGATGACATCTCGCCAGACGATAAGACCGCGCGGGTTGGCGCGGTGTTTTCCAGCGTCGCGAGGCGCTATGATGTGATGAATGATGCCATGTCTGGCGGGATGCATCGCCTCTGGAAGGATCGCTTCGTGCGGCGGGTCAAGCCCCAGCCGGGCGAGGCCATACTCGACATGGCGGGCGGCACCGGCGACATTGCCTTTCGGCTTGCAGGCGCGGGCGCGGATGTCACGGTGTCGGACATCAATCAGAACATGCTCGATGTCGGAATTGATCGCGCGATGGAGCGGGGTCTGGATAGTCTGGTCTGGTCGCGCCAGAATGCCGAGGAGCTGAGCTTTCCCGATCGCTTTTTCGATGCCTACACGATCGCGTTTGGCATTCGCAATGTTACGCGCATCGATCAGGCATTGGCCGAGGCGCACCGCGTGCTGCGCTATGGCGGGCGGTTTTTCTGCCTCGAATTTTCCACCACCGAGTGGCCGGGCTTCAAGGAGGCCTATGATTTCTATTCGCACCGGCTGGTGCCCAAACTTGGCCAGGCGATTGCCGGCGATGCGGAGTC
Source organism: Novosphingobium sp. (assembly GCA_031428115.1). Classification (GTDB taxonomy): domain Bacteria; phylum Pseudomonadota; class Alphaproteobacteria; order Sphingomonadales; family Sphingomonadaceae; genus Novosphingobium. Next base: position 16,636 of record JANPOS010000076.1, on the reverse strand, counting down.
ATACCGCTATCTGGTTGAATCGATCCGCCGCTTTCCGCCGATGCGCGAGTTTGAGGGCATGATCCGCAAGGCCGGCTTTGCGCAGACCCGGGTCGAGCCGCTGCTCGGCGGGTTGGTCGCGATCCATTCGGGTTGGAAGGTATAAGCGCGGCGTGACATCTTCAGCGACGCATCTCTTCCGCCTGCTGCGCTGGGGCCGCATGCTTGCGCGGCACGGCGCGCTGCGGCTGATCGAAGATGCCTATGGCACCCCGCCGCCGGTGCGGCGCCTGTTCCGCCTTGCGCGGTTTGGCACGTTCCAGCCGAAGGAGCCCGATTACAGCCGCGCGTTTCAGGCCATCGGCCCGGCGGCGATCAAGCTGGGGCAGGCGCTGGCGACCCGGCCTGATCTGGTCGGCGCGGAGGCGGCGCGCAATCTGCTCGATCTGCAGGACAGCCTGCCGCCCGTCGATTTTGGGCCGATTGCCCGCGAGATCGAGGCGAGTTTCGGCAAGCCGATCAGCGAGATGTTCAGCGCGATCGATCCCGTGCCGGTGGGCGCGGCCTCGATTGCCCAGGTCCACCGCGCGACCACCACCGAGGGCCGCGCGGTCGCGGTCAAGGTGCTGCGACCGGGGATTCGCGAGAAGCTGGCGCGCGACATCGAGACCTACGAATGGGCCGCCGCGCATGTCGAGGCATTCGGTGCGGAAGCCGCGCGGCTGCGTCCACGCGCGATCATCGCCAATTTCAAGCGCTGGACTGCCCGCGAGCTCGATCTGCGCCGCGAGGCGGCATCAGCGTCAGAATTGGCCGAGAAGATGCGCAGCCAGCCCGGTTTCCGCGTGCCGGGCGTCGATTGGGACCGGACCAACGGCTCGGTTATGACCATAGACTGGATCGATGGCATCAAGATTTCTGATACTCAGGCGCTGATTGCCGCCGGGCACGACATGCCTGATCTCGCGCGGCGTCTGGTGCTGGCTTTCCTCACGCAAGCAATCAGCGTTGGTTATTTTCATGCCGACATGCACCAGGGCAATCTGTTCGTCGAAAGCGACGGGACGATCGTGGCGATCGATTTCGGCATCATGGGGCGAATTGACCGGCGGGCGCGGCAATGGCTGGCGGAGATCCTCTATGGGCTGACCACCGGCAACTATGCCCGCGTCGCCGAGATCCATTTCGAGGCGCAATATGTGCCCGCCTATCATTCGCAGGAAGAATTCGCGACGGCGTTGCGCGCGGTCGGCGAGCCGATGCGCGGCAAGCCGGTCAGCGAGTTGTCGGTCGGCCAGATGCTCGAGGGGCTGTTCGCGATCACCCGCGATTTCGACATGCAGACCCAGCCGCATCTGCTGCTGCTGCAAAAGACCATGGTCATGGTCGAAGGGTTGGCGACGCAGCTGCATCCCGAAATCAACATGTGGGATGTTTCCGGGCCGTTCGTGAAAAACTGGCTGCGCGATGAGCTGGGTCCGGAAGCCGCGATTGCCGACCGGCTGCGCACTGACGGCGAGACCCTGCTGCGGCTGCCTGCGCTGATCCGCCGGATCGAGGACCAGTTCCCGCAAAAAGGCGGCGCGCCGCTGCAGCCGCCATTACCCGAGGTTCGCTTGCTGTGGGAACGCGGCCCAAGTGGTGTCTGGCGCACAGTGCTTGCCGCAGCGGGCGGCGGCGCGCTGGTCTGGGTGCTGCACGCATCTGGCTGGCTGCCATGACGACTGCCCAGCCGCCCGTGTGGAGCCGCTTTGCGAAATGGCCACCGCTCCCCGCGCGGCTGTTGCTGCTGGCGTTGCTGGCGATTGTCGTGGCCGCCGCGCTGGTGCCGATCAATTCGGGCAAGACTTCGGTCAGGACGACAAATGCCATCGCAGTGCTGGTCAAGGACAAGGCTGAAACTCGAGAGACTGCACGCTACGAGGATCTGGCGCTTTACGATCGTGTCATCGCCCGGATCGCCAAAGGCGAGAACTATTATGATTTCATTGCCGCCGAACACCGCGCGGCGCATTATCCGGTGCGCCCCGGACTTGCGGTGCGCCTGCCGACCCTGGCCTATCTCAATGCCTGGCTGACGGAGCCGGGGTTGATAGCCGCGTCGATCCTGCTGCTTGTCGCGGTTGCATTTGCCTGGTGGCGGCGGCTTGGCGAAGAGCCGGGCGGGCCGCGCTACCGTAATCTGGCCATGGCCCTGCTGCTGGTCGGCGCTTCGCTGGGGCTCAACCGCGATTTCTTTGTGCTGCACGAGCTGTGGGCGGGGATGTTGCTGGCGCTGTCGATGGGCTTGCACCGGCCCGGGCGCTATTGGGGGGCCTTGCTCGCGGCGGCGCTAGCGCTGGCGATCCGCGAACATTCCCTGCCGTTTGTCCTGCTGATGGCGGCCATGGCATTCTGGCGCGGCGACCGGCGCGAAGGCGCGGCCTGGTCGCTGCTCGCCGCGCTGTTCCTCGCGGCGCTGGCGGTGCACCTGCAGATCATCGCTGCGCAGGCGTTGCCGAGCGATCCGCTGTCGCCGAGCTGGTGGGAATTGCGCGGGCTTTCGGGCTGGCTGTCCAACGTCGTGCTTTCCAGCAACCTGCGCCTGATACCCCACTGGCTGGGTGGGCCGCTGGTGATGCTGGCCATCTTCGGCTGGGCAAGTTGGCGCAACTCTGCCGGAACTTTCGCGACGTTGCTTTATCTGGGCTATGGCCTGGCATTCATGGTCGCCGGGCGCGGCGATAACTATTATTGGGGCTTCATGGTCTCGCCCGCGCTGCTCGCTGGCCTGGCTTTCATGCCGATGGGGCTTTCGGCCTTGTGGCGCAGCGCAAGGCTCAGGTAAGGCCATGGTAACTTTGTTGGGAGCATTGACGCCCGCATGACTGGTCCGCGCATCCTGTTGATCGTCGGCGGCGGCATCGCGGCTTACAAGGCCTGCGAGCTGGTGCGGCTGATCCGCAAGGGCGCGAACGGCGTCCCGGGCGAAGTGACTTGCGTGTTGACCGAAGGCGGGGCGAAATTCGTCACGCCGCTGGCGCTGGCGGCGCTCAGCGAAAATCCGGTGCATACAACCCTGTGGGATCTCAAGAACGAGGTCGAGATGGGCCACATCCAGCTCTCACGGGCAGCCGACCTGATCGTCGTCTGCCCGGCCACGGCGGATTTGCTCGCCAAGATGGCCGCAGGCATCGCCGATGATCTGGCGACCACGCTGCTGCTGGCGACCGACAAGCCGGTGCTGGCAGTTCCGGCGATGAACGTGCGCATGTGGCAGCACGCAGCGACCGTGCGCAATGTTGCGGCGCTGCGCGCCAGCGGCGTCGCGGTGATGCAGCCAGACGACGGCGCCATGGCCTGCGGCGAGTTCGGCCCCGGCCGGCTGCCCGAGCCGTTCGCGGTGTGGCAGGAAATCGCTCGTCAGCTGGGTTTCGATGCCGGGCTGCCCGAACATGGCCCCAAACATGGTCTTGCCGAAGAGGAAACCGAGAGCGAGGACACCGGGCTGGGGGGGCTTGCTGCGGGCCTGATCCTCCGCAGTGTGGCCCCGCGCGAGGCACCCGAATTCGAAGAGCTCCCCGAAGATATCGCAGCGCTGCCCGAGGAAGACATTCCCGTGTTCAAGCCCGGGAAAGCGGGGCCTGTGCTGGCGAAGAAGGGCCGCGCGCGCGCCGCACCGCCGACCGATCCCGAAGCGATCAACCACACTGTCTCGCGCCACGGCGATGCTGCTGCGCCCGAGCCGTTTCCCGAGGAAATGGGCCTTGCTGCCGGCGGCGACCCGCTCGCAGGTCAGCCCGATTTCGATGGCGATCCCGAGCACCGGCCACTGTTCGGCAAGCATGTCCTGATCACGGCCGGGCCGACCCACGAACCGATCGACCCGGTGCGCTACATCGCCAACCGCTCGTCGGGCAAACAGGGTTTTGCCATTGCAGCGGCGGCGGCGGCGGCGGGCGCACGGGTCACGCTGGTGTCAGGCCCGGTCAGCCTCGCGACGCCGCCCGGCGTCGACCGCATCGATGTCGAGACCGCCAGCGAAATGGCCGAAGCGGTCAAAAAGGCGCTGCCGGCCGATGTCGGCATTATGGTCGCAGCTGTTGCCGATTGGCGGGTCGCCGAAGTCGCGTCACAGAAGATGAAAAAACGCGGCGCCGCGCCGCCGGCGCTGCGGCTGACGGAAAATCCCGACATTCTCGCGGTTACCGCCTCCGGGCGGACCCGGCCGAAATTGTTGATCGGCTTTGCCGCCGAGACCGAGGATGTGCTGAAACACGCCATGGAAAAGCGCAAGCGCAAGGGGGTCGACTGGATCATCGCCAATGATGTTTCCGGAGATGTGATGGGCGGCGATGCCAATGTTGTGCACATCGTCACGGCAGATGGCACCGAGAGCCTTGAGGAAATGCCGAAGGAAAATGTGGCGCGCGCGCTGATCGAGAGAATTGCCGATGCCCTTGCAGAATAGCGTTCCGGTCTGCGTCAAGCGGCTGCCGCATGGGCTTGACCTGCCGTTGCCGGCCTATGCCACCGATGGCGCGGCAGGAATGGATGTGCTCGCCGCCGAAGACGTGACGCTTGCCCCCGGCGCGCGTCATGCCGTGGCGACGGGCCTGGCGCTGGCGATCCCGGCGGGCTTTGAGATTCAGGTCCGCCCGCGCTCGGGTTTGGCGCTGAAGCACGGGATCACCGTGCCCAACACGCCCGGCACGGTCGATTCGGACTATCGCGGCGAATTGAAAGTGATCCTGATCAACCACGGCGCCGAGCCATTCGAGGTGCGCCGGGGCGACCGTGTGGCGCAACTGGTGCTGGCGCCGGTGACGCAGGCGAGCTGGCTCGAAGTCGCCGAACTTGATGAAACCGCGCGGGGGGAAGGCGGTTTCGGCTCGACCGGCGGGGTGTTCTCGCTGGGGAGCTAGGTCACCTTCTTCGGCGCGCTGGCCATCGCGGGCAAGTTGCTCGTGTCCATACCATAGCCGAAGACGCGGAAGTTCTGCTGGTGGCACAGGTGATGCAGCGAAAATGCCTGGTCGATGGCGTTCATCTGCCCCTGGATATCGAGCGTCTTGTTCACCGCTTCCTTCGCCAGTTTCAGCGCGAATGTAGGCTTCTTTGCAATTCTCTCCGCCATCGCCAAGGTGAAGGCTTCCAGCTCTTCCAGCTCGACGACATGGTTGACCATGCCCAGCCGCCAGGCCTCCTCGGCGCTCCAGCTATCTGCGGTGAACAGGAATTCCTTGGCCTTGCGCGCGCCGAGTTCCCACGGGTGCGCCAGCCATTCGACGCCGGAGACGCCAAAATCGACCACCGGATCGGAGAACACCGCGCTCTTTGCGGCAATGATGATGTCGCAGACCCAGGCATAGATCAGCGCGCCGGCGATGCATTTGCCTTGCACCGCGCAGAGCGTCGGCTTGGAAAAATTGCGGATGCGCCGCGCACTTTCGAGGTAGCCCTCCTTCTCCGAGGCATACCAGCCATGCGCGCCAGGCTCCTGAAAGCCGCTCCAGCCCGATTTGCGCGGGGAAATGTCCTGCATCTTGCGCTGATAGTCTTCCACCGTGTCGGCAATATCGTGCCCGGCCGAGAAATTGCGGCCATCGGCAGAGAGGATGACAACCTTGACGCTGTCATCTGCCAGTGCCCGGGCAAATGCATCGTCAATCGCGAAGATCAGCTCCGGGTTGAGCGAATTGTGCTTGCCAACGCGGGCGAGGACGACGCGGGCGACGCCCGGTGCAGGGTTTTCGTAGCGGATGATTTCTTCGCTCACTTGCAGTGAACCCTCAGTCATTGAGCACGGGGCGTTTGGCGGTTTTCCAGCTATCCTGACGGCTGGCGGTCTCTTGGGCGGCCTTGGTCCACCAGGCCTCGCCTTTCGCGTGATTGACGAAGTCGAAATGGTTGGCGTGGCGGATTTCGAGCACTTCGACCCCTTCGGGGCCGATCTTGTAGGTATAGGGCACATCGCAAGGCACAAAGAAGCAATCGCGCGGCCCCAGCTCCTCAGTACCCAGCCGGATGCTGCCGGAAATGATAAAATACATACAGTCGGCATTATGGCTGTGTAGCGGCAGCTGATAGCCTTCCTTGAACCACACGTGCGTCAGCCCGAAACCCGGCAGGTCGGTCAGCACCTTGATCTCGTCGCCGCCCATATAACCGGCGGCAAGCGCGCCATCCATGCCGGCGCGCTGGACCGGGCTGAAAGGTTCCACAGTCATGCAGCCCGCCTCCATCAGCCCGGGCGCGTCTGCGGCGCGGAATATCCGGAATTTCGTCGTGTCGTTTTCTGCCTCGGACATGTTCAGTATCCCTTTCCTTTGCCGATACCGGCGAGGTGCGCGGTGGTGAGATCGCGATAGTTCTGCGTGGTCATGATCGAGCTGTTCACCAGTCGCTCGACCAGAGCGGCCTGGCTCGCTGGCAAGTCATTCGCGAGTTCGATCGCAACTTTGGCTGCACCGACCAGCTCGCCGTCCTGCCTGGCCAGATGGCGGCAGAAGCCCATGACGTCGTCCTCAAAGCTCTCGTCGGGAAAAACCTTGTGGACCAGACCGGCATTGAGCGCCTCGTGCGATTCCAGCGGGATGTTGGCCATGATCATATAACGCGCCCAATGCGGCCCGATGATGCGCACCAGACGGCTGACGCCGTTGGTCGCGGGCAGCACGCCGAATTTGGCTTCGGGGAAGGCATATGATGCGCTTTTCGCAGCCAGACGGAAGTCGCACGACAGCGACATTTCCAGGCTGCCGCCGACGCAGCGGGCATGGTGCGCAACGACGAAGGGCTTTTCGATGCCTTCCATCTCGTCCCAGACGCGGCGCATCGGCAGGCGGCGGTGCGATTCGCGAACTTCAGAGCCGGACTTGGGCCACGACCGCTCGCCCCCGCCGCCTTGCTTGAGGTCGGCCCCGGCGGAGAAATAGCGGCCCTTCGACTTGATCAGCATGACCTTGAGCTCGGGCGTATCGCGGAAGCGGTGCACAGCCTGCTCGATCAGGTCGACCATCTGGCCGCTCATCGCATTGAGCTTGTCGGGCCGGTTGAAAGTTGCAACCAGGATATTCTCGACCACGTCGACCAGCAGATGCGGTTCATCGCTCATGGGTTTCGTTCCTCTCTCAGTTTCTAGCCGATTTCGGCAATAACATGTCCGGCGGCCTGGATCATGCCCGCCTTGTTCAGCGCATCGCTCATCGGCATGGCATCGGTGCCCGAGGCGGCCTTGATCGAATCGATGATGCTTTCCGGATTATCGCCTTCCAGCTCATATTGCGTCAGCAGAGTCCATTGCGGTGCGTCAAGATCATAGACGCGTTGGAAATCGAGCCGCACCAGCTGGACGCTGACCACGCCGGGCAACCGCGCGACATCGGCAAGGTGTTGCGCCTTGTACCAGGCGACAAATTCATCCTCGCGGCCGGGCTGGGCGCAAGACAGGACGACATATTTGAAGCGCGCCATCGGCGATTCCCTTTTGAGCCGGTTTCTGACCTCGCACTTGCCGCGCGGCGAATGATTGCGCAAGGTGTGTTGCATTGATGGAGTGATCGCGTGACAAAAATGGCAAAGCGCTGGGCAAAGCGCCCTGAAGGCTCGAACTGGGGCGACTTCGGCCCCGACGACCAGATCGGCCGGCTGAACCTGATCACCCCGGCGCACCGCATCAAGGCTGCAGCCGAAGTGCGCGAGGGATTGGCGTTCTGCCTGTCGCTGCCGCTCGATTGCCCGCGCGATCAGCTCAACCCGCGCCGCTTCGCGCCCGAGCTGGCGTTTTCGATGCGTGGCGATGATCCGGTGGCGAATTATCCCTATGGCCAGGCTTTTCCCGGGATGACCGAAGTGGTCAACGATGACCGCGCGACGCTGAGCTTGCAGTTTTCGACCCAGTGGGACGCGCTGTGCCACATGGGCCAGCTGTTCGATGTTGGTGATGGCACAGCGGACATCGTCTATTACAACGGCTTTCGCGCGCATGAGCATGTCTGCGGTCCGGTCGACTATCTGCATGGCCGCGCGCCCCAAGATGCGCCTTATGGAGCGATGGCGCTGGGCATCGAGAAGCTGGCCGAGACCGGAATGCAGTCGCGCGGGGTGATGATCGACCTGTTCGCCCATGTCGGGCTTGAACCAGTGCCGGTGGGCTACGAGCGGCTGATGCGGATACTTGATGCAGATGCTGTCGAAGTGGAGCCGGGCGACGTGCTGTGTTTCCGCACCGGCTTCGATCGGGCCCTGCTGGCGCGCTATGCCGATCCCGCCGCGCCGTTCGATCCGCATCGCTGCTCCGGTCTCGACGGCTTCGATGACCGGCTGCTGCAATGGATCGACGATAGCGGTGCGGTGGCGCTGGTGTCTGACAACGAGGCAGTGGAAGCGATGCCGGATTTCGTCCGCGAGAACGCCCATGGCATCCGCGTGCCGTTGCACAACCTGTGCCTGTTCAAGCTCGGCATTCCGCTGGGCGAATTGTTCCTGCTGAGCGATCTGGCGGACTGGCTGCGCGCTGCCAAACGCAGCCGCTTCCTGTTCACCGCCCCGCCTCTGCGCCTACCCCGCGCAGTGGGCTCGCCAGTGACGGGCGTGGGGACGGTTTAGTTGCGCGTGCGCTGCTTTTCTGGCGCCACGGTTATCCGCACCGTCTCGCCGCCATTGCCGGGAAAGCCGGTGAACATCGCCTCGACCAGATTGGGCACCAGGTAGGCGAGCCGGTTCGAAGTCGAGGCGGCTTCGGCCTTGCCTTCGAACAGCCGCACGCCGTCGGCCCGGCGGTCAATCTTCAAGCCGATGCCGCTGGTGTAGATCGTGTAGCTTTCGTATTCGCGGTCAAACCAGGGATCATTCCAGCCATAGCCCCAGGCACCGTGGCCATAGAAGCCCAGCCGGCCCCGATAGCCGGGATAGCCCCAATGCGGGCCATAGCCATACCACGGTGAGAAGAACGGATCGCGGCGGAACGTGCTCGATTGCACGCGCTCGCGGCCCTTGTCGACGCCGTAGTCGAAGCGCACCAGCAGATTGGCGCGTTCGGGTTCGGCCACTGGCGAATAGCCCAGGCCGGCCATGCGATCAGCCACCATGCGCGCATACTGCGAAAACTCAATGCCGCCCGCCAGCGCCGGATCGTCGGCGACGACGGCGAACGTCTGGCCTGCCGGAGCGGGCAGTTGCGACTGGAAGCGCGAGACATCGGCGCGGAACGTGCTCGCGCAGGCTGAAAGGGCAATCAGCAGCGCAGCGGCGGCCAGCGGCCTGAGGCGCGCGAAAGGGGAGGGTCGATTGGTCGTCATGGCTCTGCATCCCGGTCAATGGCGCGAATCGCACGCGGCGGGTGGCCTGCGCATTCGTCGCCCGATGCAGCATGGCCTAGGCCGGGCAGGCTGAATAGCCGTTGAATAGCCCGTGTTGAAGCGCAGTCGATCCAAACTGGGGCACTCAGCTGCGCACCAGCCCCAATGCGGCATAAGCCGCTTCCAGCGTCGGCACCGCCAGCGCGCGCGCCTTCGCTGCGCCTTCGCGCAGGATAGCGTCCAGTGCCGCCGTATCCTGGCGCAGCTCGACGAAGCGCGCGTTGATCGGCGCAAGCCGTTCCACCAGCAGTTCGCCGAGTGCCGGCTTGAATCTGCCGAAGCCTTCGCCGCCGAAATCGCGCAGCACTTCCTCGGCGCTCATTCCCGCCATGGCCGCATAGATGCCGACCAGGTTTGCCGCCTCCGCCCGGCCTGCCAGGCCCAAATTTTCGCTCGGCAGCGGCTCGGGATCGGTCTTGGCCTTCTTCACTTTCTGCATGATCGTATCGGCGTCGTCGGTCAGGTTGATCCGGCTCATGTCGGAAGGGTCCGACTTCGACATTTTCGCGGCGCCATCGCGCAGGCTCATGATGCGCGCGGCCTCGGGCGGGATTATCGGATCGGGCAGGGTGAACACCGGCGCGTCTTCAGCACAGAAATCGTGGTTGAACTTCTGCGCGATGTCGCGCGCCAGTTCGAGGTGCTGCTTCTGGTCATCGCCAACCGGAACGTGGGTCGCCTGGTAGAGCAGCACGTCGGCAGCCTGGAGCACCGGATAGGTGAACAGCGCGACGCTCGCGCCTTCGCTGTTTTTGCCCGCCTTGTCCTTCCACTGGGTCATGCGATTGAGCCAGCCCATCCGCGCGGTGCCGTTGAGCAGCCATTGCAGCTCGGTATGCTGGGGCACCTGCGCCTGGTTGAACAGCACCGAGCGTGCCGGATCTAATCCGCAGGCTACGAGGGCCGCCGCCATTTCCAGCGTGTTCGCGCGAAGTTCGACCGGATTGAACGGCTGGCTGATGGCGTGCAGGTCGGCAAGGAAAAACAGGCACTCGCCTTCTTCCTGCATCTTTACCCAGTTGCGGATCGCGCCCAGGTAGTTGCCGAGGTGGAGATTGCCGGTGGGCTGGATGCCGGAGACGACTCTCATGGTCAGGGGCTCGATTCGATGCTTGTGGCACTTTCAGGCGTCGCGCGGCGGCGACGCAGCAGCAGGTTGATTTCGTCCCGGTCGACCGCGCCGACCAGCCAGCCGACCGCACCGTAGACTGCCAGCCCCGCGCCCACCAGCACAGTGAGCGACCAGATGCGTTCGAACACCGGGCCCGAGAAATGCGGAAACAGTTCGTCCATCAGCCACCACAGCAGCGCCGACATCGCCGCCGTGGCCACCGCTTGCCGGAAAATCCGCAGGCCCAGCTTGCCGGTGAAGCGGAACCAGCCGCGTTTGTGCAGCACGGCATAAAGCAGCAGGCAGTTGAGGGTGGCCGAAAACGCAGTCGCTCCGGCGAGGCCAACGATGCCCCAGCCGAGCGAACTGATGAACCACACGTTGAGCCCGATGTTGACCACCAGCGCGGCCAGCGCGGTGTAGACCGGCGTGCGCGTGTCCGAGCGCGCGAAGAAGCCGGGATTGAGGATCTTGACGATTACGTATGCCGGCAGCCCCGCCACCAGCGCTACAGTGATATCGGCCATGATCGCGCCGTCTTCCGGCTTGAATTTGCCGCCGACGAAAAAGGCGCTGACGAACGCTGGCGCACAGATGGCAAGGGCTGCGGCGGCGGGCAGGGTGAGCAGAGTCGCCATTTCAAAAGCATTGCTCTGCAGGCGCTGGACTTCGGCGGAGTTGTTCGCCTGGATGTGGCGCGAGAGCATTGGCAGGATCGCCGTGCCCAGCGCAATGCCGACAATCCCCAGCGGCATCTGGTTCAGCCGGTCGGCCATCTTGAGCAAGGTGAGCGAGCCTTGCGGCAGCGAGGTGGCGAAGAACGTGTCGACGAACTGGCTGATCTGATAGATGCCCGCGCCGAATGTCGCGGGCAGTATGACCATGCCCAGCCGTTTGACGTCCGGCGTCAGTTTCGGCATCCGCAGGTGCAGTTTCAGCCCGGCGCGGCGCACGGCCCACCACAGATAGAGCATCTGGACAAAGCCCGAGAGCGAGACGGCCGCGCTCAGAACCTCGACCACACGGGTGTCGTTGTCGCTCGCCCCGCGCCAGTAATAGCCGGCGATGATGCCGCTGATCAGGGTCAGGTTGAACAGGATCGGCGCGATCGCCCCCGGCGCGAAGCGCGAGCGCGAATTGAGCAGCCCGGTCAGCATCGCGACCACGCTGATGAAAGTGAGGTAAGGAAACGTTACCCGGCTGAGGAACACCGACAGCTCAAACTTGCCCGGCACCGACTGGTAGTCGCTCGCCAGGCCATAGACGATCACCGGCATGGCAATCATCGCCAGTGCCGAGAAACCAAGCAGCACCCAGATGAACACAGAAAGCACGTCATCGGCAAACCGCGCCGCCTCCGCCTCGCCGTGCTCGCCGCCCAGCTTGCGTGAATACATCGGCACGAAAGCGACCGAGAAGGCCCCTTCGGCAAACAGGCGGCGGAAGGTGTTGGGCAGCGTAAAGGCCAACTGATAGGCGTCAGCCGCAAGCCCGGCACCCAGCACGCGCGCCAGCAGCATGTCACGCACGAAGCCGAAAATGCGGCTGATCACCGTGAAGCCGGCAATCGTCGACGTATGCCGGATGAGCGCGCTCATTGCCCGTCAGTTCCCCGGGACCGGGTCAAGCGTTGCCCGCCACTTCGCCCTGCTGCTCCATCAGCTGCTGCATGTAGAGCCCGTTGAAATCGAGCGGTTCGAGCATCAGCGGCGGGAACCCGGCATCGCGCACGGCATCGGAGATGACCCGGCGGGCGAACGGAAACAGGATGCGCGGCGCTTCAGCGAACGTGAAGGCATGGGCCTGGGCCTCGTCGAGATTGCGCATACCGACCAACCCGCAATAGGACAAATCGACGATATAGGCGGTGCCCTTGTCGCACTTGGCCGATACTGCAATCTTGAGCTCGACTTCCTGCACTTCGTCGCTGATCTTGCGCGCGGCTATGTTGAACTGCACGTCCATCTGCGGAGCGTCTTCCCACTGCAAACTGTCGGGCGCGGCGGGGTTTTCGACCGAAAGGTCCTTGACGTATTGCGTGATGATGCCTGCGGCGGGATCGTTGTCTTCGCCGTTGGCAGCGCTGGAAACGTCGAGATTGGAAATGATGTTGCCATCGTCGGCCATGGTGCTTGCCTTCTACATGCAGAATAAACGGGGCGGGATAATCGGGGTAAACTGGCGGCGCGCCTAGCACCGCCCCGGGCACGGGGCAATGGCGTTAAGCGGGCATCGCGCAAGGCATCTCGGCGGCGTCCTGACGCCAGCGCGTGATGGCGGGAGGTGTTGCCTTGCAGCAACGCCGGGCGGGGGTTTGCGGCAAATCGAGGATAAAATGCCGTGATTGCGCGATGGGGTTGTTGTCCGATTGTAAATCCGGCCTATCTAGGGTTACACTGCATTTTAGTTGCCGCGCGCCTGCGGCAGGAAATGGAATTATGGACGTGACCATCCAGATCGTCATCCTGGCGATGATCGCCGCCTTCCTGGGCCTGCGGCTCTATTCCGTGCTCGGTCGCCGCGCTGAACACGAGGAAGAGCCGATCCGTGGCCGCTTCGATGAGAAAACCGGACTTCCCGGCGCCGTTCCGCCGGTCGCGCCGCGCATTGCGGGCGTCCAGCCTGCGGACGATTCGCGCGCCGATCTTGGCGTCGGCCTGCCTGCGGTCGAACGGGGCTTGCGCGATATTTCGGCAGCTGATCGCCGGTTTGATCCTGCATCATTTCTGGAGGGCGCGCGCGGTGCCTATCGCATGGTGCTCGAAGCCTACTGGCGCGGCGATAAGGAAGAGCTGGGCCAGCTTTGCGATAGCGATGTTTTCGAGGGCTTCGCCGGAGTGATCGACACCCGCTCGGCAGCCGGCGAGGTGCTTGAAAACCGCCTGATCCGGATCGACGACGTCGCGATTGTCGCGGCCAGCTATGTCGCCCCGATGGCGCGGGTTTCGGTGCGCTTTGCCGCAGATATCGCTGCCGTCACACGCGATGCGGCCGGCAATGTGATCGCCGGATCGCTCGACGATGGCATCGAATCGCGCGATGTCTGGACTTTCGCGCGCAACGTGAGCTCCGCCGATCCTGACTGGCTGCTCGACGAGACCGACGAAGGCTGACCGCAGTGAACGGTGCGCCGGTCCGCAGCCTCGCCGCACTGGCCGCGATCCTGCTGCTCGCCGCATGTGGCCGGTTGATCCCGCCGGTCAAACCGCCGCCGCCCGCCGGGACCGCGCTTGCCGGCGGCATGTTTCGCGGGCCTGACATCGCCAGCCTCAACATTGATGCTGCCGATGCCGCTTCTGCGCTCTCCTCGTTTCGCGAAAGTTGCCTGCGGCTGCTGGCGCGCAGCGATGCCTCGATGTTGACCCAGCGCGAAGACTGGAAGCCGGCCTGCGACGCCGCCGCGACCTGGCCGGCAGCCGGTGCTGCGGGGTTTTTCGCCCGCTTCTTTGAGGCCGTGCGGATCGGCGACGGCAATGCATTTGCCACTGGCTATTACGAGCCCGAAATCGCCGGAGTGCGCCGCCGCCAGCCGGGCTATGACGTGCCGGTTTACCGGATGCCGCCCGATCTGGTGCGCGCCAAAGTCGGCGATGCCCCACCGAGCAGCTCGGGCCAGCAGCCGCTTGGCCGCTATGGCGATGACGGCAAGTTCATGCCCTACTTCGACCGTACTGAGATCGAGGAAGGCGCGCTGATGGGCAAGGGGCTGGAGATCGCCTGGGCGCAGGATGGCCTCGAATTCTTCTTCCTTCAGGTCCAGGGTTCAGGCCGCCTGCGCGCGCCCGATGGCACGGTGATGCGGATCGGCTATGCCGGGCAAAACGGCCATCCCTACACCGGCATCGGCAGCGCAATGCGCACGCGTGGCCTGATCGGCAGCGGGCCGGGGCAATATTCCGGGTCGATGCAGGGCATCATGCAATATGTCCGTGAGAACCCGGAAGCCGGCAAGGCGCTGATGCGCGAGAACAAAAGCTGGGTGTTTTTCCGCGAACTTACCGGAGCCAATGACCTTGGGGGCCCGTTAGGAGCACTAAACGTGCCGGTGCGCGCACGCTCCAGCATCGCTGCGGATCCCAAATTCGTGCCGCTGGGCGCGCCGGTCTGGCTGGCGCTGGATCGCACTGAGGCGAACGGGCTGTGGATTGCGCAGGATACCGGCGGCGCGATCAAGGGTGCCAACCGCTTCGACACGTTCTGGGGCGCGGGTGACGATGCGCGCCGGATAGCCGGGGGCATGAGCGGGCGGGGCAAGGGCTTCCTGTTCCTGCCCAAAGGCACGATGCAGCGACACGGCAACAGGTGAAGCGGCCGCTTTCGCGCGAAGAAGCTGCGCTGTGGTCGCGGCTCGCGCACACCGTCAGGCCGCTAGGTTCTCCACGGAAGGGGGAGGGGGACCATTCGCAGGATGGTGGAGGGGCAAGAGCACCTCAGCGCGAGCGTTTGCTGGGGCGCCACGTGGCCTGTGCCCCTCCACCCCCGCTCCGCGGCGGTCCCCCTCCCCGTTCCGGTGAGGATCTGCAGGTGCGCAGCCTCGATGCGGGCTGGGACCGCAAGCTGGCGCAGGGCCTCGTTCCGCCCGATTTCACCATCGATTTGCACGGCGCCTCGCTCGCTGCTGCGCACAGCCGGCTCGATCACATGCTGGCCCTGGCCATTGCACAAGGCGCTCGGCTCGTGCTGCTGATCACTGGCAAGCCGCGCCCCGGCGAGGGCAATGGCGGGCGCGGCGAACGGCGCGGGGCGATCCGCGCGAAGATTTCGGACTGGCTGGCGCATGGCCAGCATGCCAGCCGGATTGCGGCGATCCGCCCGGCGCATCCGCGCCACGGCGGGGCTGGGGCGGTCTATCTGGTGCTCAGAAGGGTCCGCTGATCAACCACATTGTCCCCGGTGGAGTAGCTTGTGATCGGCCAGCACCAAGGCCATCATTGCTTCGACGACAGGCGCGCCGCGAATGCCGACGCAGGGGTCGTGGCGTCCCTTGGTCTGGATTTCGGTCGCTTGGCCGTCGCGGGTGACTGTTTCCACAGGGGTGAGGATTGAACTGGTTGGCTTGAAGGCGACGCGCACTACGACTGGCTGTCCGGTGGAAATCCCCCCGGCAATGCCGCCCGCGTGGTTGTCGAGAAATGCCGGGGCACCATCGCCGGGGCGCATCCGGTCGGCATTCTGCTCGCCGGTCAGCCGCGCGGCGGCAAAGCCATCGCCAATTTCAACACCCTTGACCGCGTTGATGCTCATCATCGCGGCGGCGAGACCGGCATCGAGCTTGGCATAGAGCGGCGCTCCCCAGCCGGCGGGAACCCCGGTCGCAATGCATTCAACCACCGCGCCGACCGACGATCCCGAAAGCCGCGCATTGTCGACGATCTTTTCCCAGCGCACCGCTGCTGCTGCATCGGGGCAGAAGAAGGGATTACGCGCGATCTCTGCCGCATCAAATGCCGCGCGGTCAATCACATCGCCGCCGATTTCAGAGACATAGGCGAGGATATCCACCTCAGGTATCACCAGCCGGGCGACCCCGCCCGCTGCCACCCGCGCCGCCGTTTCGCGCGCCGAGCTGCGCCCGCCGCCGCGATAATCGCGCAGGCCGTATTTTGCGTCATAGGCATAGTCGGCGTGCCCCGGGCGATAGGCCTTGGCGACATCGGAATAGTCCTTGGAACGCTGGTCGACGTTCTCGATCATCAGGCTTATCGGCGTGCCGGTTGTCTGGCCTTCGAACACCCCTGAAAGGATCCGCACCGCGTCGGGCTCCTGCCGCTGGGTGGTGTATTTCGACTGGCCGGGGCGGCGCGCGTCGAGGAACGGCTGAAGGTCGGCTTCGGACAGCGTCAGCCCCGGCGGGCAGCCGTCGACAACCGCGCCCAGCGCCGGCCCGTGGCTCTCGCCCCAGGTGGTGAAACGCAGCAGACGGCCGAAAGTGTTGACGCTCATGGGGCAGCCTTTTGCCGAGAATGATTGATTTGTCCACTTTGCCGGTTAGAGCCGGTGCGGGAAGAGGGAGCGCCTGCCGCCATGTTCATCACCGTATTCCGCAATCGCAAACGCGCCGGCTTCGATGCTGCGGCCTATGACGCCGACGCTGCGCGCATGATCGAACTCGCCTCGGCCGTGCCCGGCTTCCGTTCGATCAAGACCTTCCACGCGGACGACGGAGAAGTCGTGACGATCTCCGAGTGGGACAGCGAGGCCGCCG
>JANPOS010000075.1:0-7505 GCA_031428115.1 Novosphingobium sp. | reverse complement strand
CTCGACACCGCCACCTTGTGCTGGGCAATGTTGAGGTTTGAGGAAGCCGGACGCGAAACTTCGATATATTTGGGATTGGTCAGGAACTTGTCGGCCAGCTTCTTGATTGGCGGGGGCATGGTCGCCGAAAACAGCAGGGTCTGGCGATTGGCCGGGAGCTTCGAACAGATCGTCTCGATATCGGGGATGAAGCCCATGTCGAGCATCCGGTCGGCCTCGTCGATCACCAGCAGATCGCAGCCGGTGAGCAGGATCTTGCCGCGCTCGAACAGGTCCATCAGCCGGCCCGGGGTGGCGATCAGCACGTCGACGCCGTCCTTCAGCGCCTTGACCTGATCGCCCATCTGCACGCCGCCAATCAGCAGCGCCATCTTGAGATCGTGGTTTTTGCCGTATTTCTCGAAATTCTCGGCGACTTGCGCGGCAAGCTCGCGCGTCGGCTCGAGAATCAGGCTGCGCGGCATCCGCGCGCGGCGGCGGCCGTGGGCGAGAATATCGATCATCGGCAGCACGAAGCTGGCGGTCTTGCCGGTGCCGGTCTGGGCGATGCCGATGATGTCCTTCATCATCAGCACCGACGGAATCGCCTGCGCCTGGATCGGCGTCGGCTCGTCATAGCCGGCCGTCAGGACTGATTTCAGCAATTCATCGGACAGGCCGAGGTCGGCGAATTTCATAGGCTTGCGCGCGTTTCCGGAAAGAGAAATGGGGTGGCAAGCCTTGCGGCCAAGCCTGGTGCCTGCGCCTGAATGGACTGCAAGAACCGTTGCGCCCTAGGCGCAATCCAGCGATAAAGTCAAGGAAATGCGGGAAGCGGGCCTGCGCTCAATTGCCGGCGTCGACCAGCTGGCGCAGCTGGGTCAGCTTGCAATTGGCGCCGCTGCGCGAAAGCAGGCTGTCGCGCCGGACGCAGATCTGCCCATCGGTGTTCTGCTCGACATAAAAGCCCGAATAATAATCGCGCGCGCTGCATGACCGCTCCAGCGCGGCGCTGATCACGCGGCGATCCCGCATGAACAGGATCAGCCGGTTGCCCTGCCCCACCTGCACCCCGGCAATCCCGGCCACGGCCAGGCAGCGGCCCATGTCCCGTTCGGTCATGCGCGGCGGCAAGGGGCGTTGGGGCAAATCCATCAACATGCTGGGTTGCGGCGGCGCTGCGGCGCGCGGCGCAATGCGGATGGTCAGGCGCTGCTCGATGCGCACCTGATTTTGCCCTTGCGCCTGAAAGCTCTGGACGATCTGCTGGAAGATGCCGGTATCGAGCGCATCGAATGCCGGAAACGATGCCTCGGCGGGCAGCGCCAGACCGCCAGCCGGGGCTTCGACTGCTACGCGCTCGCGCTCCGCCGGGCCAGACGCCGACCCGATCTGGGGCAGCGGCATCAGCATCACAAGCGGGGCAAGCAGGGCGGCGACAAAACTCATGCATCAGAACTCTTGGGAATTCCTGTAACTGGCACAGCGACTGCTCTGGCAATAGACCTCCAGCTTGAACGGCCCCTTAACCCGGCAACGGGCGGATGCAAGGCGCAGTGCAATCGACAGCAACAGCGCGGGGTGGCATTGAGCGGTGATGCAGACGAACAGCACTTTCCTCGCCCAGGCCGCCGAACTGCTCGGCCCGCGCGGGCTGACCGGCGATGCCGAACAGATTGCCCCCTGGCTTACCGACTGGCGCGGGCGCTTCACTGGCCGCGCGCTGGCCATGGCCTCGCCCGCCGATACCGCCGAGCTGGCGGCGCTGGTGCGGCTGTGCGCGAGCCACGGCGTGGCCATCGTGCCGCAAGGCGGCAACAGCGGCATGTCGGGCGGGGCAACGCCGGATGCCAGCGGGCAGGCGCTGCTGCTCTCGCTGCGGCGGATGAACCGGATCCGCGCGACGGATGCCGAGGTGCGGCAGATCACTTGCGAGGCCGGCGTGATCCTCCAGGATCTGCACGAGGCGGCAGCGGCAGTCGGCCTGCGCTTTCCGCTGACGTTGGGCGGCAAGGGCTCGGCAACCATTGGCGGGCTGGTCTCGACCAATGCCGGCGGCAACCAGGTGCTGCGCCACGGCACGATGCGCGCGCTGGTGCTGGGCGTGGAAGCCGTGCTCGCCGACGGCAGCATCTATTCCGCGCTCACCCCGCTCAAGAAAGACAACCGCGGCTTCGATCTCAAGCAGCTGCTGATCGGCTCGGAAGGCACGCTGGGGATAGTCACCGCTGCGACCTTGCGGCTGATTCCGGCTCTGGCCGACCGGCTGGTAATCTGGGCCGGCGTCGCCAGCCTGCACGATGCGCGCGCGCTGCTGCTCCACTGCGAAGCAGCGGCGGGCGATGCGCTGGAAGGCTTCGAAGTGATCCCCGCGCCTTCATTGGCCCGCGTGATCGACTATCTGCCGGGCGCGCGGGCACCGCTGGCGGGGACACATGCCTGGCATGTCCTGGCCGAGCTTGTCGCCGACAGCAGCTGTGCCGACACCTTGCGGGGGCGCGGCGAGGCGATGCTCGCGGAAGCTTTCGAGGCGGGTCTGGTGGAAGACGCGACGATTTCGGCGAGCGAAGCCCAGGCCGGAGCCTTCTGGTCGCTGCGCGAGGGCATTGCCCCTTCCGAGCGCGCCCATGGCTTTGCCGTGCAGCACGACATTTCCGTCCCCGTCGCGGCAATGCCAGCCTTTGTCGAGGCAGCGGTGCCGGCGATCGAAGCGGCCTGGCCCGGCACCCAGGCAGTCGCCTTTGGCCATCTCGGCGATGGCAACGTCCATTTCCACGTCATCGCCCCGCCAGGCGTTGAACGCGAGAGCTGGGAAGCGCGCGACGGCAAGGCGATCAGCGCGCAGGTCTATGACCTGGTCACCGCCTGGGGCGGCTCGATCTCGGCCGAGCACGGCATCGGCCAGGCCAAGGCGGGCGAGCTGGCGCGGCTGGGCGATCCGGTGGCGCTGGCGATGCTTTCCCGCGTAAAACAGGCGCTTGATCCCGCCGGTTTGCTCAATCCCGGCAAGCTGCTTGCGCGCGAGGCAAGCAGTGCTTAAAGGCTCGCGCTTCCATTTCTAGCCATTCCGGAGTGAAATTCATGGCCAGCGCGCCGCAAACTGCAACATTGCCGTTGTTTTACAATGACCTGATGCCGCTTAACAGCCGCGACCACGGCAAATGGCGCAGCCGCACCACCGACCGGGCCAAATGGCTCGCCGGCCAGCATGCCGTTCCGCTGACGGTGGAGGAATTCCCGCTGGCGCAGCGTTTCCTGCCGATCATCTTTTCCTCGGGCGATAACCCGGTGCCGCTGGCGCTGATGGGGCTGAACGAAGGCGTCAACGTTTTCGTCGATGAAGATGGCAAAGTGAACGAGCAGACCTATGTCCCCGCTTATGCCCGCCGCTATCCGTTCATGCTCGCCAAGCTGTCCCCTGAAGCGGCCGACCTCTCGCTGTGCTTCGATCCGACCACTGACCTGATCGGCGAATTCGACGATGGCAACGCGCTGTTTGAAGGCGAAGCGCCGACCGACGCCTGCAAGGCCACGCTCAGCTTCTGCGAACAGTTCGAAGTCGCCGGGCAGAAGACCCAGGCCTTCATCGAAGAACTGGCGAAGCACAAGCTGCTGATGGACGGCGAAGTCGCCATCCAGCAAGACGGCACTGACCAGCCGTTCGTTTACAGCGGCTTCCAGATGGTCGACGAGAAGAAGCTGCAGGAACTACCCGGCAATGTCCTGCGCCAGTGGAATCAGAGCGGCCTGCTCGCGCTGATCTATGCCCACCTGTTCTCGCTGAGCCTGATGTCCGACATTTTCGGCCGCCAGGTCCAGCTCGGCAAAGGCCCCGTCGCCCAGCCGCAGCTCAAGGCGTAATCTCAGGCCGCGCAGCGCAGTTGGCGACAGGACCAATTGCGCTGCGCCGGCATTACTGCGCGATGACAAAAGTCATTACCCCTTGCAATTTTGCGCGGTCCAACTAAATTTGAAGATGTTCTGCTGGGCTACCCTCATGGCCTGGTGGAGCTTGGTGCACTTGTGCACCTCCTCCCTGAACCTTGGCCACCTCGCGCAATTGCGCGAGGTGGTTTTTTTATGCGCGTCCATAAAATCAGGATTCGGCAGGAAACTCCCCTTATTCTGCGGCGTCCTGCCAGCGCATCGCCGGATTGAGCTGGCCCAAAGTCGCCACATCGCCGGCCAGCTGGCGCACCAGTCCGGTCAGCAATCCTGCCATGGCGGCAAAGCCCTTGCCGGGCTCCGCGAGTCGCGAATCGAGATAGCTCGAGCGATCAACTTCCAGCTGGAGGGCATGGAGGCCCTCATTCGGCGCGCCGTGCCGTTCCAGCACATAGCCGCCGGCATAAGGCCGGTTGTGCGCCGCGGCGCGCCGCATGGTGGCAAAATAGGTGAATGCCGAGCCGACCAGGCTGCCATGGCAGGTTACGCCGAAGCGGTCGCCAAGGACGAATTCCGGCGGTGCCTGGCCGCCCCGCAAGGTTAGCGGCGGCATCGAGTGGAGATCGAGCAGCAGGGCCGCGCCCCAGCGATCGCGCAGGGTCGCCAGCGCGCGTGCCAGCGTCTCGTGATATGGCTGATGGATGCCGGCGATCCGCGCATCGAGCTCGGTCTCGTCGTGGCGGCGCTTCCACAGCTCGCCCAGCCCCGGCAGGCGGCGCGGGATCAGCCCCAGCCCGCTGCGCGCGCGGCCCGGCGTATAGCTGCCGACATCGCCCGGCGCGCGGCGGCCGAACATGTCCCAGTCGATATCATCGCAAGCGCGGTTGAGATCGATCATCGCGCGCGGCGCCTGCGCGGTCAGCAGCATCGCCCCGGTCGCGCGGGCAACCCGCTCGGCCAGCTTGTCGACATAGCGATCCTCGAGCCGCAGGGCCGCAAAACCGGGGTTGCGCATCCGCTCAAGCAGCGAACCGGGATAGGCCCGGCCGGCATGGGGCACTGCGATCAGCACCGGGATCGGCGAGGGATCGGCGCCGGCAAGGCTGAATGCGTGAGCGCCGGCGCCGCCGGGGATCTGTCCGCCCCGCAACGGCGGCGAATCGCCTGAACTGATGGGAGCATCCCGCATCCCGCCTTGCTGGACCGTTAGCCAATCTGTGTCAAAGCTGGCCGTGTCCGAGAACAGGCGAGAATCTTAACCGGTTCAGCGCTATGCTGCTGGCCGCAGGGAATCCGAGGGAGGGTTCCGCTTTCGGAACTGTGGGAACCATGATTCGCATTTTGCTTGCTGAAGACGATGCTTCGATGCGCACCTACCTGTCGCGCGCGCTGGAAAACGCGGGCTACGAGGTGATCGCAGTGGATAGCGGCGTGGCCGCTCTGCCCTGGATCGAGACCGCCTATTTTGACCTGCTGCTGACCGACATCGTCATGCCCGAAATGGATGGAATCGAGCTGGCCCAGCGCTGCGCCGAAATGTCGCCTGATACCAAAGTGATGTTCATCACCGGCTTTGCCGCCGTTTCGCTGAGGGCGACGCGCGAAATGCCCGATGCCAAGGTGCTCTCGAAGCCCTTCCACTTGCGCGATCTGGTGCTGGAGGTTCAGCGGGTGTTCGGGCAGAGCGCACAAGCCAGTATTTGATCTGCTTCGGCTGTCAGGCGGACAACCACTCTGATCTTGCTTCTCGGGGGAACCGCAGCTAAAGGCGCTCCCCTGTCCGGGGCGCTTGCCCTGGATTGATCGGATGGTGCGGGCGTATAGCTCAGTGGTAGAGCACTATGTTGACATCGTAGGGGTCGCAAGTTCAATCCTTGCTACGCCCACCATCCGCCCGCTTTAACCCAGCATCTGATCCACCCACGCGGGTACCACGTCGCTTGCCGGGCCGAGGCGCGTCTCGTGAAACCAGCTCGATCCCTGCGAGCGTTCCAGATTGAGCTCCAGCGTCTGCGCCCCCAGATCGCGCGCCTGGCGCACGAAGCCGGCGGCGGGATAGACCGCGCCCGAAGTGCCGATCGAGACGAACAGGTCGGCACAGCGCAGCGCGGCATGGATCTCGTTCATGCGGTAGGGCATTTCGCCGAACCAGACGACATCGGGGCGAAGACTGCGCGCACCGCAGGCCGGGCACGGTGGCCGGTCGATCAAGGCCCCGCGCCATGGCAGGCGCGCGTCGCACCAGGTGCACCACGCCAGCAGATGCTCGCCATGCATGTGCAGCACCCGCGCAGCGCCTGCCCGCTCATGCAGGTCATCGACATTCTGCGTGACGATCAGCAGTTCGCCCCCGCTCGTTTTGCGCCATTCGGCATCGAGCCGGGCGAGCGCATCGTGCGCCGGATTGGGCAGCTTGGTCTGGATCGCCGCGCGGCGCATGTCGTAAAACCGCAGCACCAGATCGGGATCGCGGGCGAAGGCCTCTGGCGTCGCGACATCCTCGACCCGGTGCTGCTCCCAAAGCCCGCCTTCAGAGCGGAAGGTATCGATGCCGCTTTCCGCGCTGATCCCGGCGCCAGTGAGGATAACGATGTTGCGGATGTCTTTCACGATTCCTCCTGACCCGTTCGTCCTGAGCTTGTCGAAGGACTGCTTTTCCTGCAATCGTCGTTTGCATGGAACTACGGCCCTTCGACAAGCTCAGGGCAAACGGAGGTTGGTTTGGCCAGAATTGGCATTATAGGCAGCGAGGGGCGCATGGGACGGGTGCTGGTGGAGGCGATTGCCGCCGCCGGCGAGGCGCATTCCGGCGGGATCGACATGGGCGGCGATCCGCTGGCGCTGGCGCGCGCAAGCGATGTGCTGGTCGATTTCTCCAGCCCAATGGCGCTTGAGGCCAATCTCGATGCAGCAATGGCGGCGGGCGTGCCGATTGTTGTCGGCACCACAGGCCTCGAAGAACGCCACCATTTCCTGTGCGACAATGCCGCGCAGCGCATCGCCGTGCTGCAAACCGGCAACACTTCGCTCGGCGTGACCTTGCTGGCCCATCTGGTGCGCGAGGCGGCGAGCCGGCTGGGCGACGACTGGGATATCGAGGTGGTCGAAACCCACCACCGCATGAAAGTCGATGCGCCCTCGGGCACCGCGCTGCTGCTCGGCGAAGCGGCGGCAGCAGCGCGGGGAATCGCGCTGGCGGGTCACGCCGAACGCGGACGGGACGGAATCACCGGCAAGCGCGGGATCGGCAACATCGGTTTTGCGAGCTTGCGTGGCGGCAGCGTCGCGGGCGATCACACCGTGCATTTCTTCGCCGACAACGAGCGCCTGGCTTTCACCCACATCGCCGAAAATCGCGCGATTTTCGCCAAAGGCGCGATCCGGGCGGCGCAATGGCTGATCGGCAAGGCAACCGGCCGATACACCATGCCCGAGGTGCTGGGGCTTTAGAAACCTAAGGACAGGAGGAACGACGTATGGCCGCCCCCTTCACACCCGCCGCCGAAACTGCCCGCTACATCGACAGCCTCGGGGCCGAGGCGCTGGCCAAGGCGCAGGCCTACACCATGGGCAACCATCTGTTGCTGTTTGCCGGGCTGGCCGTTTCGCTGCTGGTAGCCTGGTTGATCGTGCGCTCTCGC
>JANPOS010000074.1:0-77837 GCA_031428115.1 Novosphingobium sp. | reverse complement strand
ATGCCTGCCTACAGCATCGCCTTCAATCTCGCGGAGTATCGTGTTCAAAAGGGCGGTGACGCCTATCGCTGGGACGGCGAAGGCTGGTTCGGGGGCGACATCAACCGCTTCGTCGTGAAGACCGAGGGCGAGGGTGCCGTTCGTGGTGGTCTCGAAAGCGGTGAGGTGCAGGCGCTCTACTCGCGCGCGATCGGCCCGTGGTTCAACTTGCAGGCCGGTGTCCGTCACGATTTCAAACCGGGACCGGCGCGCACCTATGCGACTCTCGGCTTTGAAGGGATCGCGCCCTATTGGTTCGAGGTCGAGGGGGTTCTGTTCCTCTCGGACAAGGGCGATTTGCTCGGGCGTCTCGAAGGCTATTACGACCAGCGCATCACGCAGAAACTGATCCTACAACCCCGCGTCGAGTTCAATTTTGCGGCGCAGGACGTTCCTGCCAACGGGATTGGTTCTGGGTTGAGTGACGCCGAACTCGGTCTTCGCTTGCGCTATGAGATTAAGCGCGAGTTTGCACCCTATGTCGGCATTTCGTGGGAGCGCAAATTGGGAGATACGGCCCGCTTCGCCAGTGCCGCGGGCGACAGGGTGGAGGCAACCAGCCTCGTCCTTGGCATAAGGGTGTGGTTTTGAGTTCTCGCCGTCACCGCGTGCACCTGTTCGCCAGCCGCCTGCACAAATGGCTGGCGCTGTTTATCGGCGCTCAATTGCTGATCTGGTTCGCCAGCGGCGCGTTGATGAGTTTCCTTCCCATCGACAAAGTGCGCGGCGAACATCTTGTCGACCGCGAGGCGGTGAGTGCGATCCCCGTGGGGAGCCATTTCGTCGATCCGGCAACGATCAGCGTCCGAGCCGGCGCGCCCGTCAAAGCGATCACATGGCACATGGTCGGCGCGCGGCAAGTCGCCGAAGTGACAACATCCAACGGCATCAGCCTGTTCGACGGACAGACCGGGAAGCGATTGCCGCCGGTTGATGCGGGGCAAGCCACCGCCATTGCGAACGCCGCTTGGAAAACGGTCAACAAGCCGACAAGCAACGCGTCGCGCGTCACCGAGGAGAGCCCCGAATATCGCGGCGCGCTCCCAGCCTGGCGGATCGCTTATACCGACCCCGATGCGACCAGCGTTTTCGTTGCCGCCGACACCGGCAGGATCACCGCCGTCCGCACCGGCACATGGCGACTCTATGACTTCTTCTGGAGCCTGCACATCATGGACTGGAAGAACCACGAGGATTTCAACACGCCCTGGCTGCTCGCCTTCGCCATCGGCGGGCTGTTTTTTGGGCTGGCAGGCACAGTATTGCTATTCATGCGCTGGCCGATCCGGCGTAGGCGGACCGGCTCAAGCGCGAGAAATTCGGCATGATTGCAGCCGCTTCGTGAAGTCGCCCGCATAGTTGGCACCAAGCACCAGCATGGCTTGTCGAACCCCGTTTAGGTTGAGACGGTTTCTGACCCGACCCGGTTTAGCGCCAGCCCAATCAAGGCGACTGTGGCAAAGCCAGCTCCAGCGAGAAACGTTGAGTTCGCGCTGAGCTTGTCCCACAAGAGGCCCGCGACGACGCTCGCGAACAGCATTGCCACTCCCGCCGCAAGGTTGAACATTCCGAATGCCGAACCTCGCAGGTCCGGCGGCGCGCGATCCGCGACCAGCTTTGCCATCAATCCTTGGGTAAGCGCCATGTGCAGACCCCAGAGGGCAATCCCGACGAATGCGGCAACCAGCCCTGAAACCAGCGCCAGGACAAGATCGGCGAGGATCAGGCAGACCAGCCCCCAGCCCAGCAGAATGCGCGCCGACACACGATCGGATGCAACGCCTGCGGGATAGGCACCGAGAGCATAGACCACATTCATGGCGACAAGCACGGTGGGCGCGTAGGTCAGCGACAGCCCCTCGGACGATGCCTTGAGGATGAGGAATGCTTCGCTGAACCGCGCAAGCGTAAAGACAACGCCCAGCGCGACAACGCCCCAAAACGGACGCTCAAGGCGTTTGAGATCGGCAAACGAAATCGGCGGGCGTTCTGGTTTGGGGACCGCGTGATCGATCCGTTCCTCGACTCCAAAGATCACGCATAGAACGGCAAGTATTGCCGGGACGACTGCTACCCAGAAGACCAGGCGCATATCGTTTGCAAAGGCTGCCATCAGCCCGATGGCCAGCAGCGGTCCCGCGAACGCTCCGACCGTATCAAGCGACTGGCGCAGCCCGAAAGCCCGCCCGCGAATGGCTGCTGGCGTAACATCGGCCACCAGCGCATCGCGCGGGGCACCGCGCAGGCCTTTGCCGATCCTGTCTGCAAACCGTGCGCCGAGCACCACTGGCGCCGAGCCAGCCAGAGCGAACAGCGGTTTGCTCAACGCGCCCAGTCCATAGCCCAGAAGGATCAGCGGCTTACGCCGCCCGATCCGGTCCGAGATGTAACCCGAGAACACCTTGCTGATCGAAGCCGTTGCCTCCGCGATACCGTCGATCAGCCCGACCATGGCAACACTCACACCCAGGGTTGTTGTCAGGAACAGCGGTAGCAGGGCGTGGATGATCTCGGACGACAGGTCCATGAACAGACTGACTACTCCAAGCGCCCAGACTGTGCGGGGTATCCTATCCATGGGCGCGTGGGGCCAGCGTTTCGATGATGATGCATTTGGCCACGGTGCCGTGGCTGCATGAGCCGATCACGCGCGCAAGCTCTTTGCGCCTTGCCGACAAGTCCGCGATCTTTCGGTCGATCTCCGCAAGGTGGACGCACGCGATACGGTCAAGCCGCAACCAGGCCCAGAACGCGAGCCCCACCGATCCGGGCCAGTGCAGCGAAGATATAGATGTCCGCCTGCTTCATGCCGTGCGCGGCCAATCCGGGTGAATGTCGTCGATCACAAAGGCATGGCTCGTAGTTTTGCCGCCAACATGATCTTCGCGGAGATGCGGATGATAGGGCGCAAGATCATCATGGCTATGCGCCACCAGTTCGGGATCGTGTGACGGCCAGAGCCACAGCGCCGCGACAGTGCCGATGCCCGCGACCAGCGCCAGCACAGCGAATGCCGCGACCTGACCGACGCCCGCTCCAATCTGTCCGGCAAGCGGATAGCAGATCAGCCAGCAGCCATGACTGAGCGCGAACTGGGCAGCGAACACGGCGGGCCGGTCGTCGGCATTGGCGGAACGGCGGAGGAGGCGACCCGACGGCGTGACGCTCATGGAATAGGCGATGCCGAGGACGAACCAGCCCACCAGCAATAGCGGCCAATAGGCACCGCTCTTGCCAAATAGCATGGTGAGGATGGCCATCGCGCCAAGGCCGACCGTCAAAATCGCGGCTGCGCTGGCCATCAAGGTCCGGTCACTGATCTTGTCGAGCAGGCGGGGGATGAAGAATGCCGCGAGCATCGAGCCGCCGCCGTAAGCCGCCAGTGTCAATGCGACCTCGCGCTGGCCGTAACCGAGTGCGCCGCGCACAATAACCACGGTGTTGACGATCACCATCGAGCTTGCCGCCGCCGAGGCAAGGCTGAGTGCGAGCAATCCCTTGAGCCGCAGCGTCTTGAGGTAAATCCTGAGGCCTCGGGTGGTCTTGGTCCAAATGCCGCCAGCGCGCGGTTTGGCCGGCGAGCGCGGGAGTGCGACAGATACCACCAGCAGGGCGGAGCAGATGAAGCCAATCGAGGTTCCGGCAAACAGCCAGTGAAAGCTGATCACCGAGAGCAGGGCTGCTGCAAGGATCGGGCTGACAAGGCTTTCCATGTCATAGGCGAGCCGGGACAGCGACAGCGCACGGGTGTAGTCGGCCTCGTCGGGCAGCACATCGGGGATCGTGGCCTGAAAGGTTGGGGTGAACGCGGCAGAGGCCGATTGCAGGACGAAGATCAGCACATAGATCTGCCAGATTTGATCGACGAATGGCAGGCTGAGCGCGACAGCGGCGCGCACCAAATCCATGGCGACGAGGAAGGCGCGGCGCGGCAAGCGGTCGGCAAAGGCACCGACCACGGGCGCGACGCCGATATAGGCGATCATCTTGATTGCCAGGGCCGTTCCTAACACGGCACCGGCATTGCCCCCGGCAATGTCAAAGGCGAGCAGCCCGAGTGCCACAGTCGCAAGCCCTGTGCCGATCAAGGCGATAATCTGCGCGCCGAGCAGATGGCGATAGGTACGATTGGCGAGGACCGAGATCATGCTGATATTCCTGCGTTCACCGCGACGCGCGGTCCCAATGTTTCGATGATCTTGCAGTCCGCAACGGGATTGTGCCGACAGCTTCCGATTACCCGCCTCAATTCCTCGCGCATGGCGGAAAGGTCGGCGATCTTGCGTTCGACTTCGGTCAGGTGCCCGCTGGCTATCGCATCGACCGCGCCGCAGGGCTTGGCTCGATCATCGGCAAGCGCCAGCAGATCACGCACGGCATCGAGGCTGAACCCCAGATCGCGCGCGCGGCGGATGAACGACAAGCGTTGGAGGTGCGCCGGGCCGTAGCTGCGATAATTGGCATCGGTGCGCGCGGGCGATGGCAGCAAACCAGCCTTCTCATAGAAGCGGACGGTTTCCACCTTGGTTGCAGTTGCCTTTGCCAGCTCGCCAATTTTCATCGCTTGACCCTGTAGTTGCTACAGGGTGCATATGCCGCGCTGACACGCGCTTTGTCGAGAAGGAAGATCATGGCCGACAATTGCTGCGAAGCTGCCTGCGGGAGCAAGGCCACGCTCAACGATCCGCGCTGGCGGCGTGCGCTGTGGATCGCGCTGGGGATCAACGCTGCTATGTTTGCGGTCGAATTTGTTGCTGGCTCGGCGGCGGATTCGCGCTCGCTCCAGGCCGACGCGCTCGATTTTCTGGGAGATGCCGCCAACTATGCCGTTAGCCTGGCGGTCGTCGGAGCGGCGCTGGCATGGCGCGCGCGGGCGGCGCTGCTGAAATCGCTGTTCATGCTTGGCTTTGCAGGCTGGGTGTTTGGCAGCGCGATCCTTGCCTTTGTAAGCGGCAATACCCCCAATCCCGCGACGATGGGCGCGGTCGGTGCGCTTGCGCTTGGCGCAAACGTCGGCGTGGCGTTGCTGCTTTACCGTTACCGCACTGGCGACGCGAACATGCGCTCGGTCTGGATATGCTCGCGCAACGACGCGATCGGCAATGTCGCGGTTATGCTGGCCGCGCTCGGTGTGCTTGGCACGGGCAGCGCGTGGCCCGATCTGATTGTCGCTTCCATCATGGCGGCACTGGCTCTGACCGGAGGCTTTCAAGTGTTCCGGCACGCGGTGGGGGAGTTGAAAGCCGCGCCCGCCACGGCGAAGCAAGCGTGATGGCGGGGCTTCATCCCGTTCCCGTGCTCGCCGATGCTCACCATCATTGCGGCCACATTCATTCGCGGCGTTTCGATACGGTGTGCCACCGGCGACCGGCCCTGAGCACTTCGACGCCAGCCGCAGGCTGCATCAGGTCGGCCTGACTAGACCCGCATGCGGCGTTTCAGCGTGGATCAATTATCGGTTGCTTCTGGACAGGGGAATCGAGGTCTGCGAAAGGAGAAATCGCAATCTCAGGCGCGTCCGATTTGCAGTCGGAAAGCCTTACACAAGTCTTACACACTGACACAAAACCTTACACAAAATTCGGATTTGTGAGAAATTATTGTTTAATATCAAATACTTAAGGTAGTCTCGGCCCACTCAAAATCGTTTGTCGAAAGATGTGCCCGTTCGAGTCGGGCCAGGGGCACCATATTTGGGCGGGGTAGTTGCCGCACCGGCATATTGGCTGACGTCGGTTTATCGCGCTGAATGTGCGGATTGTTTCGGCAGGTCAGATGGCCAGGCGCTGCGAGCGGGCATCACTCCCGGCTTGCGTATTCCCGCTGATCGCCGCAATGTCAGCGCCTACCTGAGATCGGCCTCGCCGTGAGAAGCTGCTTCATGGATCGCCCGATCCGCCCTTCGTTCCTGCTGGTACTGGTGATGATCGCCGGTTGCTCTGCCGCACCTGAAGAAGGCAAGCGCCCGCCGCCGTTGGTGCAGGCGGACCCGGCTGCGAGACATCTGTTCGTTGATGTGCTCGAATCGGAAGGCACCTTGCGCGCCAACGAGCAAGTGACGATTGCCTCTGCGGTGACCGAGCGGATCGAACGGGTGCTGTTCGGCGATAGTATGCCGGTGCGCCGCGGCCAGTTGCTGGCGGTGCTCTCGGCCGGGCAGGAGAACGCCAGCCTGCGCGGCGCCAATGCGTCAGAGCGACAGGCGCAGGCGCAATTCGATCGGATCAAGGCGCTGTACGATCGGGGCTTCGCCACCCGCGCCCAACTCGACCTGCAACTCGCCGCAGCCGAACGCGCCCGCGCCGATGCATCCGAGGCCCAGGCGGCCATCGCCGACCGCATGATCCGCGCGCCGTTTTCGGGCTACACCGGCCTGCGCAATATTTCGGCGGGCGCCATAGTCCAGGCGGGCACACCGCTGGTCACGGTGAGCGACCTCAGCCGGGTCAAGCTCGATTTCACCGTGCCCGAGACCCAGCTCGCCGGGCTCTCTATCGGCCAGATCGTCGAGGCATCGGCTGCGGCATATCCGGGCGAAGCCTTCACCGGGCGGATCGCCAGCATTGATCCGGTGATCGATGCGGCAAGCCGGGCGGTGATGGTGCGCGCGATCCTGCCCAATCCGGGTGCACGGCTGAAGCCGGGGATGCTGCTGTCGGTGCGGGTGTCGCGCAATTCGCGGCTGGCCGATGCGGTGCCCGAGCTGGCAGTGATCGGCAATGGCGATGAGCGCGCGGTGTTCATCCTTGCACCTGGCAACAAGGCCAGGCGGGTGGTGATCAAGACCGGGCTGCGCGATGCGGGGCTGATCGAAGTCACCGGCCTGCCCGCGGGCGCGCGGGTGATCGGCGAAGGCGTGCTCAAGGTGAGCGAAGGCATGGCTGTCCGCCTGCCGGGTGCCAGGGGCGGCGGCAGGCCCAGCGGGGGGCCTGGCGCGAAAGCCGGCGCGCCGTGATCTTCTCTGATCTCGCGGTCAAACGTCCGGTCGTCGCTGCGGTGTTTGCAGTGTTGCTGACGATTGTCGGTGTGGTCGGCTTCGCCAACATTCCCGTGCGCGAATATCCCGACACTGATCCGCCAGTGGTTTCAATCTCGACTT
Source organism: Novosphingobium sp. (assembly GCA_031428115.1). Lineage (GTDB taxonomy): Bacteria > Pseudomonadota > Alphaproteobacteria > Sphingomonadales > Sphingomonadaceae > Novosphingobium. The sequence continues at coordinate 70,699 of JANPOS010000074.1, read as the reverse complement.
CCTATACCGGCGCCAGCGCGCAAGTGATCGAGAATCGCATCACCCAGCCGCTCGAAGACCGGCTTTCGGGCATCGGCGGCATCGAGACGATAGCATCGCGCTCGCAGGACGGTCGTTCGGAGATCACTATTGAATTCCGCTCCGGGCTGAATGTCGATTCGGCTGCCAACGACGTGCGCGACCGGGTGGCCGGGGTGCTGGGCGACCTGCCAGATGACACGCTGCCGCCCGAAGTGCGCAAGGTCGATGCCGATGCCCAGCCGATCATCTTCTTCTTCGTGCGCGCGCCAAGCTGGGATCCGATCAAGCTCGGCGAATTTACCGAACGCGTAGTGGTCGACCGGCTCTCGACGGTCGACGGTGTCGCCCAGGTCTTCACTCCCGGGCTCGCCAAACCGGCGATGCGCATCTGGCTCGATCCCGGGCGTCTCTCCGCATTCAAATTGACCCCGCGCGATGTCGAAACCGCGCTGCGCAGCCAGAATATCGAGCTTCCGGCTGGCCGTATCGAGGCGACCGAACAGAATGTTTCGCTGCGGGTCAACCGCAGTTTCACCAGCCCGGCCGAGTTCCGCACGCTGGTGATTGGTCGCGGCCCCGACGGATATCTGGTGCGGCTGGGCGATGTCTCGCGGGTGGAGGAAGGTCCGGAAAATCCCTATTCGATTTTCCGCTTCAATGGCCAGCGGGGCGTGGGTCTGGGCGTAGTGCGCCAATCGGGGGCGAACACATTGGCGGTGGCCCGCGCGCTCAAGGCGGAAGTGGCCGAAATCAGGAAAGATTTGCCCCCCGGTGTCGAGCTGCTCCCGGGCGGCGATCCCACGCTTTATATCGAACAGGCGATCAAGGGCGTTTACACGACGCTTGCCGAAGCTGCGGTGCTGGTCACGCTGGTGATATTCCTGTTCCTCGGCTCCTGGCGGGCGACTTTCATCCCGGCAGTCACCGTGCCGATCTGCCTGATGGCGACGTTCGCGGTGCTGTGGGCGCTGGGTGGATCGATCAACCTGCTGACGCTGCTTGCCCTGGTGCTGGCGATCGGGCTGGTGGTCGATGATGCGATAGTCGTGCTTGAAAACGTCCATCACCGCATCGAGGAGGGCGAGCCACCATTGCTCGCCGCCTATGCCGGGGCGCGCCAGGTGGGCTTTGCGGTGATCGCGACCACGCTGGTGGTCTGCGCGGTCTTCGTGCCGGTGATGTTTCTGGCAGGACAGACCGGCCTGCTGTTCCGCGAACTCGCCATCGCCATGATTGCGGCGGTCGCCCTTTCCGGGTTCCTGGCGCTGACGCTCACTCCGATGATGTGCTCGAAGATTCTGCGGCCAACCGAGCGCAAGGGCTTTTCCGCGCGGGTGGAAGGCGTCATCGAGCGCTTCTCCCGGGGGTATGCGCGCTCGCTCGATAAAGTCATGGCCCGCTGGTTACCCTTCGCATTGGCGACGCTGGCCTTGCTGATCGTGGCGGCGTTCTCGTTCACCCGGCTCGAGAGCGAGCTGGTGCCGCCCGAGGATACCGGCGTGGTCGACACACGGCTGACCGCGCCCGAGGGCACCGGCTTTGCCGAGCTCAACCGTTATGTCGCCCAGGCGGAGAAGCTGGTCGTGCCGATGGTCGGCCAAGGCGCGGTGCGCGGCATGAATGCGCGTGTGCCTGCCGGTTTCGGCCCCACCGAGGATTTTACCGGCGCGAACATGAACATTTTCCTGCGTCACTGGGACGAACGCACCGCGACGTCGCAGGATGTTGCCAGGGACGTCAATCGCAAGCTCGGCGGGCTCGCCGCGCTGCGCGGCAATGCTGTGGTGCGCTCTCCCCTCGGGCGCGGACGGGGCCAGCCGATCAATTTCATCATCTCGGGCACCAGTTACGAGGAACTGGCGCGGGCGCGCGACCGCATCATGGCGGCGGCGCGAGATAATCCGGGCATCATCAATCTTGATGCCGATTATGTCGAGACCAAGCCGCAGGTGCTGATCGACATTGATCGCCAGCGTGCGGGCGATCTCGGCATTTCGGTCGATGACATCGGCAGCGCGCTGCAATCACTGATGGGATCACGGCGGGTGTCCACTTATGTGCGCGGCGGCGAGGAATACCGGGTGATTGTTCAGGCCGAGGCCGAGGCGCGCAAAAGCGAGGCACAGCTCGACAGCGTCTATGTCCGCGCGCGCAGCGGCGCGCTGGTGCCGCTGTCCAATCTCGTAACCTTGCGCGAAAGCGCTACTGCTCGCGAACTTGGCCGCTTCAACAAGTTGCGCGCGATCACCCTGCAGGGCAGCCTCGCGCCGGGTTACACCCTGGGCACGGCGCTCGCCTTCCTCGAAGCACAGGCCCGCGGCTCGCCCGAGATCATCGCGCTCGGCTATCGCGGTGAAAGCCAGTCGTTCAAGCAGACCGGCAGCTCGATCTGGGTGGTCTTCGCGCTCACCATCGTGGTCATCTATCTGCTGCTGGCCGCCCAGTTCGAAAGCTTCATCCACCCCGCGATCATCATCTCCGCCGTGCCGCTCGCCGTGGCGGGCGGGGTGCTGGGGCTATGGCTTTGCGGCATGACGATCAATCTCTACAGTCAGATCGGCATAGTCATGCTGGTGGGCCTCGCGGCCAAGAACGGCGTGCTCATCATCGAATATGCCAATCAGTTGCGCGATCAGGGGCGCAGCGTCGATGAGGCGGTGCGCGAGGCAGCGGTGCGGCGGCTGCGCCCGATCGTGATGACCTCGCTGGCGACGGTAGCTGGCGCGGTGCCGCTGGCGCTGGCCTCTGGCGCCGGGGCGGGCTCGCGCGCGGCCATCGGCGTGGTTATCGTCTTCGGGGTGACGCTGGCGTCGGCGGTCACGCTTTATGTCGTGCCGCTACTCTATCGCTGGCTGGCGCCCTACACCGGGTCGCCGCAGACCGTTGCGCGGCGGCTGGCAGCGCTGCTCGGGCGGCAGCGGGCGAACGAACCGCCGGCGCCCCTGCTCGCGGCGGCGAAATAGCTGGCTGGCCGGCCAGTCGGGCAATCACATTGGCGCTGCGCAAGGGGCGCGTCGCCGGAACAATCCGTGCCGGCAACCGCTGCGCCCAGGATCAGTGCCGGACGGCCCTTGGGAGCCGTCCTCGCCAAATCGTTTTTTGCGAATGATTCGCGTTATGGTGATCGGAAATGCCGATAAGGCCTGGTGGAAAAATCCAATGGCAATTTCGCTCGCAAAACCGCAGAGAGCTGGTGTCGAACCAACCAATCAAAGGAGCAGGACCATGGGTCTCGCCGGATCACAGACCGAAGCCAACCTCAAGGCCGCATTCGCCGGTGAAAGCCAGGCCAATCGCCGCTATCTCTATTTTGCCCAGAAGGCGGACATTGAAGGTCACAACGATGTCGCAGCGGTGTTCCGCTCGACCGCTGAGGGCGAGACCGGCCATGCGCATGGTCACCTCGAATATCTCGAAGAAACCGGTGATCCGGCTACCGGCCTGCCGATCGGCGACACCGTCTTGAACCTCAAGGCGTCAATTGCCGGCGAGAGCCACGAATACACCGACATGTATCCCGGCATGGCCAAGACCGCGCGCGACGAAGGTTTTGATGAAATCGCCGAGTGGTTTGAAACCCTTGCCAAGGCTGAAAAGAGCCACGCCGGAAAGTTCCAGAGAACGCTCGATACGATCGACGCTTAATCCGGTTTTGCGGTCCTTCGAGACGGGCTTTCAACTTCGCTCAGTCTCTCCTCAGGATGAGCGGCATCGCAATCGCCCGCTCATCCTGAGGAGCATTTGGCGGTGAGTTTGCCGAAGCGCCAATTGTGTCTCGTAGGACCGCATCCCCAATCGCCACAATCGGCATCGCTGAATTAACAGGGGACTTCTCATGGAAGGCAGCCTTGGCGCGCCAACGCGCCACCCGATTCCATGGCAGGACGAAGCCTGGTATGATGAGGCCGCTCTCGAGGCCGAGCTGCGCCGGGTCTATGATATCTGCCACGGCTGCCGCCGCTGCTTCAACCTGTGCGACAGTTTCCCGATCCTGTTCGATGCGGTCGATGAAAGCCCTGGCGAAGAAGTCGAAGACCTGACCACCGGGCAGCTCAAGGCTGTGGTTGATGCCTGCACGCTGTGCGACATGTGCTTCATGACCAAGTGTCCCTATGTGCCGCCGCATGAGTTCGACCTCGATTTTCCGCATCTGATGCTTCGCCACCGCGCGGTCGAGAACCGCAAGGGTGAAACCCCATTGGTCGACCGCGAATTGGCCAAGATGACCCGCAACGGCAAGCTGGGCAGCGCACTGGCCGGAGCGGCCAACTGGGCGACGAAGGAAGGCAATGGCCTGACCCGGCCGATCATCGAGGCCGTGGTCGGCATCGATGCGCGCGCGCATGTGCCGCCGTTCATGGACACGTCGCTGGTCAACCGGGCCGCTGCATCAGTGCCGCCGCCCAATCCCGATGGCCCGGCGTTCGGCCGCAAGGTCGCGCTTTATGCCGGTTGCCACGATAACTACAACGACGGCACGCCCGGCGAAGCGACGATGAAGGTGCTGGCGCATCAGGGCATTCGCGTCCGCGTCGAATATCCCGACTGCTGCGGTATGCCCAAGTTCGAGAACGGCGACCTGCCGGCGGTTGCCAGCGCCGCGGCAAAGATTTCCGCCCATTTCGCGCCCTTGATCGCGGATGGCTGGGACATTGTCCCGCTGACCACCAGCTGTGCACTGATGCTCAAGTTCGAATGGCCGCTGATCGAGCCGGGCAACGAACAGGTCGCGCTGCTGGCCAAGCATACCTTCGACGTTTCCGAATATGTCGTGCGCACGGCCAAGGACACGGGCCTTGCGCCGATTGAGGCGATGCCAAAGTCGATCGCGGTCCATTTCGCCTGCCATGCCCGCGCCCAGAACATGGGGCCCAAGGCGATGGACATGCTGAAGCTGATCCCAGAGGCCAGGCCGCAGCTCACCGAGCGCTGTTCGGGCCACGGCGGCAAATGGGGTCTGTTCAAGGACAATTTCGACACCGCGATCAAGGTCGGCAAGACTGCCGGCAAAAACCTGATGAAGGGCGAGCCCGACATCGTGGTCTCAGAATGCCCGCTCGCCGGACCGCACTTGCGTCAGGTGATCGAGGCCAATGGGCAAGAGCCGCCCGCCCGCATCGGCCATCCTATCGAAGTCATGGCCCAAGCATACGGATTGTAACACCATGCCCCGCAACGAGCGCACCATCACCGCCGCCGACCTCATGCCGATTCCGGACTATGAGCTGATCCGCACCGACAAGAAGCAGGAAGCAATCGCCCGCAAGGCGCTGACCCGGATCAGCGTGGGGCCCAATGCGACGATGCTGTTCGAAACCTGGGATTCGATGTGGCTGCAGATCCAGGAGATGCTCCGCATCGAAAAGGGCGGCGAAGCGCAGATTGCCGACGAACTGGCGGCCTATGACCCGATGGTGCCCAAGGGAGCCGAGCTGACCGTGACGCTCTTGTTCGAAATGGCCGATCCGGTGCGGCGCGATGCATTCCTGCGCACATTGGGCGGGGTGGAAGACCATGTCGCGCTGCAAGTCGGCAGCCACATTGTCCGCGCCCGCCCGGAAGGCGATGTGACGCGCACCCGGGAGAGCGACGGCAAGGCCAGCGCGGTGCATTTCTTCCATTTCGATTTCACCCCGGAGGCGGTGGCCGCATGGAACAGCGGCGAGGGCAACGCGATGGCGGTGATCGATCATCCCGCCTATGGCCATGCCGCGCTGATCGGCGCGGATGCCAGGGCCTATCTCGCCCGCGAGTGCTTCTGAGCCGCCAGTCTGTGCTGGCGCTGATGCCGGCTCAGTCTTGCTCGGCCGCATCTTCATCTGTGCCGCCACCGGCAGGGCCATTGCCCTTTGCGGAGCGCGCACGCGAGGCTTCCATCATCTGATCGATATCTCGCTTGGTGGCCTGGCGCGGCGGCGCAGGGCGGACATTGCCCGGCGGATTGCCCTGGTCGGCCCGGATTGGCGGCAATGGGATGCCGGAGGGGTCGCGCTTGATCACTGGCGGCGCTGCGGCCAGTGCAGCGCTGGCGCCGCTGCCCCCGGATGGGCCCCCCAGAGCCCCTGGGGGCAGGGTGCGGTATTCCGGGTCGAGGTTGCGGATGTCGCCTTGGACTTCCTGCGTCGCGCGGAAGTCTTCGGGCTCGTCGAAACCGCCATTCTGCTGCAACCGGGTGCCGGAGGCGAGGTGCAGCCCGCCTGCGGTGCGTGGTCCCGCTGCTTCCGCAGGCTTCTGCGGCGAAGTGCCCCAGGTGCCGCTGCTGCGCGCGCGCTGGGCTTTCTGGGCTTCACGCAGGGCGCTCGTGTTCTCGCCGCTGGCGAACATGGCGAGCGCCGCCGTCGCCAGCACGGTGACCACGGCGAAGTGGCGGAGCATGGTCGGAGTGACCGGCAAAGTGGGGGCGGCGCGGCGCATGGCCGGGGCTATAAACCATCCGGGTTAACCCAATCGCGCGTGGTATGGTTTGCAAATGGTTGACGCAAGGGTGGCGCGAGCAACGCGGGAGCGGGCCTGCGACTTGGCAACAGTGTAAGCCGCGCCGACGCTGACCCGATAATATCCGCGCTTTCGCCCGTCCGCGCGAATTCTGACAACGTTCATTTCTGTCAAGTTTACCGACAGTTTACGGCTTTGTCCTAAGGGGAGCATATGGCCCTGCGACGGGCCGGATTTGGCTGAAGACGCTGCATGATCCGCTTGTTCAAGCATTACATTCCGCACGCTGTGCTGCTGCTGGGCCTGTTCGACATCGCCTTGCTGATCGGTGCGGCGGAGCTCGCGTGGCGGCTCCGCGCGAGCCAGATCGATCTCGATCTCGGACCAGTCGCCGACCGGATCTGGCCGCATATCGGCTTTGCTGCGGTGATCCTGACGGCGATGATCTCGGTCGGGGTCTATGGCGCGGATTCGCTGCGTTCGATGCGGTTTGCCACCGGCCGCCTGCTGGTTGCGGTGTCGCTGGGCATCATCGCGCTGTCATTCCTCGATTTCGTGCTTGCAGCCGCAAATTTCTGGCGCTCGACGCTGGCTTACGCGATGGCAGCAACAATCGTCGCGCTGATCGTCAACCGCCTCATCGTCGGCGGCATTCTGGGCGCATCGGCTTTCCGTCGCCGCGTGCTGGTGCTCGGCGCCGGCCCGCGCGCCCAGCGCCTGCGCGAGCTCGGCGATAAGCCCGAGGCCGGCTTTGCCATCGTTGGCTATATCGGCATGGCCGACAAGGCACCGATCATCGAGGAAGCGATCGCGCGCACCGCGATCCACAATCTCACCCGCTTCGTCGAGAACCTTGGCGTGAGCGAAGTCGTGCTGGCGCTTGAAGAGCGGCGCAATTCGCTGCCGCTCAAGGACTTGCTCAGGATCAAGACCGCCGGGGTCCATGTCAACGACTTCTCCAGCTTCATCGAGCGCGAGACCGGGCGGGTCGATCTCGACACGGTCAATCCCTCGTGGCTGATCTTCTCGGACGGATTTTCGTCGGGCAGGGCGGTTTCCAGCGTCGCCAAGCGCCTGTTCGACATCACGGCGAGCTTGCTGCTGTTGCTGTTGACCCTGCCTGTGATCGTGCTGTTTGCGATGCTGGTGAAGCTCGACAGCAAAGGCCCGGCATTTTACCGGCAAAACCGCGTCGGCCTGTTCGGCCAGAACTTCGATGTGATCAAGCTGCGCTCGATGCGCACTGATGCCGAGGTCGCTGGCGCGCAATTTGCCCAGGTGGGCGATCCGCGCGTCACCCGCATCGGCCGCTTCATCCGCAAGGTGCGGATCGACGAATTGCCGCAGACCTGGAGCGTGCTCAAGGGCGAGATGAGCTTCGTCGGCCCGCGACCGGAGCGCCCCGAATTCGTTGCCGATCTCGAAGAACAGCTGCCGTTCTATGCCGAGCGCCACATGGTCAAGCCTGGGATCACCGGCTGGGCGCAGATCAACTATCCCTATGGCGCCAACCTCGAAGATTCGCGCCACAAGCTCGAATACGATCTCTATTATGCCAAGAATTACACCCCGTTCCTCGACCTGATTATCCTGCTGCAGACATTGCGGGTGGTGCTTTGGCATGAGGGTGCACGGTGACCGAAGCAGCGCTGCTTTCCGCGCCCTGGGCGATTGCCGCCGGCCTGATTCAGGCCGCTGCTGCGCTGGTGGCGGGGCTGGCTGCGGTCTGGCTGGCGCAGCGCCCCGCGCGCGTCGGCGCGGCGGCAACCGCCGTCGTGGCAAGCCTGGCGCTCAGCGCGCTGTGGTGCCTGGCGATGATCGCGCTGCCCTGGGGCGGGCCGCGCTATGGGCTGTTTGAGGCAGTGTGCAATCTGGGCTGGCTGTTCGCGCTTTACCGGCTGTTCACCGGTGATGGCCGCCATACCAGCCTGGCGCCGATCAAGCCGGTGCTGGCGGCACTGGGCTTTGCCGAGCTGCTGCATCTGTGCCTTGAACTGGCCGCCCCGGCGATGGCGTTGGGGCCGCACGGGCGGGCGATGGTGCTGCACGCAGTGGTGATGCTGCGGCTGCTGGTGACCATCGGCGCGCTGGTGATGGTGCACAATCTTTATGGCGGCGCATCGGCGCAGGCGCGCGCTTCGCTGCGCTGGCCCGCGCTCGCCCTGGCGGTGCTGTGGGGCTACGATCTCAATCTTTATACCATCGCCTGGCTGGGCGAGGGCTGGCCGGCCGAGCTGGCGGCGCTGCGCGGGCTCCCGGTCATCGCGCTGGCCGTGCTGCTTGCCTTCGGCGCTTCGCGCGGCAGCGAGCAATTGCGCTTTAGCCCTTCGCGCAAGGTCGCCTTCCAGTCGGTCTCGCTGCTGGTGATCGGCGGCTACTTCGCGGCAATGTTCACCATTTCGGAATGGCTGGCGATTGCCGGCGGCAACTTCGCCCAGCTGATGCAGTTCAGTTTCCTGATTACTGCCAGCGTCGCCGCTGCGCTGTTGCTGCCTTCGCGTCGGCTGCGCGGCTGGATCCGCGTCATGCTGGTCAAGCACCTGTTTCTCCACCGCTATGACTACCGCGACGAGTGGCTGCGCTTTACCCGCACTATGGGCATGGCCGGGGGGGCAATGGCCGGGGGGGCAATGGCCGGGGGGGGCATGGCCGAGGCGGGCATACCCGCAGGCCGCACTTCGCCGCTCGAAGAACGCGCTATCCAGGCGCTGGCTGATATTGCCGATAGCCCGGCCGGCCTGCTGCTGGCACCCGGCGATCAGGGCGACATGGTGCTGGCGGCGCGGTGGAACTGGCCGGGCGCAGAAGTCCCGGCGCTGGCATTGCCTGCAGGCGCGATTGCCTGGTTCGAACAGAGCGGGCGCATCGTCGATCTTGACGATGTGCGCGCGGGCAAGGCTGAGGCGGGCGAGGCCGAAGTCGTGCCCGACTGGCTGCGCGACGAGACGCGCGCCTGGGCGCTGATTCCGTTGATCCATTTCGACCGGCTGATTGGGGTTGTCGTGCTGGTGCGGGCGACACCCGCGCGGCGGTTCGACTGGGAAGACTTCGACCTGATGCGCATCGCCGGGCGCCAACTGGCGAGTTATCTGGCTGAACACGCGGTGCAGGCAGCGCTGGCGGAAGCGGGCCGCTTCGACGATTTTCACCGCCGCATCGCTTTCGTGATGCACGACGTCAAGAACCTCGCAAGCCAGCTCAGTCTGCTGGCGCGCAATGCCGAGCTGCATGCCGACAACCCCGCCTTCCACGCTGACATGATGGTGACGCTGCGCAATTCGACCGACAAGCTCAACACGTTGCTCGCGCGGCTGTCGCGCTATGTCAGCGGCGGTACGGCCGAGAATCTGGGTGATGTCGATGCCGGAGAGGTCGTGCGCGCAGTCGCCGCGCAGTTCCGCGAACAACACCCGGTCGCGCTCGCCGAATGCCAGAACCTCGTCGTCACGGCCAACCGCGAATCGCTCGAGCAAGTGCTGGTGCATCTGGTGCAGAATGCCATTGATGCTAGCGCGCCGGGCTCGCCGGTCCTGCTCGGGCTTGCCGGCGACGGTCTGCACGCCACCATCGATGTGCTCGATTCAGGGATCGGCATGTCGCCCGAATTTGTCCGCTCGCGGCTGTTCAAGCCCTTCGATTCTTCGAAACAGGGCGGGTTCGGCATCGGCGCTTTCGAAGCGCGCGAGCTGGTCCGGGCGATGCGGGGCCGGCTCGATGTAGAATCCCGCGAAGGCCTTGGCACGCGCTTTTCGGTGCGGCTGCCGCTGGCCGATGCCCATGCCATTCTGGGCAGTCTCGAAAATGGTGGCGACGAAAACATGCAGAAAGTGGCCTGATGGCAAATGCGAGACCCAAGCTGCTGGTGGTCGAGGACGACCCCGGCCTACAGGCCCAGCTCAAATGGGCTTATGAAGATTTCGACGTGATCATCGCCGGTGATCGCGCCGCAGCGCTGGCGGCGCTGCGCGCGGAGGAGCCCGCCGTGGTCACGCTCGATCTTGGCCTGCCGCCCGATCCTGACGGCACCTCCGAAGGCTTCGCCGTGCTCGACGAGATCATGGCGATCAAGCCTGATACCAAAGTCATCGTCGCCTCGGGCCATGGCGCGCGGGAGAGCGCCTTGCAGGCGATCGCCAAGGGGGCCTACGACTTCTACCAGAAGCCGGTTGATATCGATGCCATCGGCCTGATCGTGCGCCGTGCGCTGCAACTGCACCATATCGAGCAGGAAAACCGCGCGCTGGCCGCCAAGGCTTCCGGCGACCGGGTGCTGGGCCGCCTGATCACCGCCGCGCCCGAAATGGTCAAGGTCGCCCGCACTATCGAGCGGGTGGCCAACACCAATGTCTCGGTGATGCTGCTCGGTGCGAGCGGGACGGGCAAGGAACTGCTGGCGCGGGGCTTGCACGACGCGAGCGACCGCGCAGGCGGCGCGTTCGTCGCGATCAACTGCGCGGCGATTCCGGAAAACCTGCTTGAAAGCGAGCTGTTCGGCCACGAGAAGGGCGCGTTCACCGGCGCGGTCAAGACCACCGAAGGCAAAATCGAACAGGCCGGCGGCGGCACGCTGTTTCTCGACGAGGTCGGCGATATTCCGCTGCAATTGCAGGTCAAGCTGCTGCGTTTCCTGCAGGAACGGGTGATCGAGCGGATCGGCTCGCGCAGTTCGATTCCGGTCGACACGCGGATTGTCTGCGCCACCCACCAGAACCTCGAGGCGATGATCGCGGCAGGCACGTTTCGCGAAGATCTGTTCTACCGGCTGGCAGAAATCGTTGTGAAAATCCCGAGCCTTGCCGAGCGCCCCGGGGACGCGACTTTGCTCGCCAAGGCGTTCCTCACGCGCTTCGCCAAGGAGATGAACCCCGCGGTAAAGGGTTTTGCCGCCGATGCGCTTGCCGCGATCGATGGCTGGCCCTGGCCGGGCAATGTGCGCGAGCTGGAAAACCGGGTGAAACGCGCGGTAATCATGTCCGATACCAAACTCGTCGCTGCGACCGATCTCGATCTTGCAGGGCCCGATGCTGCAGACGCGCATGTGCTCAACCTCAAGACCGCGCGCGAGGAGGCCGACCGCCGGGTGATCCGCCACGCATTGGCGCGCAGCGAGGGCAATATCTCGTCGACCGCCAAGCTGCTCGGGATCAGCCGCCCGACGCTCTATGACCTGCTCAAGCAGTATGATCTCCATGGCTAGGCGGCTTAATCGTGCGGCGCTGGCGGCGCTCGCCTTGCTGCTTGCCGGCGCGGCGGCGGGCCAGGCTGCGGGGCCTTCCGGGCCAGAGGCGCTGATCGCCCAGGCGCGCGACGACCTGGCCCGCGGCGATGGCCTGGCCGCCGAAGTACGCTTGAAGCAGGCGCTGGACGCCGGCGCGCCGCGCGAGGCAGTGGCAGCGCGGATGGGCGAGGCCTTGCTCGATCAGGGCCAGACCGCAAAGGCGCGCGGCTGGCTCGCACCGGGCAAGTTCGCCGCCGCTGAAGCGGCGCATGGCTGGCGGATACTCGGCCTGCTGGAAATGCGCGAGGGCCATCTGGCGGCGGCGGGGGATGCCTATAACAAAGTCATCGCGCTAACCCCCAAAGACCCGCAGCTGTGGGTTGCAATCGGCCAGCTGCGCTATGCCGGGGGCGAGCATATGCTGGCGCTCGAAGCGGCCGACTATGCGCTCGAGCTTGATCCCAAAAGCGTCCGCGCGCTCGAATTCAAGGGGCTGTTCGTCCGCGACCAGTTTGGCCTTGCAGCGTCCCTGCCGTGGTTCGAGGCGGCGCTGGCGCAGGATCCCGGCGATCTTTCGGCGATGGGTGAATATGCCGCGACGCTGGGCGACCTCGGGCAGGCGAGCCGGATGCTGGCGGTGACCCGCGCCATGCTGGAGCGCGACGGCGGCAATGCCCGGGCGCTGCTCCTGCAAGCCCAGCTTGCCGCGCGCGCCGGCGACATGAGCCTGGCGAAGTCGCTGCTCAACAAGACCGGCGACAGGCTGAAAGGGGTTCCCGCCCGCATGTTGCTTGCAGGCGTGATCGAGCTGGAAGCGGGCAACAACCTGCTCGCCATCGAGGCTTTCGAGAAACTCGCACAGCGCCAGCCGGCCAATGCCGAAGCGCAGGCGCTGCTCGCCCGCGCTTATTATGGCGCGGGCAACTATCGCACGGTGCTCGAACGGTTCGCACCGCTCGCTGCGCGCAGCGATGCTGGGCCGCAGATCCTGACGCTGGTCGCCCGCGCGCACGAGGCGCTGGGCCAGCGCGACCTCGCCGTGCCGCTGCTCGAGCGCGCCGCGCGATCCGCAGACCAGCCGTTTTCGGCCGTACCTGAAAATGCGCCCATCGGTGCGCTGTTGGCATCGGCAAGGCTCGGCGAGGCCGAGGCGCGGGCCGAGCAATTGCGCCGGGCCAATCCGAATTCGGCTGCGCTCCAGGTGCAGGCGGGCGATGTCCAGATGGCCTTAGGCAATGGCGCAGCCGCGCTCGAGCGCTACCGCCTCGCCGCGCGTATCCGGATGCCCGAAGGCCTGATGGCGAAAATGGCCGGGGCCATGGTGCTGGCGGGGCAAGGCGGGCAGGCGGATCAGTTGGCCGAGTCCTATCTTGCGCAGAACCCGTCGAGCCGCCGGGCCGCGCGCATCGTGGCTGCGCAAGCTGCTGCAAGAGGCGACTGGCCGCGCGCGCGGGTCCTGCTCGAATATCTGCGGACCAATGGCGGCGAGGGCGATGTGCGGCTGCTCAGCGACCTCTCGCTTGCCCAGTTGCGCGCTGGAGACGCTGCCGCAGCTGAAGTCAGCGCTCGCACCGCATATCGCCTCCAGCCCGCCAATGGCGCGGCCGCCCGGGCCTGGGGCATGAGCCTCGAGGCGCTTGGGCAGCAGACCTTGGACGCCAGGGCTCTGCTCGCGAAAGCGTTAAAGCTGGGCGCCTGACGGCTCGACAAGTGCTGCCGCCTCGGGCAATCGCCGCAGCAGCGGAAAGGATTGCAGCTTATGGCGGGGGCACTAGACGGGATCACGGTCATCGAACTTGCCACCATCGGCCCGGTGCCATTCGCCGGCACCATGCTGGCCGATCACGGCGCGCGGGTGATCCGCGTCGACCGGCCGGGCGCGGCCTCGCTGATGAGTGCATTCGGCCGGAACGACATTCTGGCCCGCAACCGCGAGGTGATCGAACTTGACCTCAAGGATAGCACCGACCTGGCGCGCCTGCGCGCGCTGCTTGCTGATGCCGATGCGCTGATCGAAGGCTATCGCCCCGGAGTGCTCGAGCGCATGGGGCTCGCGCCCGATCTGCTACTGGCAGACAATCCCCGGCTGGTGATCGGACGGATGACGGGCTGGGGGCAGGATGGCCCCAAAGCGCCGCTCGCCGGGCATGATATCAACTACATCGCGCTCTCGGGGGCGCTGCACACTTATGGCCCGAAGCACGGCAAACCGGCGGCACCGACCAATGCGGTGGGCGATTATGGCGGCGGCGGCATGATGTTGGCGTTTGGCGTGCTTGCCGCGATCCTCTCGGCACGCAGCACGGGCAAGGGGCAAGTGGTCGACTGTGCGATGGTCGATGGCGCGGCGATGATCACCGCGATGATCTATTCGATGTTGAACGCTGGCATCTGGCGCGATGAACGCGGTTCCAACATCCTCGACGGCGCCGCGCCGTTCTATGACACCTACGAGACCGCCGACGGCAAATGGATATCCATCGGTTCAATCGAGCCGCAGTTCTACGCGATCCTGCTCGACAGGCTGGGTCTGGCGGAAGACGCCGGGTTTGCCCGGCAGAACGATTCCGCCCTGTGGCCTGGCCTCAAGGCGCGGCTGGAGGCAATTTTCCTGACCCGGACCCGCGAGGAGTGGTGCTCGCTTATGGAAGATACCGACATCTGCTTCGCCCCGGTGCTCAGCCTGACCGAGGCCCCGAAGCACCCTCACAACGTTGCGCGCGGGACTTTCATCGAGGCGGAAGGTGTGATCCAGCCCGCACCCGCCCCGCGCTTTTCGGCCACGCCGGCGCCGCCAGTGCGGATGCGACGGGGTTAGCGAACGTACCACCGATTAAAACAAACGCCGCTCGCCCTGAGCTTGTCGATGGGTCGTCTTTGGCCTTTCTCCTGCGCACCCGGCACGAAGTAAAAAGCGGCCCTTCGACAAGCTCAGGGCGAGCGGGTTGGGTATGGGAGGCGTTGATAAGGCCTACTTCGGTTGGTAGGTCTGTTCGATCCCGGGGAAAGTTCGCGCGCGCACTTCCGCTGCATATTTCTCCACCGCGCCCGCGATCGTCTCGGCAACCGCCTCATAGCGCTTCACGAAGCGCGGCACGCGTTCGAACATGCCGAGCATGTCCTCGGTGACCAGCACCTGTCCGTCGCACTGGGCCGATGCGCCGATGCCGATGGTGGGGCAGGCGACAGCTTTGGTGACTTCAATCGCGATCGGCTCGACCACGCCCTCGACGACAATCGCGAAAGCGCCTGCCTCGTCCAGTGCCTTGGCATCGGCGACGATTTTCGCTGCCTCAGCATCGCTGCGCCCGCGTGCGTTATAGCCGCCGAGGACGTTGACCGCCTGCGGGGTGAGGCCGACGTGGCCCATCACCGGGATGCCGCGCTGGGTCAGGAAAGCGACGGTTTCGGCCATGGCCTGCCCGCCTTCGAGCTTCACGCCCGCGCAGCCGGTCTCCTTGAGCAGCCGCGCAGCGCTCTCAAAGGCCTGCCGGGGCGAGGCCTCGTAACTGCCGAAAGGCATGTCGACCAGCACGGCGGCATGATACGAGCCGCGCACCACCGCCGCGCCGTGTGCCGCCATCATGTCGAGCGTTACCGGGACGCTCGATGGCAGACCGTAAATAACCTGGCCCAGCGAATCTCCGACCAGCAACATGTCACAATGCGGATCGAGCAATTGCGCCTGCCGCGCGGTGTAGGCGGTGAGCATGACGATGGGCTCGGCTGTGACCCCGCCCGCCTTGCGGCGGCGGATCGCAGGGATCGTCAGCCGCTTCATCGGCGAAGGGGTGGGGTTGGCGCGGCTGGTCGCGGTGTCGAGCTGGAAGGTGGTGGACATGAGATGCTTCTAGCGGCTGGCGGCGAGCTGGGGAAGGGCAGGCTTTCGCACTTGCCAATCCGATACAGGGCGCTAGCCTCACGCACGCAGTTCGCGAATGGGGAGAAACGCATGTTCGGCCGGGTCAAGACGCTGGACGCCATCCTGGCGACGGCGGAAAAGAAGGGGCTGCATCGCTCGCTTGGTGCCTTTCAGCTGACCATGCTGGGGGTCGGCGCGATCATTGGCACCGGGATTTTCGTGCTGACGGCGGAAGCTGCGCAGAAGGCTGGGCCGGGCATGCTGCTCAGCTTCGTCATCGCCGGCGTGGTCTGCGCCGTGGCGGCTTTGTGCTATTCCGAGATGGCCGCGATGGTGCCGGTCTCGGGTTCGGCCTATACTTACAGCTATGCCGTGATGGGCGAGATGCTGGCCTGGATGGTCGGTTGGGCGCTGGTGCTCGAATATGCCGTCGCGGCGGGTGCGGTGGCGGTCGGCTGGTCGGGTTATTTCACCGGCATGTTGGCCCATATGGGCGATTATGCCAGCTTCCTGCCCAATATTGTCATTCCCCACGATCTCGCCAATGGCCCTTCGGCGGGCGGCACGATCAATCTGCCGGCGATGATTATCGCCTTGCTGGTAACCGCGCTTCTGGTGATCGGCACCAAGGAAAGCGCGATGTTCAATGCCGTTTTGGTGTGTGTGAAGATCGCGGCGCTGACCGCCTTCGTCGTGCTTGCGATTCCTGTGCTCAACTCCGACAAATTCATCCCCTTCGCCCCGCTCGGCTTTAACGGGATTTCGGCTGCGGCGGCGTCAATCTTCTTTGCCTATGTTGGCTTCGATGCGGTTTCCACGGCCGCAGAAGAGACCAAGAATCCGCAGCGCAACATGCCGATCGGACTGATCGGCAGTCTCGGAATTTGTACAGTCTTCTACCTGCTCGTCGCCTCAGGCGTGATCGGCAGCGTCGGCGCGCAGCCGCTGGTCGATGCGGCGGGCAAGGGCATCGCGCCGGGAAGCGCGGAAATGACCGCTGCCTGCGCGGCGCAGGTGAGCGAAGTTGTCGTCTGCTCCAAGGAAGCGCTGGCCTGGACCATGCGCGCCATTGGCTATCCGCAGATCGGCAATCTGATTGGCCTCGCGGCGATTCTGGCGCTGCCTTCGGTGGTGCTGATGATGATGTTTGGCCAGACCCGCATCTTCTTCGTGATGAGCCGCGACGGATTGCTGCCCGAGGTGCTGTCCTCGGTGCATCCGCGCTTCAAGACGCCGCATGTCATCACCATGATCACCGGGGTGTTCGTGGCGCTGTTTGCGGCGTTCTTCCCGGTGGGCGCACTGGCCGACATTTCCAATTCGGGAACCTTGTTTGCCTTTGCCATGGTCGCGGTCGCTGTGCTGGTCTTGCGCCGCACCGACCCTTCGCGCCACCGTCCGTTCCGCACGCCGGCGGTGAACATTGTCGCGCCGCTCGCGGTGCTCGGCTCGATCTACCTGTTTTTCAGCCTGTCGTGGTACACGCTGGGGCTGTTCGCGGCCTGGGGCGTCATCGGCCTGGCGGTCTATTTCCTTTATAGCCGCCATCACAGCCACGTCGGGCGCGGGCTGGTCGAGGTGCATGAGGGCGACGCGGGCATCCCGCCGCAGCCGGTGCCGCCGATGCCGGGGGCATCGCTCGACTGATCCCTTTTTCAGGTTTTCATTGGAAGGGCCGTTCCTGCCGGAGCGGCCCTTCTTTTTGTGCTGGCGAATCGCGCGTAATGAGAACATAAAAAGAACATGAACGCGATTCGCATGACCCCCGAAAACCCCATCCCGGCCCTTGCACGGGTGGCGGAGTGGCGCCCCGGCCTCGCCAGCGGGGTTGCGCGCCATGCCGAGATTTTTGCCTCCGGCGCGCAAGCTACCGGCGCGGCCATGGCCCTGGCGCTCGCGCAGGATCAGGCGGGGGAGGGGGACGAGCGCCCCTGGCTGTGGGTGCAGGACAAGGCCGCGCTGCGGCTCACCGGTCGTCCCTATCGCCCCGGCCTGCCGTCAGCCTTGCGCCACCGGCTGATCCATGTCGCCGCGCAAAGCCCCGAAGATGCATTGTTTGCTCTGGAAGAGGCGCTGCGCTGCCGCGATCTTGCTTTCGTGATTGGCGAGATTTCCGGCAATCCGAAAGCACTGTCGCTCACCGCCTCGCGCCGGCTCAGCCTTGTGGCGGAACGGCACGGTGTGCCTTTGTGGCTGGTGCGGCTGGGTGCCTCGCGCGATCTGTCTTCCGCCCGGATGCGCTGGCAGGCCCGGCCTGCGCCCTCCGCGCCGCCGCGCTGGAATCCGCGCGCGCCGGGCGCGCCAGCCTGGCATGCCGAGCTGTTCCGCGCGCGCGGGCATCCGCCGGGCGAATGGGTGTTGGGGGAGGATGGGGATAGGCTTGTGCATGGGCCTTCGACAAGCTCAGGCCGAGCGGGCGTGGTTATAATCCCGAAAACCGCTCAGGCTGAGCTTGTCGAAGCCCATGCGCATGGCTAGCCGCCGCCATGTCCCCGCCTCCCTCCCGCCGCATTCTGGCGATCTGGCTCGCGCGCCTTGCGCTTGATCGCTGGCGGCTTGGCGCGGGCGATGCCGCCGACGCCCTGCCGCTCGCGCTGATCGCCGAGACCGCGCACGGACCACGCATTGCCCAGGCCAATGCCGCCGCGCTGGAGGCCGGGGCGCGGGTCCACATGATGCTCGCCGACGCCCGTGCGCTCTGCCCTGAGATCGCCACCGCGCCCAGCGATCCGGCGGGCGATCTCGCCTTCCTCGAAAAGCTGGCCGTGTGGGCGCAGCGCTGGGGGCCATGGTCGGCGCTCGATCCGCCCGACGGGGTGATCGTCGATGTCACTGGCGCGGCGCACCTGTTTGGCGGCGAGGCGGCGCTGCTCGCTGATGCCCGCGCCTTGCTTGCCGCGCGCGGGCTGGCGGCGCGGCTCGCCGTGGCGCCGACCGCCGGGGCGGCCTGGGCGCTTGCGCATCATGGCCCGCAGAACGCGATCCTGCATTTTCTGCCTTCGTCATTGCGAGGAGGCAAAGCCGGCGAAGCGATCCAGAGTCCCACCCGCGGCCCTGGATTGCTTCGCTGTGCTCGCAATGACGAAGGGGAGGGATGGGGCGTGCTCGACGATCTGCCCATCGCCGCGCTGCGGCTCGATGGTGCAACCGTGGTGCTGTTGCGCCGGCTCGGCCTGAAACGCATTGGCGACATTGCCGGGCTCGGCCGCGACGCGCTCGCCCGCCGCTTCCGCACTGCCCGCGCGCCCTCGGCCAATCCGCTGGTGCGGCTCGACCAGCTGCTGGGCCGGGTGCCGGAGCCGCTGCTACCGGTGCTGGCCGCCCGCCCGCCGTTGGTCCAGCGCCGCCTCGCCGAGCCGATCCGCCACCGCGCGCTGCTTGACCGGGTGGTGGCCGATCTCACTGAGGCGATGGTGCGCGAACTCGAAGGGCAGGCGCTGGGCGCGCGGCGGCTTGAGCTGGGCTTGTGGAAGGTCGATGGCGAAGTGCTGGTCCGCCGGCTCGAAATGGCCGCCGCGAGCCGCGACGGGGCGCATATCCTGCGGCTGTTTGGCCGCAAGCTCGATGATATCGACGCCGGTTTCGGCATCGAGCTGGCCCGCCTGCGCGCGCCGTGGTGCGAGCCGCTGGGGCTGAGGCAAAGCGACTTCGAGGCGGCGGCCGAGGCGCACGGCACATCGCTCGCTGCCTGCATCGACCGGCTCTCCGTGCGGCTCGGCGCCGATGCCGTGCGCCGCCCGGTGCCCCGCGCCAGTCACTTGCCCGAACGCGCCCAGAAGTGGCAACCGCCGCTCGCCCCCGAAGGCGCAGGCCAGGGCGAACTCGCCTTCCACGCGCGGCCCTTGAAACTGCTCGACCGGGCCGAGCCGATCGCGGTGCTCTATGCCAGCCCCGACGGCCAGCCACGCCGCTTCCGCTGGCGGGGCCGGGTGCACGAAGTTGCCCGCGCCGAGGGGCCGGAGCGCATCGCGCCCGAATGGTGGCGCGAGCGCTCATCCGTACGGCTGCGCGATTACTACCGCATCGAGGATGAGGAAGGGCGGCGCTACTGGATCTACCGCGCGGGAATTGCGGGGGATGGCCGTGGAGGCGCGCCGGAGTGGTTTTTGCAGGGCCTGTGCGCGTGATGGCGCACAAAATCCCTCCCCGGCACGGGGAGAGTAGGCGTGCCTGAAGCCCCGCTCACCCCGCCGCGCCGCCGCGCCGAGCCGCAAGGCCTCGGCCCACCGCTGCGCGCGCCGTTTGTCGAACTCGGGCTGGCCAGCTGCTTCTCGTTCCTGCGCGGCGCGTCGGACGCGGTCGACCTTGCCATCATGGCGCGCGCGCTCGGCTATGATGCGCTTGGCATTGCCGATGTGAACTCGATGGCCGGCGTGGTGCGGCTGCAAGGCGAGGCCAAGGCGCTGGGGCTGCGACCAGTGATCGGCTGCCGGATCGAGACTGCCGAGGGGCTGGTGTTCCTGGCCTATCCCACCGACCGCAAGGCCTATGGCCGCCTCTGCCGGCTGATTTCTGCCGGGCGGATGGGGACGCTGGCGGGGGGCTGGCAGGACAAGGGCGTCTGCGAGATTTCGCTGGCGATGCTGGCGGAGTGGAGCGAGGGCGTGCAGCTGGTGCTGGTGCCGCCGGCCGCTCTGGCGGCGGAGTTTTCGATTGCGGCGGAGAGCAATGTTGTCGATTTTGTTTCACGCAGAGAGCGCAAAGGTAGCAGAGATCGCAGAGAGGTGGTGTGTGCCGCAGGCAGTTTGAATCCATGCGGCCATGGACATGAGGAGCGGCTTTGCCGCGAGGGTGACATCTCTGCGGTCTCTGCTACCCCTGCGTCTCTGCGTGAACCCCTTACTGCTCCTTTCTCCGATATTCTCCCCCGCCTCAGAGACCAGCTCCCCACCCTGCGCCACATCGCCGCAAGCTATCTCTATACCGGCGACGATGTCGCCCGCATCGCCGCGCTCGATCGCCTCGCGCGCGACAACGGCCTTGCGATCCTCGCGACCAACGATGTGCTCTATCACGCCCCGCATCGCCGCCCCCTGCAGGACGTGATGACCGCAATCCGCCACAAGACCACGGTCACGCAGGCCGGGCACTTGCTGGCCCCCAATGCCGAGCGGCACCTCAAGAGCCCGGCGGACATGCAGCGCCTGTTTGCGCCCTGGCCGCATGCCATCGCAGCCGCGCGCGAAGTGGCGGATACCTGCAATTTCAGCCTTGATGAATTGCGCTACGAATACCCCGAGGAGACCTGCCCCGATGGCCTCACCCCGCAGGAACAGCTCGAAAAACTCACCTGGGAGGGCGCGGACCTCCGCTATCCCTCAGGCATGCCCGAAAGCGTCCGCGACACTTTGCACCGCGAACTGGCGCTGATCGGCAAGCTCGATCTCGCGCGCTATTTCCTGACCATCAAGGATATCGTCGATTTCGCCCGCGCGCAGACACCGCCGATCCTCTGCCAGGGGCGCGGCTCTGCGGCCAATTCGGCGGTGTGCTATTGCCTTGAGATCACCGCGGTCGACCCGGCCAAGCACGCGCTGCTGTTCGACCGGTTCATCAGCGAAGACCGCAATGAGCCGCCCGACATCGACGTCGATTTCGAACACGAGCGTCGCGAGGAAGTGATCCAGTATATCTACCGCCGCTATGGCCGCCAGCGCGCAGGGCTGTGCGCCACGGTGATCCACTATCGCCCGCGCATGGCGATCCGCGAGGTGGGCAAGGCGATGGGGCTCTCCGAGGACGTGACCTCGGCGCTCAGCCGCTCGGTCTGGGGCGGTTATGGGCGGGAGATCGGCGAGAAACATGTCGCGGAAACCGGCATGGACATGAGCGATCCGCACCTCCGCCGGGTGCTCGCGCTGACCGAACAGATGATCGGTATGCCGCGCCACCTGTCGCAGCATGTCGGCGGGTTTATCCTGACGCAAGGCCCGCTGACCGAGACCGTGCCGATTGGCAGCGGCGCGATGCCCGAGCGCAGTTTCATCGAATGGGACAAGGACGATATCGACGCGCTGGGTATCCTGAAAGTCGATGTGCTGGCGCTGGGGATGCTGACCTGCATCCGCAAATGCCTCGATCTGATGGGCGCGCATCATGGGCAGGATCTGACGCTGGCCACGGTCCCGCGCGAGGATCCAGCGGTTTACGACATGCTGTGCAAGGGCGATTCGCTCGGCGTGTTCCAGGTGGAAAGCCGCGCGCAGATGAACATGCTGCCGCGCCTGCGCCCGCGCTGCTTCTATGACCTGGTGATCGAGGTCGCCATCGTGCGACCGGGTCCGATCCAGGGCGACATGGTGCACCCTTTCCTGCGGCGGCGGCGCGGGGCGGAAAAGGTCGAAATCCCCGCGCCCGGCGCGGCGCACGGGCCTCCCGATGAACTCACCAGCATCCTGGGGCGCACGCTGGGCGTGCCGATCTTCCAGGAACAGGCGATGAAGATCGCGCTCGATGCGGCGAAGTTTTCCGGCGCCGAAGCCAACCGGCTGCGCAAATCAATGGCGACTTTCCGCAGCCGGGGGATGGTCGCGGAACTCGAGGAGATGATGGTCGGGCGGATGATTGCGCGCGGCTATGATCCCGACTTTGCCGCGCGCTGCTTCAACCAGATCAAGGGCTTCGGCGAATATGGCTTTCCTGAAAGCCACGCGGCGAGCTTTGCCCATCTGGTCTATGTTTCGTCATGGCTGAAATGCCACTTCCCGGCGGCTTTTGCCTGCGGCCTGCTCAATTCACAGCCGATGGGGTTCTATGCGCCGGCGCAGATCGTGCGCGACGCGCGGGAGCATGGGGTGGTGGTGCTGCCGGCGGATGTGAATGCGAGCGGGTGGGATTGTGGGCTGGAAATTCCTCCCCGGAACGGGGAGGAACTGGTCGCCCTCCGCCTCGGCCTGCGCCAGATCGACGGGCTTCCCGAACACGCCGCCGCGCGGCTCGTTGCTGCGCGCGAGGCGGGGCCTTTCGCCGATGTCGCGGACTTGCAGGCGCGCGCGGGCCTCTCCCCTGCGGTGATCGAGCGGCTTGCCGCTGCCGATGCCTTTACCTCGCTCTCCCTCTCGCGGCGGCAGGCGCTGTGGGACGCGCGCAGCCTGATCGCCGCGCCGGACCTGCCGCTGTTCGCCCATGCAGATGCGCGCGATCAAGGTGCGGAAGCCTCGCCCACCCGCCTGCCGCTCATGCCGCACTCCGAGGAAGTCGTCGCCGATTACCAGACCCAGCGGCTCAGCCTCAAGGCGCATCCGCTGGCCGTCCTGCGGGCAAGTCTCGGCGAGCGCGGCTTTGTCCGCTGCGCCGAGCTGGCCCGCGCGCAGGAGCGGAGCATGGTGCAGATCGCCGGCGTGGTGCTGATCCGCCAGCGCCCGGGCAGCGCCAAGGGCGTGGTGTTCATCACCATCGAGGATGAGACCGGGGTCGCCAACATTGTCATCTGGCCCGACCTGAAGGAGCGCTTTCGCAAGGTCGTCATGGGCGCGCGGCTGCTCGAAGTGCGTGGCCGGGTGGAGCGCGACGACAGCGTGATCCATGTCATCGCCGCAAACCTCTGCGATGCCAGCGCCGATCTGGCGCAGCTGTCGGATGAAGTGCTGAGCCCGCCGCTCGCCCATGCCGACGAAGTGGTGCGCCCGGTGCAGGGCAGCTGGCCCAATAACGGGACAAAAGGGGGTGGCCATCCCCGCAATGCGCGGGTGATCCCCAAGTCGCGGGATTTCCATTAAGCGCGCTCGCCGCAAAAAACCCCTGCGCAAAACCCCGCCCCTGGATAGAACCCGGCGATCCCCCCTGCTAGGGGCCTGCCATGGTCACAGACGTTACCGAACCCGATCCCTTCGATGCCATCGTCGATGCGCCCTTCGACAGCGCGTTGTCCGAGCGCTATCTGGTCTATGCGCTGTCGACCATCACCGCGCGATCGCTGCCCGATCTGCGCGACGGGCTGAAGCCGGTCCACCGCCGCCTGCTCTGGGCGATGCGGCAGCTCAAGCTCGATCCGGGCAGCCCCTACAAGAAGTCGGCCCGCGTCGTCGGCGATGTCATCGGTAAATATCATCCGCATGGCGACCAGTCGGTCTATGACGCGATGGTCCGCCTCGCGCAGGACTTTTCGCTGCGTTATCCGCTGGTCCAGGGCCAGGGCAATTTCGGCAATATCGACGGTGATAACGCCGCCGCCTATCGCTACACCGAAGCCCGGCTGACCAAGACCGCGATCCAGCTGATGGCCGGGCTGGATGAAGGCACAGTCAACTATCATCCAACCTACAACGGCGAGGACGAGGAGCCGGAAATCTTTCCCGGCCTGTTCCCCAATCTGCTCGCCAACGGCGCGATGGGCATTGCCGTGGGCATGGCGACCTCCATTCCCAGCCACAACGCCGCCGAAGTGATCGACGCGGCCTTGCTGCTGATCGACAATCCCCACGCCACGCACGACGAGCTGATGCAGGGCTTCCACGGACCGGACTTCGCCACCGGCGGGGTCATCGTCGATTCGCCCGCCGCGATTTCGGCGGCTTACGAAAGCGGCAAGGGTGCCTTCCGCGTCCGCGCGCGCTATTTCGCCGCCGACAGCAAGGACGAGGCCGACCGCCTCGCCGGCATCGAGCGGCTGGGCAATGGCCAGTGGCAGCTGGTCGTCTCGGAAATCCCCTACATGGTGCAGAAGGGCAAGCTGATCGAACAGCTCGCCGCGCTGATCAACGACAAGAAAGTGCCGATCCTCGAGGATGTGCGCGACGAGAGCGACGAGCAGATCCGCCTCGTGCTCATCCCCAAGAGCCGCAATGTCGACCCGGACCTGCTCAAGGAATCGCTCTACCGGCTGAGTGATCTCGAAAGCCGTTTCAGCCTCAACCTCAACGTGCTCGACGAGAACCGCACGCCGGGTGTGCTGAGCCTCAAACTCATGATCCAGGAGTGGATCAAGAGCCAGATCGACATCCTGCTGCGCCGCAGCCAGCACCGGCTCGACAAGATCGCCGCGCGGCTGGAGCTGGTCGAAGGCTATATCATTGCCTACCTCAATCTCGACCGGATCATCGCGATCATCCGCACCGAAGATGAGCCCAAGGTGCTGATGATGGCGGAATTTTCCCTGACCGACCGTCAGGCCGAGGCGATCCTCAACATGCGGCTGCGCTCTTTGCGCAAGCTCGAGGAAATGGAGCTGCGCGGCGAGCGCGGAGACTTGCTGGCGGAAAAGGAGGAGCTCGATAAGCTGCTCGAAAGCCCGGCCCGCCAGCGCACCCGGCTGAAGCGCGATCTGGCGAACCTGCGCAAGGATTATGCCGAAGAAACCGTGCTAGGCCGCCGCCGCACGACGATTGCGGAGGCCGCGCCGACGCGCGAATTCTCCATGGACGCGATGATCGAGAAAGCGCCGGTAACGGTGATCCTCTCCGCGCGCGGCTGGATTCGCGGGGCCAGCGGCCATGAAGCTCTGGACAAGGATTTCAAGTTCAAGGAAGGCGATGGCCCGTCTCACGCCCTCCATGCGCAGACCACCGACAAGCTGCTGATCGCACTGGACAACGGGCGGTTCTACACGTTGGGCGCCGACAAACTCCCCGGCGCGCGCGGCTTCGGCGAACCGATCCGCACGATGCTGGATATCGATTCCGGCGCGGAAATCATCGCGTTGCTGGTCCACCGGCCGGGCGTGCAATTGCTCCTCGCCTCGAACCTCGGCCGGGGCTTTGCCGCCATGGCGGACGAACTGCTGGCAGAAACCCGCAAGGGCCGCGGCGTGATGACCACCAAGCCTGGCGTGAAGCTGAGCGTGGTCCGCGAAATCCCGCCGGAGCACGATCACGTCGCTTGTGTCGGCGACAACCGCAAGCTGGTGATTTTCAGCCTTGAGGAGCTGCCGGTGCTGGCCAAAGGGCAAGGCGTGACCCTGCAACGCTACCGCGACGGTGGGTTGGCCGACGCTGTGACGCTCAAGCTGGAAGAGGGGCTCAGCTGGGCGATGGGCGGGGATAGCGGGCGGACGCGGACCGAGAAGGACGTAGGGCTGTGGAAGGTCGCGCGCGGGGCGGCGGGACGGTTGCCGCCGACGGGGTTTCCGCGGGATAACAAGTTTTAGGGGGGTCACTATTATGAGCTTTTCCGCCGCAGAGCTATTTGAGCGTTGCTCCCCATCAATCGCAAACTTGATAGCTGAAGTCGGTGGTTGGCGCGTTAGTTCTGGAACAGGATTTATGGTGAAGGGTAAACTTGTTACCTGCGCTCACGTAACAGAACTACCGGAAGGTGCCGCGCTAGCTGTAGTGTTTGAAAGGCCAAACAACGATGCCGCACCTAGGTGGGTTTATCAGAAGCCACTACAATTCCTGGGCTATTCTGAGGAGCAAAGTTATGATTTTGCGATTCTCGACGTAGATCCGAGCATTCCCGTAGGACCGTCTTTGGTTCTGTCTGACAGATTGCCTGAGCCTGGCGAGCCTGTCTGCATGATTGGCTATCCTTTCGAAGATCCACATTTGACAATTCATCAAGGCATAATTTCCGCAGTATTTAAGAGCGGAGTAGCGACAATGCTAAAACTCGACATGAGCGTAAATCCAAGCAATTCGGGCGGACCGCTTGTAAGCATGATAGATGAGAGTGTGTTGGGTGTGGTTGCTAGAAAGGCAACAGGACTAACGTCAGCTTTTGACCAATTGATAGCGGGGTTTGGGCAAAATGCTGCCGTGCTAAAGTCGGTCCAGGGCGGTGTAAGTTTGTCTGGAATCGATCCAATCGAGGTTCTGGCTATCATTCAGGAGCAAATGAAAACGGTTTCTCTTGAGATACGCAGGTCTGCAAATGTCGGCATTGGATATGCTGTTTGGATCGATCCACTATGCAATGACGAAGCCTTGAAAAGCTGATCGTGCGAACACTCAATTGCTATCTCTCAACTCCTCCCTCAAAATCTTCCATACCCGCGCTTCCCCCGGAAACCCCTCCGCCACCCAGCGGTCTTCCACGGCGCGCAAGATCCGCGCGACTTCCGGCCCGGCCTTGATGCCGCGCGCGACGATTGCGCCGCCTTTGAGCGGGAACTCGGGGATGGTCCAGCCTTTGAGCGGTGCGGTGTCTGCGCCGGTCAGCAGCAGGCGGTCGAGGGCTTGCTCCATGCCGAGGCGATAGGCGAGGGCGCGGGCAATTCCTCCCCCTTGGGGGAGGGGGACTAGCGAAGCTGGTGGAGGGGCACCCTCGGCATGGCGCTGGCTTTCGTCGTCAGGAGTGGCCGCCTGTGCCCCACCACCAACCTTCGGATGGGCCCCCACCCCGGTACGGGGAGGAATGCGTCCCGCTGCGCTCATCAGCCGCTTTTTCTGCGCGCCCGAAAGCCGGAACTGCGCGGCGACATTCTTGGCTGCGGCTGGATCGGCGGGGAGCAAGGCGGCGAGGTGGCGCAAGGGGTGGGGGGCAATCGCCTGCCGCACTTCCTCGGCCACCAGCGCCGCCAATGCGTCGACATCGGCCTCGGGCAAAACCTGTGCCAGCACGCCAAGCTGCGCCATCCGCGCCGCAGTCGGTGCGGGATCGGGCAAGGCGAGCAGGTTGAGCATTTCCATGCCGATCCGCTCGCGGGATAGCCCTTTCAGCGTCGCGGCGAGCTCGGCGCAGGCGGCTTGCGATGCCGCATCCGCTGGCAATGAGCCAAACCGCGCCTGAAACCGGAAATATCGCAAGATCCGCAAGTGATCCTCGCGGATGCGCTCCCTTGCATCGCCGATGAAGCGCACGCGGCGGGCCTTCAGGTCGTCCAGCCCGCCAAAGAAATCGGAAATTTCGCCCGTGGCCGGGTCGGCATAGAGCGCGTTGATGGTGAAATCGCGCCTTGCGGCATCCTCGCGCCATTCCTGCGCGAAAGCCACGGTGGCGCGGCGGCCATCGGTGGAAACATCATGGCGCAGGGTGGTGATCTCGACCGGGCCACCCTTGAGGATTGCGGTGATCGTGCCGTGGGCGATACCGGTGGGGACATGGCCGATCTTCGCCGCATCGAGCTTTGCCATGACTTCGGCGGGCACCAAACGCGTGGCGAGGTCGATGTCCTTCACTTCCAGCCCCAACAGCGTATCGCGCACCGCGCCGCCGACATAGCGCGCATTGCCCGGCCCGAGCGCCGCGATCAGCCGGGCGAGGTCGGGGCGCTGCGTCCAGGGGGCGAGGGGGAGCTTATCAGCCATGCCAGTGCAGCCTGCGCGAGAGATTGACGATCAGTGCCGCTGTAATCCCCCAGATGTTGTGTTCCTGCCAGATAATTTCGTTGTAGGCCCGCATCGCGCCTTCCCATTCGACCAACTGCTGCGCGTGGTTCGCCGGATCGAGCAGGAAACCGGCAGGCGGCTCGAACCACTGGGCAACCTCGACCGGATTGGGCACGATCTTGATATCGGCGGGCACGGTCGCCAGCACCGGGGTGATCTCGAAGCCCGAATGGGTGTGATAGACGTCGCTGGCCCCGATCACGCGCACCGCTGCCGGATCGATGCCGAGTTCCTCGTGCGCCTCACGCAAGGCCGCCTCAATGGGCGTCTCGCCCGGATCAATGCCGCCGCCGGGAAAGGCGATCTGGCCGGGGTGGCTCCGCATGTTCGATGGCCGGTGGAGCAGCAGCACGCCCGGCTCGGCGCGCTCGGTGAAGGCGATGAGCACAGCGGCGCTGCGGAATTCGGTTTTATCGGCGAGGCGCTGGTCGCTGAACAGTTCCGGGGCATCGCCCGAGTGGCCGCGCTCGTAAAGCCGGCTGACATGGTCGAACAAGCTGCTCATGCTGGCACCAGCGAGAACTCTTCGCCCTGGCTGGCCACGCTTAATCCGCCATCCGCCAACGCGATTTCGATCAGCTGGCCATACGTGCTGCGGTTGAGCCTTGCCTCGGTGCCATGGCGCACCGCGACATAAAGCGCCGGGCAATCGGGATCGCCGCGCGCGATGACCGGATTGTTTGGCCCGGCAAGCACGATGTCGTCTGTGTTCAGCCGGAAAGCGAGCGCGCCGCCCTCCTGGCTGACATCGACCGCGATGAAAGCGGCATCCTCGACCGCGATCGACAGCTTCTCGTGCGGCGTGACCAGCCAGTGCTGCCCGGCGGCATCGCGCAGCAGCAGGCTGGCGAAAGCGCGGACCATCGCGGGGCGGGTGATCGCTCCACCCTGATGATACCAGCGGCCATCGGCGGCAATGCGCATCTCGCTGTCCCCCGAATGCGCCGGGTCCCACTGATCGAGCGGCGGCAGCTTGCGCGCTGCGACTTGGGCCGCGATCTCGGCGAGCGACAGGGAGGCAAGTTCTGGCGGCGGCTCATAGGGCATCGGCAATGCGATGCCAGAATGGCCTAGCTACGCCAAGGCCCCAGCATACCTTCTTCGGGCAGGATCGCGGGATTGTCACAGCGCACCAGCAGGCGGGCCTTGTCATAAGGCCCGGGAAGCGACCAGCCCTGGGTCGGTTCGGCGGAGAAACCCCAGAAGCGGCCATAGTATTCCGCATCGCCGATCATCATTTGCGGCAGCGGCGCTTCAGGGCTCAGCGCGCCGATGCTCGCCGACATCAGCGCCTTGCCATAGCCCAGCCCCTGCAATTCGGGCAGCACGGCGACTGGCCCGACCATGATCACCGGGTGCCTGCGCCCATCCGGCGTATTCAGCGCAACTGGCCAGCACTGGATCGTGCCGGTGAGATGATCGCTTTCATCGAGCGCGGCAAACGACAGCGCGGGCAACCATTCGGTGCCCTCGCGCACCTTGTAGGCCGTGCGCTTGTGCCGCCCCGGCTCGAAGGCACGGTCAAGCAGTGCTTCGATGAGCGCGGAGTCGATGCTGTCGAGGGGAACAATGTTGGCCATGAGTCGGGCGCCGATAAGGGGGCGGGCAGTGCTTGTCGATGAGTTTTACCGCTTTGCCGGGATCAGCCGCAGCAAACGGCCATCATCCTTGTCGGCCAGCACGAACAGCGCGCCGTCCGCGCGCTCGGCAATGGTGCGGATGCGGGTCTCGAGGTTGTAGCGTGCGACTTCGCGTGCGCCCGAGCCAGTGATGGCAACCTGCACCAGCCCCTGCGCGCCCAGCGCCGCGATCAGCACTTGCCCGCGCCACTCCGGGAACGCATCACACTTGCAGAAGATGAAATCACCTGGCGCGATCACCGGGTTCCAGAACACCGCCGCCTGCGCGAATTCGGGCCGCGTGGCAGGGCGGGGGATCGGCCTGCCGTCATAGTGATCGCCCTCAGACACCAGCGGCCAGCCATAGTTTTTACCCGGCTCGACCAGATTGAGTTCATCGCCGCCCCCCGGTCCGTGTTCGAGATCCCAGAGGCGGCCTTGCGGATCAAAGCGCAGCCCCAGCGGATTGCGGTGGCCCAGCGACCAGACTGCTGCGCCGCTGCCATCGGGGGCCATGCGGATCACTTTGCCCAGCGCGCTCGCCACGTCCTGCGCCGGGGTCAACTTCTGCCGGTCACCGGAGGACAGGAACAAGTGGCGGCCATCGGGCGAAAACGCCAACCGGTGGCCATAATGGCCGCGCCCGGTGGTCTTGGGGGTCTGGCGCCAGATGACTTCGAGCCCATCCAGCCGGGGCGTTTCGCCTTGCACCAGCCGCGCGCGGCCCAGCGCCGCGCCAGCGGTGCCGTCGGGTCCGGCTTCGGCCCAGGTAAGGTAGATCATGCCGCTGGTCGCAAAATCTGGGGCGAGCGTGACATCGCCGAGCCCGCCTTGTCCGGCATGGACGACGACCGGAACCC
The DNA here is from genome assembly GCA_031428115.1 of Novosphingobium sp. Taxonomy (GTDB): domain Bacteria; phylum Pseudomonadota; class Alphaproteobacteria; order Sphingomonadales; family Sphingomonadaceae; genus Novosphingobium. The sequence goes on along the minus strand of JANPOS010000074.1, from coordinate 40,421 downwards.
CGCTGACATCGCGTGATGTGCCGCCTTCCTGCCACAGCTTCAGCTTGCCGCCGCGCTCGGTGACCAGCGCGCTGCTCGTTCCCGGGCGCGTTCCCGGCAGGAAGGCGATCGCCCAGGGCTCGCTAAAACGGCCGACCTCGCGCAATGTGAATGGGTTCTGCTCGGCATAGGCGGTCGCTTCCTGCGCCGCGCTATCCCCGGCGCGAAGCAGCGGCCAGCTTGCCGCCAGCGATGCGCCAAGCAATAGAGCGAGAAGGGTCGGGCGAAGGCGCATAGCGGAGGCAATCATGGCGAAGGCTTTCTTGCTTGCCAAGTCTGATGGCGATAGATTGATTTTCGGTGTCGACGAAGCCGGGCGCGGGCCGCTGGCGGGGCCGGTGGTGGCCGCCGCCGTGCTGCTGGGGCCAGAGCCGCTGCAGGGTCTGGACGATTCCAAGAAGCTTTCGGCCAGCCGCCGCGGGCTGCTCGAGCCGCAGATCAAGGCGCGCTGCGGCTGGGCGCTAGGTGTGGTCGAGGCTGATGTTATCGACCGGATCAACATCTTCCAGGCGACCATGCTGGCGATGACCCGCGCGGTGGCGGCGCTGTGCCAAGGGCTCGGCGCCGCGCCGCATCAGGTGCTGATCGACGGCAATATGACCCCCGCCGGGCGCTGCGCCGACTGGCAATGGCCCGCGCGGGCTATCGTTGGCGGCGATGCGCTGGAACCGGCGATTTCCGCCGCTTCGATCCTCGCCAAGCAGCACCGCGACCGGATGATGCGCGCGCTGGCTGCGACCTATCCGCATTACGGCTGGGAGCGCAACATGGGTTATGGTACTGCCGAGCATCTCGCGGCGCTGCGCGCGCATGGCCCGGCGCCCTGCCACCGCCGCAGTTTCAAGCCAGTCGCCGAAGCGGAGTTGTTTGCATGACGGGATTCACCGAAGCCGATATACCCGACCAGTCCGGCAAGTGCTTTGTGGTCACCGGCGCCAACACTGGCATCGGCTTCGAGGTGGCGCGGGCGCTGGCGGCAAAGGGCGCGCGGGTGCTGATCGGCTGCCGCGACGCGGGCAGGGCGGCGGAGGCCGTCGCGCGGATCGGTGGGGGAGATGTGGCGCATCTGCCACTTGATCTGGCGGACCTTGCCAACGTGCGCCGCGCTGCGGAAATCGCCTCTGCCGAGCCGCGTCTCGACGGGCTGATCAACAATGCCGGGGTGATGTTCCCGCCGCTCACCCGCACCGCACAGGGTTTCGAGCTGCAATGGGGGGTGAACCATCTCGGCCACTTCGCGCTGACCGCGCTGCTGCTGCCCAAGCTGGCCGAAACGCCGGGCGCGCGGGTGGTAGTGACGGCAAGTCTCGCCCACCGGCGCGGCAATATCCAGTGGGATGACCTCAGCTCCGAGAAAGGTTACAAGCGTGCCGACCGCTATTCGGACAGCAAGCTCGCCAACATGCTGCATTTCGCCGAGCTTGACCGGCGGCTGCGCGCGGCGGGATCGCCGGTGATTGCGATGGGTTGCCACCCAGGCATCGCCGCGACCGAACTGATGCGCCACGCCGGGCCCTTCCGCGTGTTCACCCCGCTGTTTGGCCTGTTCCTGAACACGGCGGCGCAGGGTGCCTGGCCGGCCTTGCAGGCGGCTTGCGATCCGGAGGCGTTGCCCGGCGGCTATTATGGCCCCACCGGAATGGGCGAGATGAAAGGCCCCTCTGGCCCGGCCCAGCGCACTCCCTTGGCGCAGGACGCGGCGCTGGCGCGGCGGCTGTGGGATGTGTCGGTCGAGATGACGGGGGTTGATCCGGGGTTGGCTCCGGCCTGAAAAAACTTTGCGCGCGAGTCCGCAAGGCCACACCACAGCATATAGAGTCCCGGGAATCGCCGGTGACTCTATATGCTGTGCCGACCCCCCTTCGTTCTCGTCGCGTTGACCCTTCCTTAACCATGCTCTGCAAGGATTCATCGCAACTCCGCACTTGACGCGGACTCCGCGAGGACTCACCCTGTGGATAAGTCAGGGGGCAAAGACGAGCATATGACGCAGGTATTGGCGAAGGAAAAGGTGCGCGCGCGCGCTGGAGATGTGGCTGCGCAGCCGCTGGATCTGCCCTTGGGGCGGATTCTTGACGGTGATTGCGTCGATGCCATGCGAACATTGCCCTCGGCGAGCGTCGACATGATTTTCGCCGATCCGCCCTACAATCTCCAGCTTGGCGGCGATCTTTCGCGCCCCGATGGCAGCCATGTCGATGCGGTCACCGATCACTGGGACCAGTTCGACAGCTTCGCGGTTTATGACAAGTTTACCCGCGCCTGGCTGACTGAAGCGCGCCGCGTGCTGAAGCCCAACGGCTCGATCTGGGTGATCGGAAGCTACCATAACATCTTCCGCGTCGGCGCGATGATGCAGGATATGGGCTTCTGGATCCTCAACGATATCGTCTGGCGGAAAGCCAATCCCATGCCCAATTTCAAGGGCACCCGCTTCACCAATGCGCACGAAACGCTGATCTGGGCCTCGATGGGCGAGAAAGCGAAGTACACCTTCAACTACCGCACGATGAAGACGCTCAACGACGAATTGCAGATGCGCAGCGACTGGGTGCTGCCGATCTGCGGCGGGCCGGAGCGGCTGAAGAAGGCGGGCCACAAGGTCCACCCGACGCAGAAGCCCGAGGCATTGCTCTACCGCGTGATGCTGGCGACGACCGCCAAGGGCGATGTCGTGCTCGATCCCTTCTTCGGCACCGGCACCACCGGCGCGGTGGCCCGGCGGCTGGGGCGCGAATGGATCGGCTGCGAGCGCGAGAGCGTATATCGCGAGGCCGCGCTGGAGCGCATCGAGATGGCGCTGCCGCTGGATGAAAGCGCGATTGCGACGATGCAGAGCCCCAAGACCGCGCCCAAGGTCGCTTTCGGCACGCTGGTCGAGACCGGCTGGATCGCGCCGGGCAGCGCGGTCTACGACAAGAAACGCAAGCTGCGCGCGACGGTGCGCACCGATGGGTCGCTGGTTTGCGGGGCAGACACCGGCTCGATCCACGGGCTTGGCGCAAAATTGCAAGGCGCGCCTTCGTGCAATGGCTGGACTTACTGGCACATCGAGCATGAGGGCGAGTTCAAGCCAGTCGATGCGCTGCGGCAGCTCTATTTGCTGGGCACGGAGGATTGACCTGCGAATTCGTCATTGCGAGGGGCTCAGCGACGAAGCAATCCAGGAGCGTCGCGCGCAATCGCACTGGATTGCTCCGCTTCGCTCGCAATGACGAGGCTTGGGTTTGACAACTTCATACTATCTCCGCCCCATCGCCATTGCCGATAGTCCGCAAAGCGAGGAGGGCGAGGTGCTGCGGCTGGCGGGCGGGCTGGTCTATGCCAGCCGGTTCGCGCTGATCGAGCGCGATGCCGGACGGATCGTTTCGCGCGGGCGTTACAGCGCCGGCGAACTCAAGGCCGCGCTGCTATCGCTGCCGGGCGCAGTGCAAGCGCAGTGGGACAACCTTCAGCGAGTCCATGCGCCCTTGCAGCTGGGCGCGCGCACCGTGCGGCTCGACCAGCCGCAAGTCATGGGCATCCTCAATGTCACGCCGGACAGTTTTTCCGATGGCGGCCAGTTTCTCGACGATCCCGATGTCGCCAATGGCCATGCCGCGGCGATGCTCGAGGCGGGAGCTGCGATAATTGACGTTGGTGGCGAGAGCACCCGGCCCGGCGCGGCGGCAGTGTGGGAGGGCGATGAGCTCAAACGCGTGATCCCGGCCATCGAGCGGCTCGCCGCATCGGGTGCGGCGATCAGCGTCGATACGCGCCGCCCGGCAGTGATGGAAGCCGCGCTCAATGCCGGCGCGCAGCTCATCAACGATGTTTCCGCGCTGCGTTTCGATCCGCGCAGCCTTGAATTTGCGGCAAGCTCGGGCGCACCGGTAGTGCTGATGCATGCGCCCGGTGACGGCCAGGATCTGCATGGTGAAGGCGAATACCGCGACGTCGTGCTCGACGTGTTTGACTGGCTGGCCGCGCGCCGCGATGCCGCGCTGGCCACCGGTATCGCTGCCGACAGGATCGTGCTCGATCCTGGCATCGGCTTCGGCAAGACCGTGGCCGATAATCTCGCGCTGCTGAATGCGCTGCCGCTGTTTCACGCGCTCGGTCAGCCGTTGTTGGTCGGCAGCAGCCGCAAGCGGATGATCGGCGCGCTGTCGAACGAGGCCTCGGCGCACCAGCGGCTCGGTGGCAGTCTGGCGCTGGCGATGAAAGCGCTGGAGGCGGGCGTGCAGCTGCTGCGGGTGCACGATGTGCCCGAGACGGTGCAGGCGTTGCGCGTCTGGCGGGGCCTGCGCGATGCGGCGCTCACCGACTTCGCCCAGCTGCCGTAAGGCATTTCTCCATAACTTGCGGGCATGATGCCGCGCATGGGGATTCAGGAATCCGTGCTTTCGCTGGCCCATGGCCTCGGGCTGGGTGCGCTCGCGCGGCGGGCGACGCGCCGCCATTTGCGCATCCTGTGCTATCACGGGATCTGGGTCACGCCGGGTCCGAAATTTGGCAATTGCATATTCATCGAGCCGGAGCAGTTCGAGCAGCGCATGGCGCGGCTGCGGCGGTCGGGGCGGCCGGTGCTGCCGCTGGGTGAAGCGGTTGACTTGCTGGCGCGCGACGACTTGCCCGATGCCGCCGTGGTCATCACAATCGATGACGGCTGGCTCTCGACGCTCACCCATATGCTGCCGGTGCTCGAAGCCTACGGCCTGCCGGCAACGCTTTATGCGACGAGCTGGTATTCCCAGCACCGCCTGCCGGTGATCAATGTTGCGACCGAATATATCCGCACCGTTTCGGGGCACACGGACATTGACGAGCGCGCCGCGATCGCCGCGATCGAGGCCTTGCCGATCCCCGAGCGGCTCGCCGCATTGCGCGTGTTCGGCGCGCGGCTTGGCGTGGCTGAGGATTGGCTGGAAACTCGCCAGTTCGAGCTGATGAGCGGCGCCGATCTGGCCGAGGCGAAGTCGCGCGGGCTCGATATCCAGCTGCACACTCACCGCCATGTCGAGATCGGCCAGAATGTCGCCGCCTTGTCGCAGGAACTCGCCGATAACCGCGCGTTCCTCGCCGCCGCGCTGGGTGCTGGCAACCTTGATCACTTTTGCTTTCCCAGTGGCAGTTTCCACCGTGACGCCCGCGCCATGTTGGAAGATGCCGGAATCCGCTCGGCGACTTTGTGCGAGCTTGGCTTGAATGCACCGGGCAGCGACCCGCTCGCCCTGCGCCGCCTGCTTGATGGCCGCAGTGTCGGCGATGCGGCGTTCGATGCCTATCTCAATGGCACCCTACATTACGTCGCCCAAATCGTGACGGCGCTGCGCCGGTCAGCGTAAACGGCGAAGTAACCAGTTCGCAGTATGCTGACGCCCATGCTGATGGACACCGCCATTCCCGCCGTCCCGGTCCCGGCCGAGACCCTGTTTGCGATGTGGCGCGGGCGCGAGCCCTGGCGCAAGCGGCTGAGCGCGGTGAGCGCCGCGCTGCACGGCGCGCATCCCGCGCTGGCCAAGGCAATTGCGGACGTGCCGTTTGCGTCGCTGATTGCCGCCGAAGGGCCGCGCCAGAGCGTGTTCAAATACAACAGCCTGCCCGATGGCGCATTGGCGGTGGTCGAGCGGGTGGCGCAGCCGCTGCGTGCCGCCTGGCTCTGCGCCCTGGCGATCCATCACATGGACCATTTCGAGGCAGCCTTTGCCGCGAGCAATCTGCCCGGCGAATTCGCGCTGCACTATGCCGATGCCTTTCACCGCATTCTGGGCCAGATCGAGAGCGATCCCGGCTTCGCCGATGTGCAATCCGACAGCTTCCTCAAGGACCTGTGGCTGACGCGGGTGGTGATGATCCCGGCATTCGCCCAGCTGTGGTGGCCACATTCGGGGATTTCGGCGCGGCCGCTGGTGAAAGCTGGGCCCTTGACCCTGGCGCGGGTGTTGCTGGGTTGCGGCGGCCGCGCGCCGTTCTTCGAGGGGCATACTCACGATCCGGTCGCCAAGAATTACTGGAACGAGCCCGGCTGGGGTGAGGCGCTGCGGCTGGCCGCGCTGGCGCTGCCCGCCTTGCCGCACATCAAGGGCGTGTTCGGTTCGGCGTGGTTCTATGATCCCGCGATCCTCGAGCTGTCGCCGCGCGTTGCTTTCGCGCAGACGTTGCAGACGGGGCATGGCGCCTGGCAGGTGAGCATGGGCAGCAATGCCGATGCTATCGCCAATGCGACCGCGACTTCGCCCAGCCGCCGCGCGGCCTATGAGGCGGGGACTTACCTGCCGGCCGACTGGCTGCTGATCTGGTCGCGCGCCAACCTGATCAAGGCTTACGGGGCGTAGGTTTTTCGTCAGCCGCTCATCGTCAGCTTGACCGGCTCGCAGCCGCCGCTGACATATTGGCGGATGTCGAACTTGCCATCAACCAGCGCGACGGACTTCGGGATCGAATCCCGCACCCAGGGGCTGGCCATGTGCGCGGCGTGGACCCGGGCGTTTTCATAGACTTCGATGACGACATACATGCCGGGCTCACGCGCGCTTTGCGACCAGGCGTAATAGACCACTCCCGGTTCGTTGGCGCGGGTTGCGGCGGTGACTTCGTCCATCAGCGCTTCATAGGCGGCGGCGTTTTCGGCCCGCACCCGCATATGGGCGATCATCGTTATCATGCGTCAGCCGGCTCTGGTTGTCCCAGCACATGATGGGCGTTGGCCAGCCGCTGGTCCGAGGCTTCGATCACCCGGCGGATGCCCTCGCGCACCGCGACTTTGCTGGGGCCGAGCAGCCGCTCCATCTTGGTTGTGTCGCCCCAGATCGGCCATGACCGGCCATTCTCGACGAAAATTGGCTCACGCCCAAGAATTTCGCCAGCCATGATGCAGTATTCCTGCGTCGTCACCGCTTCCGACCCGCCGACATTGACCGCTTCGCAGCCAATTTTGGCGATGCCGGCGCAGGCGATGGTTTTTTCGACATAGTCGTCCTCATAGAGCGGGGTGTGGACATTGCGCACGCCGGGATAAACGCTCACCGGCTCGCCGCGCGCCACCTGATCGACCCGCTGGGTTACCCCGCCGCCGCGCGGGCCATAGAACGAGAAGATGCGCACGAATGTGACCGGCAGCTGATAGTCCTCGCTCAAGTGGCGCAGCAGGTATTCGGCACCGATCTTGCTCGCCGCATAGTTCTCACCGCCCGCATGGAGCCCATAAGGGTCGTCTTCCCGCAACGGGCGCTCGCCCTGGTATTCATACATCGATCCGGTCGAGCCGTGGACGAAAGCCTCGGCACCCCGATATCGGCGCGCCAGCCGGCCGGTCGCCGCAGTGTTCACTTCATAGGCCATGTTGCCGAAGTTGGGCGGTAGCACGGCATAGTTGATCACCACGTCGACGCTTTCGGGCAGTGCTGAGAGATCGGGATTGGCGAGATCGAACGAGATCGCCCGCGCGCCTGCCGCCTCGATCAGCGCCTTTTGCGCCGGATCGGAAAAGCGCGCGACGGCGTGGACTTCGTTGTGCTTCGCCAGCTCCACCGCGACCGGCAGGGCGACGAGCCCGCTTGCGCCCGTGACAAGCACACGTTTGCCTTTGAGACCGGTCATTTCACTATCCTCTCGTCTTGAACGCACTTTGCGATGCTCGATGGTCAAGCTATCAGCTTTGCTGTCCAGCGTGAAGACTGTGCAGGCTTTGGGAGAACACGGGTGAGCAAGGTCGAGACAATGCGCGGGCCCATCGACAGCAGCCAGCTTGGCCGGGTGCTGGTGCACGAGCACATTTTTCTCACCGACCTGGAATTCATCGCCAACTACCGCCCCGATTTCAACGAGGACGAATTGGTCGCAGCGGCAGTGGTCGAACTGGATGAGCTCAAGGCACTGGGAATCGATACGATCATTGATCTCACCGTTCTGGGGCTGGGGCGCGACATTCCGCGCATTGCCCGCGTGGCGCAACGCAGCGCGATCAACATCATCGCCGCCACCGGGGTCTATACCTTCGACCATGTGCCTGAATCTTTTGCCTACTGGGGGCCGGGGCTGCTCCATGACGTTCCCGAGGAGCCGATGGTCGGCCTGTTCGTCAAAGACATCACCGAGGGCATCGCCGGCACCGGGCTGAAGGCCGGGGCGCTGAAATGCGCAATCGACAAGCCGGGGCTGACGGCGGGGGTCGAGCGGATCATGCGGGCGGTGGCGCAGGCGCACATGCAAACCGGCGCGCCGATTTCGGTCCACACCGCGCCGCATCAGCGCACCGGGCTGATCGCGCAGCGGGTCTTCGCCGAAGAGGGTGTCGACTTGCGCGATGTGATCGTTGGCCATTCAGGCGATTCGAACGACATCGGCTATCTGATGGAACTGGCCGACCAGGGCTCGATCCTCGGCATGGACCGCTTCGGCATCGATTTCGTTACGACCACGCCGCAGCGGGTGGCGACGATCATCGAGCTGGTGAAGCGAGGCTACACTGACCGCATGGCGCTGAGCCACGATTGCGCCTGCTGGGCGCATTACCTCCCGACTGACCAGTTGCGCCGGGATATCATGCCCAATCACCGCTACAGCCATATCTGCAATGCGGTGGTGCCGGCCTTGCTCGAAGGCGGGGTCAGCCAGCGCGATATCGACACCATGTTCATTGACAATCCGCGCAGACATTTCGAAGGTGCGGCGGAGCGCTTTGAAAAGCGCACATAACGGGAGTTTCGAGGGATGTCTGACAAGAGGACCGTGGCCATTGTCACCGGGGCCAGCCGGGGGGCAGGGCAAGGCATCGCCCGCGCGCTCGGCCAGCATGGCTGCACTGTCTATGTCACCGGCCGCACGCTGAATGCCGGCGATCACGCGCTCGGCGGCACGATCGGCGCGACCGCTGCAATGGTCACCGAGGCGGGCGGACAGGGGGTTGCGGTCAAGTGCGATCATTCCAACCCCGATGATGTGAAGGCCTTCTTCGCGCAGGTGATGGAAGAGCAGGGCCGGATCGACATTCTCGTGAACAATGCCGCTGCGGTTTACGATGAACTTTCCATGCCGGGTGGCTTCTGGGAGCGGCCCTTGAAGCTCGGCGACATGATCGATGTCGGCATCCGCTCGAGCTTCGATGCCGCGTGGTATGCCGCGCAAGCGATGGTGGCGCAGAACAACGGGCTTATCGTCTTCACCAGCGGTGCCGGGGCAGAGCATTATGTGTTCAGCCCGGCCTATGGCGCGCACAAGGCGGCGATGGACAAAATGGCTTTCGACATGGGCATGGAGTTCGACCATGCCGGGGCGAACGTCGCGGCGATTTCGGTCTGGATGGGCGCGGTAATGACCGAGCGGCTGCGCATGGTGATCGATTCCGATCCGGCGAAGTTCGGCGCGCTGGAGGCGGGGTCGGAAGAGCCCGAGTTCACCGGCCATCTTGCCTGGGCGCTGTATAACGATCCGCAGCGTGCGGCGCGCAATGGCGCGACCTTCATTGGCGCCGAGCTGGCGCGCGATTACGGGATCAGTTGCGCTGGCGGGCGCAATCCGCCGAGCTACCGCGATACCCACGGTGTCTTCCCGCGCGCTTTCTCGAAACTCGCGCCGGTGCGGGCGGGCTGATGGATATGGAGACCCGCCTTGCAGCGCTCGAAGCGCAAATGCAGGATCTGCTAGACCGTCAGGCTATTCTGGAATGCATCAAGCGCACGTCGCGCGGCAACGATCGCTTCGACGTTGAAATGATCACCAGCGGTTATCACGAGGACGGGGTGCACGAGCTCGGCCAGCGGCAGATCTCGGGCCGCGAGTATGGCGAACATGCCAACCATGCCCATGGCGCGCTGTTCGAGGTGACCATGCACAATGTTGCCATGCATAGCTGCGAAATCGATGGCGATGTTGCTCATGCCGAAAGTTACAATACCGGGCTGTTTATCGACAAAGGCGGCGAAACCGGACGTATTCTCGCCGGGCGCTATATCGACCGGCTGGAAAAACGCGATGGCGAGTGGCGCATTGTCTTGCGGCGGGCGACAGTGGAGGTGGCCATCGAAGGCAAGGCCACCCTGCCCACCGGAGCCTTGCTGCCGGGGTCGGGCTACCTCAAGGGCAGCCGGAACCGCAGCGACCCGGCATTCGAGCGTCCGCTGTCGCTCGAAAGCGGCGAGCGCTGGTGACGGCAAGCAAATTCAGGACGGGAGCTACCATGTTTGAAGTGATCGATATCCAGCCCAAGATCGGCTCGGAAGTGCGGATTGACCGCGACGCATTTCTCGCCGGCACTTACGCGAAAGAGATCGAGCAACTGCTGGTCGAGCGCAGCGCGCTGGTGTTTCGCGAGATCAATCTCACTGCCGCAGAGCAGCGCCAGTTTGCCAGCACGATAGGCACGATTACCGATCAGGGTGACGAAGGGCTGTCGCTGATTTCGATGAACCCGGAAGTGTCATCGGTTGCCGGCTACACGCGCGGGGCGTTCTACTGGCACATCGACGGTGCCAACGATCCGATCCCCGCCAAGGCGACGATGCTGAGCGCGCAAGTGCTGGCGGATGAAGGCGGCGACACGCTGATCTGCAACACCTATGCCGCCTATGCCGACCTGCCGGCGGACGAGAAGGCGAAGCTGGAGGGCCTGCGCGTGCGCCATGCGCTGGAGGCGACCCAGCGGCTGGTGACCCCGCAGCCGAGCGTGGCCGAATTGACGCAGTGGCGCCAGCGGCCCTCGCGCACCCATCCGCTGGTCTGGCACCACAAGTCCGGGCATTCTTCGCTGCTGATCGGCGCGACGGGCTACTATGTCGAGGGCATGAGCCGCGAGGACAGCGACATGCTGCTCTGCCGGGTGCAGGAATGGGCGGCGCAGGACCAGTTCGTCTATCGCCACAAGTGGACGGTCGGCGATTTCCTGCTGTTCGACAACACCGGCGGTATGCACCGCGCCGACTGGTATTCGCTCGACAGCGACCGGCTGATGCACCGCTGCACGCTCGATGGAGAAGAGCCGTTTTTTAATTGTGGCTATGAAATCCCCCCCGAGCTGGCTCGGGGAGGGGGACCGCCACCGCAGGTGGTGGTGGAGGGGCGGCGTCAAGTTTCAGCCGCATTGCAGCTTACCCCTCCGTCAGCCGCTTCGCGTCTGCCACCACCCCGAGCAAGCGGGGCGCGGATTACCTGAAAAATTCCGCCGCGCTTTGCGTGTCGAGATACTCTTTCACCCGCAGTACCTGTCCGCCCCGGAACCACATCAGGTAGTGATAAACATTGCGATAAACCCGGCCATCGGGGAGCGTGCCGGCGAAGGAGGTTTCGACTGCCACCCGGTCATCCTCGGCGGTCAGGGTGTGGATCGTCGATTCGACATGCGTGAAAATGCTGGGGCTCGCCATGTAGGCGCAGATTTCCGCGCGGGTCTTTTCGCCCGAGACCGGGAATAGGTGCTTCGCGCCGATCACCCAGTAGGTCGCCTCGGGGTGCATCAAGGCATCGAAGGCCGGGCCGTCATGCACGGCGGAGGCGGCGAGGAGGGCGCGGGCGACGCGCTTGTTGTCTTCGGTGCTCACCGGAACAGACCGCGCAGCCATTGCCATATCCGCGCCAGCAGGCCGGGGCGCGCAGGGGGCGCTTCGGCTATGCCAAGGCTCTCCTCGATCCGCGCCTTCAGCTGCTCGGCAAAGGCGAGCGCAAACTTGGGTAGCAGCGGCCCGCCCATCGCCTCCCACATCGGCGCCATCGGCCCGCCGCCCACGACGCGCACCGCCAGCGTGACGCCCGTAGCCCCCGGCCCATCGGCTACCGCGCGATAGGAGCCGCCGCCCGAGACCGGATCGCCTTCGAGCTTGAACGAGAAGTCCACCCGCTCGGGCCCCGCCCAGAGATCGACATGGACCTGCACTTTTACCGTGCGCACGAGGCCCCCGACGCCGACTTTCAGCACCCAGCGTGAATTGTCCTCGTCGGCAATCTCGCATTGCTGGTAGCCGGGCATGATCTCGGCCCAGCGCTCGACGTCCTTGGCAAAGGTCCAGACATGGCCAATCGGCGCATGGATGACAACGCTCTGCTGGGTCTCGATCATCGCCTAAAGCCCCAGCCGTTTCGCTTCGATTTCTAGCAGTTCACTCGGCTTGCCGGTGGCATGGAGTGCGGCCAGCCAACCATGGGTCATGCCGCGTGCGTTGGATACGCCGCTCTGCATCACCGCGCCGGTTTCCAGCCGAGCGACCGAATTGCCCGCCACATAAAGCCCCGGGATCGGCGCGCCCAGCCAGTCAATCGCGCGGCAATGGTGATCGGTGACCACGCCGGTCGAGGGAATGGCGCTGCCGCCCATGCGGCGCAGTTCCAGGGCATAAAACGGCGCCTTGGCCAGTGCTCCGAAATTGGGGTGCGGCTTGTGCAGCGGGTCGCCGCTCATATAGGCGCTCCACGGATGGGTGCCGCGGCCCCAGTCGGGATCCTCCGCATTTTCCGCATGGGTGTTGAACCGCGCGACAGTGGCTTCAAGCGTGGCCGGATCGAGGCCGATCATTGCTGCCAGCGCAGCGATTGTGTCGGCCTTGACCGCCATGCCTTCAGGGAAATCCTGCCCGGGAGGGACTGCGCCGAACAGGTATTTTTCGCGCGCCTGGGCATCGATAATCGCCCAGCAGGGGAAGTTGGGATGGGTCTGGGTCGCGCCGTCGATGATGTCGGTCTTCATGAAGAATTCGCGGTAGAAAGCTTCGTTGCCGAAGCGTTTGGCCGAACGGTTGACCACGATGGTATGCGGCAGGCCGATCTGCGCCATGACGCTGCGGGTGAGCACCGAGCCGTCCTCCATTTCCTCGCCGGGAACCCGCACCCCGAGCAAGGTGACATCGGGAACCTTGGCGATGCGCGCGCCAACCGGACCGGTCAGGCGGAAATTCGCGCCGTCGATAGTTGCAAAGACCATGGTGCCCAGATCGAGCTGCTGGCCCAGGGTCTTGTTGAGCTCGGCATTACGCTCATAGCTTGACACCGCGACGACCACGCCCCTGTTCGCGCGGACGAACACATCGCTGCCGTCCTTTTCGCAGCGCACGCCAACGATCCTCGTTCCGTCGCCGATCAGTTCCGCCGCGTTCATGCCGGTGTGCAGCGGTATCCCCCGGTCAAGCGCCCCCTTGACGAAGCTCGCGGCCAGCCCCGCGCCCAGGCACCGGATGTCGTTTGCCAGCCGCTCGCCCATCAAAGCGAAGTCCCATTTTGCCATGTTGGCCGAGCCGCCGGGCTCCATCATGTCGGGATGGGTCATGCCATAGGGCACCACCGGCGAAACGCGGGTGCGCTCCTGCCACTCGCCCAGTGTCTTGGCATCGAACGGCTCGACTTCAAGCAGTCGGCCGTCGCTTACCGCATCGTTGTTGTGGCCGTAATAATAATCCGGGCAACCGCGGATAACCATCATCTTGAGGCCGATGGCGCGGGTGAACCAGCGCAAGGCCTCGCGGGCATGGACAGTCAGGTTCAGCGTGGCGAGGTCTTCGTTGTAGCCCATCGCCAGCCGCTTGAGATAGCGGAAGCCGCTCTCGGGTGAGTCCTCGATACCGAGCTCTGCCTCCAGATCGTTGCCGGGAATCCAGCATTCACCCAGCGAAATCGCCGTGACGCCGCCAAGCTGATCGGCGCGTTCGAGCACGACGGCGCTTGCCCCGTGATCGTGCGCGGTGATCGCTGCGCCCAGTCCACCGATGCCGGAGCCGATGGCCACCAGATCGAATTCCATGTCCCAGCCGACTGGCAGATTGCTGATCATGCGGCTGCTCTCCACGAATCAAGGTTTATTACCTTGATCGTTTCAATAGCCGCAAATGATTTGGCGGTCACGCGTGAAACTTTGCCCGCTGAACAGAATTAGCACTCACCGCGTTTCAAACGACTCAATCCGCGATGCAGCCGTCCTCGTTGGCCATCCAGTGGACGAAGCGGTGGAGCGCATACATCGCGTCGTGGGGGTTGCCGATGGCGCTGGGGCCGGCTTCGCCGAGCCGGACGATGCGCTGGGCGCCGCCGCTGGAGAGGTGATCGCGCAAGCTTGCCATGCGGCCGAACGGATAGACGCCCACGGTTTGCGTGGCGACGTTGACCCATTTCATCGCCTCCATCAGGTCGGGCACGCAGACCACGTTGCTGGTCTTGCGCAGCGGGTGGAAATCGACCGGCTCGTCAGAGCGGATGGCGACGCCGCGCCCGTCGCTCTTGCCGAAGACGCCGTAGTCGTCGTCCATCATCCGCAGCACGTCGATCTGCTCTTTCAGCTCCATGTCGAGTGGGCGGGGATCGCCTTCGCCCATGCGGTCGATCCGCAGCCGCCCGGCGAGGGCTTTGGCGTAACGGTCGCCGTCTTCGGCATTCGCTTCCAGGAAGGTGAAACGGCTGCACACGCAGGCTTCCTGGTTCAGGATGGAAACATCGCGGGCGTTGAGTTCGGCGGCCTCGGCAAGGCTCTCCTCGCTGGCGAAGGCTTCCTTGCCAACCATCGAGATCGAGGTCTTGGGATCGAAGGAGACCAACTGAAACCCGGGCCCGATGTATTTCATCACATTGTTGATCGCATCGCCGCCGCCCCAAGCGACCAGCTTGTCGAAATACTGCGGGCGATAGAGCACGCGCTCGACCGCTTCGTCGCCGCCGCGCCAGTAGACCGCGCTCATCGAGCGGACCACCGGGTGATCGGGATCAATGTCGGCCATGGTGCGCAGGAAAGCGACCGTGGAGAACGGATCGGCCGAGGCCATCTTGAACAGGCTGACCGATTTCACCAGCGCCGACTGGGCAATCGAGCGGATGCCCATGCCCGGCGAATTGCCCGGCAGCACGTGGATCAGGCGCGGGGCGAAAGCGCGGATATAGCTGCGGCGGCCCTGATGGTCGATATGCGGCACCCATTCGTCGAGCGCCTTGGGGTTGGCGAAGTTCTGTTCGAGCACTTCTTCCAGCACCTTGCGGTCGAGATAGTCGGTTGCGTGCAGCATCTGGTGCTCGATCACGCTGCGCGGCGCGAGGCTGACTTTGGCCATCCGGTCGATGCAGGCCTCGACATAGGGATTCTTGCCGTCAGTCAGCCGCTGGCCGGCTTCGACGAGGAAATCGATGATCTCGTTGGTCTTGACGTTAAGCAGCGGGGGCAACTCAGTGCGCGGGTGGACCACGGTGTCAAGATCAAGTCTGGGCGTGGCGAAATTGACCCCGAGATCGCGGCTGCGCTGGATCAGGTCGGTGCCTTCGACCAGGCGGCCCTTGACGAAGAACGGCGCCGAATCGGCTTCAGCATTTCCGGCGCTGGGCGGGCTGCTGAGATCGGTCAATGTATTCATCGGCTTCCTCCATCCGGGGCAGTGTCCCCAAGCGTGCCATCCCTGGCGGATTAATGACTACTCATGCGTTTCATTAATCCAACATCGCAAGGGCTGCAAGGGGGCGGTGCAGAAACTGCTTGTCGCAGTCTACTGATGTGATAGACATTTGTTCGCCGCCAAATCATGCCGCGATCTGCGGGAGTCTTGCCAGTGCCTCGCTTCACTTTGTCCATTGCCCTCGCCGCGTCCGTCTTGGCCGGGTGTTCGCAGCAACCGACCCGTCAGACAAACGTGGATATACGTGAGGAGGCTGCCCCCGCCGCGATGCGTGGGGATGCGGGGTCGGGCGGCATGGCCCCGCCCGGAATTTCGCCCAACGCGGCGCCCGGCGTCGCATTCAACTATTCCTATGCCTTCGTGCTGCCCAGCAAGGCGATTTCCGCCGTGCAGGAGAGCCATGCAGCCGCCTGTGAGAAGCTGGGCATCGCCCGCTGCCGGATCACGGGCATGCGCTATAGCCTGACCGATGAGGACAGCGTTTCCGCGCAACTGACCTTCAAGCTCGATCCCACACTCGCGCGCGCTTTCGGCAAGGAAGGCATTGCCGCAGTTGAGACCGCCAAGGGCAAGCTGGTCGACGCGGCGATCACCGGCGAGGATGTCGGCACACAGATCACCGCTTCGCAGCGCCGCAGCGCCGATGCCCAGGCTGAGCTCCGCAGGCTTGAAGCGCGCCTCGTCGCCGGCGGCATCGGCGACCGTGAGCGGGCGGAATTGACCGAGCAGGCAGCCCGGCTGCGCGAGCAACTGTCTGGCGAACGCGACACCCGCAGCGCCGGCGAGGAGCAGCTTGCCAACACGCCGATGACCTACAACTACACCGGCGACGAGAGCTTCACGCTTGGCGGCAATCCGGTCGGCGATGCGGCGGAAGGGGCCTGGGAAAGCCTGATCGCCATGGTTGCGTTCGTGCTGATGGCGCTGGGCGTTGCCCTGCCTTGGCTGGCGCTGCTGGCCGCAGTGCTGTGGCTTTGGCGCTCGCGCGCCGGGCTGTGGCTGCGCGGCAAAGTGCGGGGTTCGCGGCCTGCAAAAGCAGCAGTGGAGACTTCCACTTGAGCACTTAAGCCCCTAGCCTCGCTCCCGATAATCCGGAAGGGAGAGACATGAGCGAGCTGTTGCCGATTGAGATTGAACAAGCGGGCGTAAACTTGCGCGGCTATGTCGCGCGGCCAGCAGGTGAGGGGCCATTCCCTGCGGTGTTGGTGATGCACAGCGCGCTCGGCATTCGCCACATGACGCACGACATTGCGCGCAAGTTAGCTGCTCTGGGCTATCTCGCGGTTGCCGCAGATATGTATGGCAAGGATGCCGACATCAGCGAGCCGATGAAGGCCGGTGCCTGTTATGCTGCACTTTTGCAGACCCCCGATTTGCTGCGCGCGCGCACCGCCGCCTGGTTTGATGCCGTCGCCGCGCGCGGGGATGTTGATGCGTCGCGGATTGCGGCAATCGGCTATTGCTTCGGCGGCCAGTGCGTTCTCGAACTTGCACGCAGCGGTCGTGATGTAAAAGCGGCGGTGAGTTTTCACGGACTGCTGACCACCCATGCCCCCGCGAAGCCCGGCGATATCAAGGGCGAGGTCGCCGTGTGGTGCGGCGCGCGCGATCCGTTCGGCCCGCCCGAACAGACAGTCGCCTTCCGCGCCGAAATGGAGGCGGCTGGCGCGAACTGGCAGATCACCGAATGGGGCAAGGTCGCGCATGGTTTTACCGACCCCAAGGGCGAGGGCGGCATGCCGGGGATCGAATACGACCTGATTGCCGACAAAGTGAGCTGGGCGGGGACTGTTGCGCTGTTGCAGACGGTGCTGGGTTAAATCATAGTTTCGTCATTCCCGCGAAGGCGGGAACCTATCTGCGAACCTGGCGGACTGGTGCAAGGTCAGGAGATGGGTTCCCGCCTTCGCGGGGATGACGACCGGGAATGTCAACCCACCCCCAGCAGCTTGTGGCTGTCATGCCGCGCTGCTGCTGCCCCCAGGCGCTGGTTGAACTGGACGATGATCGGCGGATCGACCCGGCGGGTGATCGCCCAGAGATACTGGCCATAAATCACGCTTTCGCGGTATTGCCGCCAGGCTTCCTCGTCATCGGGCATGGCGCGGCCCGCAGCGCGCATCATCTCGAGATAGGTGCCCAACAGGCGGCGCTCCTCGCTTGCCGCAAGCTCCACAGGCAATACGGCGCAGAGGTGATAGGCGACATCAAGCGCCCAGCCGCCGCGCTGGAGCAACTGCCAGTCGATCAGTCCGGCGCCGTCTGCGTCACGGAAGATATTCCCCGCGTGGCTGTCGCCGTGGACGAGGAATTGCGGACGCGCCGCGTCGCGCGCGGCCAGTTCGCTCAAGGCCGCGATCAGGCCCTCGGCGCTGCGGACGTGTGTGGGCAGGCCTTCGCCGCGCGGCCCGTTCATCATCTCCTGCAGCATTTCGGGCGTGACATAGGTCATCTGCGCGAGTTCGGCGGCGCGGGGGCGGATCCACGGGTTGCCGTCCAGAAACCCGCTGCCCTGATGCAGGGCGGCGAGCTGGGCAAGGCTGAGCGCGGCATCGTCGGCCGTGAAAGGCTCAAGCGCGGAGCAGAACCGCGCGCCGCCGGCGATCAGGTCGCGCATGACGATCACGCCCTGCTGGGCCTCGCGGTCGGCCACCGCGACCAGGCATTCGGGCACGCGGACGCCGACAGTTGGCGCGACCTTGCTGTAGAAGTCGCCTTCGAGCACGCACGTCATGCCGCCCATGCGCCCGGCCTCGTCAGTATCGAGCAGGCCCTTGAGGCAAAAGTGCTGGCGGCCTTGGCCGGCGATGTCGGCGGAGAAGCGCAGTTTGGTCGCGACGGTCTTGATCGTTTCGACCAGTTCGACCCCGCTGACCGCTTCGCCCAGCGCCAGGCTCAGCCAAGCGGGATCGAGTGCACGCTCGCTGGTCAGCGGAACTTCGATTTCCCGCTCGCGCGCCGGTGTGTTTGCCACTTACACTCTCCCCGTGGATGCGATTCCGGCGCTTGACCTGATTCGCTATTTCGTTTCATGCGTCACAATAGAGAACCGGAAGGGAGAGTCATGACCAAACCGCTCGAAGGCATCAAGGTTGTCGAAGTCGCCATGTGGGCGTTCGTCCCGGCCGCAGGCGGCATGCTCTCAGACCTTGGCGCCGATGTCATCAAGGTCGAGCCGCCCAGCGGCGATCCGCTGCGCGGGCTGCAGATCGGCGGCATGGGCGGCACCGATGACGGGGGGGCAAGCAAAATCGATTTCAGCTGGGAAAGCTACAACCGCGGCAAACGCTCGATCACGCTCGACCTGAAGACCGAAGCAGGCCGCGAGGTGCTGATGAAGCTGACCGAAGGCGCCGACGTGTTCCTCACCAACCTGCTGCCGCCAGCGCGGCGCGCAATGGGGATTGACGCAGACAGCATCCGCGCGCGCTTCCCCGGCATCATCTATGCCAGCGGCAGCGGCTCTGGTCCCAACGGCCCGGAGTGCGAGAAGGGCGGCTATGATGCGATCTCGTTCTGGGCGCGCGGCTCGATCTCGGGGACGATGACCGAGGACGGTGCGCCGCGCCCGGTCGGGCCTCCGGGGCCGGCTTTCGGCGATACGGCCTCGGGCGCGATGCTCTCCGGCGCGATTTGCGCGGCGCTGGTCAAGCGCCTGCGTACCGGCGAGGGCAGCGCGGTCGATGTCTCCTTGCTGGGCACCGCGATGTGGTCGATGCAGCGGCTGATCTGCCAGGCGACGCAGGACGGCGTGCTGCGCTTTCCGCGCCCGGCCAATGCGATGCCGTTCAACGTGCTGGTTGGCAACTATGGCACCAGCGACGGACGCTTCCTGTCGCTGTGCATGTTGCAGGCGGATAAATACTGGAAGAGGTTCTGCGAGGTTGCCGGGCGGCCTGATCTGGGCAGCGATCTGCGCTTCGTTGATGCCGCCGCGCGGCGCGAGAATGCTGCGGTCTGCTGGGCCGAGGTCACCGCGCTGTTTGCCACGAAGACCCTGGCCGAATGGCGCGAAATTCTCATGCGCCAGGATGGCCAGTGGGAAGTCGTCCAGGAAGTCGGCGAGATGAAGGACGACGTGCAGGTCCAGGCCAACAGCTATCTCCAGCGCGCCGATTATGGCGACGGCACGACGATACCGATGGTCGGCCTGCCGATGCTGTTCGACGGTGAGGCGCTGCCCGCAAGGCGCTCGCCGGATCTGGGTGCGGACAGCGATGCGCTGCTGGCGGGGCTCGGCTATGACGAGGAGGCGATCATCGACCTCAAGGTGCAGGGCGTGGTGTTTTGAGCAGCGTCCCCCGCAAGCTCCCCGCGATCACGAGCGAAACCGCGCCCTTCTGGACCGGCGGCGCGCAAGGCCAGTTGCTGATCCAGTGCTGCAATTCCTGCGGGCTCTACCAGCACCCGCCCATGCCGCTGTGCGCTGCCTGCCGCACCGAAACGGTGGCCCCGGCAGTCGTCTCGGGCAAGGGCAAGGTCAAGACCTTCACGGTGAACCATCAGGCCTGGCTCCCCGGGCTTGATGAGCCGTTCGTTTTCGCCGCGATCGAGCTCGACGAGCAGGCCGAGCTTTATGTGTTCAGCAATGTGCTGGGCGACCCGCACGCGGTAACCAGCGGCATGCGGGTGGCGGTCTGCTTCGAGCATCACGAGGACGTCTGGCTGCCCCAGTTCGCAGCTGACCTTGAGCCCGATCATGCTTCCTGAACATCAGGTCTGCATCACCGGTATCGGCCAGACCCCCGCTGGCCGTCCGTCGCAACGTTCGCCGCTGCAGATGACGCTCGACGCCTGCCTTCAGGCCATTGCCGATGCCGGGATCAAGGTCGACGAGGTCGACGGGCTGATCTGCCATCCCGGCAAGACCAGCGAGGGCGGCGGAATTTCGCCCGTCGGCACGGTCGAGACGATGATGGCGCTGGGCATCCGCCCGGTCTGGACCAACCCTTCAAGTCACGAAGGCCCGGGCCACATGGCGGCGATTTTCTCCGGCATCATGGCGATTGCGACGGGGCTGTGCCGCCACGTGCTGTGTTTCCGCACGGTCGCGCAGGCAAGTTCGCGGCTGGCCTCGCGCGCCTCCACCCTGCTCACCGGCAACCGCGACCGGGTCGATCCCGGCAACAATGCCTTCGCCGTGCCCTATCACGCGCATTCGCCGGCGCATCTCTGGGCGCTCTATGCCCAGGCCTATTTCGACAAATATGGCGTCGGCGAGGAACAGCTTGGCTGGGTGGCGGTGAGCGGCCGCGCCCATGCACAGCACAACCCGAACGCGCTCTATCGCGGGCGGCCGCTGAGCATCGAGGACTATCTGGCTTCCCGGATCATCACCACGCCGCTGCGGCTGTTTGATTGCGACAGCCATATCGATGGCTCGACCGCGATCCTGCTCTCGGCGAAAGACGCAAGCAAGGACTGCCGCAACCCGCCGATCAATATCGAGGCGATGGGCATGTCGATGGGCGCGCTGGGCGAAGGGCTGAACACCGGCGACTTCACCATGACCCCGGCGGAAAAGTGCGGCGAAATGCTGTGGAACCGGACCGACATGACGCCAAAAGATGTCGACTGTGCGCAGATCTACGACGGCTTTTCGATCCACGTGCCGATCTGGCTGGAGGCGGTGCGCCTGTGCGAACGCGGTGAGGCCTTGCGCTTTATCGCGGGCGGGCAGAACACTGCGATTGACGGCAAGCTGCCGCTCAACACCGGCGGCGGCCAGCTGTCCGCCGGACGCTTCCACGGCTTTGGCCACACCCACGAGGCCTGCGTTCAGCTGTGGGGCAGGGGCGGGGGGCGGCAGGTGCCGGACGCGAAGTCCGCGCTCGCGGTGAATGGCGGCTATGGTTACGGGGCAATGTTGCTGCAGGTGGCTTGAGCGGGGACGGCAACCCGGTCGCCGCTCGAATCGCCGCCATCCCAGGCCAGCCTATTTCTTGTTCGTCTTGAGGTCGTATGTGGCAATCGAGCGATAGGACAGCGTCATCCCGTCACTTGCGCAGGACGAAACCATAACGTCGGTGAGCGCCCAGCGCTGGTCGCCGCGCGACAGCGTCGCCGTCGGGAAGTGCTTTCCGGCGGCGCAGGCGACGCGCCCGGTTGCCATGCCTGATCCAGCCTCGCGTGCGGTGACAACACTCACCGAGCCGTTGTTGGCTTGCGGCGTTGCAAGCCTGATCGGCTGATGTTGACGGCGACCGGATGACATGCCGCTGGAGCCAACCGAAGTGGGATTGGACGCCCCGAAGGACCAGGAGGCCAGTTCGACGGTGGTTTTGGTTGTGACCTCGCCAACGACGTCGTCAAGTTCGAGCAGATAGTCCGAAGCAGCGATGGCGGGAGCGATGCTCAGGAGTCCGATCGAGGCCGCAGCGATAGCGGCAAAGGTGCGATGAGTAGACTTCATGATAATCCCCTCTTGATGCTGCGACACACGATTGGCTTGCGTGGCTTAGCCCAAGCTGAACGCCGCAGAAATTTGTGCAACGCTCGCGCTCAACCAAGGCTATGGCTGCGGCGCTGCTGAAGACCGATTGAGGGAGACAGGCGATGGACGACATCGAGGAAATCAAGAAGCTGAAAGCCCGCTATTTCCGGGGGCTCGATAGCAAGGATTGGGAGCTCTACGGCTCGTGCTTCGCCGAGGACATCGTCGTCGACCTGACCGGCGCTGGCGGTGAGAAGTTCAATGGCCGCACCGCCTTCATGGCTTATGCCGAGGCCATGCCGATGGTCCAGAGCGTCCACCACGGCCACATGCCCGAAATCGAGCTGACCGGCCCCGATACAGCAGCCGGAGTCTGGGCGCTGGAGGATTACAACATTTGGCTGGATGGCAGCCAGAACCACGGCTGGGGGCACTATTTGGAGACCTACGTCAAACGCGAAGGCCGCTGGCAGATCAGGACCATGGCGCTGTCCTACCTGCGCATCGAACGCCCCACCGAAACCCCGCTGTTCATCGCCGGCACCGAGGGCACGGTGCATCTGCGCGGGCCAAGGCCGGCGGGCTAGCTGCCCGTTCATCGCCGGTTCGAACAGCGCGGCGCAAGACGGCGCGGTGAACGCAGCGCTTGCCCTCGCCGAAAGCATCGCCTTCCTGTTCGCCACGCCGCAGGGCGCCGGGCTTAGCTGCCGCGCCGATGCCAATGGCGTGATCCGGTGCAGCGATGGCACCAGCTATCGGCGCGATGCGGGCGGCGTGCTGCGCGACAATCGCGGGGGCAGCTGGACCACGGATGCCAACGGCGTGGTGCGCGGCAACAACGGCGCGTCCTACACCACCGATACCAACGGCGTCATCCGCGACAATCGCGGCGCATCGTGGTGGTATGATGCGAACCGCGTGCTGCGGAGCAGCCACGGCATTTCCTGCCGGGTCGATGCGAACGGGGTGACGCGCTGCTATTAAGGGAATTCAGGAAGAGGTTTCGCGCAAAGAACGCAAAGAGGGCAAAGAAGGTGGGAGCGCCGCAGGCCTTTTCTCTATGATTGCCACCAAAGCGTCTCGGCCTGATGCAGAAGGCGGCTTCGCCGCAAGCGCTATTCCACTGCGTTCTCTGCGTTCTCTGCGCGAAACCTCTTAGTTTTTCTCCGCGACTCCGCGCGAACAAATCCATCCGGCGGCGAGCCCGGACATTACGCCAAAGGAAATCGCGAACGGGCTGGTGGCCGGCGCGGGGGTGCCTGACGCGACAGGCTTGGCTGGAAAATCCTCGGATGCGAATGGCAGGGCAGCGGACTTTGCTGAGGACTGACCGGCTCGGCCCTGGGTCACGAAGTGGCGACGGTCAGGGCTCGCAGGTGCCCGTCAGCCAGCAGGGCATACCCTGCATTTCCGCCCTCGGAGATCGCCGGGGGCTCCTCGTGTTCCGATATGCGCGGACGCTTCCGCCCAGCCCTTTTACAGGCTCGGTGTGCGCCGGCCACCGCGCGGGAGAGGAAGAGCAAAGCGCTTCACCGACTCCCGCACCCGTCGCTGGTTGTTGGATTGCTCCAACGGGGCGGCTTGTAACCGATATGGTTCATAATGTCAAGGAGTTTGCGTCGAGCGGGAGCCGGAGGCGTTGGAGCGGGCATTGGGGTGAGGGGGTCACCGGTCGCGGTTTTGATAACGGTAGATGCCCAGAATCAGGATCAGGTCGGAGTCGATTTCATAGGCAATCTTGAAGTGATACCTGCGTGTCACCATCCTCCGAAATCTCTGCCTTGGCACTTTGCTGCCCGATCTTGGAAAATCGATAAGCTGATCGATGCTGCGGTAAATGTCGGACAGGATGTTGCCGACAGCTTCCGGTGCCACGCCCTCATACCACTCGACAATACCGCGCAGATCGTCCTCCGCATGTCTGCGGAAACTGATCTTCATCATGCGCGGAAGGGTTTGCCGAAGATTTTGGTGATGTCGGCGGGGTCGGAAAATTCCGGATTTGGCTCTGCCATGCGGCGCTCTATTTCTGCCAGTTCGGCGGGAGTGAAATCGAACTCAGCCGAGAGGGATTCCATCAAGGCCGCAAGCGACTCTTCGACCGACTCGCGCTGGTCGGCGGGCAGGGCGCTGGCGAAGGCGATGAATTTGTCGAGCACGGTCATGGCTGGGGGATCATATCACGGATTTGCGGAGCGGGAAGGGGGGATGAATTTGGGGGTTGTTGCACGTGTCAACGCAACTTCGGAATAGGTGTCCCCTAAGAGTCCTTTTTTACGCGAACCTGACCTAAAACCGGCCTTGAGCTGTGAGAATGGTAAATCGCCACAAACAGTTTTTCGCTTGCAGCCCAATTACTTAGCTCATCGTTGTAAGGAGTAGCACCCATCCATTCAGTTCCTGGCTGGAGAACATAGGGCAATGGATGGGCATTAAGCTCAGGATAGGGAACGATAGCTGACTTTTTGGCTCGTCGACACAGTCGATGAAAGAAGGTGCTGAATTCATGCAAGGCAAAGTTTGTTACGGTGGTTGCTTGTGAACCTCGATTTGTAATTCGGGCAGCTAAGAAGGTTCGATCATCTTGCTCAAGGCCTCCATAGGTCTCAGCCTCTGAAATGACGCTAAGCGTCAATCGCGGGCCTGACTCAAACCACCTTCGAATCTCCAATGTCAATGCAGCGGTTGATACGACGGAAGCATATGCCGCGGCGAGCGCAGTCATAGCTTCGAATGATAGTGTCCACCCCATCCTCGCGCCCTCCGCATATTTCCCTAGAGGGCATCAAAGCCCGATTTCCTAGGCAAGCCCCCGCCAAAACACTCAAGCATCAATCATCTCCGGATCCAACTCCCCCGCCCGGTTCTGGATAAACATGAACCGCTGCGCTGGATCGCGCCCCATCAGGCGGTCGACCAGGTCCTTCACCGCCGCCCGGCCCTCATACTCCGGCGGCAGGGTGATCCGCAAAAGCCCCCGCGTGGCCGGGCTCATGGTGGTTTCGCGCAATTGGCCCGGGTTCATTTCGCCGAGGCCCTTGAACCTACCGACATCGACCTTCTTGCCCTTGAACAGGCCCGCTTCCAGTTCGGCGCGGTGGGCGTCGTCGCGGGCGTAGGCTGAGGTTGAACCACAGGTCAGTCGATACAGCGGCGGTTGCGCCAGATATAAATGCCCCTTGCGCACCACGTCGGGCATTTCCTGGAAGAAGAAGGTCATCAGCAGCGTGGCGATGTGGGCGCCGTCGACATCGGCGTCGGTCATGATGATGATGCGGTCATAGCGCAGGTTGTCGGCGTTGCAGTCCCCCCGCATGCCGCAGCCCATGGCGAGCGCGAGGTCGGCGATTTCGGTGTTGGCGCGGATCTTGTCCATGGTGGCGCTGGCGACGTTGAGGATCTTGCCGCGGATGGGCAGGATCGCCTGGGTCTTGCGGTCGCGCGCCTGTTTGGCGCTGCCGCCGGCGCTGTCGCCCTCGACGATGAACAGTTCGGTCTCGCCCTTGCCCTCGCCGGTGCAGTCGGTGAGCTTGCCGGGGAGGCGGAGTTTGCGTGCGCTGGTGGCGGACTTGCGCTTGACCTCGCGCTCGGCCTTGCGGGCGAGGCGCTCGTCCATGCGTTCGATGACGTGGCTGAGCAGCGCCTTGCCGCGCTCCATGTTGCCCGCCAGGAAGTGGTCGAAGTGGTCGCGCACGGCGGCCTCGACCATGCGCGCGGCCTCGGGGCTGGTCAGGCGGTCCTTGGTCTGGCTCTGGAATTGCGGATCGCGGATGAACACCGAGAGCATCGATTCGCTGCCCGTCACCACGTCTTCCGGCGTGATGTCCTTGGCTTTCTTGACGCCGACCAGATCGGCGAAGGCGCGGATGCCCTTGACCAGCGCCGCCCTCAGCCCAGCCTCATGCGTGCCGCCGTCGGGGGTGGGGATGGTGTTGCAATACCAGCTATAGGCTCCGTCCGACCACAAGGGCCAGGCGACTGCCCATTCGACGCGGCCCTGTTCTTCGGCACTATCGCCTTTGGGAAAATCCTGGCTGCCGCTGAAGAACTGCGTGGTGACGCATTCGCGCGTGCCGAGCTGTTCGGTGAGGTGGTCGGAAAGCCCGCCGGGGAACTGGAACACGGCTTCGGCGGGGACATCGTCGCTGGCAAGGCTCGCGGCGCATTTCCAGCGGATTTCGACCCCGGCGAACAGGTAAGCCTTCGAGCGGGCGAGCTTGAACAGCCGCGCGGGCTTGAACTTCGCGTCCTCGCCGAAGATCTCGGGGTCGGGGATGAAGGTCACCATGGTGCCGCGCCGGTTGGGGGTGCCGCCGAGACTTTTCAGCGGTCCGGTCGGAAGCCCGCGCGAAAATTCCTGCGCCCAGAGCTCCTTGTTCCGCGCGACCTCGATGCGGGTGAGCTTCGACAGCGCGTTGACCACACTGACCCCGACGCCGTGCAGGCCGCCGCTGGTGGCATAGGCCTTGCCGGAAAACTTGCCGCCCGAATGCAGCGTGGTGAGGATCACTTCGAGCGCGCTCTTGCCGGGATACTTGGGATGCTCGTCCACCGGAATGCCGCGTCCGTTGTCGCTGATCGTCAGGCGGTTGCCTTCGCCCAGCGTGACTTCGATCCGGCCTGCGTGGCCCGCCACCGCCTCGTCCATCGCATTGTCGAGCACTTCGGCGGCAAGGTGGTGCAGCGCGCGCTCATCCGTTCCGCCGACATACATGCCCGGCCGGCGGCGCACCGGCTCCAGCCCTTCGAGCACTTCGATGGCGCTGCCGTCATAGGCATCGCCATGGCTGGACGGGAGTTTTTCGAACAGGTCGTTTGCGGGTTTTGTGGCCATGGGCTCGGCTATAGGAGGCGCGGAGTCACACCGGCAAGCGGGCTTTCCCGGTTATCGTCAGAGCAATCCTCCCCGAAACGGGGAGGGGGACCAGCGAAACTGGTGGAGGGGCACAGGCTGGCTATCGTGGCATAGAGAGACTGGGATTGCGGCGCGTGCCCTTCCACCATCCTGCGGATGGTCCCCCTCCCCGTGCCTGGGAGGATTAATCCGCAAACCGTGCCGGCGCCGCGCTGACCACGTCTACCCCGCCGCTGCGCACCTGGCGCACTTCCAGCGCGCGCTCGATCGCGCCATTGCTGCGGAAGCGGAAGGCCCCGTCGAGGCCGAGGTAGCCGTCCTTGTCGAACAGCCGTGCGGTGGGAAAGATCGTGCCCGGGCGCCATTCGCGCGCGACTTTCAGGGTGAGCAGCACCGAATCATAGCCCAACGTGGCGATGCGATAGGGCGCTGCGCCGAAGCGGTTGCGGTATGAATCGGTGAACTGGCGCCAGCGCTGGTCGGAAACCGCCGCGTACCAGGCCCCGGCGAGCGCGGGCGCGGCGGAGACGGCGCTTTCCCCGCTCCACAGCTCGGTGCCCAGGATCTGGGCGACAGAGCTATTGCCCGACTTGATCAGCGGCCCGGCCTGCGCCGATATGCGCCCGCCATCGGCGATCAGCACGGTATCATATCCGCCGCGATCGCGCAGGCGTTTCGTGGCGGCGGCGAGGCTGGCGGGGCTGCGGTCATAGCTTTCCATGCCCACCATTGTACCGCCTTGCCCGCGCACCGCGGCGACCAGCGCGGCGCTGGCGCGCTGGCCATATTCGCCGGCCGGGATCAGTGCGGCAAAGCTGGAATGGCCCTGCGCACGCGCCCAGGCGACTGTTCGCCCGACCGATTGGCTCGGCAGGCTCCCCATGATCAGGGTATCGCGCGATGCCCGCGCCTCGTCGTTGGAATAGGAGATCACCGGTACCCGCGCAGCGCGCGCGGCGGCGGTTATCGCGGGAATGTCGTCGGAGAGCAGTGGCCCCAGGATCAGTTTGTTGCCCTCGGCGATGGCCCGCGCAGCGGCGGAGGCGGCACCGGTGGCGGTGTCATAAGTCGTGATGCGCAGGTTCTGCGCATTGGTGTCGAGCAGCGCCATCGTCGTCGCATTGGCAATCGACTGTCCGGCTGGCGCATTGGGCCCGGTGAGCGGCACCAGCAGCGCGACGCGGTGGCGCGCGGCATCGGTGGGCAGCACATTGGCGCTGGGCGCTTCGGGCGCTGGCGGCGGCGGCGGCGGCGCAGGCGGCGCGACGGTCTTGCACGCGGCGAGCAGCGACAGGGAGGCGAGCGTCACCAGCTTCCGCCGGTCGATCTTCTGTGTGAACATGGCTTGTCGCTCCCCGTTATGCCGTCCATGCTTTGCGCCATGGATACGCGCCTTCAACCCGGCCTCTATATTGTCGCCACGCCGATTGGCAATCTCGGTGATATGACCTTGCGGGCGACCGAGGTGCTGCGTGGCGTGGCTGCGGTGGCCTGTGAAGATACGCGGGTTACCGGCAAATTGTTGCACCATCTTGGCATCAAGCAGCGGCTCATCCGCCACGACGACCATGCCAGCGATGCCGACCGCGACGGCCTGCTGGCGCTCGCGCTGCGCGAACCGGTGGCGCTGACGTGTGATGCAGGAACCCCGCTTATTTCCGATCCGGGCTACCGGCTGGTGCGCAGCGCGCGCGCCGCAGGGGTGGCCGTAACCAGCCTGCCCGGGCCCAGCGCAGCGATTGTCGCATTGAGCATGGCGGGCCTGCCGACCGACCGTTTCCTGTTCGCCGGCTTCCTGCCGCCAAAGACCAAGGCACGCGGCGAGGCGCTGGCGGAGCTTGCCGGGCTGCGCGCGACGCTGGTGTTCTATGAGACTGCGCCGCGCCTGGCAGCGATGCTGGCGGACATTGGCGAACATCTGCCGAACCGAGAACTCGCGGTCGCGCGCGAGTTGACCAAGCTGCACGAGGAATGCCGCACCGGCAGCGCGGCCGAGCTGATCGCGCATTACGCCGCCCATCCGCCGCGCGGCGAGATCGTCGTACTGGCCGGGCCGCCGGGCGTGGCGACGGCGCAGGACTGGGATATTGACGCGCTGCTGCGCGCAGAGCTGTCGCGGGCCAAGCCCAGCCAGGCCGCAGGTGCGGTAGCGAAACTCACCGGGCAGGACCGCAAGACGCTCTATGCCCGTGCGCTTGAGCTAAAGTGAGCAACCGTGCTCAGCGCGAAGCCCAGGGCCGGCGCGGCGAATGGCTGGCGGCATGGTATCTGCGGCTCCGCGGCTGGCGAATTCTGGCACGGCGGGCAAAAACCCCGCGCGGCGAGGTGGATATCATCGCGCGAAAGGGGCGGCAGGTGGCCTTTGTCGAAGTGAAATGGCGGCGCTCGGCGATCGATCTGGACCTTGCGACCGATCACTACCGGATGCGCCGGGTGGCAGCGGCGGCTGAAGCACTGGCCCCGCGCTATGCGCGAGACGGCGATGACTTGCGGATCGATGTGCTGCTGCTTGCGCCGGGACGCTTCCCGCGCCATCTGACAAATGTCTGGATGCCTTGACTGCACCCAGATCCGTTCGTGCTGAGCTTGTCGAAGCACCGTTCTTCCTCCGCGCACCCTCGGAGGAAGGCAGAACGGCCCTTCGACAAGCTCAGGGTGAACGGGGTTGGTTACTATGTCGCTGAATGTCGCCGTCCAGATGGACCCGCTGGAAAGCATCAATATCAATGGCGATTCCAGTTTTTACCTGATGCTCGCGGCGCAGGCGCGTGGGCACACGCTTTGGCACTATGACGTCGGCACATTGGCACTGGATGCCAATGAAGGTGCTGGGGGCAGGCTGACGGCCTGGGCTGCGCCGGTCACGGTGCAGCGCCCAGAATCCTCAATAAGGACTCCGGGCGATCACTACACCCGCAGCGAGCACCGCAAGATTGACCTGGTGAAGGATATCGATGTCGTGCTCATGCGGCAGGACCCGCCGTTCGATCTTGGCTATATCACCGCCACCCACTTGCTCGAGCGCCTCAAGGGCCAGACCCTGGTGGTCAACGATCCCGCTGCCGTGCGCAATGCGCCTGAAAAAGTCATGGTGCTGGATTACGCGCGCTTCATGCCGCCCACCCTTGTCGCAAGGCGCATCGAGGATGTGCGCGAGTTCAATCTGCGCCACCCCGGCGATCTGGTGGTCAAGCCCTTGCACGGCAACGGCGGCAAGGCGGTGTTCCGGATTCCCGCCGACGGCAGCAACCTTGGGGCTCTGATCGAGATGTTCCACAACGCCTGGGTCGAGCCGTTCATGGTCCAGCCGTTCCTTGCCGATGTGGCGCTGGGCGACAAGCGCATCGTGCTGGTCGATGGCGCGTTTGCCGGCGCGATCAATCGCAAGCCGGGGGCGGGCGAGTTCCGCTCGAACCTTGCGGTCGGCGGCTCGGCGGAAGCCACCGAGCTGACGCCGCGCGAGGAGGAAATCTGTGCCGCGATGGGGCCGGATCTGAAAGCACGCGGGCTGGTGTTCGTCGGCATCGATGTGATCGGCGGCCAGTGGCTGACCGAGATCAACGTCACCTCGCCAACCGGGATCGTCGCGATTGACCGGTTCAATGGCACAGACACCGCCGGGCTGATCTGGGATGCGATCGAGGCGCGTCACCGGGGGATGTGATTGCTGCGGTTTGCGGCCTATTTCCGCAGCGTCAGGTCCACCATGATCTCGCCGGAAATGTCCTCCAGCGCCGCGCGCACCGCGTCCACCGTCACCCCCGCCGGAACAGTGAGCCTTGCCTGTGCGCGGAACAGCAGTTCGCCCGACCAGGCGGTATTCTCGGTGCCGGAGGAGAAATCCTCGATGTTTGCGCCCAGGGCCGCCAGCGCGCTGGTGACTTCGCGAACGATGCCGGGTCGGTCCTGCCCGACCAGTTCGATGGCAAGGCCAGTGCCGCCCGGCGCAGGATCTTCGCCGGCGAGCACTAGCGCGACCTGAAGTCCGCTCTCATCGATCTTGCGGATTTCCGCCTCGAGCACGGGCAGCTGCGCGGCGTCCAGCTCAACCAGCACCGCGCCGACATATTTGCCGCCCAGCCGCGCGAGCTGGCTTTCCAGCCAGTTGCCGCCAGCGGCCAGCACTGCGTCGGCCAGCCCCCGGGTCAGCCCGGGGCGGTCGCTGCCCAGCACGGTGAGAATGATGCGGGTGGTCATGGTGCTTGTTCCTCCACGACCGTCATGCGCCGCCGCTGGCCCCTTTGTCACGCGTGTTTCGCGCTGGCCAAGCGGGCAGTGCTGCCTTGCTGGTCACATGTTTCCGGCGACGGCCGTATCGAGTCTGAAATGAAACATGCGGCTCGGCCCGTCTTCGGGTACGAGATAGAGATCGCGGCCCTCCAGCGTCATGCCCTCGCCGGTAAAGGCGGTGACTGGGCGCAGGTGGCCGTCGCTCAGAGTTGTGCCGGTTTTCAAGCTGCGGGTGTGGCGCATACTGGGCCAGTCGAACCAGTCGATGGTGCCGCTGCGCCCGGTCAGCAGGCCGCCCGCGACCAGCTGGCCGCCAATCAGTTTCATGTCCTGAAAGCGGGTGTGGACCGGGTTTTGCACGACCTGCGCGGGCTCGGCGCCGGTCAGATCGAAGACATGGAGCTGTTTGCTGTCCCAGTTGCCCGCGATGAGTGTGTTGCCCGATGCCGCAACGCAGCCGAGATGATCGGCGACGCGGATCCTGCGGCGGACCTGCAGGCTTTCCTTGTCGATCTCGACCAGCACCGCAGAGCTGTGCGGCTTCATTTCCGCAACTGGCACCCAGATCGAACCGCCGTGAACCGAAATGCCGCCCGGGTGATAGCGCGGCCCGTCGGTCAGTTCGAGGCGCCGTTGGAACTCCCCGGTCGCGCGGTCGAACTGATGGATGAAACCGCGCCCACGCAGGCGGCTGAGCGAAGTGACCCAGATATGCTCGCGGTCAAGCTCGACCCCCTGGACATGGAACAACTGGCCTTTGAGGGTGAGTGTGCCCATCAGCTGGGCGTGCTCGATGCCGACCGACCTTTCGGGCGGTGCGGCCGACACCGTCAGGCTCCACAGCAGTATCGAGAATGCGGCCAGACGGGACCGGATCGGCTTGCGTATCATCTGATTTCCCCACTCCGTGACCGGAGACCTTGGGAGATCGCGTTAGTGCTGCACTATGACCCAGTGGCGAAAGCACGATGACTATTCAAAGAAAGCACGATGACGCTTTCAAGTATATGATGAAAAGGTGCGCGAGTTCGAGCCGGGCGGCGGAACGTTTCATAGGACCGTCCAGGAAATTGGCAAAGCCGGTTCCGCTATTACGCGCCGTAAATATCCTGGGTCAGTCGCCGCGTTCCCTGGGATGGGCATTGCGGTAGACATCCAGCAGCACTGCCGCATCGACCTTGGTGTAGATCTGCGTCGAGCCCAGCGATGCATGGCCGAGCAGCTCCTGCAATGACCGCAAGTCCGCGCCGGCGCTGAGCAGGTGGGTGGCGAAGCTGTGGCGCAGCGCGTGCGGCGTCGCGGTGGGCGGCAGGCCGAGCGAAATGCGCGCGCGCGCGACCGCCTTCTGCACCATACCTTGGCTCAGAGCGCCGCCCTTTGCCCCGCGAAACAGCGCGGCACCGTGCATCACCGGCCATGGGCACTTGGCGAGATAATCGGCGACGCCTTCGCGCACGATCGGCAGCAGCGGCACCGCGCGCTGCTTGCCGCCTTTGCCGGTCACCGTCAGCACGTCGACCAGCGGCAGCGCCGCGCCCGTCAGCGACAGCGCCTCGGCGATGCGCAGTCCTGCGCCATAAAGCAGCAGCAGCACCGCCCGGTCGCGCGCGCCGATCCAGGGCTCGTGTGCATCCTCGGCAACCATCGCGGCAAGTCCCACCGCCTCATCGGGCGTCACCGGGCGGGGCAAGCCCTTCTTGATGCGCGGCCCGCGCATCCGCGGGGCTGCGACATCGGCAAGGCCGGCCTGTTCGCGGGCAAAGGCGATGAAGCTCTTGAGTGCCGAAAGCTCGCGCGCGGCGGACGCATTGCCGATCCCCCCGGCGCGACGGCTGGCGAGATGCTGGCGCAGCGCGGGCGCATCGAGCCGGGCGAGGGCGGGCCAGCTGGTGTCGCTGTCATCGATCAGGCGCGCGGCAGTCGCGACATAGGCGCGCACGGTATGCACCGAGCGGCGGCGGCCAGCTGTAAGGTGATTGCCCCATGCTGCGAGGATGTCCGAACGATTCACCCCAACCCCTCCCCGGCGGGGAGGGGTTGGGGTGGGGGAGCGAGGCGAATGCCGAGCGTCCAGGCTGGCGGCGGTACACCCCCACCCAGCCTCCGCCTCCAGGGGGAGGGGCAAGCAGGAAATCGCCTAGGCATTGACCAGGCCAGCGGGCACCAGTTCGGCGAGCAGGCCATCGAGCAGCACCATGCCAGCCGCGCTGACGCCGATGCGGCTGTGATCGCGCCAGCACAGTCCCTTATCGATATAAAACGCCAGTTTGCCGGGATCGCACAGCGCCGCTTCGGCAAGATCGAAGCGCCGGGCCAGCGCCGCAAGATCGATGCCCTCGGCCAGCCGCAGCCCCATCAGCATGGCTTCGGAGGCCTGCTCCAGGGTGCCCAGTTCGCGAGCTTCGGCGATGCCGTCGCCCTGCCGCACCACAGCCTCCAGCCAGTTCTCTGGCTTGCGGTGGCGGACGGTGGCCAGCCCGCCGCGCCGGCCATGCGCGCCCGGGCCAATGCCGCAAGTGTCGTCATAGCGCCAATAGGCGAGGTTGTGGCGGCTTTGCTCGCCGGGCGCTGCATGGTTGCTGACCTCATAGGCGGGCAGGCCGGCCGCATCGGTCGCCGCGCGGGTCACTGCGAACATATCAGCGCAAGCATCGTCGTCCAGCGGCGTGAACTGGCCTTCGCGCGCCATAGTAGCGAACCGCGTGCCCGGCTCGATGGTCAGCTGATAGAGCGAAAGATGCGTGGTGCCGATGGCCAGCGCGCGGGAGAGCTCGGCCTGCCATTGCTGCGCCGATTGGCCGGGGCGGGCATAGATCAGATCGAAGTTGACCCGCGCGAAGTGCTTTTGCGCCACTGCCACCGCGCGAAGTCCTTCCTCGGCGCTGTGATGCCGCCCGAGGAAATGCAATGTCGCATCATCGAGCGCCTGCAAGCCCAGCGACACGCGGTTGACTCCGGCGGCGGCCAGCGCGGCATAGTTCGCCGCCTCCACCGAAGTCGGATTGCCCTCCAGCGTGATCTCGACGCCGGGAGCAAAACCCCAGAGCCGTTCGGCCTCGGCGAGCAGCGCCGACACCAGCGCGGGCGGCATCAGCGAAGGGGTGCCACCGCCGAAGAATATCGAGGTCAGAGTTTCGCCGCCCGCCACTTCCGCCTCGCGCGCCATGTCGGCGAGCAAGCCTTGCCGCCACAGGTCGACATCGACCCCCTCGCGGACATGGCTGTTGAAGTCGCAGTAAGGGCACTTCGACAGACAGAACGGCCAATGGATATAAAGCGCGCGGGCCATGGCGCGGCTCTACCACCATTTCCTTCGTCATTGCGAGCGCAGCGAAACAATCCAGAGCGGTTTATGCGGCTCTGGATTGTTTCGCTGCGCTCGCAAAGACGAAAGGGAGGGCTAAGCGAATTGATCCGCGACCAGCTTGGCGAATGCGTCCGCCCGGTGGCTGATGCGGTGCTTTTCCGCCGGGTCGATCTCGGCGAATGTCAGCGCGGCGCCAGTGGGCACGAACACCGGATCATAGCCAAAACCCAGCACCCCGCGCGGCGGCCAGGTTAGCGTGCCTGCCACGCGGCCTTCATAGACCGCGCTCGCCCCGCCCGGCCAGGCGATGGCCAGCGTGCAGGCGAAATGCGCGGTACGGTCGGCATCGTCGCCCAAGGCGCAGAGCATCCCTTCGACCTTGCCCATCGCCATGTACCAGTCGCGGCCAGAATCACCTTCGAACCACTGCCGCTCGGCCCAGTCGGCGGTATAGACCCCCGGCCTACCACCCAGGGCCGCAACGCACAGCCCCGAATCGTCCGCCAGCGCGGGCAACTGCGCCGCTTCCGCTGCTGCGCGGGCCTTGATCAGGGCGTTTTCGGCAAAGGTCGTGCCAGTCTCGGCCGGTTCGGGCAGGCCGAGCGCGCCGGCAGAGAGGCAATCGACGCCATAGGGCGCGAGCAGCGCGGCGATTTCCTTGAGCTTGCCGGCGTTGTGGGTGGCGATGACCAGTTTTTGCGAGAGTTTGTTCATGCAACTTACCTCGTCATTCCCGCGAAGGCGGGAACCCATCTCCCGCCCTGGCTTGCAACGCGACCTCCGGTGATGGGTCCCCGCGTTCGCGGGGAAGACGAGGTTGGTTACTTCCCAATAGCCTTCGCCTGCCCCGCAAAAATTCCCTCACAACCAATCCGTGCGAGCCGCAGCAGGCGCAGCAGGCCTTCCTCGTCATAGGTCGCGCCTTCGGCGGTGGCCTGGACTTCGGCGATGTGGCCGCCTTCGATCAAAACGAAATTGGCGTCGGCGTCGGCGTTGCTGTCCTCGATGTAATCGAGATCGAGCACCGGGGTGCCCTTGTAGATGCCGCAGGAGACTGCAGCGACCCGGCGGGTCAGCGGGTCTTCGGTGATCGCGCCGGACTTGAGCAGGCCGTTGGTCGCAAGCTTCAGCGCCACCCAGGCGCCGGAGATCGCCGCCGTGCGGGTGCCGCCATCGGCCTGGATCACGTCGCAATCGAGCACGATCTGGCGCTCACCGAGCTTTTTCATATCTGTGACAGAACGTAAAGATCGACCGATAAGCCGCTGAATTTCCTGTGTTCGGCCGCTCTGCTTGCCCTTGGCTGCCTCGCGGCTGCCGCGCGTATGCGTGGCGCGGGGCAGCATCGAATATTCCGCCGTCACCCAGCCTTCGCCCTTGCCGCGCAGGAACGGCGGGATCTTTTCCTCAACGCTGGCGGTGACCAGCACCTTGGTGTTGCCGAAGCCGACGAGCACCGAGCCTTCGGCGTGGATCGTGTAATTCGTCTCGAATGAGAGTGCGCGCATCTCGTCGGGGGCGCGGCCTGAGGGGCGCATGTGATTCTCCTAAGATCGCCCGGAACCGTTTGTCCGGAGCTTGTCGAAGGGCCGTCCTTTAGTTGCTCTCGCGCCGAAAGAAAGTGCAGTCCTTCGACAAGCTCAGGACAAACGGGTTTTTTGGCTGGCGATTTAGCTATAGACCGCAAAGCATGACCACGCCGCCCATCACCGAATTGAACCTGCGTGCCCGCGAGATTTTCCGCCTGGTGGTCGAGGGCTATCTCGATTCCGGGCAGGCCCTGGGGTCGAAAACGCTTGCGGCAGCGAACGGGGTGAGCCTGTCTCCCGCCTCGATCCGCTCGGTGCTCCACGACCTCGAAACGCTTGGCTTGCTGGCCGCGCCGCATACCAGCGCGGGCCGATTGCCGACCGAAGCGGGGCTTAGGCTGTTCGTCGATGGCATCATGCAGGTCGCCGAGCCGAGCGCGGAAGAGCGCGCGGCGATCGAGCGGCGGCTGGCCGATCCCGGCCCGATCGAGACCGCGCTGGAGGCCACCTCGGCCATTCTTTCCAGCCTTTCGGCCGGTGCCGGCGTGGTCATGGTGCCCGCCCGCGAGCCCCGGCTGACCCAGCTCAGCCTGGTGGCGCTGTCACCGGGCCGCGTGCTCGCGGTGCTGGTGGGGGAAGACGGCGCGGTGGAAAACCGGGTCATCGCGGTGCCCGATGGGGTGCGTCCCGGCGCGCTTGAAGAAGCCTCGAACTATATCACCGCAAGGCTTGGCGGGCGCACGCTGGCGGAAGCGGTGCAGGCGATGCGGGCGGAAATCGCCTCGGGCCGCTCGGCGCTCGATTCGGCCAGCCGCGATCTGGTCGAGCGCGGCATGGCGGTGTGGAGTGAAGACGCGGCCCGCCGCCCGGTGCTGATCGTCCGCGGAGCTTCAAATCTGCTGGATGAGGCGGCATTGGGCGATATCGAGCGGGTGCGCTCGCTGCTCGATGACCTCGAAAACAAGCAATCGGTCGCCGAGCTGCTCGATCTGGCGCGCGAGGCCGAAGCAACGCGAATTTTCATCGGCTCGGAGAACCGGCTTTTCGCGCTTTCCGGCTCGTCAGTGATCGCTTCGCCCTATCGCGACCGGGAGGGCAGGGTGGTCGGCGTGATCGGCGTTATCGGGCCGACTCGGTTGAATTATGCGCGGCTAATCCCCATGGTGGATTTCACCGCCCAGGCACTATCGAAAATGGGGGGCAAGTTGATCGGTTAGCAGGACATTTTTTCAACATGAACGAAGACACCAGGCCGCAGGATGATCCTGCGGTGGCAGCAGAACTGGCAGGCGTCCCCGAGGACATGCTGGAGAGCGGTAGCGAGGCAGGAGAATCTCTGGAAGCGGCGCTGGCACTGCTGCGCGGCGATCTGGAAGCGGCGAAGCAGGACGTGCTTTATGCCAAGGCCGAGACGCAGAATGTGCGCCGCCGCATGGAAAAGGAAATGGCCGATGCCCGCGCTTATGCCGCGACCGGTTTTGCGCGCGATATCCTGCCAGTTTCCGACAATCTCTCGCGTGCCCTGGAATCCATTCCGGCTGAACTGCGCGAAGACGAGAAGCTGAAAAGCCTGATCGCCGGCATCGAAGCCACCGCGCGCGAGATCGACAAGGTGTTCGGCCTGCACGGCATCACCCGGATCGCCGCGATGGGGATGCCGCTCGACCCCAACCAGCACCAGGCGATGATGGAAGTGCCCTCAGCCGACGCCGAGCCGGGCACGGTTCTGCAGGAATTGCAGGCGGGCTACATGATCAAGGACCGCCTGCTGCGCCCGGCGATGGTGGCGGTGGCGAAGAAGGCGGAGTGATCTAGGCGAACGGATTGCGCACGGTCAGCTGGCCTTCAATGATCAATCCATCCTGTAAGTCCTCACTGTAGAAGACATCGCAATCAGCAAGCCGCGCTGAGGCTAGGAGCGCGCTGTCATAGAAGCTGAGCCGGTAACGAAAAGCCAGGGCGCGGGCAAGGTCGTGGGTGGTTTCGCAGACCGGTTCGATCATATCGACTTTGGCTCTTATCGCGGCGATCAGGGTGTCAAGCGTTGGCTGGTCGTATCCAAGTTTGCGTATGCAGACATTTGCGAACTCATTGAGGAC
Organism: Novosphingobium sp.; assembly: GCA_031428115.1. GTDB lineage: Bacteria > Pseudomonadota > Alphaproteobacteria > Sphingomonadales > Sphingomonadaceae > Novosphingobium. The sequence goes on along the minus strand of JANPOS010000074.1, from coordinate 2,597 downwards.
CTGGACGCTGATCGTTGCGCCGGTGAGCAGTGCTGACCCACGTTTCGATTTCGGACTGTCCTGAAATGCATAGAGCGCGACGTTGGTATCGACGAAATACGGCAAGTTAGCCCCTCACTTCGGGATCGTTGCGATCAATTTTCCAGTCTTCGGGTTTTAGATTGGCGGGAAACAACTTGCGGGCGTCGCGAATCGCACAATCCGCTTGCTCGGGCGTCATCCGATCACGCTCACGCTTTGCGTCCAGCCAAGCACGCAGTTTTGCGCCATTGGTTATCAGTTCGCTGTCGATCAAGTCGCCTTCTTTGATCCCCATTTCCCTGACCAGATTCCGAGGCAGGCGCACCGCAAAGCTGTTGCCCCATTTCGCGACCTTGAACTGGTACATGACTGGTCTCCGACGGATATCCATTTTTAATAATGTATATCCATATTTGTTGGTGGTGAGCGCGTCAAGCGAAACACGGCCGTCATTCCGCGCAAGGAAAATCCACTAGCGTGGCGTAAGTTCGCTCGTCCACCACCCCCGCCACGCTCCTGCCATTCCGCAACAAAAACGCATGCCGCACGATCTCGGCCTGCTGCTCGATGCCATAGCGCGCCAGTTCCCAGCCGGGCCGCAGGCAATAGTCATATCGGCGCGAAAACGGGCGGCACAGCGGGAGATACCACCAGCCGCGGCTCTGGGCCTGCCAGACGTGGGTCATCTCGTGGATGAACAGGCCTTGGCTTGAGAGGTCGGCGGCAGTGAAGTCGTCGCAGTAGTCATCCGAGCGCGGGTGGAAATGCAGGTGGCCGCAAGGTGCCATCGTGACATGGCGCGGCTGGAGCGGAAACCAGCGCCGCCGCCGGATGCGCACTGGCACGGGGTCAATTGCCTCGCCGAACACCGCGCGCACGAGCGCGGTTTCGCCCGGGGTTAGAGAGCGTTCGCCGCCGACGGGACAGGAAAAATCCCTGCTCAGTGCTCCATGCCCCCACCGCCGCCGGCCGCTTCGATCTTGAGCGGGGCGGAGACCTTGTCGCCGTCGGCAAAAGTCACGGTCAGTTCGGTGGTGCCGCCGGCTTTCAGTGTGGATGCGAGGTCGAAGACCATGACGTGGAGTGCGCCGGGTTCGAACTTGATGCTGGTTGAGGGGGCGATTTCGACCTGATCGACCGTGGTCATGGTATCGCCAATGGTCTGATGGACTTCGGTCTTGCCCGAGCCATTGATGCTGATCGCGGCGATCACGGTGGAGGCACCGGCGCTGTTGTTGATCTGGAAATAGGCAGCGCCCGGGTTGCCGGCAACGGCGGGAAGCACCAGCCGGCCTGCGGAAAGCTGGATGCCGGGCTTGGCCTCGGGTGCGGCAGCAGCGGCACTCTTTTCAGGCGCGGGCTCGGTCTTGGGCTGCTGGCAGGCACCGAGCGAGAGGGCAGCGATCGCGGCGATAAGCAGGGCAGGTTTCACAGGCGGTGTCCTTCGATAGGGCGGTTGACCAATCATGCATCGCTAATCGCCTGCTGCTCTTGTGCCAAGCAAAACCGCTCCTATATCGCGCTCACATTCGGAGCCGCCGACATGCCTTGCCGCCAATGCGGGGGGCGCAGCGCGCGGTGTCAACATATGAGCTAAGGAATGGGGAATAATGGCTAAAGTTATCGGTATCGACCTTGGTACGACCAACTCTTGCGTGTCTGTGATGGATGGCGGCAAGCCCAAGGTGATTGAAAATTCGGAAGGCGCACGCACCACGCCGTCGATCGTCGCTTTCACCAAGGATGGTGAGCGGCTGATCGGCCAGCCAGCCAAGCGCCAGGCTGTGACCAATGGCGACAACACGATTTTCGCGGTGAAGCGCCTGATCGGCCGCCGCTTCGATGATCCGGTGACCAAGAAGGACACCGAGCTGGTTCCCTATCCGATCGTCAAGGGCAAGAACGGCGATGCCTGGGTGCGCGCCGGCGGCGAAGACTATTCGCCTTCGCAGATTTCCGCCTTCATCCTGCAGAAGATGAAGGAAACCGCCGAGAGCTATCTGGGCGAGCCCGTGACCCAGGCGGTCATCACCGTTCCGGCCTATTTCAACGACGCCCAGCGCCAGGCAACCAAGGATGCCGGCCTGATCGCCGGCCTCGAAGTGCTGCGCATCATCAACGAGCCGACTGCGGCGGCGCTGGCCTATGGGCTGGAGAAGAACGAGGGCAAGACCATCGCGGTCTATGACCTTGGCGGCGGCACGTTTGACGTCTCGGTGCTTGAGATCGGCGACGGCGTGTTCGAGGTCAAGTCGACCAACGGCGATACGTTCCTGGGCGGCGAGGATTTTGACTCGAAGATGGTCGAATGGCTGGCTGACAAGTTCAAGGCCAAGGAGAACATGGACCTGAAGACCGACAAGCTCGCGCTTCAGCGTCTGAAGGAAGCCGCCGAAAAGGCCAAGATCGAGCTTTCGAGCACCACCACGACCGAAATCAACCTGCCGTTCATCACCGCGCGCATGGAAGGCGGCAGCACCACGCCGCTGCATCTGGTCGAGACGATCACCCGCGCCGATCTCGAAAAGATGGTCGCCGGGCTGATCGAGCGCACCAAGGAGCCGATGAAGAAGGCG
>JANPOS010000073.1:0-15180 GCA_031428115.1 Novosphingobium sp. | reverse complement strand
TGCCGTCGAGAGGTTCTTCAGCAAAATCAAACACTACCGGGCCGTCGCCACCCGATACGAAAAGCATCCCGAAAACTATCTCGCTGTCATCAAGCTAGCCGCAGCCAGTATCTGGATGCGCTTTATGAGTCGGTGACCTAGTTTCATTGCCACGGTTTTGCCTCCGAACCCGACGATTTGCTTCACGGCATCATCCGCGACGCTGCACGGCAGGCGCCCTGCGGGCAAAAGCGGCATCTGGCTCCTCCATTCGAGCATCCTGCCAGATCAGGATGGCAGCTCGAACAGGCCGGCGCCACCCATGCCGCCGGCGATGCACATCGAGGCGACGACATAACGCACGCCGCGCCGTCGGCCTTCGATCAAGGCATGGCCGGCAATGCGGCTGCCGGTCATGCCGAACGGGTGGCCAAGCGCGATGCCGCCGCCATCGACGTTGAACAGTTCCGGATCGATGCCCAGCTTGTCGCGGCAGTAAAGCACCTGGCTGGCGAAGGCCTCGTTAATTTCCCAGAGCCCGATGTCCTGAACCTTGAGACCCGCCCGATCGAGGAGTTTCGGCACCGCGAAGACCGGGCCGATGCCCATTTCCTCGGGCGCGCAGCCCACCGCCTGGAAACCCCTGAAAATTCCAAGGATTGGCAGCCCTTCACGTTCGGCAATCGCCCGCTCCACGACCACCTGCGCCGATGCGCCGTCCGACAGCTGGCTGGCATTACCTGCGGTGACATGCCGGCCTTTCGTAATGATTTGCCCGTCCTTCCACACCGGCTTGAGCCGGGCGAGTCCTTCGAACGTCGTATCGGCGCGGATGCCTTCATCACTGGCGAGGGTTACGTCTTCCGAGGCCGATACCGATCCGTCCTTTTCGATAATGTTGCGGCGTACCTTGATCGGGGCGATCTCCTGCTCGAAACGCCCTGCGGCGAGTGCGGCGGCGGCGCGGATGTGGCTTTGCGCTGAAAATTCATCCTGTGCCTCGCGGGTAATGCCGTAACGGTCGGCGACGAGTTCCGCTGTCTCGATCATCGCCATGTAGGCGTGGGGGTAGTGGCCAGTCACCTCGGCGGGCTGCGTACGGAAGTTCGGTGTGTGCGCGTTGCGGGTGAGAGAGATGGATTCGGCGCCTCCCGCAAGCGCGACGTCGATGTCGTCGGCGATGATCGAGCGGGCGGCGAAGGCGAGCGCGGTCAAGCCGGAGCCGCACTTGCGGTCGATGGTCGTGGCGGGCACCGACAGGGGCAGGCCGGCCGCAAACAGCGCGGTGCGGCCAAGATTGTTGCCCTGGGTGCCGAACTGACTGGCTACGCCATAGATCGTATCGTCGATGCGGGCGGGATCGATACCGGCGCGTTCGACTGCCGCCTTCATGACATGGCCGGCGAGACAGGGGGCGTCGGTATCGTTGAACGCCCCCTTGAACGCGCGGCCGATGCCGGTGCGGGCGGTTGAGACGATGACTGCTTCGCGCATGAAAATTACCTCTCGGGAAGGGCGGACAGAAACGAGCGGACGGCGCTGGTAAATGCCTCCCGCGATGTATGGTGGAGCCAGTGGCTCGCGCCGGGAAATTCGATCAGCGAGAGTCGGCGGATCCGGTCGAGCCGCTCCCGTGGCGGAAGCGGGACCCAGCTGGCGGCTCCGTAGGACAGCAGGATCGGGCAAGCGATAGCCTCAAGCATCTCGTCGAGATCGCGTCCGTCGATATCGTCTGGTGCGCGCAGGCGGGCGGCATTGTCGTATTTCCAGCGCCAGCCGCCGTCAGCAATGGCGATGACTGCATGCCGGGCGAGATGTCTGACGGTGTCGTCAGACAGGCCCTGGTTTTCCGCACGCATCCGCTCCATGGCGTCTGCCAGGGTGGCGTAGTGGCGTGGTATGCGAATGCGCCTTTGCCGTTCGGAGTCGATCCAGGCCCGCAGGTGGGCTGGATGGGCTTTCGGCGAATTGCGATGTTCGCGCAGTATCGGCAGCTCGATGCACTCGATTCCGGCAAAGCCGGTGACCTTTTCAGCAAACGCCGAGGCATAGCGCAACCCGATTGCACCGCCGAACGAGTGGCCGACAATGGCAAAGCGTTTCAGACCAAGCGCAATCACGACGTCCTCAAGATCGAGGATGAAGGAGGCGATCGCATAACCGCCAGGTCCCGCCCAGCTGCTATCGCCATGCCCCCTCAGGTCCGGCGCGTATATCCGGTATTCTCCGGCCAGTTCACGGGCAATCCAGTCCCAGCTCCGGCTGTGATCGCGCATGCCGTGGAGCAGGAACAACGCTGGCTTGCCAGGCTCTCCCCAGCACGAGACATGGATGCGCAAACCATTGGAATCGATGAACAGGCTGTCCGGATTCATGCTTGTGCGGCCTCCGCAAGCCAGCGCCGCAGTTCGCGGCGCAGAATCTTGCCGGTCGGTCCCTTGGGCAGCTCGGGCAGGAAATGAACCGTGACCGGTTGCTTGTAGGCGGCCAGTTCTTCACTACACCTTGCCAGCAGGGCTTGTTTGGTGATTTCCCGGTGCGGGGACAATGCCACATAGGCCACCGGAACTTCGCCGAACAGCGGGTCCTCGGCGCCGATGACCGCTGCCTCGGCGACGCCATCGACACCGTAAAGGACTTCCTCGATGTCGGCGGGGTAGATGTTTTGACCGCCTCGGATGATGATGTCCTTTTTGCGATCGACGATATAGGCGAATCCATCAGCATCGAGATAGCCGATGTCGCCGGTGTGTAGTGCGCCTTCCTTCAGCGCCGCTGCGGTATCGGCAGGCGCACGGTAGTATCCGGCCATCAGGTTCGGGCCCCGGACGACGAACTCGCCGGTCTCGCCGGGACCCAGCAATTGGCCCTGTTCGTCGACTGCGCCGATCGACATGCCGTCGAGAACCCGGCCGATCGTGCGACCTCGCACAATCGTTCCATCATCATCTAGCTCTACGTCGGTCAGCGTGACCAGCGCCGTCGCTTCGGTCAGTCCATAGCCGGTGACCACTCGGGCTGCAGGATCAAGCACCTGTTTGAGGCGCGCGAGCAGGGGTGCGGGCACCGGCGCGCCGCCGGTCATGATCAACCGCAGCGATTCCAGTTTGCTGTTGCGACAATCAAGCCGGTCGAGGATCTTCTGCAGCATCGTCGGCACGCCCGGCAGGAAGGTGCAGCGATGGCGCTGGATCGCCTGGATGCAATTCTCAGCATCGAACCGGGGCAGCAGCACCAACGTAGCTCCGGCCGATGTCATGGCGTTGATGCACTGGTTGAGCCCAAAGGTGTTGTACAGAGGCAGCGCGCACAAGATCACATCGTCGTCGCGCAATCCCAGCCATTCGGGAGTGCGGTCGTAGTTGGCCGCCAGGTTCCCTGCGGTCAGCATCACGCCCTTGGACTTGCCGGTCGTTGCGCTGGTGTTCAGCAGCATGACAACGTCGTCTTCCGAAACAGGGTAGACTTCGGTGACGGGCATGGACGTGCCGCAGGCGTGCCGCAAGGAGCGGAGTTCTGGCGTATCCTCGCTGCCGTCGGCCACGATTGCCGCTACCAGACTGGGCATCTCGTGCCGCATCTGCGCTGGCAAACGATCACGCAAGTCATTTGCTATAACCAGGTACTCGATTTCGCAGGTCCTGACTGCGTGGGCGAGTTCGGCGGGGCGGTAATAGACGTTGATTGGTGATACGACGGCACCAAGCAGAAACAGCGCCTGCTCGACGATGATGAATTCAGGCTGGCTCGGCATCATGATGCCTACGCGGGTGCCGGCGCGGATACCCAGATTGCGGAGGCCGCCGGCAGTCTTGCAGGTCAGTTCGCCAAGTTCCGCAAAACTGATCCGGCGATCGCCAAACAGGATAGCCGTGCGATCGCCGTGCAGCTGCGCGCGGCTCAGCAGGCTCGCTGCCCGATTAGACATTGCTTGTCTCCGCGAGTGCGGCAGTGACCGGCATCGCAATACGATAGATTCGCGCTGCGGTGCCTGCAAACAGCGCTTCGCGTTCGTTGATGCTCGCCCCGGAGGTGAGGCGCTTGAACGCATTCCAGAGTGTCCGGTAGGAATACATCGCCTTGTCGACCGGGAAATTGCTTTCAAACATGCAGCGTTCGGCTCCAAACAGCTCGATGCAGGTTTCGACCTGAGGCCGCCAGGCAGCGGCCAGTTCGTCCGATGAAGGCGGCTGCGCACGCTCGTGCCAGCGGGCACCGCAAATGATCATGCCCATGCCGCCGATCTTGACCGTGACATTCTCGCAGCGGGCCAGCTCGGCCATGTCGTCCCGCCACTGTTCGAAGGTTTCGTTGCGAGAGGATTGATAGGGCCCTACGCCGAGTATGGTGCCCATGTGATCAAGCACGATCGGCAGTTCGGGCATGGCCCTCGCCAGGTCTGTCAGTTCGCCGATTTGCCGGTGATAGAGCATCGCATCATAGCTGAGCCCGGCCTGCTGGAGCATGCGCAGCCCTTCGCGGTAGCGGGCGTCCTTCAGCAATTCGGCTGGTGCGGGGCGGACAACGATCCCGTCGGGGAAATTCTCATCGCGCGAGACGCCGTGGCGGATGCCTCGAAGCGCACCGGCTGCTGCTGCTGCATGGGCTTCGATTACCGGTGCGACGCCCGAGCCAAGGGAGAGGTCAGCAAATGCGACGATACCTTCGGCGACACGTGTGCGGCAACCGGATGTGCGGCAAGAAGCGGAAATCTCGCGGACTTTCTCGGTTTCGCCAATTGGTGCCATTTCGGGTGGCAGGTCGCTGCGATAGCCATAGTGCGCCTGGACGAAGACAGTTGCATCGATCCGATGGCCCGACGCCAGATCCTCCATGATTTCAGCTTCCAGATAAGGCATGCCATCTTCGATCCATAGGTGGTGATGGGGATCGATTATCGGCAATTCCGGGGCCAGAACCTCCTCGACAGACTGGGCCAGCCAAGAAGGGTTCGGGGATGGATAGCGAAAGCCACCGCTTACATCCAGGGCCATGAACATCTCTCCTATCCCGAAAATAAGTCGGATAAAATCCGCCAGCGCGAGCAGATTCCAACTGCTTCGAACTCATATACGCACGGCAATTGGGGATTGCATTAAAAATCCGACGAACCGTCGATTTCCTTTGACATCGAATCTTATTCAGATTTATGTCGCGCTTCACGAATGAATTGCCAAACCCGGGGGCTGTCTCGCGTTCCTGCGCCGCTAGGGTGATCAAGAAGGTATAAGAAGTGACAATGGCTTTGGGTAACGTAGCAGTGCTGGCTTCCGCGCAGACGGAATTGCGCCCCGCGTGGCGAGATGCGCAGCATATTGATCTGATTTCAGCGGTAGTCACATCGGTGTTCAAGGGCACCGGGCTGTCACTCGACGATGTCGATTTCGTCATCGATTCGGGCAGCGATGTGCTCGATGGCCGTTCGATCTCGAACTGCGGCTTTCTCGGCGCGCTGGGTGCGCATCACAAGGACGAGGCGCGGGTTGAAGAAGATGGGCTGTGGGCAGCGCTCTACGGGGTCAACAAGATTCGTTCGGGCGCTTCGTCCGTTGGACTGATTGTCGCCTATTCAAAGCCATCTGAGTCGGATGTTTCGGCCTATTGGTCGTCGCAGTGCGAACCGTTTTACCAGCGCCCGGTCGGTTTCGGCCAGCGCGCTGCCAATGGCATGCAGGCGCAGCGCTATCTAGCGGCGCATAGTGTCAGCGAGCGCGACCTGGCGGAGCTGGTGGCACAGCGCTGGGCCGATGCGGCGAAGCACGGTAAGGTTGCGATTGATGCCGTGCCCGATGCCGATACTGTAATGGCATCACGCGATGCAGCATTGCCGCTCAAAGAACTGATGCTTGCCCGTCCGGTCGATGGCGCAGTGGCAGTGCTGCTCGCCTCTGAAGACATCGCGTTGCGCCACAGCCGCAATCCAGTGTTCATCACCGGCATGGGCAATGCCATGGATTCGCATGCTTTTGGCTCACGAACGGCGGGCAAGCTGGCTTCGTGCGAAGCGGCAGCGGCGATGGCTTACAAGAAGGCGGGCTGGGACAAACCGAAAGCCGACATTGCCGAAGTCAGTGCTTCTTCGGCAGTTTCCGAACTGATGGCAATCGAAGCGCTGGGGATGGCGGCGGCTGGCAAGGGTCTGGAAGCAGCAAACGGCGGCAAGGTGCGGATAAATGCATCCGGCGGCGCGCTTCCCGCCGATCCGATCATGGCAACGGGTCTCATCCGCCTCGCTAATGCAGCAACGCAACTCAGCCGCCCCGAACTTTTTGGCAGCGATGCGCCAAGTCGCGCAATAGTCCACGGCGCCGGTGGCGTCGCCATGCAGTCCAACTGCGTTTTCACATTAGAGGTCTGACAATGGGGCACCACGTAGGCATAGTCGGCGTAGGCCAGACGCATCATTCGCGGCGACGCACCGTTGTCAGCCAGGCGGGCCTTGTCCGCGAGGCCGTGGATCGGGCGCTCGCCGACGCCAAGCTGACGATGGACGATATCGACTCTGTCGTTGTCGCGTGCGGACCAGTGTTGTTTGCGGCAGTCAATCAGCCGGAAAAATGGGTGGTTGATGCTATCGGCGCGCAAGGCAAGCCAGTGGTGCGGGTGACCAGCGGCGGCGGCGCGGGCTTTGCCGGGGCGCTGGCGGGTTATTATCAGGTGGCGGGCGGCTATTCCGAACGCACGCTGGTTGTCGCCTATGACAAGCTGTCCGAAGGGCAGTTGCAATATTCAATCTCGACGCTTTACGATCCCTTCTGGGGCCGCGAATTTGCTGTCGGCATCATGGGCTTTTCCGCTGCGTACTGGCGCGCGCGAATGGATGTTCTCGGCCATACCGAGGAGGCTGCGGCAATGGTCTCGGTCAAGAACCACAGGAACGCTCTCGCCAACCCCTATGCCCACTTCAAGAAGGAAGTGACGGTCGAGGAGGTTATGGCCTCCAAACCACTCTGCTGGCCGATCAAGCTGCTCGACGTGCCGCCGATTTCCGATGGCGCGGCGGCGGTGGTGCTGGCCAGCGAGAGCGTTGCGGCCAGGTCCACCAACCGTCCGGCGTGGATTCAGGGCATCGCCTATTGCTGCGAGGCGGACAATGCGCCGGAACGCTCGATGCTGCTGTCTGAACCCTTGGCAATTGCTGCTCGCCATGTTTACCGCGCAGCAGGCATCACCAATCCGCGCCGCCAGTTCGATGTCGTCGAAGTGCAAGAGCCTTATAGTTGCTTTGAGCTAAGCTATTACGAAAGCCTTGGCCTCTGCCCTCCCGGAGGGGCGGCGGAATTGATCGCGTCGGGCGCGACGGAGCTCGATGGCGACATTCCGGTCAATCCTTCGGGCGGCTGTATGGGAGCCAATCCCATCGGCGCAGTTGGTTTGATCCGACTGATCGAGGCGGCGACGCAAGTGATGGGCCGCTCTGAAAATCACCAGATCAAAGACGCTAAACTCGCGCTCGTACAATCAGGCGGCGGCTGGGCCAACCTGCGCGGCTGCGCCGTGCTGAGCGCCTGAGGGGAGACGAAAGATGCTAAGCGCACCCGACACGCAGGCCATCGACCTCGCGACTTTTCCCAGTACGATTGACCTACCATACACGCTGACGCCGGGCAAAGCAGCAGGCACATTCCTCGCCGAAATTGCAACACGACGCATTGTTGGCAACCGTTTCGCCAATGGTGAGGTAGTGGCGCCGGCTCAGGATTTCTCGACCCGCGATGCTGAAGATCGTTATGAATTCGTCGAAGCGCCGCACACCGGTGTGCTCGGTGCCTTTACGCAGGTCGGCGACAATGTGATCGGGCTGATCCAGCTGGATGGCTGCGACAATGAATTTCCGCACAAGATGTTGGCGGACTATTCGGCGTTGTCAGCCGGGATGCGCGTGGCAGCTGTTTGGGATGAGGCGCAGGACCAGTCGATCCTGTGCATTGCCGGGTTTGCGCCTGCACCTGATGCGCCCATTGGCACGGTCAATCCGTTCGGTGAAACCGCTGCGCCGCTTGAAGTGATCAACTACCGGATGAAGCTCGATTACGAACACGCCTATGGTCCCTACTATGGCCGGATGTTCGATGAAATCCGCGAACATGGCCGGATAATGGGGGTGCGCACGTCGAGTGGTGACGAAGCGCTGCTACCTCCGCGCGAGATTGACGATCTGACTCACAAACGCACTGGCACATGGAAGACCTGCGAGAACACTGGCACGATCAAGGGCTGTTCGATCATCAACATGGAATTCATCGGCCAAACTCGCCCGCCGCCCTATGCCTATGCCGAGATCGTGCTTGATGGCGCTTCGACGCGACTTATTCACATGATCGAGATTGAAAGCATCGCCTGGGCCAAGGAGCATGTCCGCCCCGGTCGGCGCGTGCGTGCGATCTGGACCACAGGTACACGCACTGGATCGCTAAAGGATATTGAACGTTTCGAGCTGATCGACGAATGAGCGACTGGACTGTCACCACATTGCGTCTGGGTGAGCTGTATCTGCCCGAAGGTGGCGGGATGATGCGTGACCCGGTGCATTGCTGGCTGGTGCGCGGCGAAGGTGCGACCATGCTGGTCGACAGCGGCATGAGCGACATCGCCGTGGTGACGCAGCGACTGAAGGTCGGCGGGATCGGCGGTGGCCATGCTTCGCTGATCAAGGCCCTCGCTGCGGAGGGCCTCACGCCGGGCGATATCACGCATGTCGTACTGACCCACCTGCATTTCGATCACGGTGAGAATCTTGAACTGTTTCCCGAAGCCTGCGTCGTTGTTCAGCGCGACGAACTGCAGGCAATGGTCGATCCGGTCCCGTCGCAGCGGATATTCTACTGGCGCTCGACGCTGACCCAACTGATCGAGCGCAAGCGGCCCTCCGCATTGCGGCTGGTCGACGGCGATGTCGATCTGTTTCCCGGCATTCGGCTACTCAAGGTCGGCGCACATACCGAAGGCATGCAAGTTGTGGTGGTGACGACGGCCAAGGGCCGGGTCGCTCTGGTCTCCGATCTGGGCGATCATTACCGGTACTGGTATCCCGCCGATCCGCGCGCCAACGCACGACCATTGCGTTCGCTGTCGGATGCCTTTCTCACCGGCAATGTCCGCAGCGGCAGCGAGCGCGAATGGCAGGCGGCGATGCGCCGGGTGATGGACAATTCCGACATCGTCGTGCCTGCTCACGATTTCCGCATTCCGATGCACATGCCCGAGCAATGGTTTGCCGTTCCAGACTCGATCGAGAGCGACCTTGCCCATGTCCCGCCGGACCAGTCCGGTCTCTGAGAGGTTTCCATGAACTACGAAAACATCCTTTACAACGTCAGGGACCGGGTCGCGACGATTACGCTGAACCGTCCCGACGCGATGAATTCGACGACAGACGAGCTTTATCGCGAATTTCGCGATGCGCTCGACCGGATTGCGGCCGACCAGGATGTCAGCTGCGTGATCCTGACCGGAGCTGGCAAGGGCTTCTGCGCCGGCGCCGATCTCAAGGTAAAGCGCGATCACCTGTCGCCGATCCAGTTGCGCGCGCGGCATCGGTGGATACTCAGGGACGTGCTTGAGCCGCTGAACCGGCTCGAGAAGCCGATCATCGCCGCAGTGAACGGGGCTGCGGCAGGGGCAGGCTGCAATATCGCTCTCGCCTGCGACTTCATCGTGGCGAGCGAAAACGCCAGCTTCATTCAGGCTTTCGCCAAAGTCGGACTTGTGCCTGATCTCGGCGGGCTCTATTTCCTCGTGCGCGCCGTTGGCCTCAACATGGCGAAGGAGCTGTGCTTCACCGCGCGCAAGGTTGGTGCCGCCGAAGCGCGCGAGATCGGCATTGCCAATCGCGTGGTTCCGCATGACGAACTCATGCCCACGGCGCGCGAGCTGGCGCTGCAGATAGCCAAGGCATCGCCGACGGCCAATGCCATGACCAAGACCCTGCTCAACAAGTCCAGCAATGCCACACTCGACCAGATGCTTGAATTCGAAAGCTATGCCCAGACGGTGGCATACCTGACGCCTGAGTATCAGGAAGGCGTACTGGCATTCCGCGAGAAGCGCGCCCCTGATTTCGCTGCGGCGGCTGCGAAGGCCTGACGGCATGGACTTCAACTATTCACCGCAGGAAGAGGAGTTTCGCGCCAGCCTGCGCAGCTGGCTGGCCGATGCCCTGCCCAAAGGTTGGGGCGAGACCGTATTCGAGCCAGAGGACGAGGACGGACGCGCACGCTTCCGTATCGAGTGGGAGCGCACGCTCTTCCGTGGCGGGTGGGCCTGCATTCATTGGCCGCGTGAATTCGGCGGCCGCGATGCAACCCTGGTGGAGCAGGCGATCTATGCCGAAGAGCTCGCCCGCGCCCGGGTGCCCGAGGGCATCAACATCATTGGCCGCAACCTCGCCGGTTCAACCCTGCTTGAGTATGGCACGAATGAACAGAAGCAGCGCTATCTGCCGAAAATCGTCTCGTGCGACGAAGTCTGGTGCCAGGGATTTTCGGAGCCCGGTGCTGGTTCCGACCTTGCTTCGGTCCGAACCCGGGCTGAGCTCGACAGTGACCATTTCGTCGTCAACGGCCAGAAAGTCTGGACTAGCTATGCCCAGTATTCGGATTGGTGCTTCGCGCTGGTTCGTACCGATCCCGATGTTCGCAAGCACGCAGGTCTGACCTTCCTGCTGATCGACATGAAGTCGCCGGGCGTCTCGACGAGGCCGCTTAAGCAGATCTCGGGCGAGAACGAATTTAACGAAACCTTTTTCGACAACGTTCGCGTGCCCGTCGCCAACGTCGTGGGCACGGTCAACGGTGGCTGGAAGATCGCCATGAGCACGCTGGCGCACGAGCGTGGTCCGGAAGATGCGCTGGGCCGGCAGATCCGCTTCAAGCAGGAACTCGACCAACTGATGGCAACCCTGGCGGTGCTGCAGCGGGATGGCAAGCCGCTGATCGAGAACCCGGTCATCAGGCAAGGCCTTGGACAGTCTGTTATCGAGCTCGAACTTATGCGGCTGACGGCCCTGCGTCAGCTCAGCCAATATGAAAAAGGTATTGAGCGCGGCGCCGAGGCTTCGGCCAACAAGCTTTACTGGAGCCACGCCGCGCAGGACATGTTCGAACGCGCGATCGATGCGCTGGGGCCGCTCGCGGCGCTCTCCGGAAAGGATCCGCTTGCAGTTGCCGGAGGACGCTTTCAGCTGAGCTATCTGCAATCGCGCGCTTTCTCGATCTACTCGGGCTCTTCCGAGATCCAGCGCAACATCATCGGTGAGCGGATACTGGGACTTCCGAAATGAACTTCGACTTCGATGAACAGCAGGTCGAGCTTCACTCGACAGTGGCGCGGGCTCTGGCAGATGCTTTGCCGTTCGAGACGCACGAGATGCGCGGTAGCGACGACAGTGCCGCTTGGGACATGATGGCGGAGTTGGGTCTGTTCGGTATACTCGTGCCGGAGGCGCACGGCGGTCTGGGGCTGTCGCTGGTCGATCTTGCGCTGATTGCCGAAGAACTTGGCACGCGCCTGGCGCCGCAGTCGATCATCGACACTCTGGTTGCCGCCGATGTGATCGCGCGGCATGCATCGGAGCGCCAGCGGGGCGAATGGCTTGCTGCGCTGGCGTCAGGCGGTCTTCGCGTGGCACTGGCCTGGCATGAGGCGGGAGCGGGATACGAGCCTTCACGCATGACGACTACGTTTCGCGACGGGGTTCTGAGCGGCGAGAAGATACTTGTCGCCCACGCCGCCGCCGCTGACTGGCTGCTCGTGCCGTTCCGTCATGGTGATAGTGTCCGGACCGGATTGGCGATGGTGCCGGCCGGGGCAAAGGGTGTGACCCGAGCGCGTTCCGAAAGCGTCGATCCCTCTTGCGATCACCACAAGGTGTTATTCAACCGGGTTGCGATTGCGCCTGCGGCGATTCTCGATGGTCGTGCCCCCCAGGACGCGGCTGCGCGACTGTTCGACGTAGCCGCAGCCTTGTTTTCGGCCGCTGCGTTGGGGATTGCTGGCGAAATGGTGCGGCGTTCGGCCGAATATGCGCGCGAGCGGGTGCAGTTCGACAAGCCGATCGGGTCGTTCCAGGCGATCAAGCACAAGTGCGCCGACATGTACACGCAGGTTGTAGCGGCTCGGGCCGCTGCCTATTACGCAGTCTGCGTGTTATCGGAAATGGGCGAGGACGGCCCACGCGGTGCATCGATGGCAAAGGCGTTCTGCGTCGATACCGCCGTCGAGTGCTGCCATCAGGGCATCCAGGTGCATGGCGGGATGGGGTTTACCTGGGAACTGGGGCTGCATCATTTCCTTCGCCGCGCACGGATATTGGCCGCCAGTTTCGGGGATTCCGATTTTCATCGCGAGCGTGTCATCGAAGCGACGCTCGAGCAAGCGGCGCTTGCCGCGGAAGAGGCGCGGTCGGCCGCGTAGGACAAGGGTTGCTGACTGGCGGATTGATGTCCGCCGGTTATTCATTTGTGAATGATGAGCAGAACTACTGGGATCGGCACGGGCGACGATGAAAGAGCAAATGCTGAACGACATCAACCATCTGGCTATCCTGTTTCGGGAAGGCGGCTGGCGCGAGCTGCATGTGCAGGCGGACGGCTTCAGTCTGCTTTTTTCCAATGACCCCGATTCCGGTCTGGTGAGCGTCTTCCCCACCACAGCGAGCGCGCCTCGGGTGCCTGAGCCAGGCAACGCAGCCGTCACGGCATCGACGGCAGCGGTGGTGCCAGCGGAAACCATTGGTTCTGGCGCGGTCGATCCGGCTTGGCATGCCGTTGCGGCTCCCAACCTCGGTACTTTCTACCGTTCCCCAAAACCCGGCTCACCTCCGTTTGTCGAACTTGGTCAGCAGGTTGCCGCTGATACGGAACTATGCCTGCTGGAAGTGATGAAACTGTTCACTTCGGTCAATGCCGGAGTTTCTGGAACGATCGTGCGCGTCTGCGCGGCCGATGCCGAACTGGTCGAAGGTGACCAGGTGCTTTTCTACATTCAGCGAGACTGATCAGACATTGCGCAAATCGCCGCCGGGTGGCGCGCCAAGGAGGCCAAATGGCACACATTGAATTTCTCGATGAAACAATGCGCGACGGGCAGCAGAGCCTTTGGGGCCTGCGCATGCGCGCTGGCATGGCTTTACCGGTTGCGCCGATCCTCGATCGCACTGGCTTCACAACTATCGACCTGACCGGCGGCGGAATGCTCGACGTGTTGACCCGCTATTGCCAGGAGAACTACTGGGAAGGGCTCGATCTGCTGGTTGCCTCGATGCCCAACACCCCGCTGCGGGCGGGCCTGCGCGCCAATGCCAACGTCACTTTCGGCATTACCCCGCCAGCGTTGATGGACCTTTGGGTGCGTCGGCTGTGCGCCCACGGCATCCGCTCATTCTGGATCTACGACGTCCTGTTCGGCATGGATAACATGCTGCGCCTTGCCAAAGTGGCGAAAGAGGCGAACGCGCAGGTGGCAGGCGCGATCATGTTCGCGCTGTCGCCAGTGCATACCGATGAATTCTTCGTGGCCAACGCACGCAAGTTGGCGGAAAGTCCGGATGTTGATTCCATCCTGCTCTATGACACCGCCGGAGTGCTGGAAAAGCAACGCATCCAGAGCCTGGTGCCTGCGCTAGTCGCGGCTGCAACTGGTAAGCCTCTCGAGTTCCATTCGAACAACCTGCTCGGTCTTTCAGCGAAGGCCTATCTTGATGCGATCGACTGCGGCGTTTCGGTGATTCATACCGCGAGCAGGCCAATGGCGAACGGCCCGTCGGTGCCATCTACCGAGATCATGGCCCGGAACATCGAACTGCGCGGCCATACCCATAGCCTCGATGAAGCATGTTTCGAGCCGGTCGCAACCCATTTTCGCGCTGTTGGCAAGGCGGCGGACTACCTCGTAGACCAGTATGCGGAATACGATGAATTCTCGATGCAGCACCAGATTCCCGGCGGCATGATGGGCACGTTCAAGGCCCAGCTGGCGATGCACAAGATGATGGACAAGCTGCCAGAAGTGCTTGAGGAAGTCGCGGCGGTGCGGCGCGATCTGGGCTATCCCGGTATGGCGACCCCTTTCAGCCAGCTGGTCGGAATTCAGGCCGTGCTCAATATCGTCACCGGCAAGCGCTATGGCACCGTGCCCGACGAGGTGATCCAGTATGCGGGCGGGTTTTATGGAGACCCCGTGGCTCCTGTGGACGCCAATGTCATGGATCAGATCATGGCCGCCCCGCGCGCCAAGGAAGTCCTCGCCAATCCGCCCGAAACACCGGACATTGACACGCTAAAGAAGCTGCACGGCACTGACGATGAGGACGAACTGATCTACCGCGCCTTCCTCCCCCAGGCCGATATCGACAAGATGCGGGCTGCCGGACCGGTGCGTCAAGATTTCCCACTGATGTCATCGCCAGAGCTGGAGCAGGTGCGCAAATTGATGCTGATCGCCGATATCCCGGTGGTCGAGATCAAGTCGGCAGGCCTCGATATCAGCTTGCGTCGTTGACGGCCCATGCCGCTATCCACTGCGTTGACCCGCCTGCTCGGTACTGAGCTTCCCATCATCGAGGGCGGAATGCAAAATGTCGGTTTTGCCGAACTGGCCGCTGCCGTGTCTAATGCCGGTGGTTTCGGCATGATAACTGCGCTGACCTTTGCCGATCCAAGTGCCCTGGCGGGGGAAATCGAGAAATGCCGGGCTCAGACCGCGAACCCTTTTGGTGTGAATATTTCGGTCTTTCCGACGATGCGGCCACCCGATTACGGGGCCATCGTCGATGTGATCGCTGACGCGAAAGTGGAATTTGTTGAGACCGCAGGAACTCCGGAAGTGAGGGAGGTCTGGGATATGCTGAAAGCGAGGGGCATCGGAATAATCCATAAGTGCACGTCGATCCGCCATGCCATGACGGCGCAGCAGCATGGTGCCGCTGCGATTGCCATCGACGGCTTCGAATGCGCCGGGCACCCGGGTGAGGATGACATTCCCGGACTGATCCTGATCCCGCGCGCCGTTGATCAGCTGGCAGTTCCGGTGATCGCCAGCGGCGGCTTTGCGGATGGTCGCGGACTGGTGGCGGCGCTCGCGCTTGGGGCTTGCGGCATAACCATGGGCACCCGCTTCTGCGCGACAAGAGAGGCCGCGATCCATCCGCAGGTCAAGGCGGCCTATGTGGCCAACAGCGAGCGAGATACCGTGCTGCTTTAC
>JANPOS010000072.1:0-1634 GCA_031428115.1 Novosphingobium sp. | reverse complement strand
ACCATGTACATCGCAGACATGCGCCCGACCACACGCGGGAGGGTCGCCGTTCCGCCGGCACCGGGGATAATGCCAAGGTTGGTTTCAGGCTGGCCGAACCTGGCCCCCTCGCCGGCAACGGCCAAATCACAGCACATAAGTAGTTCGTTACCGGCCCCAAGGCACCAGCCTTCAACAGCAGCGATGACCGGCTTGGGAAAACTTCGTATCCTGGCCCAGATCCCGGGGCGGACATCAGCCAAGGCATCAGCGACATCCTTCTCGGCCAGTTCCCCAATGTCGGCGCCTGCGGCAAAGACCGTATCGCCTCCGGTGATGATTACACATCGCACCGCTTCGTCGGCGCGAACCAGGTCCAGCGTATCGGCGATGAGACCAAGCAACGGAGTCGCCAGGGCGTTGCGCTTCTTGGCGTTGTTCAAGGTAATGCGGCATATGCCGTCATCGCTGCGATCTACAAGGATCAGCTTCAAGCTTTCGTCCGTCATATCCTGCTCATCCAATATTGTGATGGGTTGTACATTGCATGGCCGGTGCCGAAGGCGATGGCCTGCAACGTTAGGACGACGGCTTCGCCACCAACTTGCTCGGCCCATGCGAACGGGCCGAACGGATAGTTCGCTCCGAACCGCAAGGCGCTGTCGATCCCCGCTTCATCGCTCACGCCTTCCAGCACGGCATCGCCGGCCGCGTTGGCAATCTGGGCCAGCGTTCTGGTCACGATCAGACCGGGTGTGTCGGCAATCCGGAACGGCGCCAGATTCCAGGCTGCAAGCAGCCGGGCGCCGACTTCGGCTGCGGCCTCATCACTGGCAGCGAAGCCGCAGGCCTGGGCTGTCGCGGCTTCGAACCAGTCCAGCACGACCACCGGCTTGCCTGCTATGCGCGCCTCCACGCGCGCCGTCTGACCGCGCGTAAAGCGCACCACAATGCCCCCGATCTCCCAGTGCGGCATCCCCGGTCCGGCATTTTCCGGCCTGAGCGGGGCGTCTGCAAGTGGATCGGCGGCAATCGGTTCTGGCGCGGCGTTGCTGGTCTTACCGGAATAATCATAAATGCCCCGCCCGGACTTGCGTCCCAACCAGCCCGCATCGACCAGACAGCCTTGCAGCAATTGCGGAACGAAACGCGTCTGCCCGAAATAGGAATCGTAGACCGTGCGCGCGACGCTGAAGTTCACGTCCTGCCCGATCAGGTCGGTCAGTTCGAGCGGCCCCATCCTGAAACCCGCAGCCGACTTAAAAAGGTGATCGATTACTTCCGCAGGAGCTGCCGATTGCTGCAATGCCTGAAACGCCTCGGCGTAAAAGGGACGTGCGATGCGGTTGACGATAAAGCCAGGTACGTCGGCGACCGGAACGGCGACTTTTTTCCAGTCTGCCGCGACCGCGGCTATAGTCTGTGCGACATTTGGGGCCGTGGCGGGCCCGGACACCACCTCCACCAGTTTCATGGCCGTGGGCGGATTGAAGAAGTGCATTCCAGCGAACCGCGCCGGATTTCTCAGCGACTTTGCGAGCCGCGCGATCGACAGCGACGATGTGTTGCTGGCGATGATGGCATCGTCTGCAACGACGTCCTCAAGCTGGGCAAACAGGGCCGCCTTGACGCCCAGGTCCTCAAGGATTGCTTCG
>JANPOS010000071.1:0-1981 GCA_031428115.1 Novosphingobium sp. | reverse complement strand
GCTTCACCGAGGAGGACGATCCGGGCATCGCCGAACCGCTCAAAGACGTCGGCGAAATCGGGCGCGTCGGGACTCGGCAGAAGTTCGGCCGATCGGCGAAGCGTTTCGATCACTTCGTGGTCGGGAATTGTAATCCGGTTTTGGACCGTCATCACACCTCTCCCTCATCGACATGGGCTGGCAACTCGGCCTGTTGGCACAATACACCTTTGGCGGGTAAAGTCCCCTAGCCAAACGGCCATTGCATTGATTATCATCAACGTAGCTGCGGCGCCTTCCTGAAATGACAGGTCAGGCCAATCCGGGCGGCAGGAGCGCACAATGGCGAAGCCGGAAGTTCTTTGGTTCGAGGGCATTACCATTGCCGATGTGCCTTCGGTCGGCGGCAAGAATGCCTCGCTGGGCGAAATGGTACGCGAGCTGGGCAACACCGGCGTGCGCGTGCCCACAGGCTTCGCCACAACGGCCGACGCCTATCGTAGCTTCCTCGCTGCAAACGGCATTGAGCCCGCCATGCGCGAGCAGATCCGACTTTACCATGCCAACGAGGCGAGCCTGCAGGATGCGGGCAGCGCCATCCGCGAACTGATTCTTGCCGCCTGCATTCCCGACCAGCTGGCGGGGGAAATTCTTGCAGCTTATGCCGGGCTGGCGGCGCGATTGAAGCTTCCCGACCCCGCCGTCGCCGTGCGTAGCAGCGCAACCGCCGAGGATTTGCCCGATGCGAGTTTCGCCGGACAGCAAGAAACCTTCCTCAATATCCGGGGGCCACGCGCCCTGATCGGCGCCTGCCTGCGCTGCTTCGCCTCGCTCTTCACCGACCGCGCGATCAGCTATCGCGATGCCAAGGGCTTTGATCATTTCGACATCGCGCTGTCGATCGGCATTCAGCAGA
This sequence comes from Novosphingobium sp., assembly GCA_031428115.1. Classification (GTDB taxonomy): domain Bacteria; phylum Pseudomonadota; class Alphaproteobacteria; order Sphingomonadales; family Sphingomonadaceae; genus Novosphingobium. The sequence goes on along the minus strand of JANPOS010000071.1, from coordinate 1,086 downwards.
TGGTGCGCGCCGACCTGGCTGGATCGGGGGTGATCTTCACCATCGACACCGAGACGGGCTTCCCGCATGTCGCCACGATTAGCGCTGCCTGGGGCCTTGGCGAGACAGTGGTGCAAGGCTCGGTCGATCCGGACAAATATGTTGTGTTCAAGCCGCTGCTCGAAAAGCAAGGCGCCCGCCCGATCATCGAGAAGAGCTGCGGCGCCAAGGCCATTAGGATGGTCTATGCCCAAAGGGGCGGCAAGCGCACCCGGATCGTCAAGACCCGCCTTGCCCAGCAGCGCAGCTTCGTGCTCGAGGATGACGAGATCCTGGAACTTGGCCGCTGGGCCGTCATTGTCGAGCGGCATTATGGCCGACCGATGGACCTTGAATGGGCGAAGGACGGCGAGAGCGGGTTGCTCTATCTCGTGCAGGCGCGTCCCGAAACGATCGAGTCGGGCCGCAGCAGCACGTCTTTCCGCAGCTATCGCCTGAAAGCAAAGGCGCAGCCTCTCCTGACCGGGGCAGCTGTCGGCAGCGCCATCGCTTCGGGCAAGGCCTGCGTGATCCGCGATGTCGCCGACATCGCCCGCTTCCTCGATGGCGCGATCCTTGTCACCGGCAATACCGATCCGGACTGGGTGCCGGTGATGAAACGGGCGGCGGGCATCGTCACCGACCATGGCGGCAATACCAGCCATGCTGCCATCGTCAGCCGCGAGCTGGGCGTCCCGGCGGTCATCGGCACAGGCAATGCGACGTCGGTGCTGGGCGAAGGCCAGGCAATCACCCTGTCCTGCGCCAGCGGCGAGAAGGGTATGGTCTATGACGGACTGCTGGACTTCGAGAGCGAGGAGATCAATCTCGGCGCCATTGCCGAAACCCGGACGCAGGTGATGGTGAACATCGCGGAGCCTGCCGCCGCCTTCCAGTGGTGGCGGCTGCCCGCGAAGGGTGTCGGCTTGGCCCGCATGGAATTCATCATCAACAATCTGATCAAGGTCCACCCGATGGCGCTGCTGCATCCCGAACGGGTCAGCGCCGCAGACAATCGCCGCATCCGTGAACTGACGCAGGGCCATGCATCGCCGGCGGACTATTTCG
>JANPOS010000070.1:0-178731 GCA_031428115.1 Novosphingobium sp. | reverse complement strand
AGTCGGGCCAACCGCCCTGGGTTGCTTCGCTGCGCTCGCAATGACGATGTGAGCTGAGTTCATCATTTTCGTTTCCTCGGCGGATCGCCCTTGCCGCCCCGCGCGCGCTCCAGCGCGGCGAGCATTTCGGCCCGCAGCAGGGCAAAATCGCGCTCCACCCCGCCATCGCGGCCAATCAGCACGTGGTCGGTGTCGGCCATGCCATGCACCGGCAGCAGCTCGCGCACCAGCGCGCGGAAGCGCCGCTTCATGCGGTTGCGCACAACGGCATTGCCGATCTTCTTGGTAACAGTGATGCCGAAGCGCAGCCCTGCGCCATCATTGGGACGGGCGAGCAATACGAAACCGGGCCGCGCAACGCGCAGGCCTTTATTGGCGGCGAGGAAATCAGCGCGCCGCGTCAGAACCGCAGGCTTGACCGTCGAGCTCAGGCGGACAGCTTCTTGCGGCCACGGGCGCGGCGGGCGCGCAGCACATTGCGGCCACCGACCGTCGACGAGCGATGGCGAAAGCCATGGCGGCGGGCGCGGACGAGGTTGCTGGGCTGGAAAGTGCGCTTCATGTCAGGTCTCGATAATGCTGAATGTCGTCTGGCTACCCGCAGGCAACCTCTTCAAGGGCTGGCCCGTTAGTTTACCGCCAGCCCAGAGTCAAGGCGGGCGTCAAGGCGGGTGTCAGGCCGAAGCGGCGCATCGAGCCGCACCCAGCGGGCCATTTCACGGTCGCTAAGCCATTTTGCCTCGGCATTGGGCACCGAATTGGTCATGGCATAAAATGCGCGCGCCTCAGGCTCGCTCATGCCCATTTCGCGGTAATAATCGATATAGGCGCGGTTCTCGGGCGCATCGGGTGGATAGTCCCTGGGCTCAAGGCCAAACTCGTCGGCCCAGCTGTGCACGGCGAATTCGGCGCCCGGATCGGCGATCCGCTGCGCACCGGCGAGAAACAGCTCGACCGCGCCCGAGCGCACCGAGCCGCCGGGCGGCACATGCGTGGTCAGCCCGCGCGCATGGATCATCAGGCCAAGCCGCAAATTCGCGCGGTCATCGTCGGTGCCGGGGCAGTCAACCATTTCCAGCACCTTGATGCCGGGCCAGGCGCGCAGCATCGCGGTGAACTGGCCGGGCGAGCGTTCGTTGGTCGCATCGACCAGCGCCGCGCGGCCTGCATCGAGCACGCGGAACGGGCCATAGGCGGCAATCCCGGCGGGGACGGCAGGTTGGGGATGCGCCTCGACAAAACGCTCGCTGCCGGTCGCCGGAACCTCGACGATATCCTCGGTGACGATCTGATAGACGATTGCCTGCGCCGCTGCGGGCTGCGCGGCAAACGCGATAAGAGCGAGGAACAGGGCGGCAATCTTGCGCATAACCGCATCATTGCGCCCGTCAGCCTTGCGCGAATCCTCATGGCAAAGGTTAAGATGGGGTTTGCCGTGAATCTCTGCCCCTCGACACCGCGCGCCTGCTCGGGCATCAAAGCCGCTGAAACATGGGGGATTTCGTTTGGTCGCGCTGGTATCGACAGTCGCTTATCTGGGGCTTGAGGCGCGCTCTGTTGAAGTGCAGTGCCAGATCGCTCCGGGGCTGCCGCGCTTCAACGTCGTCGGCCTGCCGGACAAGGCGGTCAACGAAAGCCGCGAGCGGGTGATCGCCGCGCTCGCCGCGATGGGGCTGTCATTCCCGCCCAAGCGGATCACGATCAACCTCTCGCCGGCCGATCTGCCCAAGGAAGGCTCGCACTACGACCTGCCGATTGCCCTCGCGCTGCTCGCCGCGATGGGGGTCACCGATGCCGAACAGCTGGGCGATTTCGTCGCGGTGGGCGAGCTGGCACTGGATGGCCGGATCATCGCCACGCCCGGCGTGCTGCTCGCGGCGATCCACGCCAGCAGCGCCGACAAAGGCCTGATCTGCCCGGCGGCGCAAGGCGCGGAAGCGCGCTGGGCGAGCGGCGTGCCGATTGTCGCGGCGCCCGATCTGATCAGCCTGCTCAACCACCTCAAGGGCACGCAAGTGCTGCCTATGCCCGAGCCGGGCGAAGCGGAGGCCCGCTCGCACGGCCCTGATCTGGCGCAAGTCAAAGGGCAGGAGACCGCCAAGCGCGCGCTGGAGATCGCAGCGGCAGGCGGGCACAACCTGCTGATGATCGGCCCGCCGGGCGCGGGCAAATCGCTGCTCGCCGCCTGCCTGCCGGGCATCCTGCCTGACCTGACCACTGCCGAGGCCTTGGAGGTCTCGATGGTCGCCTCGATTGCGGGCACATTGGTGGAAGGGCGGATCAGCAAGGCGCGCCCGTTCCGTAGCCCGCACCACTCGGCCTCGATGGCCGCGCTCACCGGCGGCGGCCTGAAAGTGCGCCCCGGCGAGGTCAGCCTCGCGCATCTCGGCGTGCTGTTCCTCGACGAACTGCCCGAATTCCAGCGTGCCGTGCTCGATTCGCTGCGCCAGCCGCTCGAGACCGGCGAAGTCAGCGTCGCGCGCGCAAATGCCCATGTCACGTTCCCCGCGCGGGTCCAGCTGATCGCGGCGATGAACCCTTGCCGTTGCGGCTATCTCGGCGATGCCGCGCTGGCCTGCAGCCGCGCGCCCAGATGCGCGGCGGACTATCAGGGCAAGGTCTCGGGGCCGATGCTCGACCGGATAGACCTGCATGTCGAAGTCGAAGCCGTCAGCGCCGCCGACCTGACTTTGCCCCCGCCCGCCGAAGGCTCGGCCGAAGTCGCCGCCCGCGTCGCCGCGGCGCGCAGGCTTCAGACCATGCGGCTCGAAGGCACCGGTATGCGCAGCAACGCCGAGCTCGATGGCAAGCCGCTCGAGGAACACGGCATGCCTGATGAGGCCGGGCGCAAGTTGCTGGCCCAGGCGGCGGAAGCGATGCGCCTCTCAGCGCGCGGCTACACCCGGATGCTGCGGGTGGCGCGCACGATTGCGGATCTGGCGGGCGCAGAGACAGTGGGTCGCATTCATATTGCCGAGGCGCTAAGCTACCGGCGGATCGCGCCGAGGGGGTGATTGCATGAGATGTCTGTTGATCGCCCTTGCCCTGCTGGCAACGTCCCCCGCTCATGCTGAGCCTGTCGAAGCACGCGCGCCAAGCTTCATCGGCCACTACCGCGTGGCCGCAGGCCCCGACATGGCAGGCGAGCTGGAAATCGCGGCGGGTCACCGCTTCCGCTATGCCTTCGGCGGCGGCGCGCTCGATGAGCAGGCGGCGGGGCGCTGGGTGCAGCAGGGCGCGAAGGTCTGCCTTTATACCGAGCCCCGGCCCGTCCTGCCGCAGTTCACGCTCACTCCTCGCTCTGCGCCGTCCGATGCGGCGCCGACACTGCTGGTGAAATGGCCGAATGGCCGGGGCATTGCCGGTGTCGATGTTGTTGTCGGGTTCGATCACGGCGAACCGCTGACCGGCTATACGCAGGACTATGGCTGGACGATGCCGCAGGACGACAGCCGCGTGCCGCGCTGGATCGAGCTGGCGGTGCCGATGCACGGCCTCAAATCGCCGCGCCTTGCGCTGGACGGCGAGGCGCGCGGGACGATCAATGTCTTGCTCACGCCCAATGACCTTGGCGTCGTCGACTTTCAGGGCGCGTGCCTTGATGCGCGGGGCAATGCCTTTTTCCTTCAACGCGGCGGCGGCGAAATGCGCTTCGTGCGGGTGCGGCGCTAATGCGCGTTGCAAGCCACCTGAACCGGGGCCTCCAAATCCCGCTCATCCTGAGCCTGTCGAAGGACCATCGTGCTCCAGCGGCGTCACCGCAACAACCCGGTGCTTCGACAGGCTCAGCATGAGCGGGTCTGGTGGAGATTTAGCACAACCCGCTCTGGCCGTTTCCCGCGCGCTGCGCCAAACGCCTATTTCTCGGTTGGCGCGGTTTCTTCGTGAATGCGCTTGCGGGCATTCTCGGCACCTTGCTCGATTTTATCCCCTGCGCGATCTGCTGCTGCGGCGGCCTTCCCGGCGGCAGCACCCACCGCAGCAGCGGCGTCGCCGACCGCCTCGCTCGCCTTGGCGGCCGCCACGCCAGCATCGGTTTCGGCCGATTGGGCAGTCTTGGCGGCATTTTCCTGCGTGCGGTCCGAGCAGCCGGCAAGCGTTACAGCGGCCAGCGATACGGCGAGCATAGTTGATTTCATCATCGGTCCTCCGGAAATGATCGTTGCCAGCATAATGCGCGGCGCGGCGATTGGTTCCCCGGTGGTCACGCCGCCCGCAGGGCTGGCATGACCTCGCGCGCAAACAGCCCCGCCGCCTCGCCCCAGCTGGCCGGATAGAACCCCGGCCCGACTGCCACGAAACGCTCCAGCCCCATGGCTTTGAGTTCGAGCAGGCGCCGGGTGCAATGGTCGGGCGAGCCGACAATGGCGAATTCGCGGACGAATTCGGCGGACAGGCTGCCGCCGACAATGCGGTCCTGCGCATTGTGGACCCCGTGCTTGGTCATGTCGTAGCCGCTTTTGATCGCGTCGAGATTGTCGCTCATCGCCTGGCCTGAGGGGCCGACCTTGGTGCCGGAAATCACCTGAAAGCGCGCCAGCGGCGGGGCCATGTGCATCGCGACTGCCATCGCGGTATCTTCGTCGGGATGACAGACGACAACCAGTTGCGCGCCATAGGAGACCTTGCGCTCGCCTTGCGCCGCGCGGGCGGTCGACAGCGCCCAGGCCATGCGCTCAGCCTCAGCGCCGACGCTGAACGTCACCCGCTCGGCGATGCGCGCCCCCATTTCGATCACTTTCGGACCCGTCGCGGCGACATCGAGCGGCACTTTGGGCAGGTCTTTCGGCAGCCAGCGCAGCGCGACGCTGCTGGGCTTGTCGCCGAGCGACAGCTCGTGCAGCGAAGGTGCATCACCCGATGAACCGAATTCTTCGAACGGAATTTCGCCGCCCGAGAGCAGTACCTGCAGATGCTTCAGCGCAGTCTCGAACTGCTTCAGCCCGACCGGCGCATGGCCGAGATAGGCCAGTGCCGAATCGCCGCGCCCGATGCCCAATACCGCGCGGCCGCCGGACACCGCCTGCACGCTCGCCGCCGCGCCTGCGGTCACCGCGACATTACGGGTGAACGGATTGGTCACCCCGGGGGACACTTTGAGCCGCGAGGTCGCCGAGGCCCAGACACCCATCTGCACCCATGGATCGGCGGAAAGGTTTTGCGAGCACATGAACATCTGCCCGTCCCAGCCTTCGGCCTCGACGCTGCGGGCAAGTTCGGGCGAGGCACCGGTGTTCGATCCACCCGCGCGCCAAATTTCCGGCATGTTGTCTCTCCCGGCCCTGTCCAGCCAAGCGCTATCCTGCGCCAATTGAGGCGAAAATCAATCGTCCCGGTCGAGCTGGCGCAGCACTTCGGCGATGGCAGCAGGATCGCTGGAAAAGGCAAGGTGGTTGCAGCGCAGCGCCACCGCGCGGTCGCGTTCGTGGGGCCAGCCGGCGGCCGCGCGCGGAGCGATCACGCCGTCCTTCGGGCTCCACAGGGCAATTGTCGGCACTGGCGGCTTGGCCGAGAAATCGACCTCGATCGGCGGCGCATCGACCGCGTGGCCGGTGATCAGGTGATAGGCGCGCCAGGCGTTGTTGGCATGGGGATCGCCGGAAAACGGCGTGCCCAGCGTGATCACCTTGCGCACGTGTTCGGGCTGGCGGCGGGCAATCTCCCGCGCGAACAGGCCGCCAAGGCTCCAGCCGACCAGCGCCACTGGCTCGCCTTCGCGGCCAGCGAGCGCCCGCACCCGTGCCAGCAGGAAGGCGAAGTTTTCCGTCGTCGGGCCAAGGTTGAAGCCCAGGCCCCATTCGTGGACGCTGTGGCCTGCTTGCTCGAGCGCGCCCTGCATCCGCCGCATCCGCAGCGGATGGGCGCCGAAGCCGGGCAACAGCATCACCGGCTGCGGCTGCACCGCGCGGTGAGCGGGCAGATCGCCCGAATTGCGCCTGCCGACCACGCCCAGTTCGCCCAGCAGCAGCCTGAGCGACGGACCGCTGACCCCGTCGGGGGCAGGCTTGCGCGCCAGCGCGCTGCGGCGGGTCAGTTCGGCGCGCGCGTCCAGCGCACGCTGGCCCGCCTCGCGCCAGAGTGCTTCGCCCGCAGTCAGTGCGGCTTCTCGGAAGTTTTCGATTCGCATCAGCCGGAGATCATAACACCTGAAAAACTACGCAAGCTGAACTGCCTGATAGGGATGCCCCAGCCGCTCGCTGCCCATGATTGTCGTGCGGTGCATCATCCGCCCGCTTTCCGCGTCATAGGGCACTACCCGGTGCATTACCCCGCAATTGTTCCAGACGACGAAATCGCCTTCCTGCCATTGGTGGCTGTAGGTGAACTGGCGCTGCGCGCACCATTCGGTCAGCCGCGCCAGCAAGGATCGTCCTTCAGGCAGCGACTGGCCGACGATCTCGTCAGCGTGGGTGCCCAGCACCAGGCTCTTGCGGCCCGAGGCTTGCGTCCAAACCAGCGGATGCAGCATGACAGTCGCCATCGTGCGATAGCGGTTCAGCCGTTCAGCGGGCATATCGACATACATCGGGCGCATGCTGGCCTCCATGCGGTGGATCACCTGCAGATCCTTGACTGCGTCCTGCTCCGCCTCGGGCAGCTGCTCCCAGGCGGCGAGCGTCGAGGAAAACTCGGTCTGCCCGCCGGTCCTGGAGAGTTTGCGCGCTGATAGCATGGTTGCCTTGGGCAGCGGCTGGTCGATGGTCACCCCGTCGATATGCCAGAACCAGGTGCCCAGCACATATTCGGGCTCGGAATTGAATTCCTTGTCGAGCGTGATCTTGTACAGCTCGTCGTCCGCCGCGCTGTTGTTTTCGCCGCCGGGCACCGTGCCGGTGAACTGGACCCGCTCACCGAAAGCATCGGTGAAAGCGAGCTGTTCGGCGTTGGTCAGGTGGATCTGCGGGAAGACCAGCACGCCGCGTGTTTCCAGCGCGGCGCGGCAGGCCTCCACCACTTCCGGATCGCACAGGTCGGCCTTGTCGATGCGGACAATGCCGCCGATGTGTTGCTTGATCGGCTCAATGGTCACGCTCATTTCGCTTCGGTCCCGTCGCATTCGCCAACCCTCATCCCTTCAAGGGACTTGGTTGCGTCGCCGGCGATTCCAGGTCGGATTTCGACCCGCGAAGTGGTCGTGATCTGGTAATCGGCCGAGCTGTAAGTGCCTGTCATCGCCATTTTATCCTGACGACCGCCCTGGGTGCAGGTCAAACCCGCGTCCAGCACGCCGCGCTGCATCGTAAAATGATCGTAAGTGCAGCCGTCCTTGCCCTTCTGGAAGGCTTCGACGTGGACCTGTTCGGCCTGTTCGGGCTTTACGCAGGTGAACACGATAGTCGGCTTGCCAATTGCCTCGCGCTCCTCCGGCAGCAAGCCGGCAATATCCATCTTCTCGATCTTGGAAGTCCAACGCCAGCGCCCGGGATCGGGCTTGTTATGACCTGCCGCAAACTTCATGGCGACATCCCCGGGCGATGCGCCTTTCGCGGTGACTCCGTCCTGGCTGCCGCAGCCAGCGAGGAGCAGGGCGGCGGCCAGAGGCGGGATAAAAGCAAGGCGCATGGATTGTCTCCCCTTTCGGGACAAAACGCTGCCCCGCCGCCGCTATGCTATCAGCAAGCGCCAAGTCTGCCAACGACATGCGCGGCGGAGCTTTGCGGGGCACATAAGCCGGGCGGCGATCTTGCCACCAGCCATTGGCTTATTCCTCGGTCCCGTTGCAATCGCCAACGCGGCGCGAGGTGACGGCCATCGCAATGCTCATCGGCATCCCCTTGGCCACCTCGCCGCTGCCGTTGATCTTGAGGTCATAGGTATCGGCATTGTAGCTGCCGTTCATCGCCATGCGGGTTGGTCCGGCGCCCGGTTTGCAAGTCATCACCGCATCAATCTTGCCGTCCGACATGGTGAAGCGGTCATAAATGCAGCCCTCGGCGGCTTTCTGGAAGAAGCGCGCGTCGGGCTTGGCGGCCTGCTCCGGGGTCAGGCAGGTGAAATAGCTGCGATCCATCTCCATCGACTTGTTCATCTGCTCGGCGCCCTGAGGCGGCAAACCGGCAATATCCATCTTCTCGACGCGGAACGTGCCCTGCCAGCGGCCCGGGCGCGGGGTCATCCCGCTGGCCGCCACTTTTTCGGCGACGGCAGCGGGCGTCTCGCCCTGGGCATCGATCTTGTCACTGCTGCCGCATGCGGCCAGCACCAGGCTCGCCAGAGGGATCAAGGCAGTGGGGCGCATGGCAATCTCCGGTCGCGGCGCGCACTGCGGCGCGAAGGAGACAGGATATCACCGGGCAGGGCGCGAGGCCAGAGCCTTGCGCGCTGCAGGGCTACTGGATGCTGATCACGCCATCGACGGCGCGCCATTCGGTCGGGCCGATAAGCTGGCGATGCGCCACCCGGATCGAATGGATCGGTGCTTCGATCTCGCGCCGCCAATGATCGAGGAAGCGGGCCAGCGCGGGGAATGCCGGCGCCATGTCATACTGCTGCCAGATGAATTGCTGGAGCAGCGAGGGGTGATCGGGAAGATAATAGTGCACTTCCACTGTTGCCAGGCTGTAGCCTTCAAGCTGCCTTACGAAATCGCGGTCCATCGGGTGCAAGCTCCCTTGTTGCCAATTCATTCGCCCTGCCGGCAGCTCTCCTGAATCAATCATCGCTGAACTGCGCTTGACGTCAAGTCTATCACGAAGGAATTAACCAATAATTGCAATAACTTCAGCACTCCCACACAAAGAGTGCCAAAGGTCATGCGGCCAGCCTTGCGGCGGGCGAGGTAAAGACCCGGCCTTCGGGCAGGAACGTGCGAAACTGGCGGTGCAGGTGATCGACCACCGGGCCATAGAGCGGTGATGCGAATTCGATCCCGGCCTCGTTCCCCGAGACCCAGCGCACCGTGCCGCACTGGCCTTCGAGCATGGAGGGAGTGACCACAACAAGGTCGCCGGCATGGAGCGTGATCGCCCGGCTCTCTACCCGGCAGCCGCGGCTCGAAAGGTCGCGGATCATCAGCCGGTCGGCAAAGCCCGAGCGGGTGCGGCAGCGCGCCGGGATGGTCACATCAAGCCGGTCTTCGCGGCGGAATGCGGGCTTCAGCTGGGCCATTGCCGGTATCGCTTCCCTGGCTTGCGCGGCGCGAGAAATTCGCGGCGCTCACAAGGAGATAACGGCAGGACAGGGGGCAAGGTTAAGGGCTGATCAGCAATCCCGCAGATAGGAAATGTCGCCGGTTCCGCGCTGCGCCCTCGGCACATCCGGATCCGGGGGCGCAGGGGGCACCGGGTCCATCCGCGTCCAGTCGAGCACCAGCCTGCGGTGCGCGATACGCCAGTCGCCTGACCGGCATTCCATGCGGTCGACATAGCGCACCGCAGTGATGAAATCGCGCAAGGGGCCGTGTTCGTCGGCGGCGAGGCGATGGGAGGCGACGGTATAATGCTCGGCCCAGGCGGCATCGCCGCTGACTTCGACATTCTGGTTGCCGGTGTTGTGGGTGGTGACCAGGAAGGCGGGCAGCTGCGCCTCAGCCGAGGCGATAAAATCGTCGACCGTCCCGCCGAAAAAGCCATAGTCGGTCGTCGCATCGGCATGGAAGCAGCTTCGCAGCAGCGCGAAATCCATCCGGTCGCACCCCCGGCAATAGCGCATCTGGACGTCGCGGATCGCCGCCTCCGCCAGCAGGTCTTCGATGGTCTTGCGCACGGCGGCTATACCCCTTCCCTTTTGCGGGCATGATGCCATTCTGGCGGACAAATACAATCGTGCGGGAGAGGCGGAAATGAGCAATTTTGATGAAACCCATGATTTTGTCGTGGTCGGCAGCGGGGGCGGCTCGATGTGTGCGGGGCTGGTGCTGCGCAAGGCCGGCAAAAGCGTGCTGGTGCTGGAAAAGACCGACCTGCTCGGCGGCTCGACCGCGCGGGCGGGCGGGGTGATGTGGATCCCGAACAACCGCTTCATGCGGCGCGACGGGGTGGATGACAGCTTCGACAAGGCCGCGACCTATCTCGACGCTGTCGTCGGCGACCACGACGACACCCCCGGCGCGACCCGCGTGCGCCGCCACGCCTATTTGCGCGAGGCGCCCGAAATGCTCGAATTCCTGATCGGACAGGGCATCCAGTTCAACCGCGCGCCCTATTGGCCGGACTATTACACGCTGGCACCCGGCGCGTCGGAAGCCGGGCGCACCGTGCTGGCCGATCTGTTCGACATCAACCAGCTGGGCGAATGGAAGGGCAAATTGCGCCCCAACAAGTTCACCCTGCCCACGCCGATCGTCAACGCGATGAGCCTGCCGCTGATCAAGGTCTCGTGGAAAGCGAAGTTCGCGGCGGTGAAAGTCGTGTGGAAGGGCATCACCGGCAAGCTCACCGGCAAGCACTGGGTGACCGCAGGCGCGGCCTTGCAGGCGCGGATGCTGCAGGCGGCGGTGCGCGAGGGGGTGGAGTTGCGCACTGGGACGGCGGTCAAGGAAGTGCTGGTCGAGGACGGGCGCTGCATCGGCGTGGTGATCGAGCAGGACGGCAAGACGCGGCGCATCGGCGCGCGGCTGGGCGTGCTGCTCAATGCCGGCGGCTTTGCCCACAACCAGGAGATGCGCGACGAACACATCCCCCACACCCGCAAGGAATGGAGCCACGCCGCGCCCGGCGACACCGGCGACATGCACAAGGAAATGATGCGGCTGGGCGCGTGGATGGCGCAAATGAACGAATTCGTCGGCAACCAGATGGCGCTGCCGCCGACCGACAGCGACCCTGCGGGCATGCAGACACAACTGGCCAAGCCGCACGCCTTCCTCGTCGATCAGTCAGGCCTTCGCTACATGAACGAGGGCGGCTCCTACATGCTGTTCTGCCAGGGCCAGCTCGAACGCCACAAGACCGTGCCTGCGGTGCCCAGCTGGATGATTTTCGACAGCCAGTTCATGCGCCGATACATGCTGTGCGAGACCATGCCGGGAGCCAAGAAGCCGCAGCTCTGGTTTGAACAGGGCTTCCTCAAACAGGGAGCGACGATTGCCGAGCTGGCGGCGGCCTGCGGACTGCCCGCCGAGGCGCTGATCGCCACCACCGAGAAATTCAACACCTTCGCGCGCGCCGGCAAGGATGAGGAGTTCGGCCGCGGCAACAGCGCTTACGACCGTTTCCTGGGTGACTATACCCATGGCCCCAACGACACGCTGGGCACGGTGGCGGAAGGGCCGTTCTTTGCGGTCGAGATCGTGCCCGGCGATGTCGGCACCTATGGCGGCGTGGTCTGCGATGCCAATGCGCGGGTGATAAAGCCCGATGGCAGCGTGATCGACGGGCTCTATGCCACCGGCACGACCACGGCGGGCGTGATGGGCCGCGCCTATCCGGGCGCGGGGTGCAGCATCGGGCCGAGCTTCACCTGGGGCTTCGTCGCGGCCAAGCACGCGGCCGGGCTGGGCAACAGCGGGGTGTGATCCGAAAGGACGCAAAAAAGGCCCGGCTGCCGCGAAGCAACCGGGCCTTTTTTGTTTGCGTGTGATCAGATCAGAACTTGTAGCCGATCGTCCCGCCGAACGTCAGCGGCTCGCCGATCGGCTGATAGGTGCCGGTGAACAGCGGGTTGTAGTGGATGCGGTATTTCACATCGGTCAGGTTGTTGCCCCAGACCCGGACGTAGAAGTGATCGCTCGGATCGGTCCAGGTGATCGAGGCATTGAGCATCGCGAAGGCTTCCTGCCGGGCGCGCTGTTCGCTGGCACGGGGGCTGTCGGCAAAGGTCGAACCAATGAACAGTTGGGTGTTGATCGGCGGGCCGTTGTTCGACGGATCGGCATCGGAAATGCGGGCGTTGTAAGTGCGGTCGCCGCCCCAGACTGCGGGGTTGGTGACCACATAGCTACTGGTGTATTTGAGGTTGGCAGCAAATTTCAGGCCGCCCTCGCCCATAGGCACGTTGTATTCAAAGCCGACGAAGCCCGAAAAATCGGGTGCGCGCGACATCTGCAGGCCTGAAAGGTCCTGCGGAACGGTAATGTTCGGGAGCTTCTTGAACGGATCACTGTTGGTGTTGAACCCCGTCCCTGCGGGATTGACCCCCGAACCGGTGAAGAAGAAGTTATTGCCATAGCGCGCATTGAGGAAGCTTGCGCCCGCACGGATCGAGAAGTCGTCGTTGACCTTGAAATCAAGATTGCCCTCGATGCCATAGATGCGCGCGCTGGGCGCGTTCTGCAGGATGACCAGCGCGGTGTTGACCCCGCCGACATTCACCAGCGAGGTGAAGCTGACTTGCAGGTCGTTGTACTTGGCATAGAACGCGGCGAGATCGAAGCGCAGGCGGCTGCCAGCGTGCTTGAGGCCCACTTCGAAGGAGTCGACGGTTTCCTGCCGCGTATCGCGCCACAGGGCGGGATTGTTGCTGGGGATCTGGGCATTCCATTCGCCGCCGCGGAAGCCCTTGGAATAGGAGGCGTAAATGTTGGTTCCGGGTGAGAGCTCGTAGCGAATCGAGGCGCGCGGGGTGAACTTGTTATAGCTCGAACGCTTGGCCGAGGCGCCGTTCGTACACGTCAGGCCAAACCTCGTTTCCCCGGCAATCGAGTAGGCGCAGGATGCCGGTGCCCCGGTCGTCAGATTGTATCCGATCTGGTAGCCCGAAACGTTCTGGGTTTCCTGGCTGTAGCGACCGCCGACATTCAGGCTGAGCCGGTCGGCGACTTTGACGGTCACATCCCCAAAGATGGCCCATGCTTCCTTTTTGCGGAAAAAGAACCCTTCGGTGGCTTTGGCATAGCCGCTGAGCGGCACCGTGGTCACTGCCGGGTTCACCGCCGGGCCGACATAGGCATAGGCCGTGTTCGGTATTTCGTCGATCCGTGTGGTGATGTTGTAGTAGTTGCCGCCGACTAGCAGATCGACATTGTCAATCGAATCAATGGCAAGATCGATCGCCTGCTGGAAGGTACGGTCACGGGCGATCGAGTCCGAATAGCTGTCAGGCACATAGCTGCCGGCGAAATCGAACGTGGTGCGGACCTTGGTGACGCCGTAGCCGGTGATCGAACGCAGCTTGCCAACGCCGGTATCGAGTTCAAGCTTGAGCGAACCTTCGTGGGCGCGGGCATCAAGTTCGAAAGCGTCGCCAGAGACCTCTCCGAGGCCTTGCGGGCGCGTGGCCGCCCCGGTGGCTGGCGTATAGTCCGCGCTGACGTTCTCGATTGGCGTGAAGATGATGCCGCGCGCGTCGCTGCCGCGGCCATAGGAATAGGCCAGTGTGGCCGAGAAGGCATCGGAAATGTCTGCCTTCAGCTTGGCCCGGAAGGTTTCCTGCTTGAGGCCGAGGAAATTACCGTCAAACGCGCCCGGCGTCGTCCGGCTAGCGCGCTTGTTATAGCCATCGGTATGACGGATCGTGCCGGCCAGGCTGATGCCTATGTTTTCGCTTAATGGTCCGGCGACGAAAGCGCGACCGCGATAGTCATTAAAGCGGGCATAGGTTGCTTCGACCAGGCCGGTCCAAGTGTCGTCCGGATCAATCGTATCAATCAGGATCGCGCCGCCGGTTGCGTTGCGTCCATAAAGCGTTCCCTGCGGACCCTTCAGGATCTGGATGCTCTGCACTGAAGGCAGGTCGAAGTTCAGGATCTGCGGCGTGGTTTGATAGAGGCCATCCACGAACACGGCGATGTTGTTTTCATACGAACCAGCCGCCAGAGCGGTCACTCCGCGGATGGCAGGCTGCGGGAACGAGCCGCCCTGGCCGACCTGGAAGCCCGAGGTGACATTGGCAAGGTCGCGGATGGTGTTGACGCCGGCGGTGGCCAGGGTTTCCTGTGTGACGACGGCAACCGTCATCGGCACTTCTTCCAGCTTTTCATTGCGCCGCTGCGCCGTGACGATGATCGATGCGCCGTCATCCTCCTCGCTTGCGCCGCTCTGGGCGAAAGCCGGGGCAGCCGCGAAGGGCAGGACCAGCGCCGCGCCGCCCAGCAGCAGGCCCGTGCGAATTGCTTTACCGCGATTGGTGATCATTTGTCTCTCCTCCAAAACCCGTTCTTAACGGCGATAGGCTGTTATGAAGCGATGCCCCGCCCTCTGCACCAACTCCCGGGCTCCCCCCGGATAGACACAGGTCTAGGGGCAAACTCCTGACCCGGCAATCCTCCTGGAATTGGCATAGTGTTAATTCTTCTGCGGCTGGCAAAAATGCAACACATGGCGCGCAATGTCAGCAAGCCGGTTCCCCCCTTGCCGCCAGCCATGCGGCTGGGCATGACAGGCACCATGAGTATTCCCCTCGATTCTCGAGCATGAGCGCCCACCCGATGGCCAGCCACGACGTCATCATCGCCGGCTCGGGCGCGGCCGGGCTGACCGCCGCGCTGGCGCTGGCCGAAAGCGCCAAGGTGCTGGTGCTGGCCAAGGGCGGCCTGGCCGAAGGATCGACCGCCTGGGCACAAGGCGGGATCGCTGCGGTGCTCGCCGCCGGTGACACTTTCGAGCAGCATATCGCCGACACGATGATTGCCGGCGCCGGGCTCAACCGGCGCGAAACGGTGGAATTCGTGATTTCGCGCGCGCCGCATGCCATCGACCGGCTGGCGGCGCTCGGCGTGCCGTTCAACACCGAAGCTGGCGAACTGCACCTCACCCGCGAGGGCGGCCATTCGCAGCGGCGCATCGTCCATGTCGATGATGCCACCGGCTGGGCGGTGCAACAGGCGCTGCTGAAAGCCGCGCAGGACCATCCCAATATCACCCTGCTGCCCGGCCGCGCCTGTATCGACCTGATCAGCGGGCGGCACGAGGAGGAGCGCTATTCGGGCTCGGGCCGGGTCTGGGGGGTCTATGCGCTCGATGAAGCCAGCGGCAAGGTCGAGGCGCATACCGCGCGCGCGACCGTGCTGGCGACCGGCGGCGCGGGCCGGGTCTATCAGTTTTCCACCGCGCCGCGCGGCGCCACCGGCGACGGCATCGCCATGGCCTGGCGCGCCGGCGCGCGCGTCGCCAACATGGAAATGATGCAGTTCCACCCGACCTGCCTCTACAATCTCGAGGTCAAGAACTTCCTGATCACCGAGGCAGTGCGCGGCGAGGGCGGGCGGCTGATCAACCCGCGCAGCGGCAAACGCTTCATGGAGTTCTACGACCAGCGGCTCGAGCTTGCCCCGCGCGATGTCGTCGCCCGCGCCATCGACAGCGAGATCAAGCGTTTCGGGCTCGACTATGTCCATCTCGACATCAGCCATCAATCGCCCGAATTCGTGCGTGAGCACTTCCCCAACATTTGCGAAAAGCTGCTCGCCCTGGGCATCGACATGACCAAGGCACCGATTCCGGTGGTGCCCGCGCAGCACTATACCTGCGGCGGAGTGGTTATCGACCTTGCCGGGCGCACCGACCTGCCCGGGCTCTATGCCGCCGGGGAATGCTCGGAAAGCGGCCTGCACGGGGCCAATCGCCTCGCCTCCAATTCATTGCTCGAATGCTTCGTTTTCGGCGAGGCGGCAGCCGCCGACATCCTGGCGCGCTGGGACAGTTTCGCTGCCCCGCCCCCCGTGCGCCCCTGGGACGAAAGCCGGGTGACCGATTCGGATGAGGAAGTGGTGATCAAGCAGAACTGGACCGAAATCCGCCGCTTCATGTGGAACTATGTCGGCATCGTGCGCACCACCAAGCGGCTCGAACGCGCCGCGCACCGCATCCAGCTGCTGCAAGGCGAAGTCGGCGACTATTACGGCCACTTTCGCGTCTCGACCGACCTGATCGAGCTGCGCAACCTGCTGCAGACGGCCGAATTGATCGTGCAGTCCGCGCTTAGGCGCAAGGAGAGCCGCGGGCTGCACTATATCCTCGATTATCCGCAGACTGACGGCGAGGCGAAGGATACGGTGCTGGTGCCCTGAAAGCCGAACTGGGACTGATGCCGAATCGCCCGGCAAGCATGTTTCGCCATCAGAGGGTTTACCCTAAGCTGCTGAATTGGGGCTTCACCCGCGGCGATTCGCCGCGACCTGGGAGAATTGCGTTGCGAACGAGTGCCGGCCCCCATAAGTCTGCCGCCATGAAGATCGGGGACGCGAAGCGCGGCTTGGCCGCTTGGTTTGCAGCTATCGGCGGCGCCTTGGCGGCAACGCCGGCATGGGCGCAGGTCGGCTACGGTGATCCGGCAGGATCAGGCCCGATTGTCGGGGCGATAGGCTGGATCCAGGGCACTTTGCTGGGCACCGTGGCGACCGTCGTCGCGGTGATTGCCGTCGCCGTCGTCGGGCTGATGATGCTGACCGGCCGGATGAACTGGCGCTATGGCGCGACGGTGATCCTCGGCTGCTTCATCCTGTTCGGCGCGGCGAGCATTGTCGCCGGCATCCAGTCCGCCGCGGGCGGGTATTAGGGGCCAAGCCGCGATGGATCCGGGACGCATTGAACAAGGTTTGGCACGCGATCCCTTGTTCGTGGCGCTCACCCGGCCGCAGATGTTTGCCGGCGTGACTTATACCTTCTTCATCATCAACGGCGTCGTCTCGACCGAATTTTTTCTGATCTTCAAGTCGGCCTGGGCGATCGTGTTTGCGCTCGTGGTGCACGGCATCGGCTGGCTGGCCTGCCTGCGCGAACCGCGCATCTTCGATTTGTGGATCACGCGGCTGTCGCGCTGCCCCAGGGTGCGCAATTACAGGTTCTGGCGATGCAATTCCTATCGCGCCTGATGCCTGAAACCGCCTCCGCGCAAAAGCCGGACTTCGCGCGGGAGGAAAGCGCGGGCGCGCGGCTGCCCTATGCCCACCATGTAAACGACCGGGTGCTGCGGCTGCGCGATGGCACCCTGATGCTGGCGATCCGGATGCAGGGCCTGCTGTTCGAGACTGCCGAGAGCGACGAGCTTAATTACCGCAAGGGCCTGCGCGATGCGATGCTGCGCGCGATCGGCTCATCGCGCTATGCGCTCTATCACCATATCGTCCGCCGCCGGGTTGCGCCCACAGGCGGCGGGGACTTCCCGGATGCGTTCAGCCGCGAGCTCGACGCGGTCTGGCAGGCGCGCCTCGCGGCGAAATCGCTCTATGCCAATGAGCTGTTCCTCACGCTGATCCGCAGGCCGATGCAGGGCGGGGCCGGTATAGCGAGCCGGATTGCGGGCTGGCTTGGCATGGCGCGCGGGGCGGGCGAGGCCGAAGCGCAATTGATGGGCGAAGTGCGCGCGCTGGAAGCCGCTGGCGAGCAATTGCTCAGCGCGCTCGCGACCTATCGCCCGGCGATGCTCTCCGCTTACGAGACGCCAAACGGTCCCTGTTCAGAGCCGCTCGAAATGCTTTCGCTGCTTTACAACGCCGAGCTCACGCCGGTGCGAATGCCTTATGGCGATGCCGGCGAGGTGCTGCCCTATCGCCGGGTGAGCTTCGGGGCGGACACGCTTGAGCTGGGGCCAACGGCGGAATTGCCGCGCGGCCTGGCCGCCGTCATCTCGGCGAAGGACTATCCAGGGCAGACCGCGCCGGGGATGCTCGACGAGCTGCTGCGGATTCCCGCCGAAATGGTGGTGACGCAGAGCTTCGCTTTCGTCGACCGGCAGGCGAGCCTTGGCCGAATGAACCTCGCGCTGCGGCGAATGAAGGCGTCGGACGACGAGGCGCTGAGCCTGCGCGGCGAGCTGGCGCAAGCCAAAGATGAAGTCGCGGCGGGCCGTGCGGCGTTTGGCGAGCATCATCTGACGGTGATGGTGCGAGGGGAAGGCCAGCAGGCAGTCGATGCCGGGGTCGCCGAAGTGCAAGCGGCGCTGACCGATCTCGGCATGATCACCGTCCGCGAGGATCTGGGGCTGGAGGCGGCGTTCTGGGCGCAGTTCCCCGGCAATTTCGGCTATATCGCGCGCCGCGCGCTGATCGGCTCGGCCAATTTCGCCAGCCTCGCCAGCGGGCACAATTTTCCGCTGGGCAAGGCGACGGGTAACCACTGGGGACCGGCGGTGGCGACCTTCGAGACCACCGCCGCCGGGCCTTACCATTTCAATTTCCATCATGGTGACCTGGGCAATTTCACCGTCATCGGCCCCTCGGGCTCGGGCAAGACCGTCATCGTCAATTTCCTGCTGGCGCAGGCGCGGCGGTTTGCCCCGCGCATCATCTTCTTCGACAAGGATCGCGGCGCCGAACTGTTCATCCGCGCCATCGGCGGGGTCTATGACGTGCTGCGCCCTGGCGTGCCTAGCCGGATGAACCCGCTGCTGCTGGCGGATAGCGCCGAAAACCGCCGCTTCCTGATGGAATGGGTCGCGCGGCTGGCGGGCAGCGACGGCGAGCCGGTCAGCCCGGACGAGACCGCGCAGATCAAGGAAGCGGTTGATGCCAGCATGGCCGCGCCGCAAGTCTACCGGCGGCTGAGCAGTTTCGTCGAGCTGCTGCGCGGCGGCCACCGTCCGCACGCCAAGGATCTGCACGCCCGGATGCGCCCGTGGTGGGGCAAGGGCGAACACGCCTGGCTGTTCGACAACAAGGCCGACGAGATTGACCTCAGCCACGATGCCATCGGCTTCGACATGACCCGGCTGCTCGATGACCCGGTGCTGCGCACCCCGGCGATGATGTACATGTTCCACCGGGTCGACGAACGGCTCGACGGCAGCCCGGCGATCATCGTGGTCGATGAAGGCTGGAAGGCGCTGGATGACGACGTGTTTGTCGCGCGCATCCGCGACTGGGAAAAGACCATCCGCAAACGCAACGGCATTGTCGGTTTCGTGACGCAAAATGCCGAGGACGCGCTCGCCAGCAAGATTTCCTCCGCCATCGTCGAGCAGGCCGCAACGCAGATCTTCACCGCCAATCCCAAAGCGGCGCGCGAAGACTATGTCACCGGCTTCGGCCTCACAGACCATGAATACCAGCTGGTGCGCAGTCTGCCCGACACCTCGCGCTGTTTCCTCGTCAAGCATGGCGCGGAAAGCGTTGTCGTGCGGCTCAATCTGGCGGGCGCGGACGATCTGCTCACCATCCTCTCGGGCCGCGAGCGCACGGTGCGGCTGTTCGACGAGATCCGCAGCCGCACCGGCGATGATCCCGCCATGTGGATTCCCGAACTGGTGAAAGTCGCCTGATGGCGGTCTGTGCGCCCTTCGAGCCGCTCGGGCCTTACGTGGGCAATGTGCTTGCCTGGGTGGATTGCCAGGCGCTGGGGCTGGGCGAGGAGGGCTACCGGGCGCTGGGGCCGGGCTCGGCTTTCGGCATGGCGCTCACCGGGCTGCTGACGATATACGTCGCGCTGATCGGCTACCGGCTGCTGATGGGCGGCGATGTCACCGTGCGCGAGGGGTTGACCACCGCGCTCAAGATTGGCTTCGTGCTGGCGCTTGCGACGCAGTGGCCGGCCTGGCGGGTGCTGGTTTACGATGTCGCAACCAAGACGCCGGAAGCGGCGGCATCGGGTTTCCTGAATTCCGCCGGATTGAACAGCGGCGGCTCGGGAATGCTCGCTGCCCGGCTTGATGGGGTGAACGGGGCGCTGGCGCAGCTGGTCGAAGATGCCGCCACCGCGCGCGCCGCGACGCCGCCGGTGGCCGCCAATGCCCAGCCGGGCGCCGCGCCGCCACCTGCCCAGCCGGCGCGTCCGGCCAAGGCCGTGCTTTCGGAGACGGCGAGCGGCAGTGTCACTTCGGCAGTAGGCGCAATGGTCGCCTCGGCGCTGGCCGGGCTGCTGGCCGTGCGGGTGGTGATGGGAATTCTGCTCGCGCTCGGTCCGGTGTTCATCGCCTGCCTGCTGTTTGAGGGCACGCGCGGGTTGTTCGTCGGCTGGCTGCGCGTGCTGGGCGGGGCGATGCTGGGGGCGATCGCGGTGCCGGCGGTGCTGGCCCTGCAAATGGCAATCGTCGAGCCGCAAGTGCTGGCCCTTCGCGACCTGCTCGATGCCAGCCGCCCGGTGGCTGCCTTGCCGCAGCAGATTTTCGCCACGGCGGCGGTCTTCGCGCTGATCGTGCTCGCGGTGCTGGTGGCGATGGCGCGGGTCGGGCTGGGTTTCGTCTGGCCGAAAAACCGCGTGCTCGATCTCGGCCGCTTCGCCTTGCCCGAACGCCCCCTGGCGCTGCCCGCGCCGGACTGGGCGAGGGCAGGCGGCGAGGAACGCAGCCGCGCCCAGCGGGTCGCTGATGCGGCCACGGCGCAGGGCTGGCGCGAGGAACGCGCGCTGGTGACTGCCGGTGCGCCGCAGCGGCTTGCCCTGCCGCATCCGGCAAGCGGCGCGAATGACGGCGGCGGGTCCAGCGTGCTCGCACCCATACCGCTTGGCCAATCAGGCCGGCGAACCTTGCAACGCCAGTCCGCCGGGGCCCGGCTCCGGGATGAACTGACATGAGCAAAGCAGCACCCCCGATCGATCCCGCAGAAGCCAATGCTGCTGGGCGCGAGTCCTACTACGCCGAGGCACGCAGCTGGGGGATCGACCGCGATGTCGACGCGCGCAAATCGCGCCGCACTGCCTGGATCGTGGCCTCGATCGCCACCGGCATCGCCGCGCTCGAGGCGCTGGCGCTGATCGCGCTCGCACCGATCAAGACCGTCGTGCCCTATACCGTGATGGTCGACCGCACGACCGGCTATGTCCAGGTGCTCGAGGGCAAGCATCCCGAAACGATCAAGCCCAACACCGCGCTGACCCATTCGATGCTCGCGCAATATGTCATCGCGCGTGAGGGCTTCGAGATCAACGGGCTCGCCCAGCAATACAAGAAAGTCGCGCTGTGGTCGGGCGAGGGCGCGCGCCGCGACTATCTGGCCTTGATGCCGATGTCGAACCCGATGAGCCCGCTCAACGCCTATCCGCGCTCGGCGCAGGTCACCGCGACGGTTGAAAGCGTCACCCCCAGCGGGGCCGATACGGTGCAAGTGCGCTTCTCCACCGAGCGGCGCGATCAGGGCCAGGGCGCAGTGACCAAGGGCTGGTATGTCGCGCAGCTGCGCTTCCGCTTCACCGGCGAGCCGCTCAGCCTCGAGGACCGCCTGTCAAATCCGCTGGGCTTTCAGGTGATCGAATACCGCCGCGACCAGGAAGCAGCGCCGCAGCAGACCAGCGCACTGGCGCCAGCACCCGCCCCGGCACCCGCTGCACAGACCGCCGTCGCCCCCCGCCCGGCAGGCGCGAATTGAGCCGCGCGCTTCTCCTCATGGCCTCCCTGGCCCTGTTCGCGGCACCACTTGCCGCCGAAGTCGTGCCCACCCCCGGCATGGCCGATCCGCGCATCCAGTCGGTGGCCTATGATCCCGATGAAGTCGTCGCGCTGCGGCTGGCGGCGGGCTATGCGGTGACCATCCGCTTCTCGCCCGACGAGCGCATCGAGACGGTGACGCTGGGCGATCCCGGCTCGTGGCAGGCGCAGGCCAATCGCCGCGCCGACGCGCTGGTGGTCAAGCCCGCCCCAGGCGCGCTGCCGACCAACCTGACCGTCATCACCGATCAGCGCAGCTACACCTTCTCGCTCAGCGAGGAAGGCATGGCGCGGCGCTATCAGCCCTATGTGCTCAACTTCGTCTATCCGGCGATCCCGCAAGGCGCCGAGCAGGCCGCAGCCGAACCTTCGGCGCGCTATGAGCTGAAGGGCGACCGCGCCCTGTGGCCTGAAAGCATTTCCGAAGACGGCCAGTTCACCTCGCTCCGCTGGGCGGAAGATGTGACCCTGCCGGCGGTCTACCGTGCGGACGCCAAGGGCCAGCTGGCTTTGGTCAACGGCTTGATGCGCGAGGGCGTCTTTGTGCTCGAAGGCGTGCCCGAACGGCTGGTGTTCATCCACGGCAAGTCGCGCGCCAGCGCGGCGCGGATCGAAGGGAGCGTGCCATGAGCGATGAAACGCGCGAGCTGCAACCACAGATCGAACTGCCGCGCGAAGGCGCGCCGCTGCCCTTGCTGATCGGCATCGTGCTGCTGTGCGCGCTTGGCCTGTTCCTCTATCTCGATGCCAACCGGCGCGCGATGATCGGCGACATTGAGGGTGGGGGCGCCAGCGCATCGGCCAGCCGCCTGCCCGCGCCGCCGCCCGATCTGCTGATCCCGCCCGCCCCGCCGCCGCCCGCGCCGGTGGTGGTGGTCGATCCCGGCCCCGCGCGGCCCGCACCCCGGCCAGTGCCGCAGCCGATCACCATGCAGCGCGCGCCTGCGCCGATGCCGAATGCCACTGCCGCTGCCGGGCCGCCGATGCGCCAGCGCGGCAACGAACCTTCGCTGGTGGTCGATCTCACCGCCGGGAACGGCGCGCAGATAAACGGCGCCGCCCCCCCCGGGCTAGCCGATGCCGGCGATGATGCCGTGCGCGCGACGATCATCCGCAACCGCGGCTCGATCATCCCGCAAGGCGCGATCATCGCTGCCGTGCTCGAAACCCCGCTCGATTCCGACCGCCCCGGCCTTGCCCGCGCAATCACCTCGCAGGACGTGCGCAGCTTCGATGGCACCCGCGTGCTGATCCCGCGCGGCAGCCGGCTGATCGGCGAATTCAAGGCCGATACCAGCGCCGGGCTGCGCCGCGTGCTGGTGACCTGGAACCGGCTGATCCGGCCAGATGGAGTGGCGATCCGCATCGGCTCGCCGGTGACCGATGCAATGGGCGGGGCGGGCGTGCCCGGCCGGGTCAACACCCATTTCTGGGAGCGGTTTTCCAGCGCGGTGCTGCAATCGGCGCTGACCATCGGGGTTAATCTTGCTTCGGTGCCGCGCGACAGCGGCGCGGTCTATGTCGGGCTGCCGGCGGCCGCCGCGCAAGTCGGCCAGAGCCTGGTTCCGGCCACCCAGCGCCCGCCGACGGTCAAGGTTCGCGAAGGCGCGCAAATCGCCGTGCTGGTCGCGCGCGATCTCGATTTCGGCGGCACCCCGGCGGTCAGATGACCATGACCGCAAACGCCCCGCTGCGTTTCCTCGACGCCTATCTCGCGCCGCTGCTCCCGGTGCTCGCGCGCGCCGAAGTCACTGATGTCTTCATCAACCGGCCGGGTGAGGTGTGGATCGAGACCCTGACGGGGGGCATCGAGCGCCACGCCATGCCCGAGCTTGACGAAGCGCGGCTGTGGCAGCTCGCCCGCCAGATCGCCAGCCTCAGCCATCAGGGCATCAGCCGCGAATACCCGCTGCTCGCCGCCACCCTGCCCGATGGCGCGCGGGTGCAGATCGTCGCCCCGCCGGCCACCCGCGGGAGCCTGGCAATGGCGATCCGCAAGCATGTCGTGCCTGACCTGACCCTCAGTGATTACCTCGCCGAGGGCGCGTTCGCCCCGACCCGGTTCTCGCGCGGGGCAAGCGCGCTGCGTGCGGTCGACGCGCCCGCCAGCAACGATCCCGCCGCGCTCGCTGCTTTCATGGCCATGCTGGTCAAGGCACGGCGCAACATCCTGATTTCGGGCGGCACCTCGACCGGCAAGACCACGTTTCTCAACGCGCTGATCAAGGAAATCCCTGCCGAAGAACGGCTGGTGCTGATCGAGGATACCGCCGAAGTGAAGCTGCCTCATGCCAATTCCGTGGCGCTGCTGGCGATCAAGGGCGCGCTGGGCGAGGCGCAGGTCAACGCCGACGACCTGCTGCAGGCGGCGCTGCGGATGCGGCCAGACCGGATTATCCTGGGCGAATTGCGCGGCAATGAGGCTTATACCTTCCTGCGCGCGATCAACACCGGCCATCCCGGCTCGATGACCACGATCCATGCCGACAGCCCTGATGGCGCGCTCGAGCAATTGGCGCTGATCGTGCTGCAAGCCGGCACGCGGCTCAGCCGCGAGGATATCATCCACTATGCCACCACCACGATTGACGCGATTGTCCAGCTGGAGCGGCGCGACGGACGCCGCCAGATTTCACGAATCATGCTGACGCGCGCCTGACGCAAGTGCGCTTCAGAAACGCAACGGAGGAAAAAGTCATGTCCACGCATTCCGCCGCCCGCCCGCCTCGGTTACAGCTTGCGCCGCAACAGCCTTTCGCGCCCGGTTACCACGAAACGAAAGGCCACGTTCAGCTCGCGTGGATGATGAAGCGCAACTGGTCGTCAAGCTGGGAGGTGGCTAAGCCATGACAGAAGCCAGAATGCCCGGTGTCGCGACACTGGCAGAACCCGAACTGCCGGGCCTGTTGCCCGCCGATCAGCGCGGCGGCGTTTCCGGCAATGCGCTCGCGACCAGCCTGGCTGCGGCCGGATCGCTGGCGCTGGCCGCTTGCGGCGATGGCGGTTCGGGCGGTGGCAACAGTGGCGGCGGCGGGGCGCCAACCCCTTCGCCCACGCCCAGCCCGACGCCCACCCCGGTGGCGCTCACCCAGGCCCAGGCCTCGCGTTTCCTCAGCCAGGCCGCGATCGGCTATGCCAAGGCCGATGTCACCAGCCTTGCCGCATCGAACTTCAACACCTGGGTCACCGGTCAGTTTGCCTTGGCGCGGCCGCAGAAATTCTGGGATTTCCTGATTGCCGGCGGCTATGACGCTGCCGCCAATGTGAACACCAACAATGGCTTTGACCCGATGATGTGGTCGCAGTTGATCGCCTCGGGCGATATCCTGCGCCAGCGTGTGGGCATGTCGCTGCTCAATATGTGGGTGGCTTCGATCGACGGCTTCGGCGCGCCGTGGGAGCCGTTCATCATGGCGGCATACCTCGATGTGCTGTGGGACAATGCCTTCGGCAATTACCGCGACATCATGGAAGGCGTCTCGACCAGCACCGCGATGTCCTATTTCCTGACCTTCCTGGGCAATCAGAAGGCCAATGCGACGACCGGCGCGATCCCGGACGAGAATTATGCCCGCGAGCTGATGCAGCTGTTCACCATCGGGCTCAACCAGCTCAATATGGACGGCACGCCAGTGACTTCGGGCGGCAATCCGGTGCCGACCTATACCCAGGACGATGTCGCGCAGCATGCCCGGGTTTGGACCGGCTATGTGCTGGCCAACAACGACAACACCACGCCTGCGCGGATGCGCCTGCCGCTGACGATCAATGCTGCACAACACGAAACCGGGGCGATCAACTTCCTCGGCGTTGCCATTCCGGCGGGCCACGACGGCGCGACCGCGCGGCGCATGGCGCTCGATGGGCTGTTCAACAACAGCAGCCTGCCGCCGTTTGTCTCGAAGCAGCTGATCCAGCACATGGTGACAAGCAATCCCTCGCCGGCCTATGTCAGCCGGGTGGCGAATGTGTTCGCCAACAACGGCAGCGGCGTGCGCGGCGACATGAAAGCAGTGATCCGCGCGATCCTGACCGATGCCGAAGCGCGCGACGACAGCCAGATCTCCAGTGCGACGTTCGGCAAATTGCGCGAGCCGGTGGTGCGCCTGGTGCAATGGGCCAAGGCCTTTGGCGTCACCTCGCCGACCAACACCTGGCCTTTCGGCAACACCGGCTCTTCTGCCAACCGGCTCGCGCAGAGCCCGGGCCGCGCACCGAGCGTGTTCAACTGGTTTCGCCCCGGCTATACCCCGCCGGGCACGACTGTCTCCACCAAGGGCCTCGTCGCCCCCGAATTCCAGATGGCCAACGAGCCTTCGGTGATCGCTTATGTCAATTATATGCAAACGCTGATCGCCAATGGCGCGGGCGAGGCGCGGCCCAATTATGACGCGCTGACCCCGCTGGCGACCGACAGTCAGGCCTTGCTGGCCGAGCTCAACGTGGTGCTCGCCGCAAACCAGATCGGGGCGACCACGATCAGTCAGATGAAGACCGCGCTCGATACCATTTCGGTTGCGACCAATGCCGGCATTTTGAACCGCATCCAGGCGGCGATCCTGCTGGTGATGGCCGCGCCCGAATATCTCGTGCAGCGTTGAAGAAGGGGCAACGGACATGACCATGGACCAATCCCGCCGCGCCTTCATCAAGCGGGCCTCGGCGCTTTCCATCGCCGGTTCGGCGACGCCGTTCGTGATGAACCTCGCCGCGATGGGCGAAGCTGCCGCCGCCACGGCGACTGATTACAAGGCGCTGGTCTGCGTCTTCCTTTATGGCGGCAACGACTATGCCAACACCTTGCCGCCCTATGATGCCGCGCGCCATGCCTTCTACACGTCGCAACGCTCCGGTTTTGCGCTGAGCCAGGCGGCGCTCGCGCCGACCCTGCTCGCGCCCACCACCGCGCTGGCAGGCGGCGCGCAATATGCGCTGGCGCCCGGCCTGGCACCGCTGCTGCCGATTTTCAACGCCGGCCGCATGGCGGTCATGCTCAATGTCGGAACGCTCGTTCAGCCGACCACCAAGGCGCAGTATACCGCGCGCAGCGTGCAGCTGCCGCCAAAGCTGCTCAGCCACAACGACCAGCAAAGCTACTGGCAGGCCAGCTCGCCCGAAGGCGCGGCGACCGGCTGGGGCGGGCGCATCGGCGATCTGCTGCAATCGGGCAACGGCAATGCCGCGCTGACCTGCATCAATCCCTCGGGCAACGCCGTGTTCCTCAGCGGCCGCGCGGCGGTGCAGTATTCGGTGTCCACTGCTGGCCCGATCGCGCTCACTGCCCGCAATACGCTCAATGGCTCGGCGGCGGCATCGACCATGCTGCGCCAGTTGATCGCCAATCCGGGCGGCACCCACGATTTCCAGACCGCCGTGGGCGATATCGGTCGCCGCGCGCTCAATCTCTATGATCTGGTTTCGACCTCACTCGCTGCCGCTCCCGCCACGACCACGCCGTTCCCTGCCGCCGCCGACCCCTCTAGCTCGCTCGGCGCGCAATTGCAGGTGGTCGCCAGGCTGATCTCGGTCAGCCAGGAACTCGGAGCCAAGCGCCAGGTGTTCTTCGTTTCGACCGGTCGCTTCGACACGCATGACGGGCTGGGCGCGCTGCATCCCTTGCTGATGCAGAACGTCGGCAATGCGATGCGCGCTTTCTATGACACCACGGTCGAACTCGGCATCGCGAACAAAGTCACCACCTTCACCGGATCGGACTTCGGCCGCGCGATGACTGCCAACAACGACGGCACCGACCACGGCTGGGGCTCGATGCATTTCGCGCTGGGTGGCGCGGTCAACGGGCGGCGGTTCTATGGCACCAACCCCACGCTGGCCGTCAATGGCGCCGACGACATCGGCCAGGGGCGCCTGCTGCCGACGATGTCGGTTGATCAGTACGGCGCGACGCTGGCCAGCTGGTTCGGGGTTCCGGCCGGCGATCTCGCTACGGTCTTCCCCAATATCAACAATTACGCCGGCAGCACGCTGGGAACCAACCTGGGCTTCGTCTGAGCTATTTGCGCAAACGGGCGAGCCATGCCCTGATCCGCCCGCGCAGGCGATCAGCAAGGCTCTCGTTCGCCGGGGCTACAGTGATGATCACCCCGGCGCGGCTGAGCGTGCGCGGTGCCGGGGCGGCGCTCGCTTCCGTCTGGGCGGGCGGTGTTTCGGGCAAGACGGTTGCGGCCACCGGCAGTGTCTGACCCGCCAGCAACTGCTGCAACCGCTGCTGCAAGTCGGGCTCCAGCAGCTGGAATCCGGGACCAACCGGGTGCTGCTCCGCTGTTTCCGCCTGCGCCGGTTCCTGTGGTTCGCTCGGCGGCAGGCGAGCCTCCACCACATGCGGTTCGCCGCCGCCCGGCCCCAGCATGTCGCGGAAGTCCCAGGCGGGCTTGCCGTGCTTCTTGGCGAGAAGCGGGCTTTCGGCCACGGGAATGATCACCCCTTCGTCCGATGCGGGCCGGTCAATGCTTGGCACTTCGCCCAAGCCATCATCGCTCGCCGCGTCGTCCAGCTCCTCGCCCCGGTGATTGAGACCGCGCAGCCGCGCGATGCGGCCATCCATTTCATCCGTGCTCTCGTCGAGCACCAGCACCGCGCGTTTTTTCGCGCGCGGGATTCCGGTCATCAACAGGCTGCTATAGCGCGGCGCGGGCAGGTCGACGCTCGCCTCGATCACCTCCTCGCGCGCTTCGGCCACCTTGCGGCTGACTTCAGGCATGCCTGCCACCGGCGCGTCGAAATAGGGATAGACGCCGTTGCTCCCCGCCATCACGCAAAGCGAGCGCGGCAGGCCGTCGCGGGCCACCCGCTCGTTCACCGCCTGGACCAGCAGCGCCGAGAGCAGGCACGCCCCCAGCGAGCCGGCGCGGATACCGTCCTCGTCGGGCTCCTCGCATTCCAGCAGCCGCGATTCGAGCATGGCCAGCGCGCCGTGCAGGTCGTCGATCCCGCTCAGCGTCAGCGCATTGTCGCTCGCCTCGCAGTCGCCGCTCCAGGCGCAGCCATAGAACGAATAGCCCTCAAGCAAGTCCTCGCGCATGCTCAGCGAGAACGGATAGGCGTTGTCGCTGAAATAGCTGACTTCGATGTGCGGTTGCAGCAGCCCCTGCTCATCGGGCGCGGGCGCATCATCACCCGGCCAGGCAAAGGCGACCGAAAACGCGGTAATCCGCCGCCCCGGCAGATCGCGCCGCTTCACCGCATCGCCCAGCGCATCCCAGCCGCCCAGCACCAGATCGCCCGGCCCCACGGTCAGGAACCGCTCCGGCAGCATCCCGCAGGGCGCGCAATAGGGCGCAAGCAACGGCCGCAGCCGCTCGATCGCGGCAATAGCCATCCCCTCGCGCAACCGGTTTTCGATCGAGCGACGGAAGTCTTCTTCGTTCAATCCATCGATAACGATTGTGGACACACGCATTTCCCGGGCCTGGCGTAGCCACGGATGTGCGCCGAAATGGTTGATTTGTTGTTACGCTGGCCGGACCTTTGCGCACGGCGGGATAACCCTTTCCTACACCGCCGCCGCTCAGGCACACTTCCGCCCCCCTTCGTCACCCCGGCCCTTCGACGTGCTCAGGATGATCCGGGGTCCAGCTTCCCTGTGCCCTAGCGCCGAGGCAAAAAGCCCCTCAAATCACCGCTTGTTCTTCTTCCGCGCCGCATAGCGCGCATCGCGCGCGGCTTTGAGCTCGGCTTCAGTCGGCTTGGGCTTTTCGGGCACTTGGCTGGCGGCCAGCTTGTCGGCCTTGGCTTCGGCAATCGCGGCCTTGCGCGCAGCGCTCTTCTCGCGCGCGGCGGCTTCCTTTGCTTCGCGGGCGGCCTTGCGCTGGGCCATCAGCTCGGCATCAGGCGCAGCCTTGGTGGCGAGCAGCGCCAGCGCCTTTTCGCGGGCCTGCTTGGCGAGCGCTGTGCGCTCCTGGAAACTGGGGTCTTTGTAGGATGCCATCTTTGGTGTCGTTCTCGTCTGGTTGGGTGGATTGGGGGCCTAATGGCACGAATTGCTGCCGGAGTGGGGAATTTTTGTGCAGACGAGTGATTTCCGCGTCATTCAGCGTTCGCGGCTGATCAGGGCAAGCGGGAGGCGGGGCGGATTAGGGGGAGTTGAAAAACAAGTGCGCCGTCACCGTAATCTCGTCACAGTAATCTCCGGAATTCCCCCTTTTCCCGTAATTCGAAGTCAGCGAATTATTGGACACGCTATGTTGATAAGATCGGGAAAGCAGTGGATAGGATCGACGACATGACTGAAACCTCATTCGGACCGCCATACGATGCGCCACCGATCATCGAAGCGGTCATTCAGCTTCGATATGCAGAGCCTCTACCCAAATCACTCTACAAAAAGCTGCTTAAACGGCTGAAACGCGAATATGCGAATGAGCTTCCCCAGATCACCAAAGGCGCTAGTCTCGATTTCGCACAGGAGAAGGCCGCATTTACGGCCGAGGTCCAAGCAAGACTTTCCTCGCCAGACGAGACAGATGTTCTCATTGTGGCAGATGCATTTCAAACTTGGTCCCACCTTGCCCCATATGACGGATGGCAACCCTTTGTTGAGCGCTGCATGCGGGATGTGCGGATCGCGCAAGAGGTGACTGGATTCAGAAAATTGGCTCGAATTGGTGTTCGATACATCAACCGGATCGACATTCCCGCAAATGAAGGGGAGGTTACGTGGTATGAGCACTACCTGACGATCAACCTTACTCTGCCGCCAATGTGCGATACGGTGAATAGCTATGGGTGGAGATTTGAACGGGATTTTGCTGACCTGGGTTTGCTGGCAATAGTGCAATCTGCAACGACCGCGCCAGTGATACCTAAGCACGCTGCATTTTTGTTGGACATAGACGTGATTGCGGAACGCAATCTTCCGGTTAAGGTAGATGAAATTGAAGGTGTGCTAGAAAAGATGCGCAACTTGAAAAATGAGATTTTTGAAACATCTATCACTGACAAAGCGAGAGCCAGTTTTTCACGATGACAGAAATGGGAAATTATCTCGCCAGCAACGTAAATTTGCGGCAATTGAAATCGTCAATTTCAAGCTCCAGTGCGTTGGGGTTGGGGATGGCCGATATTATTAAGCATGGGTTGGTGGAGCCGCATGCAGTTGCTCCTGTCAGCGAAACAATGGCACCAGCATCGCTTGCTGAGCGGGTTTTTGTTGCGCTGGCCGATGCGAAGATCTGGACTTCCAAGGTGGCGATGCGGCTCGATTTGGCGGCGCGCAACCGCTATTTCCGACAGCTTGACCTCTTGCATGATTGCGATGAATGGTTCGGCGATGATCGACCGGTCCTATTGGAATCATACAAGAGCTTCATACGGTTCATGATCGCCGAAGGTCGCCATTCAAAACCGTCGCTAGCGCTGAACCCGGACGGGCATCTTCTGGCCGTATGGGAGGCCAATGGCAGCCGCCTGACGATTGAGTTCAAAGCGAACGACCGACTCCAATGGGTTGTCAGTTGCGCAGATGGATACCCGACTGCTGGGATGGCAACGCTCGAATTGATTATGCCCCGCCTTGCTCCTTATCAACCCGACGCTTGGTTCGGCAATGGCTAAGGATCGGATTCCCGATTCCGACCATTTGATGCGCTTCGTTCCGTATGGCCAACAGGTGCGCGATCCTGATGATGGCCGCTTCAAAGGCATCACGGGCGCTGCATTTACGTTGCGTCCCAGCGACAAAGGGGGGCTCTCACTGACTTGGGTCGAACATTACGGGGCGAAAGAATTGGCGACTTATTCTATCGCCGCTTCAAAATTTCGAGATACCCGACAGTCGAAAAAACTAGGAGCGAAAGCCTATTTCGCCATTGGTAATGCAGGAAAAAGTCGCGAAATATCGGTAAACTATGGCAAGCAGGTGCGCTTGGTTCATACGCCCGAAGGTCCAAACACAGGCCATGTCGAACTTCGACGCTTCACTGATGAAGACCGCGCGCTGCTTGATGCGCTTACTCTGGAAGTATTTACGGAGCATGTTGCGGTTATGGATTTGAATTTACGGTGATACCGGGGGAATTCCCAGTACAGAGGAATTCCGGTAGTTACCGGTTACGGTGACAGGTGCAATAGCCCCCATTTGTGTCACGCAAAAGCAAGGAAGATCACATTCAGATCAATCCTTGCTTGCGCGCAATTCCGCTGCCGAAATCCGCACCGGTTTGCCGCCCCGCACCATGACGATCTCTGTATCGGTTTGGATTGCAGTCTGGCGGGCGAGCGCTGCGGCGCGGCGCATGCCGGCGAGCGAGGCACGCAAATCCGGGTTTTTCGCAAGCGACAGGTCGGTTTGGCTCATGGCGTTTCTCCCCATTCGAGCGCTACAGGTTCCCCTGCGGAGTTATCATACAGGATCCAGTCGTCCACAGCACCTATGTAATGCTGCCGGAAGTTTTTGAGACCGGCGTCAAAGCGGCGGCGGATTACCGACTCAGGAACATGGTGTCCGCCTTGCCGCACCCGCGAGCCGACTCGCTCGATAGCCGTCTCGGCGGTTGGCAAGCTCAGGAAGATCAGGCTGACCCGGTAACCCAGCGCGCGCCATGCGGCGATGTGGCGCAAGTAGGTCAGACCGGACAGGGTGGTTTCAAAAGCGAAGCTATCCCCACGCCGGACGCACAGGTGGATCTCCTCCAGCATCAGCCGTCCGGCGCGGATCGCGGCGGTTTCGGGGGCGAACGCGGCAAGGCCTGCGGCAATGGCATCGGCGTTTATGAAGCGGGGCACACCTGCTTCCATCGGGAGGAACGAGCGGGCAAAGGTTGTCTTGCCCGCGCCATTGGGTCCGGCAACGATGATAATCTTTTTGGGCGCGGCATCCTGCATGGGGCTTCTTTGCGCTCTTTGCGGCTTTGCGCGAAATAAATTTTCGCTGGGGTGGCGGCTTGAAGCAAGGTTGGGATTGGGCGCGGGTGCCCCTCCACCACCTTCGCTGGCCCCCCTCCCCCGATCTATTCCTCGCCCATGCGCAGCGCGGCAATGAAGGCTTCCTGGGGGATCGAGACATTCCCATACTCCCGCATCCTTGCCTTGCCCTTCTTCTGCTTGTCGAGCAGCTTCTTCTTGCGGCTGATGTCGCCGCCATAGCATTTGGCCGTCACGTCCTTGCGCATCGCGGCGATGGTTTCCCGCGCGATGACTTTGCCGCCGATCGCGGCCTGCACCGGGATCTTGAACAAGTGGCGCGGGATCAGGTCTTTGAGGCGTTCGCACATGTGGCGGCCGCGATCTTCGGCGACGCCGCGGTGGACGATCATCGAGAGCGCGTCGACCGGTTCGGCGTTGACCAGGATCGACATCTTGACGAGGTCGCCTTCGCGCAGGCCGATCTGTTCGTAATCGAAGGAGGCATAGCCGCGGCTGATGCTTTTGAGCCGGTCGTAGAAATCGAACACGACTTCGTTGAGCGGCAGCTCGTAGCTGACCTGGGCGCGGCCGCCGACGTAAGTCAGCCCGGTCTGCACCCCGCGGCGATCCTGGCAGAGCTTGAGGATCGAGCCGAGGTATTCGTCGGGCGTGTAGATCGTCGCCTTGATCCACGGCTCGTCGATCTGTTCGATGCGGCTGGGGTCGGGGTAGTCCGACGGGTTGTGGAGGTAGATTTCGCGGGCGTCGTCGGTTTTGCTTTTGCGCAGCTGGATGCGATAGACGACGGAGGGCGCGGTGGTGATCAGGTCGAGGTCGTATTCGCGGGTCAGGCGCTCCTGGATGATTTCCAGATGCAGCAGGCCGAGGAAACCGCAGCGGAAGCCGAAGCCCAATGCGGCGCTTGATTCCATTTCGAAGCTGAAGCTGGCATCGTTGAGGCGCAGGCGGGCGATGGACTCGCGCAGCTTCTCGAAGTCCGCCGCGTCGACCGGGAACAGGCCGCAGAACACCACCGGCTGGACTTGCTTGAAGCCCGCCAGCGCCTTGGTGGCACCGTTCTGCACCGTGGTTATGGTGTCGCCGACGCGCGCCTGGGCCACTTCCTTGATCTGCGCGGTGATGAAGCCGATCTCGCCGGGGCCGAGTTCCTCGAGCTGTTCGATCTTGGGGCGCATGCAGCCGGTGCGGTCGATCAGGTGCTCGGTGCCGCCGGCCATGAATTTGACGCGCAGGCCCTTCTTGATCACCCCGTCGATGACGCGGACGAGGATGACGACGCCGAGGTAGGGGTCGTACCATGAGTCGACCAGCATGGCTTTCAGCGGGGCATTGCGGTCGCCCTTGGGGGGCGGGATGCGCGTGACGATGGCTTCGAGCACTTCGGCGATGCCGATGCCGGACTTGGCGCTGGTGAGCACCGCCTGGCTGGCGTCGAGGCCGATGACTTCCTCGATTTCGGCGCGGACTTTTTCGGGTTCGGCGGCGGGCAGGTCGATCTTGTTGATCACCGGCACGATCTCGTGGTCGTGTTCGATCGACTGGTAAACGTTCGCCAGCGTCTGCGCCTCGACGCCTTGCGCGGCATCGACGACCAAGAGCGCGCCTTCGCAAGCCGCGAGGCTGCGGCTGACCTCGTAGGCGAAATCGACGTGGCCCGGCGTGTCCATCAGGTTGAGCTCGTATTCGATTCCGTCGTTCGCGGTGTAGCGCAGGCGGACGGTCTGCGCCTTGATGGTGATCCCGCGCTCTTTCTCGATGTCCATGTTATCAAGCACTTGCGCGGACATCTCGCGCTCGGTGAGCCCGCCGGTGTGCTGAATCAGCCGGTCAGCGAGCGTCGACTTGCCGTGGTCGATGTGAGCGATGATGGAAAAATTACGGATTTGCGCGAGTTCAGTCATCGCGCGCCGTTAGCAGGGCGTGGCCCCGCTGTCAGCAGCGCGTTCAACCCAGCCGCATCGCTTTTTTCGCCCCGTCATGCGCTTCGGCAAATTTGGGTGTGCCCAGCTTGGCCGCGCCGCCGCTGGTTGCCAGGTCCAGCGGATAGCTGCCCGGGGGCAATGCGCCGAGCGGCATCCCGGCCGCCGCGAGCGCATAGGGCGAGATGCGGTTCCGCGTCACCAGGCCGCCAGCCCCGTCATCGACCATTGGCAGCTCGAACTCGAGCCCCTGCATTGAGCCTGCCGAGCGTTTGACTTTGGCCACGGCAAGCTGTCCAGCGCCGAAATCGACGACAAAGGGAGTGTCCAGCGGGACATCGACGAGGCCATCGACCAGGCAGCCGGTGCGCGAGAGGTTGCGCATCGTCACCTCGTAACGGTAGTCCTCATGGATCACCCCGACCTTGCGGTAGACGGTCCTGCGCTCATAGCGATAGCGGCTTGGGCCATCGGGTTCGATCACCCATTCGCCGCTGGCAAGCGCTTCGACGACTTCGGCATAGCTGACCGCGGCGGCAAAGATGTCACCCTGAATCTGGCCCACTTTCAGCTTGCGCATCAGCGCCAGTTCATCGCTCGCCTCGATGCCGTCAGCTGCCACATCGAGCCCCAGCGATTGCGCCAGCTCAACGATGGCCTTGATTATCGCGCCGTTGCGGCTGCCGGGTTCGGTCGCGCCGCGAATGAAGGCGGCGCCGAACTTGAGCTTGTCGAATGGCCCGGTGCGCAGATTGGCGAGCGAGGAAAAGCCGGTGCCGAAGCGGTCGAGCACCAGCCGCACGCCAAGGATCTTGAGCGAATCGAACATGGCGTCAGCCAGCTGGGCCTCGCTGGCGAGAATGGATTCGGCAAATTCGAGTTCCAGCCGATCAGACGCCAGTTCCGAATTGGCCAAGGCCTGGGTCACCACCACCGGCAGCTCGCCCGTGGCAAGCTGTGCCGCCGAAACGCTGACGGCGACCTTGATGTTCCCCGGCAACTGCACTGCATCGTCGCAGGCCTGCCTGATCGCCCAGTCGCCCAGCGGACCGATCATCTTGGTTTCTTCGGCGATCGGCAGGAAAACCGCGGGCGCTACTTCGCCAAGGTCGGGATGGTCCCAGCGCAGGAAGGCCTTGAGCGCAACAACCTTGTTCGATGCCGCCTCGACCAGCGGCTGGTATTCGAGGCTTATTTCATCGCGCACCAGCGCCTCGCGAAGGTCGGCCGCGATCTGCCGATTGCGCGCCGCCTCGATCTGCAGGTCACTGGAATAGAAGCGGAACTGGCCGCGACCGCCATCCTTGGCGGCATAGAGCGCAAGGTCGGCATTGCGGACCAGCTCGCCCGGCTCGACCCCGTCATAGGGTGCGATGGCGATGCCGACTGATGCGCCGATCACGCAGCGGTTTTCCCCCAGTGAATAGGGCTGCGAGAGCATATCGATGATCTTGCTGCTCAACTCGCCCAGGCGGCCGCGATCGTCGATGTCGGGCAGCAGAATCTGGAATTCGTCGCCGCCCAGCCGGCCGATCTCGCCGCTCTTGTCGACCACCTGCCGCAGCCGCTCGGCGACCTGCTTGAGCAGAGCATCGCCCGCTGGATGGCCCAGTGTGTCGTTTACTGCCTTGAACCGGTCGAGATCGAGCATGAACAGCGCACAGCTGCGCTTGGCGGCGCGATAGGCAGACAGCACCGAAGCCAGGCGCTTGTCCATTGCATGGCGGTTTGACAGCCCGGTGAGCGAATCGAACAGCGCGAGGCGCGAGGCGTCCTTTTGCAGCTGGCGGCTCGCGGTGATGTCCACGCCATTGCCGAGATAGCCGCAAAAGTCGCCTGCCGGGCTGAACTGGGGCCGACCGGAAATCGACCACCAGATCTCGCGATCTTCCCTGGCGGCGCGGATAGTGAGGCCGGAAAAGGTCTTGCTGGCGCTGAAGATCAACGGCAGCGTCCGCTCGACACTGTCGTCCTCGTCGCGTTCGAGGATGAACAGCGAATGGAAGGGGCGGCCCTGCAGTTCGCTTGCCTCAAGGCCAAGTTGCTGGGCAACGCCTGGCGAAAGATAGGCAATCTGGCCCTGGGCATCGCTTGACCAGAACCAGCCCTGCCCCGAACATTCGTAATCGTGAAGCAGCATGCGCGCCTGCTGCAACTCGTCCTTGCTGGCGAGCAGCGGCGCCGGCCGGGGCGCGCCCGAGGGCCGACCTCCCAGCAGGCTGCGCAGCCTGCCTACACCGTTTGCGCCCTGTCCGGCCAAGAAACCACTCCGATAAATTGCCAACAAGTTGACGAACCGCAGTGTAGAACTTCGTGGTTTAGAAATGGCTAATTCCGCCAGGCGCACCTGCGCGTGGTCATCCCGCCTTGCGCAGCAGCACGCCTTCGCCGGGCTTGCGCAACGGCCGCAGAGGGGCGGGCAGGAAGCGGCCCGCTTCATCGAGATCGAGCGCTTCGGCGAACTGCACTCCGATACGATCCTGCTGCGCCCAACGGACCAGCGCGCCGATCGTGCGGCTTTCGGACACTTGAAGCTCGAAGTGGGTGCCGGGTGGCACATTCCACAGCCCCTCAATCATCGCGCCGCTGGACGAGATGTTGCGGATCGTACCCTGATAACGCTCGCCCTGATGATCGAGCACCACCTTGCGCAGCATGGTGTGGCGGCGTGATCGCGCCGCACGCGGGCCCTTGGCGATGGCGATCAACCCGGTTTCCAGCCTCTTTGAAGCGGATTCTGCGGTGAGCGGCCGGTCATAGATGAAGCCCTGGATGTGGCTGCACCCCAACATGCGGACCAGATCGAGTTCGTCGAGTGTTTCAACGCCTTCGGCCGTGGTTTCCATGCCCAGTGCTTCGGCAAGACTGACAATCGCGGCGATGATCGCGCCGTTGCGGCTGCCCGGCATCGTGGCGCCGCGGACAAAGCTCTGGTCAATCTTGATCTTGTCGAAAGGTGCCTTCTTGAGATAGCCGAGCGAGGAATAGCCGGTGCCGAAGTCATCAAGCGAAAGCCGCACGCCGATGCGTTTAAGCGCGGCGAACATCGCGTCAGTGCCCGCATCGTCGTTCAGGAACACGCTTTCGGTGATCTCCAGCTCAAGCCGCTCGGGGTTGATCTGGGCAGCCGCAAGTGCGCTGGTGACGATCGCGGGCAGCGCAGGATTGGCGAATTGCAGCGGCGAGACGTTCACCGCCACGCGCACCGTTTCGGGCCAGCGCGCCAGATCCTGGCAGGCGGTGCGCAGTGCCCATTCGCCAATCTGGGCGATCAGCCCGGTTTCTTCGGCGAGCGGGATGAATTTTGTCGGCGAAAGCGCGCCAAGCCGTGGGTGGTTCCAGCGCAGCAGGGCCTCGAAGCCGGTAATCTTCTCGGTCGTGGTCTGCACGACCGGCTGATAGTGCAGCTCCAGCCCGCCGCTGGCGAGCGCGTCGCGCAGGTCGTGTTCGAGCTGGCGGCGCGCTTCGGCGTCGCTGTGCAGGTCGGAGGCATAGAAGTGATGGCGGCCGCGCCCGCCGTCTTTGGCCGCATAGAGCGCAAGATCGGCATTGCGGATCAGCGCCTCGCTGGTCACCCCGTCATCGGGCGAGATAGCAATGCCGATCGAAACGCCGATGACCGCGCTATGCCCTTCAATCGAATAGGGATGCGATAGGTTCTCGATGATGCGCTGCGCCAGTTGGGCGAGGTCTTCGCGGCGCAGCGCGCCGGGGATGATGACCTGGAATTCGTCACCGCCCAGCCGGCCGACGCGGCCCGCGCTGTCAACCGTGCGCTCGAGCCGTTGGGCGACCTGGGTGAGCAGCGCGTCGCCGGCAGGATGGCCCATGGTATCGTTGATCTGCTTGAAGCGGTCGAGATCGAGCAGGAATACCGCGCAGTCCCGCTGGTCGATGCGCTGGGCATTGAGGAGCTTCTCCAGCGTCTGCGACATCTGGAAGCGGTTGGCCAGGCTGGTCAGCGAATCAAAGTGCGCCAGGCGCGAGGCGTCCTCCTGGCTGCGGCGCTTTTCGGTAAGATCGGTGCCCGAGCCGCGAAATCCGACGAAATTGTTGAAGCTGTCGTGCATCGGCCGGCCCGAAACCGACCACCAGCGCTCCTCCTCGTCCGGCGTCGCGGCTCTTACGGCAAGCTCGTGGAACGATGAACGTGCGGAAAGGTGGAAGTTCAGCGTCCGCTCGCCCTCGCGGTTGCTCTCGTCAAGGATGAAGAGATCGGTAAACGGCTTGCCGATCAGTTCGTCTGCCTTGCGGCCCAGCAGGCGGCAGATCGGCGAGGATAGATAGGAAATCGTACCGCGCCGGTCGGTTTCCCAGAACCAGCCGAGCCCGGTCTGTTCGTATTCGGCGAGCAGGCGTTCGGCGCGGACCTGCACGCGCTCAAGCTCGCGCTGCTGGGCATCAATCGCGCGGTCGCGGTGGCCTTGCAGCAAGGCTGCAAGCACGCCGAGCCCGCAGCCCGTCAATAGACCCAGCACCGTGCTCAGCGACGGCGATACCAGGCACAGGCCGGTCCACAGCGCGATCTGTCCGGCCACCATGGCCGGCAGGCGGCTGGTCAGCGAGATCGAGACTACCGCGCCGTTGATCGCGATGACGGCGATCACGATCGGCCAATCGAGACCGCCCTGGCCGGCCCAGAGCGCCATGCCGAAGCCGAACAGTTGCATCGGCAGGGCAATGGCGATGATCGCGGCAAGATAGCGCATGGATGTGCTGCGACCGGGCGTGCGCTCGAAATTGATGAAGATCTTGGTGGCGCCGGCCAGGGCAATCGCCGTGATAGTCAGCCCGATCACCACGATCGGCGGGAAAGCCAGCTGGAGCAGGCTGGCAATCAGCAGGCTCAGCGCCATCACCGGTGCCATGAACGCCCATTCCCCGGCGACCAGGAAATGGGCAGAGTGCCGGCCAATCGGGGTGACCGAAGCACTTCCTGCCTGGCCGCGCCCCGCGCCACCGCGCAGCCTGCCTGCGGCTGGGGCGCCTTCCGGTTCGCGCCGCGGGAGCGGCGCAGTTTCCGGCGCACTTGCCGGCACATTGGGCGGCGCGCCTGGCGGGGCGAGCCCGATCTGATTGTCCCTTGCGGCAGTCATCATTGGTCCATGGACCAGATGCGCTTGAAAAAGCGTTAAGCATGACTGATTCGGTGGTGAAAATCGCGGCTGCCCGGCGGTGCATTTTTCGCTTTCGCACCAGCGGATTTTGGTCGATGAAATCGGCAAGACGATAATTGGCCTGACGGGAGGGGCTGTTTGTGCGGCACGTAGCTATCATTGGATCCGGACCTGCGGGCTATTACACTGCCGAAGCCGCGCTGAAGCAGTGGGGCGAGGAAGTGCGGGTCGACATTTTCGACATGCTTCCTGTGCCTTACGGGCTTATCCGCAGCGGCGTTGCGCCGGATCACCAATCGATCAAGGCGGTTTCCCGGCGCTACGAAGCGACCAATCTGTCCGACAATGTGCGCTTCGTCGGCAATGTCATGGTGGGCCGCGATGTGGCCATTGCCGAACTGCATGAACTCTATGATGCCGTGGTGCTGGCCACCGGCGCGCCGCACGACAAGAAAGCGGGGATGCCAGGCGAGGATCTGGCGAATGTCTTCGGCAGTGCCGCATTCGTCGGCTGGTATAACGGGCATCCCGAATTCGCCACGCATGACCCTGATTTCACCGGCCGCAACGCCGTGGTGATCGGCAATGGCAACGTCGCGCTGGATGTGGCGCGGATCCTGGCCAAGACCCGCAGCGAATTTGGCGGCAGTGACATCGTCAACCACGCGCTCGATGCGCTGGAAGTGGCGAAGACCGAGCAGATCGTCATCCTCGGCCGGCGCGGGCCCCACCAGATCGCCATGACGCCGAAGGAACTGGGCGAGCTCGGCCACCTGACCCGCGCCTGCCCGCGCGTCGATGCTGCCGATTT
This sequence comes from Novosphingobium sp., assembly GCA_031428115.1. Taxonomy (GTDB): domain Bacteria; phylum Pseudomonadota; class Alphaproteobacteria; order Sphingomonadales; family Sphingomonadaceae; genus Novosphingobium. The sequence continues at coordinate 138,826 of JANPOS010000070.1, read as the reverse complement.
GCCTGACCAGGGCGAAGATGCCTTGCTCGAACCCGGCCAGCGCAAGTCGGTTACCCACCTGCGCAGCTTCGCCGCGATCCCGGAGGCCCACCGCGAGGATAAAGCAATTGATATTGCTTTTGATTTCTTCGCAGCGCCAAGGGCGATTCTGGGGGACGACAAGGTAACCGGGGTCGAAGTCGAGCGCACCCGGCTGGAAGCTGGCCGTGCGGTCGGCACCGGAGAAATTTATGTGGTGCCGGCCGACCTCGTGGTGATCTGCATCGGCTACCAGACTTCGCCCATCGATGGCGTGCCCTTCGAGGAAAACGCCGGCCGTTTCGCCAACGACGAAGGGCGCATCCTGCCCGGGCTCTACTGCGTCGGCTGGGCCCGGCGCGGGCCATCGGGCACGATCGGCACCAACAAGCCCGACGGCTTCGCGATTGTCGAGCGCATTGCCGAAGATATCGCTGCCGGCTCGCTTCCGGGCGGAAGCAGGAATGGCCGTGCGGGCTTCGATGCGCTGGCCGAGGCGCGCGGTCTCAAGGTCGTGACTTTCCGCGACTGGAAGAAGATCGAAGAGGCGGAAAATGCCCGCGCCCGCGAGGGCGCGCCGCGCGAGAAATTCGTGCGGGTTGAGGAAATGATCGGGGCTGCCGGCAAAGTCTGATCGCCCGGCAGGCCCGGGCTCACGAAATCAGCGAATCCCCGATGCCGACCTGCTTGCCGCGGGTGATGATGACGCGGTCGCCGACTTGCGTGGTCGCGAACACCTTCTTGGCGAACTCCTCGGGCATGCCGATGCAGCCGTGGCTGGCATAGCCCCACTCGACCTTGGTCGCGTGCAGCGAGATGCCGTCATCGGTCAGTCGCTGCATGTAGGGCATCGGTGCATCATAGAGGTTCGAGACGTGGTGGCGGCGCTTCTGGGTGATCGGGAAGATGCCGGTGGGGGTCGGCTTTTCCTGGGTGCCGAGCAGCACCGCTGACGCGCCGATCTCATGGCCGCCGCGGAAAATCGAGATTACCCGGGCATCAAGATCGACGGTGATGACAATCGGCCCAGCGGGGACATTGGCCTCGTCCCAGTGCCATTCGCCATATTTGATCGGGCCGGAAATCGGCAGGATGCGTTTGATGATAAAACGCTCGTCCACCGGGGCAGGGCTTGGCGAAGCGGCCGGCGCGGCAGTATCGCGCGCGGCGGCAACGACCTGGCGGGCACTCGCCGGGCGCTGCGGCGGATCGCTCATCACCAGCGCCGCGCCCACACCGATCGCTGCCACAGCGGCCAGGCCGAGCGCCACTGCTCCTTTGAGGTGCTTCATCATGCGGTCCCGTTAACGCCAATTGGTGACGATAAGCATAACCGCAAAGGCTTGCGATCCCAAGCCTGCCAGCACGGTGCGGGCGGCGCTGTGTCGCAGCGGGGCTTCTGGCCGGCGATAGATTAATTCGCGAGCGCCGCCGCCGCGCGCGCTGCTGCCTCGATTGCCGCCGGATCGGGCGCGCCCTTGCCCACCAGCCAGCTGCCGCCAACGCACAGCACCGCGTCCAGCGCCAGCCACTGCGCCGCGCTCGCCTGGGTTATGCCCCCGGTCGGGCAGAAGCGGGCCATGCCAAAAGGCGCGGAGATGGCTTTCAAGGCGGCAATCCCGCCCGATGCCTCGGCGGGAAAGAACTTGAAGCGGGTGAGGCCAAGATCGAGCCCGAGCATGATATCGGCGGCATTGGCCGTGCCGGGCAGGAATGGCACGCCAGAGGCCACTGCCGCCGTGCCCAGCGCCGGGGTCAAGCCGGGCGAGACGATGAACTGCGCGCCCGCCTCCAGCGCCGCATCGAGATCGGCGGGGCTGAGCACGGTGCCCGCGCCGACGACCGCGCCGGGCACCTGGCTCATCGCGCGGATGACATCGAGCGCGACCGGCGTGCGCAGCGTCACTTCGAGCACCGGCAGGCCGCCGGCAACCAGTGCCCGGGCAATCGGCTCGGCATGGGCTGCATCCTCGATCACCAGCACGGGGATTACCGGTGCCAGGCGCATCAGGGCATCGATCCGGCTCATGGCAATTCCCTCGCAAAGGCCGCGCCGGCACCAAACAGGCCAGGCTGCGGATGGGTTATCAATTTGATCGGCATGGCTTCCATTCGCGCACGGTAGCGCCCCTTGTCGCAAAAGCGCGCGTGAAAACGGCTGGTGGGAAGCAGCGCCCGCAGCCGGGCAGTCAGCCCACCGGTCAGCACCACGCCCATCGCGCCGTGCGCCAGCGAAAGATCGCCCACCGCCGCCCCGTAGCTCGCCAGGAACAGGTCCAGCGCGCGCGGTATTTCGCCGGCGATGGCCGCTGCCCACAGGTCGGCATCGCTTCGCCTGTCGCCAGGATCGAAAGCGCGCACAACTTCGCCGAGCCCGGGCCCGGAGACGACCCGCTCCACCGAGGCCCGGCCATGCGCCGCTGCGATGGCTGCGCAAACCCGCGCTTCGTCCCCGTCCAGCGGTGCGAAATGGATGTGCGAGCCCTCAGTTTCCAACACGACCGGCCCTTCGTCGCGCCGCTGGAGCACGGCGACGCCGAGGCCAGTTCCTGGACCAATCACCGAGATCGCGCCCCGGGCTGGAAGCGGCAGGTCGGGCCCCAGCACATGCGCCAGATCGCCCGGCGGCAGCGCATGGGCCGCATGTGCCATCGCGCCGAAATCGTTGAGCAACAGCGCGCGATCCAGCCCGAGCGCGCCTTGCAGGCTGGCCGGATCAACCACCCAGTGTGAATTGACAAAGCGCACCGGCCCACCGGTGACTGGGCCGGCAAGCCCGAAAACAGCATGGCGGGGCAAGGGCTCTGCCAGCATCGCCCCGAACGCCTGCCATGCCTGAGCCAGCCCCGCATGGTCTTTCGCGCTGAGCACCACCGGCTCACCCAGCGCGCGCACTGTGCCGCCTGCCACTTCGGCGAGGGCGAAGCGGGCATTGGTGCCGCCGATGTCGGCGACGGCTATGCGCAAGGCTGCCCTACCTTGTGCTTCAGGGCCAGATTCTGCTTGCCGGAGTGATCGTGCATGGCCCAATCCGTTAGCAGCGGGGCGCGGGCCGCGCCAGTGCGAAGGGCAGTGCAGAGTGACAGGCAGGTACGACGCACTGATCGTGGGCGGCGGGCACAATGGGCTGGTCTGCGCTTTCTATCTCGCGCGCGCCGGCCTGAAGGTGCGCGTGCTCGAGCGGCGGCATGTCGTCGGCGGGGCGGCAGTCACCGAGGAGTTCCATCCCGGCTTCCGCAACTCGACTGCCAGCTACACGGTCAGCCTGCTCCGCCCCAAAGTAATCGCCGACATGGCGCTGCATGAACGCGGACTAGTTGTCGCCGAGCGGCCACTCGCCAATTTCCTGCCATTCGCAAATGGCTATCTGAAGGTCGGTGGCGGCATTGCGCGCACCCAGGTTGAATTTGCGCGCTTTTCGTCCAAGGATGCGGCGGCCTATCCCGCTTATCTTGAGGCGCTGGAGCGGATCGCGCAGTTGCTGCGCAATCTTGCTCTGGCGGAACCGCCGCAACCCCGTGGCGGCTTGCGCGCATTGGCAAGACTGGTTCGGCAAGGCTGGCCGATCGCGCAGCTCGATCTGGCCACGCAGCAGGAATTGCTCGCCATTTTCACCCTTTCCGCGCGCGAATTCCTCGATAGCTGGTTCGAGCATGACGCGATCAAATCGGCCTTTGCCTTCGATGCGGTGGTCGGCAATTTCGCCGGGATTTCCACCCCCGGCTCGGCCTATGTGCTGCTCCATCACGTGTTCGGCGAGGTAAACGGCCAGAAGGGTGCCTGGGGCCATGCCATCGGCGGCATGGGGGCGATCAGCGAGGCGATGGCTGCGGCCTGCCGCGATCACGGCGTGGAAATCAGTCTCGAGGCCCCGGTGGCCCGGGTGCTGGTGGATGGCGGCAAAGCCGTCGGCGTGGTCCTGGAGAGCGGCGAGGAACTGACGGCGCCCATCGTCGCTGCCAATGTCGGCCCCGCGCTGCTCTATCGCAAAATGGTCGATGCCGGCGATCTTACCCCGCAGTTTCGCCACCGGATGGCGCAATTCAAGACCGGCTCGGCGAGCTTCCGGATGAATGTCGCGCTGTCGGAATTGCCCGATTTCGCCGTGCTGCCCGGCAAGCGCCAAGCCGAGCATCACGGCGCGGGGATCATCATTGCTCCGGGTCTGGATTATATGGACCGCGCCTTCGATGAGGCCCGCAGCCACGGCTGGTCGCGCGCGCCGATAGTCGAGCTGACCATTCCCTCGACAGTCGATCCCACACTCGCGCCGCCGGGCAGCCATGTCGCGAGCCTGTTCTGCCAGCATTTCGCGCCCACACTGCCAGATGGCCGCACATGGGACGCCGAACGCGAGGCGGCGGCCGATTGCATCATCGACACCGTCACCGCCCATGCTGCCAATTTCCGCAGCAGCATCATCGCCCGCCAGATTCATTCGCCGCGCGATCTCGAGGCCAAGTTCGCCCTGGTTGATGGCGACATCTTTCATGGCCGAATGAGCCTCGATCAGCTGTGGGGCGCGCGGCCCGTGCTGGGCCATGGCGACTACCGCGCGCCGATCAAGGGACTATATATGTGCGGCGCGGGCACCCATCCTGGCGGCGGCGTGACTGGCGCGCCAGGGCACAATGCCGCGCGCGCGATCCTGGCCGACCGCCGCAAGGAATTCCTTTGGCGACGACCATGATTTAGTGTGGATCACATGTCGCCTCTGCTGTAGACTTGACGATGCGCCAGAAACCGCGCTGACCAGCCAGAGAGGAACCGCATTCGTGAACGCCCTAAGTGAAGCCAGCCCCATTCCTGCGCATATCCCGCCTGAGGCAGTCTACGACTTCGATTTTCGCTCCGACCCTGGCCTGCTCGCCGATCCGCATGAGCGGCTGCGCGAGATCCTGCGCGATGCGCCACCGGTGTTCTGGACGCCGCGCAATGGCGGACGCTGGATCTGCATGGGCTATTCCGAAATCTACGAAGCCGCGCGCGATCCCGAGCGCTTCACCAGCACATTCATGCCGCCCGAAAAGATGAAGGCGATGATGGCGATGATGCCGCCGGGCATGCCGCGCATTCCGCAGGCGACGCCGATTTCGATGGACCCGCCCGACCATCCAAGATTTCGCGGCCCCCTGCAGAAGACCTTCAGCCCGCGCGCCGCGATGCAGCAGATTGATGATATCCGCGCGCTGACCGACAAGCTGATCGATGCGGTGATCGACAAGGGCCACTGCGATTTCATCCCCGATATTGCCGTGCCGCTGCCTGTGACGATCTTCCTGGGCCTGATGGGACTGCCGGTTGACCGGTTGCCGGAATTCCGCGTGCTGGTGCAGGAATTTCTCGCCAATACCGGCGCCGATCCGATGGCTTCAGGCACGCTGTTCCGCAAGGTGGCCGATGCCATGCTGCCCGTTATCCTGGCGCGCAAGGACGATCCCAAGGACGATATCATCAGCCTGCTGTGGCAGACCGAGATCGAGGGCGAGACCATGTCGGTCGAACTGATGGAAGATTATTGCGTCCTGCTGTTCATCGCTGGGCTCGACACCGTGATCAACGGCATGGGCTTTGCCGTTCGCCATCTGGCGATGCATCCCGATCTGCAGGCGAAGCTGCGCGTCAATCCCGAGCTCATCACCGAGGCGGCAGAGGAAATGCTGCGCCGCTACAGCTTCGCGGTGCCGCAGCGCCGCATCAACAAGGATTGCGACTTTGGCGGCTGGAGCATGAAGGAGAACGAGTGGCTTATCCTCTATTACCCCGGTGCCAATCTCGATCCGCGCGAATTTGCGAGCCCTGAGAATTTCGACCTGGAGCGCGAGAACAAGGTCCACCTGGCGTTCGGCGCGGGCGTCCACCGCTGCCTCGGCGCGCATCTGGCGCGGGTCGAATTGCAGGTGCTGTATCAGCAGATATTGAAACGCTTGCCGGAGTTCCGGCTCGATCCGGACAAACATGCGACCTACCATGCGGGCAACATCATCGCCATGGATTCGCTGCCGATCCGCTGGGACTGAGCAGACGGTCTTCGGGCGCTTCAGGCTGGGGCGAAAATCTCTGGCAGGTATTTCGGCGCTTCGGCCTCGGCCAGCGCATGGGCGCGCGGATCGTCGACATCGAGCCACCAGGCATTGCCTATATCCATAGTCGCGGCGCGGCCCGCATCGGCGAGGCGTTGCATGCCTTCGGAGAGGCTACCGGCCTTGCCCTCGGCGATCGCGGCATGAATGGCGCTTGCGAGTTCCGGCGTGGCGAGGAATGCGCCGCAATCGACGGCGTCATAGTCGGCGATGCTCTTGCCGATCGCATCGATCCTGCCGTCGCGGTCGGTTCTGACCCAGGTTGCATCTGCGGGATCGATCAGCGCGCTGTCAGTCCGCCGGTCGATGGCCAGCGTCACACCGCGGCTCTTGGTGCCTTCGCGGACCAGCTGCGTCAGGATTGAGCCCTCGAAAATGTGATCGGCCATCATCAGCAGGTAATCGCCTGAAATCTTCGCCGCGCCGGCAATCACCGAATGGCCGTTGGGCGTTGACCAGTGGAGCACCCGCTCCGAAACCACCGGAATGCCGACCCGCGCTGACAGGCTGGGCAGGAACTTCTCGATCTCGATAGCCTGGTGCCCGGTGACGACGACAACCCGGCTGATTCCCGCGGCAACTGCCTGGCGTACGCCCAGTTCGAGCAGCGGCACTCCGGCAACCGGGGTCAGCGGCTTGGCATCGGAAATCTCCCGCAGCCGGCTGCCATATCCGGCGGCAATGATCAGTGCGTCCATGTGTGCTCTCCAAATGAAAACGGCGCCGGAACAGGTCCGGCGCCGCTTCGTGTCACTGCCGGTTGGCGCTTACTCAGCGGCCAGCGCGGCATCGGCGATATACTCCTCGACCATCTGGCCGGCGGTATCATCGTTGAACTGCTGCGGTGGATGCTTGCAGTAATAGGCGGAAGGACCAATCAGCGCGCCGCCCTCGCCGCGCTCAAGCGCGACCTTGCAGCAGCGAATCGCATCCATCACGCAGGCTGCGGAATTGGGGCTGTCTTCCACAGAGAGCCGCAGCTCCAGGTTCATTGGCACATTGCCCCACTGGTTGCCTTCAAGGCGCAGGAAGCAGAGCTTGTTGTCCTTCTGCCACGGCACATAGTCCGACGGGCCGACATGGATGTTTTCATCTGCCAGCCGCTGTGCCAGCATCGCCTGGACGGCTTCGGTCTTCGATTCCTTCTTGCTGCCCAGCCGCTGGCGGTCGAGCATGTTCATGAAATCGGTGTTGCCGCCGGTGTTGAGCTGATAGGTCCGGCCGACATCGACGCCGCGCGCGCCGAACAGGCTGGACAGCACGCGGTGGACGATCGTCGCACCAATCTGCGCCTTGATATCGTCGCCGACGATGGGGATGCGCTTTTCGGCAAAGCGCTTTTCCCAATGCGGGCGGCTGGCGATGAACACCGGCATGCAGTTAACCACCGCAACGCCCGCCTCAAGCGCACATTCCATATAGAATTCAGTGGCCTCTTCCGAGCCGACCGGCAGGAAGTTGAGCAGCACTTCGGCGCCACTCTCTTTGAGACCGGCGACGATCGATTCATGCGTCGCTTCGGTCGCGTCGGACAGGATGAAGCCGCGCTCGCCCATGCCGGTCATGTGTTCGGCGACGCCATCGAGCACTTTGCCCATGATCACTTTCACGCCGGAGGCGGGGACATTTTCGTGGAACACGGTGGTGCAATTGGGCGCAGAGAAAATGGCTTCGGAAATATCCATGCCGACCTTGCGTGCATCGACATCGACACCCATCACGAATTCAACATCGCCGGCGCCATAGCCGCCGATGCGGTCGTGGATCAGGCCCTGCGAAGAATTGTTCGACCGATAGTAGGCGACGCCCTGCACCAGCGACGAGGCGCAGTTACCCACGCCGATCACGGCGACCTTTATAGGCTTCATCAATTAAAATCCCTTCCGACAGACGCAAATCGTCCGGTGGAGCGCCACTCCATTGTGAAAACGCGCGGCAAAAGCAAGTGCTTTGCGCAAGTCCGATGCAGCTGAACTGGGCAAAATCACCGATCCCAAGGCATCCGAGAGGCCAACCTCGCTGAATTGCCAAACGCAATCAGCGCTCTGGGACCGCATCGATCCGTGTGCCACAGAGAGCCGAGATGATTCGCCACGCCCGGCAGGCATGGACGAATTACCCGGGCGCAAGGTCTAAGGCAGTGGGGCAATCAACGATGGGCGAGCACGGCGCAGGCGAAGCGGGCAGCGACCAGCCAAAAGTGCCCGCCGGTCTGAAGCGGCCTGTTCGCCCGCGTGAATTGCAGGATGCGCTCAATTTCCATCTCTACCATCCGCTCGCCTGGCAACTGGCCCGGTTGCTGGCGAAAACCCCGATAACGCCGAATGTGGTCTCGGTGATCGGCGGCTGCTTCGTGGTCGCGGCGGGTATCGTCTATGCCCAGAGCTACATTCATGGCTGGGGCTGGCCGGGCGCGCTGCTCGGCATGGCTCTCCACATGACCTGGCACGTCGTCGACGGCGCCGACGGCGATCTTGCGCGAATCACCGGGCGCAGCAGCCCGCTGGGCGAACTGATCGACGGGGTGTGCGACTACACCAGCCACATCGTGGTCTATCTGATCCTCGGCTGGCTGCTCTCGCTCCAGATCGGAGCCGCGTGGGCCTGGCCGCTCGTGGTGGCGGCCGGGGTCAGCCATATTGTCCAGGCCAACCATGTCGAGGTGCAGCGGCGGCAATACCAGTGGTGGGTCTATGCCACGCCCTGGCTGCGCAATACCCACAAGGGCGAGACAAAAACCGGCGGGTTTGGCTTTGCCCAGATCGTCACCGGCTATCTCGAGCTCGCCAGCGGCATGACCCCGGATGCCCTGAAAGTCGACGCCGCGGTCGAGGCAGCCAGGGCCGATCCGGCAAGGCTGGAGCGCATTGCCCGCCTGGTGCGCGGCGAAGCCCCGCCGCTGCTGCGCCGGCTGAAAGTCCTCGGTCCAAATCCGCGCGCGATCGTGCTGGGCGTCTCGATGCTCGCCGGATCGCCGCTGTGGTACATGATCTACCAGACCGTGGTGCTCAACGCGCTGTTGGTCTTATCGGTGCGCAAACACAACGCGGCCGCGCGGCGGCTAGCTGCCGAAATCGCTGCGTAAGGCGCTCGACAGCCCCGGCGGGGCCGCTATCATGTGGCCCGCCATGCCAAACCTGTCGCTGATCGAAGAAGCCCAAACCAGAGCCGGGAGCATCGTCGCGCTGCGCCGGGCGATCCATGCCGAGCCCGAACTGGGGCTGATGACACCGAAAACCAGCGCCAAGGTGCGCGCCGCGCTTGCCCATTTGCCGCTCGAATGGCGCGAGGGGCCATCGACCACCGGCATGGTCGCGGTGCTGAAGGGCGGGGCCGGAGCAGGCAAGCGCGTGCTGTTGCGCGGCGATATGGACGCGCTGCCGATGCCCGAAGAGACCGGCCTCGATTTTGCTTCGACAATTCCCGGCGCGATGCATGCTTGCGGGCATGACGCGCACACCGCGATGCTGGCGGGCGCGGCAGAGCTGCTTTGCACACGGGCAGGATCGCTCAAGGGCGAAGTGCTGTTCATGTTCCAGCCGGGCGAGGAAGGCCATCACGGTGCGCGCTTCATGCTCGGCGACGGCCTGATCGATCCGCTGCCCGATGCCGCTTTCGCCCTCCACGTCATGCCCAATGCCCGCCACGGCCTGATTGCCGGGCGCGCGGGGGCGCTGCTGGCGGCTGCCGACATGATCGAGATCGTCGTCGAAGGCATGGGCGGCCATGCCTCGCTGCCGCATCAGACGCACGATCCGGTGCCGGTTGCCGCCGAGATTGTCATGGGGCTCCAGACGGTGGTGACGCGCCAGTTCAATGCCCACGATCCAGTGGTGGTCACCGTCGCCTCGATCCAGGCGGGCAGCACACACAATGTGATTGCCGACCGCGCGGTGCTGCGCGGCACGATGCGCAGCCTCTCTGCCGAACACCGCACGCGGTTGGCGGATAGCATTCGCCTGCTGGCGGCGGGCATTGCCGGGGCGCACGGGCTCACCGCGCAAGTGACCATCGAGGAGGGCTTCCCGGTGACCATCTGCGATGCCCGGGCGGTTGATTTCGGCGCGGCGACCGCCTTGGCCATGTTCGGCGAGGGCGCATTCCATCACTTGCGCGATCCGATCATGGGCGCGGAGGATTTCTCTTATGTGCTGGAAAAGGTGCCCGGCGCGATGTTCTTCATCGGCATGGCGCCCGAAGGCGATAACTGGGCGAGCTGCTGCGGCATCCATTCGACGCGAATGATGCTCGACGAGGCCGTGCTGCCGCGCGGAGCGGCCTATATGGCTGGTCTCGCCGAGCGGTTCCTGAGCTCAGGATTCGGCGGCTAGGGCGTCGGCCGGGGAGTCGCGCCAATCGCGCGCGCGGTCCTTGATCTTGACGAAATCGCTCTCGAACTTGGGGCGCATCGTTCCGCAGATCCGGTCCCACACCGTGGTGTAGCCGCCGAAATTGGCAGTGAAATACTTGTGGTGCTGATCGTGGAAGGTGGCGGTGATGAACCACTTGGTCGCCCACGACTTGTTCCACCAGCGCGGGAAGAACTCATAGCCCGAATGGACATAGAGCCCCATGATGATGTTGGTTGCGCCGATGTAGACCATCGAGCTGGTGTGCACGTCATACAGCGTGATGAAGATCACCATCCAGCCGCCGTTGATGAACGATTCGAAAGGATGGACCGACAGCGTCGTCAGCAGGTTGGGCGAGGTCGAGCGGTGGTGGAGCTTGTGGATCCACTTGTAATAGGGCTCGTTATGCATCCAGCGGTGCAGCCAGTAGAACCAGGTATCGAACGTGATGAAATAGAGCGCATATTCGAACAGCACGACATACCAGGCGGCCGGGCCTTGCTGGAAGGCGATATAGCCGTTGGCCTTGAGCCAGGTCTGTGCGCCGCCGATAAGCACCCCGGAAATGCCGACGCTGACCACTGCGATCATCGCCTCGAAGCCGAACTGCTTCAGCCTGAAGCCCTTGGGCTGGATCTTGCGCGCCTTGAACCAGCCCGAGGTAATCCCGGCGATCAGCCCGGTTATCAGGAAGGCCCCAAGCCATAGCTCAAGCGGGTCAAAGCGGGTCAGGAGTGTGTCGAACATGGGCAGGGCTCTTCATCGGCAGCGAGTGCTGCGCGCGGTAGTTAAAAAACCGAACCAAGTCCAGCCCGACAAAGCCAGCGCGGGGCTTCGAACAAGTTGCGGGCAGCCAGAAACACTCGCAATGACGAAGGATGGTCGAGATTTGCAGTAGGAGCGCTACCTCCGCAGTTCAGCCCATTCCGGATGCTTGTCGAAAGCTGCGGCGACATAGGAACATTCCGGCACGACGCGAAAGTGCTGGTCGCGGGCGTCGGCGATCAAGGCCTCGACCAGCTTCCCGGCCACTCCGCGACCGCCGATCTCGGGCGGAACCAGCGTGTGTTCGGCGACCCGCGCGCCATCGCGGGTGATCCAGGTCAGCCGGCCAATGACCGGGCTGCCCTCCACGTGGGCGTGATATTCGCCGGCCTCGCCTTTGTCGTGACGGGTTATCGTAACGCTTTCCATAATGTCACTCCTTTGCCAAGGATATGGCGATGCAATTCCTTTCCGACAATGCCGCCGCTGTGCACCCCCGGGTCTGGGCAGCGATGCAAGCTGCGGACGCAGCCGATTCGCCCTATGATGGCGACGCGCTGAGCGCCCGGCTGGACGAGGCCTTCTCCGCGCTGTTCGGCCAGCCCTGCGCCGCGCTGTGGGTGTCGAGTGGCACGGCGGCGAATGGCCTTGCACTTGCCGCGCTGGTGCCGCCGCACGGAGCCGTGATCTGCCACCGCGAGGCGCATATCGAGACCAGCGAAGGCGGCGCACCGGCCTTTTATACGCACGGGGCCAAACTGCTGCTGGCCGATGGCGAGGGCGCGAAGCTGACACCCGGGGGCATTGCCGCACTGCTCGATGGGCTCGATCAGGGCGTCCACTATGTCCAGCCGCAAGCCATCTCGATAACGCAGGCGAGCGAAGATGGCCTGTCCTATACGCCGGACGAAGTTGCGGCGATTGGCGCGCTGGCGCAGTCGCGCGGTCTGAAGCTGCACATGGACGGCGCGCGCTTTGCCAATGCTGTCGCTTTCCGGGGCTGCGCGCCTGCGGCGATGAGCTGTGCGGCGGGAGTCGATACGCTCGCTTTCGGCATGGTCAAGAACGGCGGCATGGGGGCCGAGGCGCTGGTCCTGTTCGATCCCGAACTGGCGGTGCTCGTTAGCCTGCGCCGCAAACGCGCCGGGCACCTGCAATCGAAGGGCCGCTTCATGGCGGCGCAACTGCTGGCGCTGCTCGAAGACGACCTGTGGCTGGCCAATGCGCGGGCCGCCAACGCCGCCGCGCAGGAGATTGCCAACTCTGCGCAAGACCGCCTGCTGCATCCGGTCGAGGCCAACCAGCTGTTTGTTACCGCCAGCCTCGCCGAACGCGCCGCGCTGCGCGCGCAGGACTTCGACTTTTATGACTGGGGGGACAGCGCCGCGCGCTTCGTTGCCTCGTGGAACAGCGAACCCGCGCATGTTGCCGCGCTAGCCCGCGCGATTGCCGGGCTGTGAACCCGCCCTCGCTGCTGCGCCCCGCAATCGTGGTGCCGTTTGCGCTGACCGCGCTGATCTGGGGCTCGACCTGGTGGACGATTACCACCCAGATCGGTGATGTGCCGGCGGCCTGGTCGGTCACCTATCGCTTCGTGATCGCCACCCCGGCGATGGCGCTGGTAGCCCTGTTGATGGGCAATCGGCTGGCCATGGGGGCGAAAGCCCACCGGCTCGCCATGCTGATCGGGCTGACCCAGTTCTGCGGCAACTACATGTTCGTCTATGAGGCCGAACGGCATCTGACTTCGGGGATTGTCGCGCTGCTGCTCGGGCTGTTGCTGGTGCCCAATGCGGCGCTCGGCTGGCTGCTGCTGGGCCAGCGGATCTCCGCGCGGTTTGCCCTCGGCAGCCTGCTCGCCATCGCCGGCATGGCGCTGCTGCTGGTCAACGAAGCGCGCGCGGCCCCGGTGGACGGCAATGTCTGGCTGGGAGTGGCGCTGGCGACCGGCGGTCTGCTTGCGGCGGCGGTGGCCAATGTCGTCCAGGCGAACGAGACCGGCCGCTCGGTGCCGATGGCGAGCCTGCTGGCATGGTCGATGGCCTATGGCGTGGCTATCGACGCCAGCATGGCCTGGGCTCTGCACGGACCGCCGGTGCTGCCGCGCGATCCGGTCTATTGGGCGGGCGCGACCTATCTGGCGCTGGCCGGATCGGTGGTCACTTTCCCGCTCTATTTCAAGCTGGTGCGCGATATCGGCGCGGGGCGGGCGGCCTACAATTCGATTGTCGTGGTGGTTTTGGCCATGGGGCTTTCGACCCTGCTGGAAGGCTATCGCTGGACGCCGCTGGCGATTGCCGGATCGCTGCTGGCGCTGGCCGGGCTGGTGACCGCGTTGACCAGCGCGCGCAGTCCCTCGCGGTAAGTCGGATAAAGCGGGCACCAGCCGAGCACGCGCTTGGCCTTGCCGGAGGCCACGCGGCGGTTTTCGGCATAGAAAGCACGCGCCATGGGGGAAAGGCCGGCTTCGTCCAGCGACTGGAGCGGCGGCGCGGGTAGTCCAGCCAAGCGGCAGGCTTCCTCGATCACCGCGTTCTGGCTGCACGGCAGATCGTCGGCGAGATTGTAGGCACCCGGCGGCGCTTGGAGCGCGGCGAGCACGCCTGAGGCGATGTCATCGACGTGGATGCGGCTGAACACCTGACCGGGAATGGCAATCCGGTGGGCCTTTCCCTCGCGCACCCGGTCCAGTGCGCTGCGGCGGGGTCCATAGATCCCCGGCAAGCGAAAGGTTCTTGCGCCCAGCGCCAGCCACTCGCCATCGCAGTCAGCGCGCGCCGTGCGGCGACCGGTGCCGGTGGGCGCGCTTTCATCGACCCACGCGCCGCCGGTGTCACCATAGACCCCGGTCGAGGAGAGATAGCCCAGCCATTTGCCGCCGAGCGAATCGCCATAGGCATCCAGCACCGGATCGAGCCCCTCCCCGCCCGGCGGGACCGAGGAGAGCACGTGGCTGCTATCCGCCAGCGCCAGCCGCACCGAGCCTGCGTCATCGAACGACAGCGTGCCCTCGCGCCCGGTCGAGACCACTTCCCAGCCGCGTGCTTCCAGCAGGCGGGCAATGCGCAAGGAAGTGTAGCCGAGGCCGAAGATGAACATGCGGGGCATTGGCGGACCCTAGCAATCGTTCCGGCTTGGTCTAGATAGCAGCCATGGATATCGCCAACTCGCTCGAAGCCCCCGCCCCGCCCGTCACCATCCGCCGCGAGGACTACCGCCCGCCCGCCTGGCTGGTGCCCGAGGTATCTCTCGATTTCGCGCTCGGGCTCGATGCGACCACGGTTTCTGCGCGCCTGTCGGTGCGGCGCAATCCCGATGCTGCTGCCGAGACGACGATCCGCCTCAATGGCGACGGCATCGCTGCGCGGCTGGTCATGGTCGACGGACGCGAATCGAACGCATGGCGGATGGATGGCTCCGACCTGCTGATTGATCTGGACGGCGATGCGCATGAAATCAACGTTGAGACCGCAATCAACCCGGCGGCAAATTCACAGCTGATGGGGCTCTATGCCTCGGGCGGGATGCTGTGCACCCAGTGCGAGGCGGAGGGCTTCCGCCGGATCACCTTTTTCCCCGACCGGCCCGATGTCCTGTCGATCTACCGGGTGCGGATGAGCGGCGACAAGGCGGAGTTCCCGGTGCTGCTGTCCAATGGCAACTGCACCGCGCGCGGCGACGGTGAAAATGGCGCGCACTGGGCCGAATGGCACGATCCCTGGCCCAAGCCGGCATACCTGTTCGCGCTGGTCGCCGGGCAACTCGTGGCCAACACCGCCGAGTTCACGACGATGAGCGGCTGCAAGGTCGATCTCGCCATCTGGGTGCGTGCCGGCGACGAGGACCGCACCAGCCACGCCATGGCCTCGCTGATCGCCTCGATGAAATGGGACGAAGAAGCCTTCGGCCGCGAATACGACCTTGAGCTATTCAACATCGTCGCCGTCTCCGATTTCAACATGGGGGCAATGGAAAACAAGAGCCTCAACGTGTTCAACACGCGCTATGTCCTTGCCGACCCCGAAACCGCGACCGACGCCGATTATGATGGCATCGAAGCGGTGATCGGCCATGAGTATTTCCACAACTGGTCAGGCAACCGCGTGACTTGCCGCGACTGGTTCCAGCTCTCACTGAAGGAAGGCTTCACCGTGCTGCGCGACCAGCTGTTCAGCGCCGACATGGGCAGCGAGGCGGTCAAGCGGATCGAGGATGTGCGCGTGCTGCGCTCGGCGCAGTTTCCCGAGGATTCAGGCCCGCTCGCCCATCCGATCCGGCCCGATGCCTTTCAGGAAATCTCCAACTTCTACACCGCCACGGTGTATAACAAAGGCGCCGAGGTCATCCGCATGATGCGCACGCTTGCGAATTTTGGCGCCGGGCCGGAGCGTTTCCGCGCGGGCACCGACCTCTATTTCGCGCGCCACGACGGCGAGGCGGCGACTTGCGAAGACTTTGTGAAGGCCATCGAAGACGGCGCCGGGCTGGACCTGACGCAGTTCCGCCGCTGGTATTCGCAGGCCGGAACTCCGCATGTCTCCGCGCGGTTGAGCCATGAAGGCGACACTGCAACGCTGCACCTCAAGCAAAGTGTGCCGCCCACGCCCGGGCAGCCGGACAAGCTCCCCGTGCCGATCCCGCTGCGCCTCGCGCTGTTTGATCCGGCAAGCGGCAAGCATTTCGGCGAGCAGCTGGTGGTGCTGGACAAAGCCGAAGACACGCTGCGGTTTCCCGGGTTTGCCGCAGCCCCGGTGCTCTCGATCAATCGCGGCTTTTCCGCGCCGGTGGCAGTCGATGCCGGGCTGACAGCTGCCGATCTGGTGTTCCTCGCCGCCAAGGACGATGATCCCTTCGCCCGCTATGAGGCGATGCAGAGCCTGG
Source organism: Novosphingobium sp. (assembly GCA_031428115.1). Lineage (GTDB taxonomy): Bacteria > Pseudomonadota > Alphaproteobacteria > Sphingomonadales > Sphingomonadaceae > Novosphingobium. The sequence goes on along the minus strand of JANPOS010000070.1, from coordinate 122,727 downwards.
TCGTGCAACATCTGATCGCGGCAGTGGAAACCGGCGATACGGCAGGCCGCGAAGCCATTGGCGAGGCATTGGCCGCAGTGATCGATGATGCAGGCCTTGACGACCTGATGCGCGGCGAGCTGATGATCCTGCCCGCCGAGGCCTATCTTGCCGAGCAGCTGGCAGTCGCCGATCCCGGCACGATCCACGCGCAGCGCGAGGCGCTCAAGGCCTGGCTGGGCCAGAGCCTCGCCGACCGGCTCGCTGGGCTGCACGACCGGGCCAGCGCCGTGCCGTATTCGCGCGACGCCGATGCGCGGGGCGCGCGCAAGCTCAAGACCCAGGCGCTGGTCTATCTCGCTGCCGGATCGCCGAAAGAGGCCGCCCGCCGCGCTGCACAGCAATATGACCGTGCCGACAACATGACCGACCGGCAGGGCGCGCTGATGGTGCTGTGCGGGCTCGACAGCCCTGAACGCAAGGCCGCGCTGGCTGACTTCCATGATCGCCATCGGGACAATGCGCTGGTCATCGACAAGTGGTTCTCATTGCAGGCGGGCTCGCTCCATTCTGATGTGCTGGATCACGTGAAGACGCTGGCCAGCCATCCCGATTTCACCATGGCCAACCCTAACCGGGTGCGCGCGCTGTGGATGGCGATGGCGGTCAACTCCAAGGCGTTCCATGACCCGGGCGGCGAGGGCTACCGGCTCATCGCCGATCTGATCCTCGCGCTCGATCCGGTCAACGCGCAGACAGCAGCCCGGTTTGTGCCCCCGCTGGGGCGCTGGCGGCGAATCGAGCCGCAGCGTTCAGGCATGATGCGCGCGGAGCTTGAGCGGATTGCCGCCAGCGCGAACTTGTCGCGCGATACCCGCGAGCAAGTGAGCAAGAGCCTTGGCTGACACGCCAGACGTGATCCGCGCCTCGGCGCTGGAGGGCGTGCCGCATGGTTTCCTCGGCCGGCGCGGCGGGGTTTCGGGGGGGCTGGTGGCCGGGCTCAATACGGGACTCGGCTCGGACGACGATCCTGCAGCCATCGCCGAGAACCGGGCGCGCGCTGCCAATGCGGTGCTGCCGGCTGCGCGGCTGGTGGGGCTCTACCAGATCCATTCACCGCTCTGCGTCACCGTGAGCGAACCATGGGACGACGCCGACCGGCCCGAGGCCGACGCCATGGTGACCGACCGGCCCGGGCTGTTGCTCGGTATCCTGACCGCCGATTGTGCCCCGGTGCTTCTGGCCGACCAGGCAGCGGGCGTAATCGGCGCGGTACATGCAGGCTGGAAGGGTGCGCTGGGCGGCGTGACCGATGCGGCGATTGCCGCGATGGAAGCACTGGGCGCGAGCCGCGCACGGATTGCCGCCGCGATCGGACCATGCATCGCCCAGGCGAGCTACGAGGTTGACGACGGCTTCCGTGCGCGCTTTGCCGATGCGGCTCCAGGCAATGCGCGGTTTTTTGCCGCCGGGCGGCCCGGTCACTGGCAGTTCGACCTCGAAGGCTATGTTGCCAGCCGCCTCGAATCGGCCGGGATCGGCCAGGTCGAGCGGCTGGGCCGGGACACACTCACCGCGCCGGATTGCTTCTATTCCTATCGCCGCGCCAGCCTGGCTGGCGAACCTGCCTATGGCCGCCAGATTTCGTTGATCGGGCTTGCCTGAGCCCGCCCGGCGATCATCGTTGAAAAAGGCTAAAAAGCAGGTTGGCAGGCGGAATTTTCGCGTCTATCAGCGCGCCAAACCGGTTCCGATGGCAGCCTAGGCTGTCGTCGCAGGTCAGGCGAGCAGGGGGGTTCCTCTGGCGCAGAACCTTCGGTATTTCGGACTTCGCCACCATTCCGGCGCGGGCCAAGCAGAGCAGGGCAAGGTCGATCATGGCACAAGATGCGGGCGCCGTCGTTCAGAATGGGGCCACTCCAGAGCAGGTTGCCGGGGAAGGCGCCGGAGCAGGCGTGCGGCGGCGCGATTTCATCAATATCGCGGCGGTTTCCGCAGCGGGCGTCGGCGCTCTGGCCACACTGGTGCCGCTGATCAGCCAGATGGCACCATCGGCGGACGTGCTGGCCGCAAGCTCCACCGAGATCGATATCTCCGCGATCAAGCCGGGGCAGGCGATCAAGGGCGTGTTCCGCAAGCAGCCGGTGTTCCTCCGCAACCTGACCGCAGCAGAGATTGCAGCGGCCAACAAGGTTGATATCTCCAGCCTGCGCGATCCGCAGACGCTGGCCGAGCGGACCAAGGAAGGCCACGAAAACTGGCTGATCACCATGGGCGTGTGCACCCATCTGGGCTGTGTGCCGCAGGGCGCGGCCGATGGCGAAGTCAAGGGCGAGTTTGGCGGCTATTTCTGCCCTTGCCACGGCTCGCACTACGATACCGCCGCGCGCATCCGCAAAGGCCCGGCTCCGACGAACCTGCTGGTTCCCGAATACGCTTTCACATCCGACACTGTCGTCAAGATCGGCTGAGGTAACCCAACATGAGCTTTCCCTGGGCCAAGGAATATACCCCCAGCCACCCGTTCATGCAGTGGATGGATGACCGGCTGCCGCTGCCGCGCTTCGTCTATAACGCGATCGGCGCGGGCTATCCGGTGCCGCGCAACATCAATTACTGGTGGAACTTCGGCTTCCTGGCGCTGATCTGCCTCGGCATCCAGATCGTCACCGGGATTGTCCTGGCGATGCATTATGCCGCCAATGCGGCGGTTGCCTTCGATTCGACCGAGCACATCATGCGCAACGTCAACTGGGGCTGGCTGATGCGCTATGCCCACGCCAACGGCGCCTCGGCCTTCTTTGTGGTGATCTACATCCACATTTTCCGCGGCTTCTTCTTCGGCTCCTACAAGGCCCCGCGCGAGATGATCTGGCTGCTTGGCGTGGTTATCTTCCTGCTGATGATGGCAACCGCCTTCATGGGCTATGTGCTGCCGTGGGGCCAGATGAGCTTCTGGGGCGCCAAGGTCATCACCGGCCTGTTCGGCGCAATCCCGCTGGTCGGCGAGCCGATCCAGACCTGGCTGCTGGGCGGCTTTGCGCCGGATAACGCCGCGCTCAACCGCTTCTTCTCGCTGCATTATCTGCTGCCGTTCGTCATCGTTGGCGTGGTCGTGCTGCATATCTGGGCGCTGCATATTCCGGGCTCCTCGAACCCGACCGGCGTCGAAGTGAAGAGCGAGAGCGACACGATTCCCTTCTTCCCCTATTTCATCGCCAAGGATGGCTGGGCGGCGCTCGCTTTCCTGTTCATCTACTGCGCCGTGGTGTTCTTTGCGCCCAACATGCTTGGCCACCCGGACAACTACATCCCGGCCAACCCGATGAGCACCCCGGCGCATATCGTGCCCGAATGGTATTTCTGGCCATTCTACGCGATTTTGCGCGCCTTCACGTTCGACTTCCTGTTCATCCCGGCCAAGCTGCTCGGCGTGCTGGCGATGTTCGGCTCGATCCTGATCTGGTTCCTGCTGCCCTGGCTCGACAAGTCGCCGGTGCGTTCGGGTTTCTATCGCCCGATGTTCAAGAAGTTCTTCTTCTTCGGCCTGATCCCGTCGATGGCAGTGTTGTTCTATTGCGGCGGCGCTCCGGCTGAAGAGCCCTATGTCATGCTCAGCCAGCTGGCCTCGCTGTATTATTTCGCCCACTTCCTCATCATCTTGCCGCTCGTCTCGTCGATCGAACGCCCGGAGCCGCTGCCTTTCTCGATCACCGAAAGCGTGCTCGGCAAGGATGAGGGCGCTGCCCTCGGCAAGTCGGCCTGAACCTCAGCGAGACGGAAAGACCATCCCATGATCCGTATCCTCTCCCTCCTCGCCGGTCTGTTCTTCGTGGCCGCGCTCGCCTGGTCGCTGCTCTTGGGCGGGATCCAGTTCGCCTCGGAAGGCTTGCCCAAGTCGGTCGAGCGCGGGTTTCACATCACGCACCCCAAGAACCTGCATCTCGCCAGCGACGGGGCTTTCGGCCATTTCGACAACCAGCAGCTGCAGCGCGGTTTCCAGGTCTATCAGGAAGTCTGCGCCGCCTGCCATTCACTGAGCCAGGTCGCTTACGGCGATCTTGCCGCGCTGGGCTATAACGAGGACGAAGTGAAGGCGATCGCCGCCAAGGCGCAAGTCCCGCACTATGACCCCAAGACCGGCGAAGTGACGACCAAACCGGGCCTCGTCTCCGACAAGTTCCCGCCGGTGCCCTATGCCGCGCTCGGCGTTCCGCCTGATCTCTCGCTGATGACGAAGGCACGTCACGGCGGCGGTGCTTATGTCTATTCGCTGCTGACCGGTTACAAGGACCAGGCGGGTTACAAGAATGAGCAGGGTGAAGAGCTTCTCAAGCTGTATCCCGATGCCAAGACCGGCGAAGGGCTGCACTTCAACCCCTATTTCGCAAATCTCAACATCGCCATGGCCCCGCCGCTGACCGGCGAAGGGCAGGTGACCTATTCGGACGGCACCAAGGCGACGGTTGACCAGATGTCCAAGGATGTCTCGGCCTTCCTCGTGTGGACCGCCGAGCCCAAGCTGGCCAAGCGCAAGCAGACCGGCTGGCCGGTGCTCGGATTCCTGCTGTTCGCCACGATCCTCTCGTTCATGGCCTATCGCAACGTCTGGGCCGACGAGAAACATTGATCTGCGCAGAATTTGGCTAACCAGCGCCCCTCCATCCCCGGATGCGAGGGGCGTTTGTTTTCGGGGAACCATTCGTGACCGCTGATGATCTGAAAAACCTGGTCCGGACTGTGCCGGACTTTCCGCAAGCCGGCATCCTGTTCCGCGACATCACCACGCTGATCGGCGACGGCCCGGGGCTTGCCGCGTCAGTGGCGCTCCTCGCCGAAGCTGCCCGCGCAGCGGGTGCCGAGGCGATTTCCGGGATCGAGGCGCGCGGCTTTGTGTTTGGTGCGGCGGTCGCAGTGGCGCTGGAGCTGGGCTTCGTGCCGGTGCGCAAGCCCGGCAAGCTGCCGGTGCCGGTGCTCGCGCTCGACTATGCGCTCGAATATGGCACCGGCACGCTCGAACTGGATCCCGGCGCGGTGCAGGCAGGACAACGCGTCGTGCTGATCGACGACCTGATCGCCACCGGCGGCACCGCGCTCGCCGCCGCGCAGCTGCTGCGCCAGGCCGGCGCAGTGGTTGATACCGCGCTGTTTGCGATTGACCTGATTGACCTCGGCGGTGCGGACAGGTTGCGCGGGGCTGGGATCGCCGTGCACTCACTGATGGAATTTCCGGGGCACTGAGCCGCAGGAACTAGGCCGCGCGCTTGCCCGGCTTGGCTTCCTTGACCGGATCGACCCCAGCCAGCGACTGAACCGCCCTGGAGGCGGGCACGATGCCCAATTCGGCAAGCTGGAAGTGATTCGCCTCGATCTCGTCCAGGTCGTAGACATAGTTGACCATCACCCCTTGGCTCTGGCGCAGGCCATTGGGCGAAGGATCGGCCCCGGCGTGGATCGCCTCCAGCCGCGCGCCATTGCCAAGGTGGAAGCGCGCCACCGAATCGATCACTTTGCCCTTGGCCGAGCGCGCCACCACCAGATACTTCGCCGCCAGCGCGCGCAGCTGCCCGGCACCCGGCAGCTTTGCCTTCTCACCCAGTTCGCCTGTCAGCCAGGCGGCAAAACCCGGCAGCGGCGAGAGCGTGGCGAAGGTCTTGAGCTGGGGCAGCTCGTCCTTGAGCAGGCCAACGACGCGCTTGATCAGAAAATTGCCGAAGGGAATGCCGCGCAGGCCATCCTGGCAGTTCGAGATCGAATAGAAAATCGCCGAACTCGCCAGCCGCGGATCGACCACGTGGCGCTTTTCCGAGAGGATCTGGCCGATTGCGCTCGGCAACCCGCTGGTCAGCGCGACTTCGACAAAAATCAGCGGCTCATCGGGCATCTGTGGGTGAAAGAAGCCATAACAACGACGGTCGGCCGGCTCGGTGCGCCGGCGCAGATCATCCCAACCGGAAATCGAATGGACGGCTTCGTACTGGATGATCTTTTCCAGCACAGCCGCCGGCGTATCCCAGCCGATGGCGCGCATCTCGAGGAAGCCGGCGTTGAACCAGGCCTCGAACGCGTCCTCGAATTCGGCATCCAGTGCTCTGAGGCCCTTGTCGCCAGCGGGCGCGCGCAGCAAGTCGGTGCGCATCGCGAGCAGGCGACGGGTGCCTTCCGGCGCGAGGTTGAGCATGGTTATCAGCCTGTGGCAGGGCGATTCGCTGGCATCATTGAGCGCCTGTGCCGAAGCCTCGTCGCGGTTTTCCTGCCAGCGCGCGATTGCCGCGTCGATTGCGCTCGCATCGCGCGGATAAAGCGCGTGAAGCCGCCCGAGGAAGCGAAGGCGCTCGGCCAGGTCGCAGGCCTCATAGAGATCGAAAAACGCCGAGGCGAGCGCCGGGCCGGAGGCGCGGCCGCGCAGTGAAAGCAAGGCTCCGGCAAGATCGAGCAGGCCATCGCTGCCGGCCAGGCGCGGGGAAACCCCGACGCGGCCGAGCAGCTTGCCCAGGCGCGAACCTATGACGAGATCGAGCGCACCGCGCCAGCGCGCCGAATTTGCGGCCCCGTTCCCACGGGAGATGACCGGGCGTTGGCGAGGCATATCCATGTCGCGATTCCATAGCATGATAGACCTCCGCCAGTCATGGCAAATTGGCCTATATCATGCAGGACCTGACGATTGTATTACACGGCCCCTGCGGGATGACCCGCAAGGGCGCGGTGCGATCAATCGTCGTTCGGGGCAATCAGGCGGCGATACAGCCAGCCGCCAAGCACCCCGCCGATCAGGGGCGCCACCCAGAACAGCCACAGTTGCTGGAGCGCGATCCCGCCTTCGACCAGCGCCGGACCCGTGCTGCGCGCGGGATTGACCGAGGTGTTGGTCACGGGAATCGAGATCAGGTGGATCAGCGTCAAGGCCAGGCCGATGGCGATCGGGGCAAAGGCCGCTGCCGCCCTGCCGTGGGTCGAGCCCATGATGATGAACAGGAAGAAGCCCGTCAGCAGGACTTCGGCGAGCAGCGCAGCGCCAAGGCTGAAGCCGCCTGGCGAATGCGCGCCATGGCCATTGCTGGCGAGGCCGCTGGCGGCCAGATCCCAGCCTGGCTTGCCACTGGCGATGGCATAGAGCGCAAAGGCCGCCAGGATCCCGCCGACGACTTGCGCGAGGATATAGGGCGCGATGTCGCGCGCGGGAAACCGGCCGCCGGCCCACAGCCCGACAGTCACCGCCGGATTGAAATGGCCGCCCGAAACATGCCCGACCGCGTAAGCCATGGTCAGCACCGCAAGCCCGAAAGCGAAGCTGACGCCGAGCAGGCCGATGCCCACCTCGGGAAACGCCGCTGACAGCACCGCGCTGCCGCAGCCACCGAAAACCAGCCAGAATGTGCCGAAAGCCTCGGCTAGCAAGGAATTTGTATTGCGCATCGACCCCTCCTGTTTTCCGCCAGACACGATGGCGCGGGCGGAAGGTGTCTCAAGCAAAGGGCCAAGTAAAGCCCGACGGCCGCAGGATCACAAACCGCGCCGTTCCGGGACGATTGACCAGCATCGCGCTCTGACGCATAGGTGCGCAGCTGCAAGGCCGGACGGGCGGGTATAGCATAGTGGTAATGCACTAGCCTTCCAAGCTAGCTAGAGGGGTTCGATTCCCCTTACCCGCTCCAGACTTTGTGCCAGGCCTTGTCATCAGCTTGCGGACGTGGCGGAATGGTAGACGCCGGGGACTTAAAATCCCCTGAGCTTTGCTCGTGCGGGTTCAAGTCCCGCCGTCCGCACCAAATTACATGACAAGCCGCGCCGATGCAGTTAGTCGCGCCGGCGATGCAGCTGCTTCGCACCTTGCTTTACCGTAATCGCGCTCTGGCCTCGCTGCTGCTGGTCTGCGCGCTGGCGATGAAGGCGGTGGTCCCGGCAGGTTACATGGCACTGCCGGGCGCGCAGCTGCTCAGCGTTTCGATCTGCGCCGATGCCTCGGACGGCGCTGAGCTTCGCCAGATCGCCATTCCAATGCAGGGCGAACCTGCCCCGGCTGGCGGCGAACACGGCAAGTCAGCGGGCCCATGCGCATTCTCCGCGCTGGCGATGGCATCGCTTGGCGGGGCCGATGCGCCTCTGCTCGCGCTGGCGCTTGCCTTCCTGCTTGTCGCCGTGGTGATTGCTGCGACGCCGCCCCCGGCATCCGCGCAGGCCCACTTGCGACCACCGCTGCGCGGACCACCTTGCACCGTCTGAACATGTGAACCTCCCGCCCCGGCGGGAACACTCAGCGACCGCCCCGGCGAGTCCGCAGACCCCATGCACAGGTGCTCGTTTCCTATGAAAATTTCCCTTGCCGCGCTTTCGGCTTCGCTTGCCGTGAACACACCGGCAGTTGCCGATGAGGCAGCCGGTGCAGCCCCGGGCGCGCCGATTCTCGTTGTCGGCCAGCGCGATGCGCCAATCGAAATCGAGCCGCGCGGGCTCGCCGTCAGCCTTGGCGACGAACAATTCAGTGCGATCAATGCCTTCAACACCGAAGACCTGATGAAATATGCGCCCAACTTCTTCGTGCGCAAACGCTATTCGGGCGACAGCAACGGCGTGCCGGGCTTTCGCGGCACCCATTCCACGCAAAGCGCGCGCACGCTGGTGATGGTGGACGGTTTCGTCGTCTCCAACTTCCTCGGTAATTCGTTCAGTTTCTCGCCCAAATGGGGCGTCGTCGGGCCGGGCGAGGTCAAGCAGTTCGACATCGTCTATGGCCCCTATTCACCGCGCTATGTCGGCAATTCGATGGGCGGCATCATCAATATCACCACGCGCGATCCCCAGGAAACCGAAGCCTTCGTCAAGCTTCAGGGCATGGCCCAGCCCTACCGCGATTTTGGCACGAACGCCGACTACTGGGGCGGCAGCGCCGAAGCCGGATTCGGCCTGAAACAGCAGGATGGGCCTTTCTCGGTGCGCCTCACCGGGCGCTATTTCCGCAATGACGGCCAGCCGATGACCTTTCTTGGCCTCAGCCCGGTGACCGGGGCGGCCGGCACCACCGTGACCGGCGCGATTGTCGATCCTGAACATCTGCGCGCAGCCGCAGCGGGCACCGGCATTCCGGGTGCTTCGGGCACGGCGAGCAACCCCTATTTTGCCGCGCAATCGCCAGCCGCGATCACGCAAGCGCAGGCCAAGCTCAAGCTTGGCTATGACGACGGCAACGTCACCGGCCAGTTCCTGTTCGCATTCTGGCACAACCAGGACAGCCAGACCGCCCCGGACTGCTATCTGCGCGACGGCGCGGGCAAGGTGGTGTGCGAGGGCCGGGTGACGATCGGCGCGCAGACCTATACTGCGGCGGGGGCCAATTTCTCGCGCACGGTCCGCAACGAATACCTTGCCGGAATCAAACTTGCCGCACCGCTCGGCGGGAACTGGAAGGCGCGGGCAGCACTTTCGACATATCAGGTTGCCAGGTCAGACGGGTTTGCCTCGAACGGGTATGTCGCGGGACGCAGCAATGGCGCTGGCACGCTGAGCGAGGCCGGACCGACCGGCTGGTACACCGGCGATCTGATCATCGAGCACAAGACCGGCCGCAACGACTTTGCCTTCGGCCTCTCCGCCAGTCTCTACCAGACCGCTACGCTGCGCACGTCCCTGGCGGCCTGGCAGAGCAAAGCTGGCAAGGCCTTTGCCACCGAGACTTACGGCAAGACCCGCATCCTGTCGGCCTGGGCGGAGGACGTTTTTCATTTGTCGGACACGGCAAGTCTCGCGTTTGGCCTGCGCTTTGATGACTGGCGGGCCTATGCTGGCGGACTGGGCCGGCTGGGCACCGGGGTTCTGGCTGGCCGGCAGATCTTCAATGGCTATGCCGCGCGCCAGGAGACGGCGGTCAATCCGTCGCTGTCGGCGCAATTCGAGCTCCCCGGCGGCACATTGGCGCAAGTGAGCCTTGCCACGGCGACCCGCTTTCCCACGGCCGGCGAACTGTTCCAGGGCAGCCTCGACGGCGACGGGACATTCAACATCAACAGCTTCGATCCCGGCCTCAAGCCGGAGCGGAGCCTTGATGCGAACCTGCTGGTCAGGCACGACTTCGGCAGCATCAAGTTGACTGGTTCCGCCTTCTATCAGCGGGTGCGCAACACACTGTTCCAGTTCATCGGCTTCAACCAGAACAGCGTCGCGACCTCGTCCTACAAGAACATCGACCTGACCCGCCAGTTCGGCCTTGAGCTGATCGCGGAAACCAGGAACTGGCCGGTGGCAGGCATGACGATCGAGGCGAACGCCGCCTATATCGACAGCAAGACCTTGCGCAATCCGGCCAATACCGCGGCCGAGGGGGTGCAGTTTCCGCGTATTCCCAAATGGCGGCTGGGCGGCAATGTGCGCTATGACATTTCAGATGTGGCGCAGGCCTCGCTCGGTATGCGCTTTGCGACGCGGCCCAATACCGACCTGTTCGGCCTGCAGCGCGGCGATACATTCGGCTTCACCTCCGAACTCTTCGCGCTCGATGCGCGAGTGAACTTGGATGTGACTGAAAACATCCGGGCTTCGGCGGGCGTTGACAACATCACGGGCAACAAGGCCTGGGTGTTTCATCCTTTTCCGCAGCGAACCTTCCTCCTCGAACTCGGCTGGAAGCTCTGATCATGGACAAGACCACACTCTATCAGACGATCTGGCGCTGGCATTTCTATGCCGGCCTGCTGGTGCTGCCGGTGGTAACCTTGCTGGCGCTGACGGGAGCAGCCTATCTGTTCAAACCGCAGATTGAACGCTGGGAAGAACGGTCGTTTCAGGGCCTGGCAATCGCGGGCGCGGTCAGTCCCAGCGCGCAACTTGCCGCCGGGCTGGCGCAGTTCCCCGGAGCGCGGCTGGCGAGTTACCGGATGCCCGAAACCGCCGGCGATGCACCGATGCTGCATCTCGCCCTTGCCGATGGCACGATGCGCGATGTCTTCGTGGCACCGCAAGGCGCGGTCCTGGGCAGCTTTGATCCCGATTCGCGGATCATTGAATTTGTCCGGCGAATTCACGGACAATTGCTGCTGGGCCAGCGCGGCTCCTGGCTGGTCGAACTGGCGGCAAGCTGGGCTATCGTCATGATCGTGACCGGGCTCTGCCTGTGGTGGCCGCGAACTGGCGGGCTTGCCGGAGTGGTCTGGCCTCGCCTGCGCAGCGGCAAGCGACATTTCTGGCGCGATTTGCACGCAGTGACCGGTTTCTGGGTATCCGGCCTTGCGCTGATACTGTTGTTGACCGGGCTGCCGTGGGCCGATGTCTGGGGCGCTGCCTTCAAGGCCGCGCGCGCCGAAATGGGCTTGGTGAAAGGCGCGCAGGACTGGACGATTGGCGGAAAAGCGCCGGGTGGCAGCGACCTGCATACCGGGCACGATCACGCCGCCATCACCCGGGGCGCAGCGCAAAGCCACGCGCACGGCGCATCGCCGCCCATGCTCGACGCGATGGTCCAGCGCGCTGCGGCCGAGCAGCTGGCCTTCCCCGTCCTGATCGTTCCGCCGGGCGCGAAGGCGGCGATGGGAGGAGAGGGCGGCAAGGCCAGCCCGCATTGGGCGATCAAATCCGACGCGCAGAACCGCCCGTTGCGCGTAACCATTCTCTACGATGCCACAACGGGCCGCGAAGTCTCGCGTGATGGCTTTGCCGACAAACATGTGATCGACCGGGCGGTCGGCTATGGCGTCGCCTGGCACGAAGGGCAGCTTTTCGGCTGGGTAAACCAGCTGGTCGGCCTGCTCACCGCGCTGATGCTGGTGACGATCACGGTCAGTGGTTTCATCATGTGGCGCAGGCGCAAGCCTGCCGACATGCTTGGCGCCCCGCCGCTGCCTGCGAACTTGCCGAAGCCGCGCTCGCTGCTCGTCGCCGGCGCGCTCCTTGCAGTGCTGCTGCCGTTGTTCGCGCTTTCGCTTGCCGTGCTCTGGCTGTTCGATCGGCTGCTGCTGCCCCGCCTGCCAGCGGCTGCGCGCTGGCTGGGCGCTGCTTAAGCCAGACCGAAAAACTCCTCCGCGCAGCCCGCGATGATCCAGTCGCGCTCGGCATCGGGAACGCCCTTGAAATTCTGGGCGATCACTTTGTGCGAATGCGGGAACGTGGTTTCCGAATGGGGGTAGTCCGAAGACCACATGATGTTCTTGGCGCCCGGCTTGTGGCGCAGTTCGACGCCCACCGGATCGCTGATGAACGAGGCATAGACGTTCTGGTCGAAATAGAAGCTGGGCGGGTTCAAAATCGCGCATTCGGTCCAGTGGCGCTGCATTTCCCAGGTGCGGTCCATGTATTCGCAGGCCCACGGGATCCAGCCCACGCCGCTTTCGATGAGGCCGAGGCGCAGGCCCGGGAAGCGGTCAAACACGCCCGAATAGAGCATGATGTTGACCGGCTCGAGCATCGCGGTCTTGCCCATCGGAATGTCGGGCAGGAAATTGGTCTTGTCCTTGAAGCGGCTGGTGCGCGCGCCGAGGTGGAAGGTGATGGCAATATCCAGCTCGACCGCCGCCGCCCAGATTGCGTCGAATTCCGGGTCGCGATACTGGCGAGGGCCGTTCGCATCGCCGGTCATCGCCTGCCACACCGCGCCTTCCTTGGTAAACTGGCTGGCCGATTGCGGAAAGGCGGGCAGGTTCACCGCGACATCGCCGCGGGCTTTGGCTGAGCGCATGCCTTTGACCGTGAGATCGACATCGATCGTGGTGAGGTAGGCGCAGGCATACATCCGGCCATTGGAATCGGCGCAGAAATCGGACTGCCAGCGGTTGAAGGCCTCGAAGCTGTCGAGATAGAGTTCGAGATTGCCCGATCCCAGCGGTCCGCCGCCGAAGCACACGGCTTTGTCGATGCCGTCGCGGTCCATGTCGTCGAGCCGCGCGCCGACCATCCAGCCGCCGCTGCGCATGTCGGAAAGTTTGCCCGAATTCTTGTATTTGTCGAAAGTGCGCCCGGCCTGGCTCTGCATCAGGTTGACCGCGCGGCGGCTGCCTTCGAAGACGATATAGTCCGCGTCATCTTCGCTCTCCACTTTGGGTGCGAGCTCGCGGAATTGCGGCGAGAGATATTCCGCCCAGAAGGTCGGCGGCGGGGTGACGTGAACGTCAGCATCGACGACATAGTCGGCAACGCGGGGTTCCGCCTCGAAGGCGCGGTTTACGTCAAAATCGGCTTCGGCCATGTCACGTCTCCGGTTTGGTCTCCGTCTGCGCGGAGCGATGAATCACCCTAGGCCTGCTGAACACTAGGTCAATCCCAGCGCACCGGCGGGGCGAGCCGGATTGGCAGGCTGGGCGAGGAAATCCGCGATTCGCCGCCGCCCTCATGGATCAGCAGCACCCGGCTGACGCCGGGGGTGGCGACGACCCCAGTGACGCTGTCAACCCATTCGTGGAGGATGGCCCGGGCGCGTTCCAGCGCATTACCCTCAATTGCTGCATCGCTCGATGCCTCCAGCTCGGCCTCGAGGCGGATCGCGCGGTCCGCTGCTGCGGCAACCTGTTTGCTCCGTGCCATCGTCAGGCCCCGGCCTGCGCCCGGATCGGCAAGGTGCGTACACGCCTGGCCGTGGCGGCGAACAAGGCATTGGCCAGCGCCGGCGCGGCGGGGGGCAAGCCCGGCTCGCCGAGCCCACCCATCGGCGCAGTGCTGGCGACGAATTCGACCGCGATTTGCGGTGTCTCGGCCAGCGTCAGCAGTGGATAGTCATTGAAGCTCGATTGCACCACGGCGCCTTTGTCGATGGTGATCTCCTCATGGATCGCCGCCGAAAGCCCCATGACGATGCCGCCCATGACTTGCGCCTCGGCACCTCGCGGATTGACCACTTGCCCGCAATCGACCGCCGCCCAGACTTTCTCGACGCGGGGATAGCCATCCTCGCGCAGGCTCACCTGGACAACCTGCGCGCAGACCGTGCCGAAGCTTTCGACCACCGCGACCCCGCGCCCGGTGCCCTCCGGCAGCGGCGCGCCCCAGCCCGATGCCCTGGCCACCGCATCGAGCACGGCATGCGCGCGCGAATTCTTCGCCAGATGGGCCTTGCGGAAGGCGATCGGGTCCGCGCCGGCGGCCTGGGCCAGTTCGTCGATCATGCATTCGTTGAAAAAGCCATGCTGCGAGGCTTCGACCGAGCGCCATGAGCCGATGATCACATGGGCTTTGTGCTCGGCGTGGGTGTTCTCGGCTTCCGGCAGATCATAGAGCAGCGGCGCTCCGGCCTCGAAGCCCTTGGTTTGCGAAAAGGCACTGCGCCAGGCCGCGATCTTGCCATCGGCTCCGAGTGCGCATTTGAAGCGCACGGCGCTTTGCGGGCGATAGGTGCCTTGGCGGACCTCTTCCTCGCGCGGCCAGATCACCTTGACCGGGTGAGGGGAATCCATCGCCAGTTTCACCGCCTGGCCGATGATCTCGATCTGTCCCGGCAGTTTGCGGCCAAACCCGCCGCCCAGCAGCATCGGATGGAAAGCCACCGCGTCGTCACCCAGCCCCGAGAGCTTGACTGCCTCGTGCTTGCTGCCCAGCGGGTCCTGCAAGCCGCCCCACAGATCGAGCTTGCCGTCCTTGTAATGCGCGGTCAGCGCGAATGGCTCCATCATCGCGTGGTGCAGGTACGGCGCGCGGTAGGCCGCTTCGACCAGTCTGCTGCCGGCGGGCGGCGCGAAGTCCTTCAGTTCCTCGGTACAGAGCCGCTCCTGCTCGGCAAACATCGCCGCCGTTGCCACCGCGCCATGGCCATCGTCCGAAAACTGCGGGTCAAGCGCGCGCAGGCCCTTCAGCGCAGACCAGTAGCCGCTGGCGATGACTGCCACGGCATCCTCAAGCTGCACCACCTTTTCGACACCCTTGATCGCCATGGCTGGCGCGGCATCGACTTTCACCAGCTTGCCGCCGCGAACCGGCGCGGCCATCACGGTCGCCACCCGCATTCCCGGCAGGACAAAGTCTATGCCGAATTGCGCAGTGCCATCGACTTTGCCCGGCACATCGAAGCGGGCCGGCGAAGTGCCGATCAGCGCGAAGTCCTTGGCCGCCTTCAGCTTGGGCTCTGCGGACAGCGTGCGCTCCGCCGCCGCCTTCGCCAGTTCGCCATAGCGCAGCGCGCGGTTTGAACCTGCGTGGCTGACGAGGCCCGCCTTGGTGGTCAGTTCGCTGGCGGGAACATTGAGGCGCGCCGCCGCTTCCTCGATCAGCGCCAGACGCGTAGCCGCCGCCAGCACGCGAATACCGCGCTGCCCGGTGAAGCGCAGCGCCGAGGAACCCCCGGTGATCTGGTTCACCACACTGCGCGCAAGCAGCGACCAGACCGAGGCGGGCAGCGAGCGGACCAGCGCCGAATCGTTGGCAACATCTGAAATGAAGCCCTTTGCCAGCCAGGCATTGCCGAACGCACTTTCGGCCGGGGCGGCTTCGACTGCCATCTTCGCCCAGTCGGCGTCCAGTTCTTCCGCCGCCATCTGCGCGAGCGCCGTGGGAGTGCCGGTGCCCATGTCGATATGCGGCGTGAGCAGGGTAACCCTGTCATCCTCGCCGATATGCAGCCAGGCGCCGAAGCTGCCGGCATTGCCGCGCCGGCTCAGCGCGGCGGCATCGCGGCGCATCGCATAGTCGCCGTATTGCAGCGCGAAAATGCCGCCGCCGACAATCGCCGCCCCGCCGATCAGGAAGGCCCTGCGTTTGAACCCCATCAGGCTTCTCCCGCTTTCGCGGCGGCTTGGCCGGTTGCAGCCAGAATTGCCTCGCGGATTCGCGGATAGGTGCCGCAGCGGCACAAGTTGGTCATTGCTGCGTCGACCTGGCTCGCGCTCGGCCGCCCGGTCTCGCGGATCAGCGCCACCGCCGCCATGATCTGGCCGGACTGGCAATAGCCGCACTGCGGCACCTGGGCTGCGATCCAGGCCTGCTGGACGGCGTGGAGCGTGCCATCGGCAGCTTTCAGCCCCTCGATCGTCGTGACCGATTTGCCCGCCGCATCGCCAAGCGCAATCGAGCAGGAGCGGGTGATCTGGCCATCGACATGGACTGAACAGGCCCCGCAAGCCGCAATTCCGCAGCCGAACTTCGTGCCGGTCAGTCCCAGCTCCTCGCGCAGCGCCCAGAGCAAGGGCGTGTCGGGCTCGGCCTCAAGGGCGACGGCCTTGCCGTTGACGATCAGCGCGGTGGGCATGGCAATGGCTCCAGAAGAACGGAGACCCAGCTTACCGTGTCCCCGGTCATCCGGCTAGAGTGATTTCGAGCCAGATGGAATCATCTGGCGACTCGGAAATCAAGACAAAACAACAATCTAGGGTGCTGACTTTGATGCAATCACAGTCAGCACCCTAGTCCAGCCCGCTCAGAAATCGAGGTTGAACAGTTCCGCCGCGTTGCGCTCGAGAATGCGCTTGCGGGTTTCGTAATCATAGCCGCCCAATTGCTCGACCAGCTTTTCCTGTACGCCGGGATAAAGCGAAGTCGGGTGCGGGAAGTCGGTTTCGAACAATACGCGGTCGATGCCGATCTCCTCGAGCATGTGCTGCGGCGCGAAGGTTTCGAACCAGAACGAGACCCAGAAGTTCTTGGCAAAGTACTCCTTCGGCCGTTTGCCGAGACCCATGGTCTCGACCGTGCGAAACTCGTCGCACTGGTGCTCGAGCATTTCGAGCACGAAAGGCACCCAGCCGATGCCGCTTTCGATCAGCCCGATCTTGAGGTCCTCATACTTGTCGAGAATGCCTGAGACCATGAAATTGGCCATGGTCGCGCTGGTGCCCATGGTGTGGATCATCGCATTGATCGGCAGCCGCTGGCTGAAAGCGACATTGTCCCAGATCGCCGAGCCCGCATCGAGCGAGGAATTGATGTGGAAGTTGATCGGGGTTCCGGTCGCATTGCACAGATCGAACAACGGCTCCCAGAACGGATTGACCTTGTGATCCTCGCCAAGGTAGCCCGCGACCAGTCGCTCGGGCCGGTCGGGCAGGACGAAGCCCTTCACGCCCATGTCGAGCACGCGCTTCGCCTCGGCGAGCATCAGCGCGCTGTCCCAATAGGGCAGGGTGGCCATGCAGTTGATACGGCCCCCGGACTCCTCCAGCCTTTCGGCGCAGGCATCGTTGAAACGCTGCATGACATAGAGCGCCAGCTCGACATCGCCGAGGCCCAGCAGCGATCCGGCTTGCGTCAGCCCGCCGTTCTGGAAGCAGATCTGCGCCCAGACGCCCATCGCGTCCATTTCCTCAAGCCTCGGCTTCACCATGTAGGAGCCGGGATGGATCTCGTCGTAAGTGCGGTGTGAGAGGCGCCCCAGCAGCTTGTTGCGGTCTTTCGAGATGACATTGCCGCCCAGCGAGCCGAAATCCTTGTCGCCGATCATCCAGCGGTCGAGCCCGTCGACGCGAACGACTCGCGGGGCGCGGTCCCTGAACTTTGCCGGCACGTTCTTGAACAGGTCCGGCGGTTCGGTGAAATGGGTGTCGCAGTCGACGATCTTGATGCCGTTGAACAGGGCGTGGGTGCCCTGAATGTGGCTTGCGTGGTCGATTTCCTTGACGAAGCCGCCCGGCGCATAGCCATCGGCCAGCCAATAGAACTTTGCGTCGTCCTCGCGTGCCCGGTCGAGTGAGATGTTGTCGAGCGAGTTGCTCTTTGCGTCGGTTGCCATTGCTCGTCTCCCGGGCTTTCGTGTGAAGCCTGGGCATATTCAACGCCGCGTTGCCGGCCGAGTCAACGGATTTGCGCCGATCAGTTCCTGAACACGACCGTCTTGTTGCCATTCAGGAAAACCCGGTCCTGCAAGTGCCAGCGCACCGCCTGGGCGAGCACCCGCCGCTCGATATCGCGGCCCTTGCGGACCAGTTCTTCCGGGCTGTCAGCATGGCTGATCGCCTCAACGTCCTGATGGATGATCGGCCCTTCATCGAGATCGGCAGTCACATAATGCGCGGTTGCGCCGATCATCTTGACCCCGCGCGCGTGCGCCTGGTGATAGGGCTTGGCGCCCTTGAAGCCCGGCAGGAAGCTGTGGTGAATGTTGATGCAGCGCCCCGAGAGGAACCGGGCCATGTCGTCCGAAAGCACCTGCATATAGCGCGCCAGCACCACCAGCTCGGCGCCGGTCTGCTCGACCAGTGCCTTGATCTGCGCCTCTTGTGCCGGCTTGGTTTCAGGGGTGACCGGCAGGTGGTGGAAGGGAATGTCATCGAACATCGAGACCGTCAGTGATGCGCGCGGATGGTTGCAGACGATGCCGACCACATCCATCGCCAGCTCGCCGATGCGGTGGCGATAGAGCAGGTCGCCCAGGCAATGGTCGAATTTTGAGACCATCAGCAGCACCTTGCGGCGCGCATCGGCCGGGCGGATTGCCCAATCCATGCCTTTGGTTGCGGCATAGGCGGCAAAGGCGGCCCGCAAGGCTTCGGCATCGCCGGGCAGGCTGAACACCACCCGCATGAAGAAGCGCTGCGCTTCATCGTCGCCGAACTGTTCGGAATCGATGATGTTGCCGCCGTGATCAGCGAGCAGCCGCGCAACCGCTGCGACGAGCCCCGGCTGGTCCGCGCAGGCCAGTGTCAGGATGTGGACATTGGCGTGCAAGGCATGCTCCCCTGATGCAGTTGTATCCATGGCCGGGCCTGTTCAATCAGTCAGCCCTTGCGGTCAACTGCAAACTGCGCCGCTTGCCCTTAGCGCTGGGCTGCTTCACAATTGCCGTCAGGCGACTCAAGCACCGGCCAGTCGCGGCAAGATTCCAGCCAACGGGAGAATAGCATGACCGACCTTACCGCAATTCCGCTGACCCGCATCGACGGCGCGGGCGACAGCCTCGCCAACCACCAGGGCAAAGTGCTGCTGGTGGTCAATGTCGCCTCCAAATGCGGGCTGACCCCCCAATACGAGGGGCTGGAGAAGCTCTATCAGGAGAAGAAAGCCGCAGGGCTCGAAGTGCTGGGCTTCCCGGCCAATGATTTTGGCGCGCAGGAGCCGGGCACGCACGCGGAAATCACCGAGTTCTGCAAGGTCAACTACGGCGTGACCTTTCCGCTGTTCGCCAAGGCAGACGTGACCGGTGCGGGCAAGCAGCCACTCTATGCCGCGCTGACTTCCGCCATGCCCGAAAAGGAAGGCCCGGCGGACGAATTCCGCGAGCGGCTCAAGGGCTATGGCATGACCCCGACCGAGGATCCTGAAGTGCTGTGGAACTTCGAGAAATTTCTCATCGGCAAGGATGGCCAGGTCGCCGCGCGCTTCGCGCCGGGCACCGAGCCCAGCGATCCCGCGCTGCTGAAGGCAATCGACAAGGCTCTGGCGAAATAGGGGCTACTGCGGCACTGCCGGCTAACGAGGCTCTAGGCGACCTGGATGTCGAAAGTGAACCAGGCGCCCGGGCCGTAGTCATAGAGTCGCACGCGCCCCGCGCTCACTTGCGCGGTGTAGGCATTGGATGATCTGCGATCATAGCCCGAGGCTTCGCTGCCATTGATCTCGAGGCTGACGTAGGCCTGCTCACCGGCATCGAACAGCTCGGGCAGCGCGCCGCCGAATTGCGTGCCGCGGTCGCCGTCATAGCCCTGTAATTGTCCGCCGCGTGCCTCCGCCGCGATCGGCAGGTCGCGGCCTGAAGCATGGTCATGGATGCCCGCAACCTTCTGGCCGGAGGTAAAGGCATAGGCGGCTGCGGCGATCATCGCGCGGGTGTGTGGCTGCATCATGCCTCCTGGCATCGGGGGCACGCAAAAAGCAAGCTGCGTTTGGCCCTTGAACCGTCCGGGCCTAAACTATCCGGTCCGCATAAAGCAGCCGCCCGCCCGAAAGGTGCCACAGCGCTTCGTTGAAATCGCCCTGCGACATTGCAAAGCAGCCCTCGCTGCGACCGATCTTGCCCCAGTGCGCGGCCATGCCCGGATCGACATAGCGAGCCGGGTGCATGACGATTGCGCGGTTGAGCGCGTTATAGTTGTCGCCGTCCATGCCTTCGAGGCGGATCGAGGTGCCGTATTTGCCCTTGTACCACTCGCACGTGAGATAGGCCCCGCGCGAGGTCGCTTCAGAACCCGGCGTGTTCGAAAACGACTTGAGCCAGCCATCGTGCTGCGGATCGGAGCCGCGCCCGTGGGCGACGAGGAACGAGCGGATCAGTCCGCTTTCCAGGTTGACGAAATGGAACCGGGGGAGCGAGGATGACCGGGCGAAATCGGCAATGCCGACAATATCGCTGCGCCACACTTTCGCGCCGGCGCGGCCAAGCTCGCGGCGGGCGATTTCGACAAGGCGGCGATTATAGGCGGGATCGTAGACCGGCACGGGCGGCGCCGCTTCGACCAGGGCCGCCGGTGCCGGGGTCTGCGCGGTTCCGGCAAAGGCGCGGTCGAATTCCGACATCAAGGGATCGGCGGCAGCTTGCGCCAGCGCACGACCAGGCAACGCAAGAATCGCTCCCGCAGTCAGACCTTGCCTGAGAAGGTCGCGTCGATTCACTCTTCGATTCACAATGAGCAACATAGGCCCGGCGGCGCGCACTTGCCAATTTCAGGGGCCGATTTGCGGCGAATTGCCCTGAATCAGAGATACGCCGAGCTATCCGGCGCTTCCGCCAAGACGTTAACCAAGCTTGTGCAGTGCGGCTTTGCCATGCTGCCGCGGCTGGGCTAGAGGCGCGCAATGGACGCCGAAACGGTTCGCGAAACCCCCTCTCCCGACGCCGACGCCCAGTCGGCTGTTGAATCCAGGCCGGCCCGCAGCCTTGGCCCCTTGCGCATGATCTGGGCGGCAGCGCTTGCCTATCCGGGCCGCATGGCCACCGCGCTCGCCGCGCTGGCGATCACCGCAATGGCGACACTCGGCATACCCTGGGGCTTCAGCCAGATCATCGACAAGGGCTTTGCGCGCGGCAGCGATCCGGCAACGATTGAGCAGTGGTTCCTGATCCTGCTGGGCATCGTCGCGGTGCTGGCGGCGGGAACGGCAGTGCGTTTCTATACGGTATCGTGGCTCGGCGAGCGCGTGGTCGCCGACATCCGCCTGGCCGTGCAGGCCAATCTCCTGCGGCTTGCGCCGGGCTTTTTCGAGGAGAACAGCCCCAAGGAAATCTCCAGCCGGATGACCGCCGACACCGCGCTGATCGAACAGGTGGTCGGCACCACGGTTTCGGTCGCGCTGCGCAACGCGATCATGGCGGTGGGCGGGATCGGTTTCCTGTTTGCCCTCGCTCCCAAGCTGACGCTCGGGCTGGTGATTGCCATCCCCGTGGTGATCGGCCCGATCGTCTGGTTCAGCCGGCGCTTGCGCAATGTCTCGCGCTTCAGCCAGGACCGGGTGGCCGATATTGGTGCGCTGGTTGCCGAAGTGCTGGGCGCGGTGAAGATCGTCCAGGCGTTCAACCAGGAGAGCCGCGAGGCTGCGCGCTTTTCAGCAGCGGTCGAGCGCAGCTTCGCCACGGCCAAACGGCGGATCACCATCCGCGCCGCCATGACTGCGGTGGTCATGCTGCTGATCTTTGGCTCGCTGACGATCCTGATGCGCGAAGGCGCGCTGGCGGTTGGGCGCGGCACGATCAGCGGCGGCACGATTGCCGCATTCGTGCTGACCGGCGGGCTGGTCGCGGGCGCATTCGGCTCGCTGACCGAAGTCTATGGCGATCTGGTGCGCGCTGCGGGCGCCGCCAGCCGGCTCAATGAGCTGCTCAACGAAAAGCCCGCCATCGCCCCGCCCGCGCGGCCGATCGCGCTGCCCCATCCCGGGCGCGGCCAGCTGACCTTCGAGCGGGTCACCTTCCGCTATCCCTCGCGGCCCGAAGTGGCGGCGCTCGCCGACTTTTCGCTGGCGATCGAGCCCGGCGAAACTGTCGCCATCGTCGGGCCTTCGGGCGCGGGCAAATCGACCCTGTTCCAGCTCGCCGAGCGGTTCTATGATCCGCAGGCCGGCACGATCAAGCTCGACGGGGTGCCGCTGACTGCCGCCGATCCCGCCGACATCCGCCGCCGCTTCGCGCTGGTGCCGCAGGACGGCGTGCTGTTCGCCGCCGATGCGCGCGATAACCTGCGCTATGGCAACTGGGAGGCGGACGATGAGGCGATCTGGGCGGCGGCACGCGCCGCCAATGCCGAAAGCTTCCTGCGCGAACTGCCGCAAGGGCTCGATACGTTCCTCGGCGAGGACGGCGCGCGGCTTTCGGGCGGGCAGCGCCAGCGCGTCGCGATTGCGCGCGCGCTGCTGCGTGACGCACCGATCCTGCTGCTCGACGAGGCGACCAGCGCACTTGATGCCGAGAGCGAACGACTGGTGCAGGATGCGCTCGACCGGCTGATGGCCAGCCGCACCACGCTGGTGATTGCCCACCGCCTCGCCACCGTGCGCGCGGCCGACCGGCTCATCGTGCTCGACAAGGGCCGCATCGTCGAGGAAGGCACGCACGAGGCGCTCAGCCGCGCTGGCGGACTCTATGCGCGGCTGGCGGCACTGCAATTCGACGAACGGCCGTTGCAGTCCGCTGAATAGCCTTCCCAGACGGTCCGGTGGCACTTAAGCCGGGGCATCATGGGTGCCGCCTTGCGAGGCGGGCCTCGCCATACAGGAAGCACAAATGCCAAATTTCACTTTCCGGCTCTTCGCCGCGTCGGCGCTGCTCGCGCTGAGCGCCGCCGCTGCCCAGGCCCAGACCACGACCGCTCCGGCCAACAATGACTGGGGCAGTTTTGGCGTCCAGACACAACATATCGATGCTGCCACCCGGCCCGGCGACGATTTCGATCGCTACGTCAATGGCGGGTGGCAAGACTCGGCCCAATTGCCCGACGACAAGTCGCAGATCAGCCATGCCTCGGACCTGACCGACCTTTCCGAAATGCGGCTGCGTGCGATCCTGGAAAGCCTGCCGCAGCGCAAATGGCCCGCCGGATCGCCCGAGGCGCGGATCGCCGCGCTTTATGGGGCTTTCATGGACCAGGCCGAGATTGATGCGCGCGGAATGGCCGCAGCAAAGCCCTGGCTCGACCGGATCGCCGCAGTGCGCAGCCGCGACGACCTGCTGGCGCTGTTTGCCGCGCCGGGGATGCCCACACCGCTTGAAATCGGGGTCAGCGCCGATGCGAAAGACAGCGGGCGCTATGCAGTCTATTATGCGCAAGGCGGCCTCGGCCTGCCCGACCGCGATTACTATCTGGTCGACAACCCGCGCAATCTCGGCATCCGGGCGAAATATACTGATCTGCTGATCTTCCTGCTCGGCAAGGCCGGCCACGCCGATCCGCGCGCCGGAGCCGCCAGCGTTCTGGCGCTCGAAACCCGGCTTGCCCGCGCCAGATGGGACCGCACGCTCAGCCGCAACCGCGACCTGACCTATAACAAGCTGACACTGGACGAGTTGGGCCAGCTGCCCTCGGGGGCCACTGCGCGTGCCTTGCTCGAAAAGCTTGGAGCTGGCGCCGCCGCAGCGGTGATCGTGCCCCATCTGCCGCCAAGCAGCGAGAAGCTCGCCGCCGCCGGACTCACGCCCGCACAGGCGGAAAAGATCTCGGGCGGGCTGCCCGCTGCCGCGAAGCTGATCGAGGACGCCCCGCTTGCCGATTGGCAGGCCTGGATGACGACGCGCTTCCTCAGCGACAATGCCCCGGTCCTGCCGCAGGATATCGATGCCGCCAACTTCGCGTTTTATGGCACTGTGCTGAGCGGCCAGCTGCAGCAGCGACCGCGCTGGAAGCGCGGGATCAGCGCGGTCCAGAACCAGATCGGCGAACTGCTGGGCCAGATCTATGCCAGGCGCTATTTCCCGGCGGCCAATCGCCGCGCGATGCAGCAACTGGTGGGCAACCTGCGCGGCGCGATGGCGGCCAATCTGGCGGAGTTGCCATGGATGGGCCTGGAAACGCGCCTTGAAGCGCAAGCCAAGCTCGCCGCTTTCACCACCAAGATCGGCGCACCGATGCGCTTCAAGCGTTATGCAGGCCTCGCCATTTCGCCCAGCGACCCGCTGGCGAATGGCATCGAGGCGATCCGCTGGGGAACCGACTTCCAGCTCGCGCGGATCGGCAAGCCGGTCGATCGCGGCGAGTGGTTCATGCTGCCGCAGACGGTCAACGCCTATTACTTCCCACCCTACAACGAGATCGTTTTTCCCGCCGCCTTCCTGCAACCGCCGATGTTCAATCCATCGGCCGATCCTGCGGTAAATTATGGCGCGATCGGAGCCGTGATCGGCCATGAACTTGGTCACGGCTTCGACGATCAAGGCTCCAAGGTGGACGGCGCTGGCAATCTGCGCGACTGGTGGAAGCCTCAGGACCGCGCCGCTTTCGAAGTGCTCACCGCCAAACTGGTCGAGCAGTATTCTGCCTTCTGCCCCTTCGATGAAGGCAAGACCTGCCTCAACGGCAAGCTGACGCTCGGCGAGAACATCGGTGACATCGGCGGGCTATCTATGGCGTTGCGGGCCTATCAGATGTCACTGCGCGGCAAGCGCGCGCCGGTGCTGGGCGGCTTTACCGGCGAGCAGCGCTTTTTCCTGTCCTATGCCCAGCTCTGGCGCGCTAAATCGCGCGAGGCCAGTCTGCGTCAGCGGTTAGTGACCGGCCCGCATTCGCTGGAGAAATACCGGGTCAACGGCGTCGTGCGCAATTTCGACGCGTGGTATAAAGCCTTCGATGTGAAGCCGGGCGACAAGCTCTATCTGCCGCCCGAACAGCGGGTGCGCATCTGGTGAAGTCAATTCCCCCCTCCCCGGCGGGGAGCGCGCCCCCTTACTTGACTCCCCTCCCCACTGGGGAGGGGCTTGCCGTTGGCCTTGACTTGAGCAGTCAGCACTTCGACTAATCCCGCCCATGGACCTGACGCTTACCGCCATCTTGCTCGGCATTGTCGAGGGGCTGACCGAATTCATTCCGGTCTCCTCCACCGGCCACCTGATCCTCGCCGCCGAGATTTTCGGCTATGATGCCGATCAGTGGAAAGTGTTCAACGTCGTTATCCAGCTGGGCGCGATCCTGGCGGTGGTGGTGCAATACTGGCGCACCTTCTGGGCGGTCGGCGCCGGGCTGTTGCGGCTGGCCCCGCAGAGCCTGGCTTTCGTGCGCAATATCCTGCTCGGCTTCCTGCCGTCGGCCGTGCTGGGTCTCGCGCTGAAGGACTATATCGACATCATGCTCGGCAGCCCGATGGTGGTCGGCTGGGCGCTGGTGGTGGGCGGCATTGCCATTCTCGCGATCGAGAAAGTGGCCAAGCCCGGCCCCAAGAGCGGCGTCGCGCAGCTGCCGGCGCGGCAGGCGCTGGGGGTGGGCCTCGTGCAATGCCTCTCGATGATCCCCGGCATCAGCCGCTCCGGCGCGACGATCATGGGCGCGCTGGCGATGGGCATCGAGCGTCGCACCGCGGCCGAATTCAGCTTTTTCCTGGCTGTGCCGACGATGATGGGCGCGACGACGCTCGAGCTGTGGGACAACCGCGATGCGCTTGCCGCCGGGCTGGGTCCGGTTGGCTGGAGCGAGATCGCCATCGGCTTTGCGGTCAGCTTTGTGGTTGCGCTGGTGGTGATCAAGGCATTCGTCGCCTATGTCAGCCGCGCGGGCTTTGCGCCGTTCGCCTGGTACCGGATCGCTGCCGGAATCCTCGCGATAGTGCTGCTGAGCCGGGTCTGAGGAAACATCATGGGCAAACTTGACCGCAAGGAATACGAAGCGCTGCTCGGGCCGCTTAGCGAACAAGTGGTTGCGATGGCGCGCTGGGCCGCGGCCAGCGGTGCGCGCGTGCTGGTGATCTTCGAGGGGCGCGATACCGCAGGCAAGAGCGGCGCAATCGAAACAATCGCCAGCCACGCCAATCCGCGCCAATGCCATACCGTGGCGCTCGCCAAGCCGAGCGAGCGCGAGTCCGGGCAATGGTATTTCCAGCGCTATGTCGAACACTTGCCCGCCAAGGGCGAAATCGTGCTGTTCGATCGCAGCTGGTATAACCGCGCCGGGGTCGAGCGGGTGATGGGCTTTGCCAGCGACGAGCAAGTGCGCGCCTTCATGGCGCAGGCCCCGGTTTTCGAAAAACAGCTGGTCGATGATGGCATCCTGTTGTTCAAATACTGGCTGTGCTGCGATCAGGCCGAACAGGAAGAGCGCTTTGCCGAGCGGCTGGCCGATCCGCTCAAGCGCTGGAAGCTCTCGCCGATCGATGTGACCGCGCGGGCGAAATATGCTGACTACACAGCAGCGCGCGAGGCGATGCTGGCGGCTACCCACACCGAATATGCACCCTGGACGCTGGTCAACTTCAACGATCAGCGTCGGGGCCGGCTGACCTTGCTGCGCAACCTGCTCGACCGCCTGCCCGATACCAAGGTCGATCCGCCCGCGCTCGACTTTCCGCCGCTTGGGTTTGCGCCACTGGATGAGCAATATGGCATCGTCGAACCGCTGAAACCCTACAAAGGCTGAATCCGCGCCTTGACTTTGCCGCCGCTCTCGCCCAATGGCCCCAGCCTTGAGCGGGCGGCGGACATTCGCCGCTCTCGTTGTTTCAGAGGCTGCCTTTTGCGGCCTGCTAAGTAAAATGGACTAGAACATGGCGAAGCCCGCAACCGTCAAGATCAGGCTGGTTTCCACCGCCGACACCGGATTCTTCTATGTCACCAAGAAGAACCCGCGCAACACCACCGAGAAGATGAGCTTCCGCAAGTACGATCCGGTCGTGCGCAAGCATGTCGAATTCAAGGAAGCCAAGATCAAGTGAGGTTAAGCGGCGGTTCAATGCCGGGCGCCTAAGGGCCAGGGCATGACACGCTTCTTCCCCCTTTCGATCAGGCTCGCTGCCGCTGCGGCGGCTTGCGGCATCTGTGCCGTCCCACTGCTCACCGCAGCCAGTGCTCAGGCACCGGCGCCAGCAGCCCCCACCGGGCAGTTGGCCGAAGCCGTGGCCGCGCTGCGCGGAATTTCCACCCTGCGCGCCGATTTCGTCCAGACCGACCGCAATGGCCAGCGCTCGACCGGCGTGCTGACGCTGAAACAGCCGGGCCGCATCCGTTTCCAGTATTCGCCGGGCATTCCGCTGCTGATCGTCTCAGATGGCCGCGCGCTGACCCTGATCGACTATGAAGTGCGCCAGGTGCAGCGCTGGCCGATCGGCAACAGTCCGCTGGGCGCGCTGCTCGATCCCAACCGCGATGTTGCGCGCTTTGGTCGCCTCCAGCCGACCGCCGATGCCAATGTGGTCAGCATCGAAGTGCGTGATCGCGGCCATCCCGAATACGGTGTGATCACGCTGATCTTCGTGCGCAAGGCCGGCGCGCCGGGCGGGCTCGAGCTGGCCAGCTGGGTGGCGCTCGATTCGCAGAACAAGCGGACGACGATTCGCCTGACGAATCACCAGTATGGCATCGCCGTTCCGGACAACACTTTTCGTTGGAACGATCCGCGTACTCCGGCTCGTCGATAGGGATAAACGCACCACCGCGCTTTGTGCGGGTCTTGCGACAAACCGCGACACTCCTGACTGCCTTGTTCACTTGGCAGCAAGCCAAAACACCCTACATTGTAACTCGACAAGGCGGCTTGAGGCGGGTTTCCCCCCTGTTGCCCGTGCCTCCTGGTGGGCCGCCAAGTCGAAGCGTGACGAACGCACAAGGAACCCTCGTCCCAAATGCCCCCGGGACGAGGGTTTTTTTGTTGCAGTGTTCGGGCTAGGGCATCTCTCATGCTCGCCATCGCCACCTGGAATATCAACTCCGTCCGCCTGCGGATGCCGCAAGTCGAGCGTTTCCTGATCGAGCAGGCACCCGATGTGCTGTGCCTGCAGGAGATCAAGACCGTGGAGGAACTGTTCCCCCACGATGCTTTCGAAAAGCTCGGCTACATCCACCGCGCCGTCCACGGCCAGAAGGGCTATCACGGCGTCGCCACCGTCAGCCGCATTCCCTTGCGCGAATATTCCCGGTATGACTGGCAGGACAACGGCGAAGCGCGCCACGTCGGGGTCGAGCTGGCTGGCTCGGGGCTGGTGATCGAGAATGTCTACATTCCTGCCGGCGGCGATATTGCCGACCGCGCGGTCAATCCCAAGTTTGGCCAGAAGCTCGATTTCCTCGAGCGCATGACCCGCTGGTCTGACGCGCTCGACCGGCCGACGCTATTGCTCGGCGACTTCAACGTGGCCCCGCTCGAATGCGATGTCTATGATCACAAGGCGCTGCTGAAAGTGGTCAGCCATACGCCGCTCGAAGTCGAGACGCTGGGCCGGCTCGGCGATGCGCACGGCTGGGTTGATCTCGGGCGCAAACACATCCCCGCGCCGCAGCGCAACTGGACCTGGTGGTCCTATCGCACCTATTGGCAGGACAAGGACCGCGGCCGCCGGCTCGATCACATGTGGGCCTCGCCGCAGCTTGCGGCGCAAAGCACGTCGCACCGCATCGTCGAGGAAACCCGCAAGTGGGAGCAGTGCTCCGACCATGTCCCGCTGATCACCGAGTTCGACGTGTGAGCAGCGCTGCTCGCCGCGTCGCACTGGCGATCGATGCCTTGCGCCACGGCTGGCCGATAGCCTTTGCGGGCGCCTTCACCCTGCTCCCCGCCGAGACCGGTTTCGGCGATGATCCCAGTTCGCGGCAGATGCTGATCTCGGCTGCGCGCGCCGCAACGCTGAAGCTGGCCAACCAGCGCGAGGCGGCAGAGCCGCAGGCGCCGGTGCTGATCCGCGGGGCGCAAGCGTTCGATCTGGCGCTGGCGCGTGCCGTTGCCGATCCCGCGCTCGATCTGCTCCATCCGATGAAGGGGCCGTTTCTGGCTGAGCATCTGGAGCACCGCGAGGCGGCCGAGGCAGCGATGGAACTGGCGCGGCTTGCAGGCATCTTGCCGGCCTTCCTTGTCGATCCTGATCCCGCTGGCGAGGCGCAGGCGGTTTGCGCAGATGATCTTGCCACATGGAAGGACACAGCAAACCTGATTGTCGCCGCCCGCGCGCGGCTGCCGGTCAGCGCGCATGACGAGGCCGAAATCGTCGCCTTCCGTTCCGCCGATGACTTGCGCGAGCATGTCGCGCTGGTGATCGGCCGGCAAAGCGGAGACCGCGCGCCGCTGGTGCGGCTGCATTCGGAATGCCTCACCGGCGACATCCTTGGCAGCCTGAAATGCGATTGCGGCCCGCAGCTGGATAGCGCGCTTGCGGCGATGGCCGAAGAGGCCCGCAAGGGCTCCGGCTGGGGCGTGCTGCTCTATCTGCGCCAGGAAGGGCGCGGCATCGGCCTGATCAACAAGCTGCGCGCTTATCGCCTGCAGGATCAGGGTTTCGATACGGTTGACGCCAACAACCGCCTTGGCCTGCCCACCGAGGCCCGCGATTTTCCGGTGGCGGCGCGGATGCTGGCGCTGCTGGGGGTGCGGCAGGTCCGGCTGATGACCAACAACCCGGCCAAGGTCGCCGCGCTCGAGGGCGAAGGCGTGTGCGTCGCCGAGCGCGTGGCGCATGTGCTGCCTGCCAACCCCCACAACGCCCGCTACCTCGCCACCAAACGCGACCGCAGCGGGCACTTGCTTTAGAGTTTGCGGCGCTCGTAGCGCGGCAGGCCTTCGCCCAACGTGTTCGCCCCAAGGGCGAGCTGGTCGCCCGACCAGTCGACGACAAAGCCGGTTGTAAAATCGACCCCCGGAGCCATCCGGGCGTTGTTGCCGGAAATAGCCAGTCCGGCGGAGGTGTTCACCCGGCCCTCGGCGGCAACGGCGATGATTGCGGTGTAGTTTTCTTTGGCCTTGCCCTGCACGAACCAGTTGTTCGTTATCTGCCCGGTGGCGCCGGCGGGCAGATCGATCATGTAATTGGTGCCTTTGCCGGCCGAATCGTCGAAGCTGGAATCGCGCACATCGATGCGCGGCGCGCGGCTCTTCAGGTAGTGTCCGCCGACGCCCTGTTCGA
Source organism: Novosphingobium sp. (assembly GCA_031428115.1). Lineage (GTDB taxonomy): Bacteria > Pseudomonadota > Alphaproteobacteria > Sphingomonadales > Sphingomonadaceae > Novosphingobium. The sequence continues at coordinate 92,895 of JANPOS010000070.1, read as the reverse complement.
ATCGGCTGCGGGTGACGGTGAGCGAGCCATAGTCGCCGACGTAGATCGAATGGGCACAGCCGCCCGAAAATTCGCAAGTGCCAAGGCGGGTGAAGGTCGACTTGTCGATGGTGATCGCGCCGCGCTGGCCGTTGGCGGTGAGCAGGCCCTGCTGGCTGTCGCGGAACCACGACTGGGTGATGTCGAGATCGCCCTGCTCAAGCCGGATGCCCGCGCCGTTGCCGTCGCTGGATTTCATGTTGAGGAATACCAGCCCCGCGATCCGGGCGCGCCGCCCGCGCAAAACCAGCGCCGCCTTGTCTTCGCAAACCGTAGTATCGAACACCGCCTGGCCGGGCTCGGCGGCGGTATAGAGAATATCGCCGGCGGTCTGCACCGCGCAATCGGCAAAGCGGAACGAGGCGAGGCGGATCGTGCCGGTGCCATCGCCGATGGCGTTCACCGCATCCTGGAGGCGCTGGTAGGTGCGGCCGGTTTCGGCAACCGTGTAGGGCGCATCGGCCTGGGCCAGGCCAGGCAGGGCCGGGAGCAGGGCGGCGGTGGCGGCGATGGCGACAGCGAGGGGGGCAGCAAGGCCCAGTTTTGCAGCGTGTTTCATGGCGGCGAGCATAGCCGGGACGGGTTAATGCCCGGCAAATGAAGCGCCGCACACTTTCTGCTTGAAAGCCGACCAAATCCATCTTATTTGTTGATTCGCGGACCGGGCCCCTCTGGCGCGGCACATCAGGCCAAGTGATTGGCACATGTGCTGCGTGATGTCGGACCGCATCGGATGATGCCGATGCTTGTGGGTCCTGGGTGCTGCACCCCCCCTTCCTGGCGCTTGGGTCCACCATCGGCTCATCCGATTGAACACAACCACGTTCATAAGGGAAGCCTAGCTGTGTCTACCAGTGTCTATCGCCTGCTGGAACGCCACCAGCGGCTGGATGATCGTTTGCGCAACGCGCAGACGCGCCGCTTTGCCGATCCGTTCGAGATCGGCAGGCTGAAGCGGCTAAAGCTCGCGATCAAGGACCGGATCGCCCGGCTCGCCAATCTGCGCGCACCGGCTCGCTGAGCCAGCTTCGAGCGCCGGGTGGCCGATGAGGCCACTCCGGCGCTCACTTCCTGATTCGCAAGGATTTACCGCATGGAGTTTCTGATGATGGACTGGCTGACCAAGCCGGTCTGGATGTGGCTGGGCTTCATCGCGATCGTGCTGGTCCTGCTGGTGCTCGATCTGGGGGTGTTGCACCGCAAGCAGCGCGAGATCGAGGTCAAGGAAAGCCTCATCCTCTCTGCGGTCTACATCGGCCTCGGGCTCGCCTTTGGCGGCTGGGTCTGGTGGTACATGGGCGAAGTTTCGGGGATGCAGTACGTCACCGGCTTCGTCATCGAAAAAAGCCTGGCGATGGACAACGTCTTTGTCATCGCGATGATTTTCACCTATTTTTCGGTCCCGCGCCTCTATCAGCACCGGGTGCTGTTCTGGGGCATTCTCGGCGTCATCGTGCTGCGCGCGATCATGATCGGGCTGGGCGCGACCATCGTCAGCCAGTACAGCTGGGTGCTTTATATCTTCGCGGTGTTCCTGATCCTCACCGGCGTCCAGATGTGGCGCAATGCCGAGAAGGAATACGACGTCGCCGCCAATCCGGTGCTGACCTGGGTGCGCAGGTGCTTCAATGTCACTGACCAGCTGCACGGCGAAAAGTTTTTCGTCCAGCAGAACGACCCCAAGACCGGCAAATTCGTCTGGTTCATGACCCCGCTGTTCCTCGCCCTGATCATGATCGAAATCGTCGATCTGGTGTTCGCGGTGGACAACGTGCCGGCGATCTTTGCGATCACCACCGATCCGTTCATCGTCTACACCTCGAACATCTTTGCGATCCTCGGCCTGCGCGCGCTCTATTTCGCGCTCGCCGCGCTGGTGCACCGGTTCAAATATCTCAAGTACGCTTTGGCGCTGCTGCTGGTGTTCATCGGCTCGAAGATATTCGTTGCCGATTTGCTCGGCATCGGCAAGATCCCGCCGCCGGTCTCGCTCGGGATCACTTTTGCCATCCTTGCCGCAGGCATTGGCTGGTCGCTTTACAAGACGCGCGGAGCCCCCGCCATCTCGCATTAACGGAAAAGCTTGATTATGGAATTTCTGACCGCCGACTGGCTCGGCACCCCGCTGTGGTTCTGGCTTGCTTTCCTCGGCATCGTTGTGGCGCTCACCGCGTTCGACCTTGGCGTGCTGAACAAGGAAGACCGCGAGATGGGGATTGCTGAGAGCCTGAAACTCTCGGCGTTCTACATCACCATCGCGCTGCTGTTCGGCATCTGGGTGTGGATGCAGAAGGGTGCCGATCTCGGCATGAAATATTACACCGGGTTTTTCATCGAAAAGGCACTGTCGATCGACAATGTCTTCGTGATCAGCCTGATTTTTACCTATTTCGCGATTCCCAGGATGTATCAGTATCGCGCGCTGATCTGGGGCATTATCGCGGTCATCGTGCTGCGCGGCCTGATGATCGCGGGCGGCGCGGCGCTGGTCGAGAATTTCTACTGGACGCTCTATATCTTTGCGGTGTTCCTGATCGGAACGGGCGTGAAGATGCTGTTCACCGGCGATCAGGAGATGGACGTCGCCAACAATCCGGCGGTGCGCTTCATCTCGAAGCACATGCGGGTGACCCCTGATCTGCACGGGCAGAAGTTCTTTGTGAAAGTTCCCGACGCCAAGACCGGCAAGCTGGTGCGCGCGGCGACGCCGCTGTTCCTCGCGCTGGTGGTGATCAACCTTGCCGACCTGGTCTTCTCGGTCGATTCGGTGCCGGCGATCTTCGCGATCACCACCGACACGTTCATCGTCTACACCTCGAACATCATGGCGATCCTGGGCCTGCGCGCGCTCTACTTCGCGCTGGCAGCGATGGTCCACCGCTTCCACTACCTCAGGTATGCGCTGGCGATGGTGCTGGTGTTCATCGGCTCGAAGATTTTCGTTGCCGATTTCCTGCTCGGCGGCGACAAGTTCCCGCCGGTGGCCAGCCTCGCCGTGACCTTGGCGCTTATCGCCGGCGGCATCCTCTTCTCGCTCTACAAGACGCGGGGCGAGGATCATGCACACGATGTGACGAAATAACGAGGACAAGCCATGACCATCCAATCCATCTTTCTCTTCGCACCGGCTGAAAGCGCGCAGCCCCATTGCGGGGCTCCGGCCTACGCCATCGGTCTGGCCAAGGCCTATGGCGCCAGCCTTACTGCCTTCTGCGTTGCGCTCGATGTGACGACGCCCGGCAGGCAGGCAGATGCCCCGGGAACGGCAATTGCGATTGCCGCGGCGGCACTGGCTGCCGGTGTCGAATGCCGCACGTTGACCGAGCATTCCCATGCCATCGGGATGCAAGAGGTTCTCGCGGAGCATGCCCGCGTCCATGATCTCGTCGTAATCGGCGTGAACCGGGACGGACTGCTCAGCGAGCGGCACGTTGCCGAATACTTGATGTTCGAAAGTGGTCGCCCTCTGGTGCTGGTGCCGCCGGCTTGTGCTTCGGGCGACAAGCCTGTGAAGGTGGCGGTCGCCTGGGACAATACAGCGGCGGCGGCACGCGCGCTAGGCGATGCGGCGGCTCTGTTTGCGGCCCCGGATGCGGTGTTCGTCACCATCGACGGCGAAAAACTGATTCAAGGCGATCTCAATTCCGAAGCACTGGTTGCCGCTGCTGCCCGTCGCGGAATTTTGGCCCGCCACGTTCTTGCCGATCTTGGCAATCGTTCTGTGGCCGAAGCCTTGCAGCAGGAAGCACTGGCGCACGGTGCATCGCTGCTCGTGATGGGCGCTTTCGGCCATTCACGCATGCGACGTTTCATGCTCGGCAGCGCCACTTCCGATCTGATGCAAAATATCCGGATGCCGGTGCTTGTGTCCCACTGATTTTTCAACCCTGAGAGGAGAATACCGTGAAGAAGATTGCCATTGCTACAGCTGCCGCACTGGCCATTGCCGCCACCCCCGCATTCGCCGCGCAGGCTCGCCAAGCGCGACCGGTTGCCCAGTGCGTCGTGCCCAGCCAGGCCGACCTCGACGGCCAGTTCGCCCAGTTCAACGCCGCCTGGGCGACGAAGAACCCCGACACGGTGACTGCGCTGTTCGACAACGACGCCGTGCTGCTGGCAACCGTCGCCGCCCGGCCGCGCACCACCCCGGCTGACATTCGCGACTATTTCGTCAGCTTCCTCAAGAACAGCCCGATTGGCCGCATCGACACCTCGACGATCAAGGCCGGCTGCAACTGGGCTTTGCGCGCCGGCACCTGGACGGTGAGCCTGACCAATCCCGACACTGGCGCCAAGACCGAGGTCAAGGCGCGCTATTCGTTTCTCTATCAATATGATGCCGGGGTCTGGGAAATCGAGCACCTGCACAGCTCGGTGCTGCCAGAGAAGTCCTAAACCATTTTGCAGGAAATCAGAATCATTCGTCATTGCGAGCGCAGCGAAGCAATCCAGGGCGGTTTGCGCGGCTCTGTATTGCTTCGCGGCGCTCGCAATGACGAAGCGCTGGTGCAGATTAAGCGCACCACGCCCTAATACTGGCGGATCAGGCTGACAAACGCCTCGCCATAGGCCTCGAGCTTGCGCGCGCCGACCCCGCCCACTTGGCCCAAAGCGGCAAGTGTGGCGGGGCGGCTTGCCGCCATCTCGCGCAAGGTGGCATCGTGGAACACCACGTAGGGCGGCAGGCCTGCTTCCGTCGCGATCTCGCGGCGCAGCGCGCGCAGCGCCTCGAACAGCGGATCGCCCAGCGGGTTGGACCCGCCGCCGCTGCCGCCGCGGGCCTTGCGTTGGCGCGGTTCGGGCTTTGCCGCCAGCACCAGCTCGACGCTGGCATCGCCTTTCAGGATAGCCCGCGCGTCGCCCGCCAGCATCAGTCCGTTGTGCTCGGTCGCCGCCAGACTGCCGCGTGCCTGCAACGCGCGTGACAGCGGGCGCAGCAGGTGCGCTTCTGCCGCATCGACAATGCCGAACACCGAAAGCCGGTCATGCCCCCGGCTCAGCACGCGCTCGTCGGCCTGTCCGGTCAGCACTTTTTCGATATGGCCGAAGCCGAAGCTCTGCCCGGTGCGATAGACCGCCGAGAGCAGCTTGCGCGCGAGTTCGCTGCAATCGTGCACGCCCGGCGCTTCAAGGCAATTGTCGCAATTGCCGCAAACCGCCGGCGGGTCCTCGCCGAAATGCCGCAGCAGCAATGCGCGGCGGCAGCTGCCGGTCTCGACCAGCGCCGCCAATGCATCGATCCGACCTCGCTCGCCGGCGCGGCGATGCTCCTCGACTTCCTCGATGCGGCTGCGCGCGAGCACGAAATCGCCCGCCGACCACAGCATCAGCGCGACTGCATCGTCGCCGTCGCGGCCCGCACGACCGGTTTCCTGGTAATAGCCCTCGATCGATTTGGGCGTTCCGGCATGGGCGACAAAGCGCACGTCGGGCTTGTCGATGCCCATCCCGAAAGCCACCGTGGCGACCATGACCATGTCTTCAGACGTGACGAACGCGGCCTGGTTGGCGGCGCGCGCCTGCGGGTCGAGCCCGGCGTGATAGGGCAATACCGGCCTGCCGGTGGCCGCGGTCAGCTTTTCCGCCAGCTCCTCGACCTTGCGGCGGGTCTGCGCATAGATGATCCCGGGACCGGGCTGCTCGGCCATCAGCTGGGTCAGCTGGCGGAGCGCATTTTCCCGGTGGCGCACGGCATAGCGGATATTCGGCCGGTCGAACCCGGCGACGATCAGGCCTTCAGGCGCGATCCCCAGCTGCGCGAGAATGTCGGCGCGGGTGTGGGCATCGGCGGTCGCGGTCAGCGCGAGGCGCGGCACTTCGGCGAAGGCATCCATCAGCGGGCGCAGCAGGCGATAGTCCGGGCGGAAATCGTGGCCCCATTCGGAAACGCAGTGCGCCTCGTCGATCGCGAACAGGCTGAGCGGCGCATGGCCCAGCAGCTCGCGGAAATGCGGCTGCGAGGCGCGCTCGGGCGCGACATAGAGCAAGTCGAGCGCGCCGGCACGGAAGCGCTCGATCGTCTCCTCGCGGTCCATGTCGGCGCTGGTCAGCGCGGCGGCGCGGATGCCGTTGGCGCGCGCAGAGCGCAGCTGGTCATGCATCAGCGCGATCAGCGGTGAGATCACCACGCAAGTTCCCGGCAGCATCACCGCCGGTAGCTGGTAGGTCAGCGACTTGCCCGCACCCGTGGGCATGACGGCCAGCGTCGATTGCCCGCCCAGCACCCGCCCGACGACCTGATCCTGCACCCCGCGAAACGCTGCGAAGCCGAATGTGGCGTGCAGCGCGTCCAGGGGATCGGTCAGGTCGGGTCCGGTCAGGTCAGGTTCGGCTGGCATCGCCCCGCCGAATGGCGCATTTCGCCGCGCTTGGGGAGTGGGGACAAGCGAATTCCTGTGGCGAAACTGGCCGTGGCGCATCGCCCGCCTGGTGTTATGAAGCGAGGATGTCGGACAAGCCACCCGCATCGCTCCTGCGCAACCACGGCGGCGGCCATGCGCCGGTGAGCTATCTCGAGTTGTTTTTCGATCTCGTTTATGTCTTCGCCATCACCCAGATCTCGCATTTCCTGCACTATCATCCCGGCTGGCTGGGGTTGGCGCAATCGGCGGTGATGTTCCTCGCGCTGTGGTGGGCCTGGATGTTCACGACCTGGGCGGCAAACTGGGCTGATCCGGAACGCGTGCCGGTGCGGCTGCTGCTGATCGCGCTGATGTTCCTCAGCCTGACCATGGCGGTGGCGATCCCCGATGCCTTCGGCCCGCTGGGGCTGCTGTTTGCGGCAAGCTACGTGGTGCTGCAGATCGGGCGCACTCTTGCCATGGCGATGATATTTCGCCGCGCCAACCCGGCCAATGCGCGCAACATGGCGCGGATCACTTTATGGTTCGTCGCCAGTGCGCCGCTGTGGGTCGGCGGGGCATTGGCCGATCCGGCAGCGCGGATCGTCTGGTGGGCACTCGCCATCGCGTTCGAATATCTCGGCCCGCTCGCCTATTTCCGCGTCCCGGGGATGGGGCGCTCCAGCCCTTCGGAGTGGGACATCTCGGGCGCACACATGGCCGAACGCTGCGCGCTGTTCGTCATCATCGCGCTGGGCGAAGGCGTGGTGATGACCGGGGCGACTGTTTCGAAGGCGGGGCTCGGCGAGGGCAATGCCATGGCCTTCGCCCTGGCCTTCCTGGGCTCGGCGCTGATGTGGTGGCTCTATTTCGATCTCGGCGCGGCGCGTGGGTCCGAACACATCCGTCAGCATAACGAGCCCGGCCGCATGGCGCGCAATGCCTATACCTATCTGCACATGCCGATCGCAGCGGGAATCGTTGTCTATGCGGTTGCCGACGCGATCTTGCTCGATGACGCCCGGGGAGCGGCATCGCCGGGGCTGGTCGCCACGCTGTGCGGCGGCGGCGCGCTGTTCCTCGCCGGTCTCGCGCTGTTCAAGCGCACCAGCAACCGCCATCGCAACATGCCCCTATCGCACTGGGCGGGCCTGGCGCTGTTCGCCGCGCTGGCGCTGGCGGGGATGACGATCACAATGCCTGCGCTGCTGTTCGCCGGGGCAGGGCAGGGCGTGTTGCTGGTGGTGGCGATGTGGGAGTGGGGCTCCTACCACGGCGGCTGGCGCGAGCGGCTGGCGCGGCTGCGGGGCTAGCAGAATGCGCTATACCACAGCGCAGACGGTCTTCCATTCAAGATAGGAGTCGAGCGCCTGACGGCCCGAATCGCGGCCCCAGCCCGACTGCTTCATGCCGCCGATCGGCAGCGCGGCATCATACATTGCGTGGCAATTGATCCACACCGTTCCTGCCTGCAGCGCCCCGCTCAGCCGGTGGGCGTCGGACAGCGAACGGGTCCAGATGCTGGCGGCCAAGCCATAGCCGCTGGCATTGGCGGCGGCTGTGACCTCTTCAAGGTCGTCATAGGCCTGCGCGACCAGCACCGGCCCGAAGACTTCCTCGCGGACGATCTCCATCTCTGGCTTGACGTCCACCACGACAGCGGGACTGAAGAAGGCATGGCCCGAGCGTTCGCCTCCGGTCAGTACGGTCGCCCCCGCTGCCCTTGCGGCCGCCACATAGGCTGCAACTCGTCCGGCCTGTCTTGCGGACACCAGCGGCCCCATTTGCGTTGCGGGATCGAGCCCGTGGCCGAGTTTGAGTGACCTGGCATAGGCGGCGACGCCATCGATCACCTGATCGTGGATCGAACGATGCACATAGAGCCTTGAGCCGGCGATGCAGACTTGCCCGGCATTGAAGAAGATGGCGTTAGCCACGCCGGGAATGGCAAGATCGAGATCGGCATCGGGCAGGACGATGGCCGGCGACTTGCCGCCAAGCTCAAGGCTCACCCGCTTGAGATTGCCTTTGGCGGCATCGAGGATCACCCGGCCAGTGGCAGTCGAGCCGGTAAAGGCGACCTTGTCGACGCCCGGATGCGCCGCCAGCGCGGCGCCGGCTTCATGGCCATAGCCGGTAACGATGTTCAGCACGCCCGCAGGTAGCCCCGCCTCGATGATCAATTCGCCGAGCCGCAGCGCGGTCAATGAGGTGTCCTCGGCCGGCTTGAGCACGACGGTGCATCCGGCAGCCAGCGCCGGGGCCAGCTTCATTGCCGTAAGCACCAGCGGCGAATTCCACGGCACGATCGCCGCCACCACGCCAACCGGTTCGCGCAGGGTCCAGCTGGCGACCTGCTTGCCAGCCGGCTGATAATCTATCGAGCTGTTGATTGTCTCGCCGGTGATCGCCTGGGCCTGGCCCGCAAAGAAGCGGAATTGCCCGGCTGCGCCTGGAATCTCGGCCCAGCGCCCGACGAACAGCGGCTTGCCCTGGTCGAGCGTTTCCAGTTCGGCCAGTTCGTCGATGTTGGCTTCGATGGCATCGGCGATCGCCCACAGGATGCGGGCGCGCCGGGCCGGCGTGGTCGCGCGCCAGGCGGGAAAGGCGGCGCGCGCGGCGGCGACTGCGGAACCGACATCGCTGGCCGAGGCGCGAGGGACAACGCCGTTTTGCTCCCCGGTCGCAGGATCCAACGTTGCCAGCGTCGCGGCGGCAGAGCTCCATGTGCCGCCGATGAGCAAGCCTTCGCCGCCCGCCCGGCGATCGAGGAAGGCCTGGGCGGCGGCGGACAGGGCGGGGCGGGCGATCGGCATGGGAAGCTCCTTTTGCGGCCCCGTGTGATCGCAACTCGGGAGAACGGCCACGCGCCGTGCCGCAAAATCCGCACAGCGGATAGAGATTGCCAGTGCGGTGCGGTTTGCGCCTGGGGAAACTGCCAAGGGTCCGGCGCTACGCTGCCGTCCTCGTTCTGGACGGGGGCTGCCCGCTTTGCAAAGCGGCCTTCGGCCAGCGATTGCGGTTCCTATGCGGGTATCTGGTTAAACGGCACGCCCTTGTCAGGCCGGTGATCCTGCGGCAGGCCGAGGATCCGCTCGGCAATGGTGTTGAGCAGCATCTCGTCCGCGCCGCCGGCGATGCGCCCGGTCGGCGCACTGATCCAGCTGGTCTGCCAGTTCTCCTTGACCGGCGCGTGTTCGTCGAAATGGAGGCCGTTCACGCCTTGCAGGTCGATCGCCAGTTCGGACAGCTTCTGACGCGAGCGCACCGAAACCAGCTTGTTGAGCGACCCTTCCGGGCCCGGTTCCATTCCGGCCTGCAGCATCAGCATGGCGCGCGCAGTAATAGCTTCGAGGCCGTTGCGCATCGCATAGTTGCGGGCAATCGCCGAGCGGATGCGGCCATCTTCGATGGCGGGCCTGCCATTGATCCGGGTTTCGCGGGCCAGGCTGACGAACAGATCGATATGCGGCCCGAAGCCCGCGCTGTCGGTGGCCGAATAGCGTTCGATCATCAGCGTCGCCATCGCTACGCCGAACCCGCCGCCGACGGGAGACATGCGCTGGGCATCGGTCAGCTTGACATCATCAAAGAACACTTCGTTGACGTGACTGTCCCCGCCGGCGAGCTTGATCGGACGGACTTCGACGCCGGGCGCTTTCATGTCCACCCAGAAATAGGTGAGGCCCTTGTGCTTGGGCACGGTGGGATCGGTGCGCGCGACGATCACACCATAGTCTGAATGCTGCGCATAGCTGGTCCACAGCTTCTGGCCATTGAGCTTCCAGCCATTTCCGTCCTGCTCGGCCCGCAGGCGCAGCCCGGCAAGGTCCGATCCGCCGGCTGGCTCAGAGAACAGCTGGCACCAGATTTCTTCGCCCTTCAGCGCCTTGAGCACGCGCTCTTTGGTGAACTCCTTGTCCGCGCCGTACTTCATCAGGATCGGGATGGGCATGCCCAGGCTGATCCCGAAATAGTGGGATGGCATCCCGAATTTCGCCTCTTCGATTTCGAAGGCGAGCTTTTCGATGTAACCCAGGCCCTGGCCGCCAAATTCGACCGGCCAGTGGATACCGGCGTATCCGGCAGCAAACCGCGCCGCCAGATAACGGCGACCCAGTGCCAGATCTTCGCTTACGCAGAGGCCGAGGCGGGCAGATCGGCCAAACTCGGAATCGACAGACTGGAGCCATGTATTCGCCCGTTCGGCATAGGTCTGATCGTCGGTCATGCCGTTTCTCCTGCCAGCTCATCAACCAGAATGTCTTCCCAGAACAGCATGTTGCCCTGTTCAACCGCAAGGCTGCGCGCGCGGCGCATGTGCAGATGCAGCCCCGCCTCCCAGGTGACGCCGATGCCGCCGTGGATCTGCACGCAATCGCGCGCAGCGGTGTCATAGGCCTCGGTCGCCTGAATGCGCGCAGCAGCGGCGGCTTTGATAAAGTCCGGCTGGCCATCTTGCGCCGCGGCATGGAGCGCGCCCGCGCGGGCGAGTTCGACCAGGCCATAAAGCTCGGCGATGCGATGCTTGACCGATTGAAAACCGCCGATTGGCTGGCCAAAGGCGCGGCGGGTATTGGCGTAGTCGCGGGCGCGCTCCATCAGCACTTCCGCGCCGCCGGTCTGCTCGTGCGCGGTGACAACCGCTTGCTGCGCAAGGATATGCAGCGCCGCGTCCAGTGCTTGCTGGCCCGATGCCAGCAGTTCGCCGGGCGTATCGTTGAACACCAGGTTGGCGGTGCAGCGGCTGTTGTCAAACGTCTGGAAACCCTGGCGCTGAGCACCCGCAAGGTCCGCCGCGACCAGGACCGGGGTGCCGGCCATACTGGCCAGAACAATCGCCAGATCGGCGTGGAGCCCGCCCGAAACAGCGGGCTTGGCGCCGCTCAGCTTGCCATCTGCGAAAGTGGCTTCGGGCACAGGCGGCAGCGGGTGTTGATCTTCGGCAAAGGCAATCGCGCCGATGCTTTCCCCGCTGGCCAGCCTGGGCAGCCATTCGGCCTTCAATGCGTCGGACCCAAGATCGAGAATTGCCTTTGCAGCACCGAACGAGCTGGTCAGGAACGGTGCGCCCGATAGTGATCGCCCAGCCTGAAGCGCAATCAGCCCCAGTTCCACCAGGCCAAGATCGAGCCCGCCATGGGCCTCGGGCAAGGCCAGCGCCGTCCAACCTTGCTCCATGGCCATTTCCCAGAAACCGGCATGATATTCGCCCTGCTTTTCCAGCAGCGGCAGCATTTGCGCGGGTTCTACCCGAGCTTCGAGAATGCGGCGCGATTCGTTGCCGATCGCCAGTTGGCCTTCATCATAAAGCAATGACATTCGTTACTCCCGGCCACGAAAGCGGCGACCTATCTGGATATTCTCAGGCTGACTTTCGCCTGGCATCGGCTGCTGCCAGAAGTGGAGCCTTTAGTCCCTTTTTCAGCACCTTGCCATTGGGATTGTGCGGCAGATCATCCATGATCACAATTGTGCGGGGCACCATGTTGTCCGCCAGATGCTTTTTGCACCGGGCGGAACGTTCGTCAGCCGAGGCGCTGGCGCGCGCAGCGCAACGGCGACGCGCTTGATCTTGCCGGTGAAGTCGAACAACGGATCGTCGACTCGCTGGCTCAGTGACCGCCACACTGATCGAGGCCTTTGTCGCCGCTGTCCCTGCTCGGCCGGTTCCGCTGTTCGTTGGCGTGTCTGCCGATTGCGGGCCATTTCCGGACCTGGCTCACCACATCACGGTCGGCGAACAATTCGAGTGCCTTGAAGCGGAAGTCGAGATTATAGAGCAGGCGCCGCGTCAGCCGGTCGCATCAAAAGGAATTCCCAAGATCATGGATGATCGGATTTCAGTTTCGCTTGAAGGCGGTGTCGCCGATGTTCGGCTCAATCGACCGGACAAGATGAATGCTCTCGATGTGGCGATGTTCCATGCCATCGACGCGGCGCTGCGGGACTTGGCGGTGCGGCGCGATCTGCGCTGCGTCGTACTGTCAGGCACGGGACGCGCGTTCTGCGCCGGGATCGATCTGGCGGCGCTGGCAGGTGCGCCCGAGCTCATGGATCTTGGCCCGCGCAGCCACGGCGATGCCAACCTGTTCCAGAATATCGCCTGGGGCTGGCGCGAGCTGCCGGTGCCGGTGATCGCCGCCGTGCATGGGGTGGCGTTTGGCGGCGGGTTCCAGATGATGCTGGGTGCGGACATCAGGATTGCCGCACCCTCGACTGAGCTGTCGATGATGGAAGTGCGCTGGGGGCTGGTGCCGGATGTGGCGGCAATGGTGCTGTTGCGCACCCTGGTGCGCGATGATGTGGCGCGCGATATCGTGTTCACCGGACGCCGGTTTTCGGGAACCGAAGCGGCAGAACTGGGGCTGGTCACGCGGCTGGCCGATGATCCGCTCGCGGCGGCGCTGGAACTGGCGCGCGGCATCGCGGCATCCAGCCCCGATGCGATCCGTTCGGCCAAGCGTTTGCTCAATCTGCCCGCCGGCGCCAGCGCGCGCGACATCCTGATTGCTGAATCGGTCGAACAGGCCGCAATGCTTGCATCCGCCAACCACCGTGAGGCGCTTGCCGCCGCGGCAGCGAAACGCGCCCCGGTTTACCGCGATATTGCGGGCTGACTTCTGGAATGGATAAACACATGTTCGAGACAAAGATCACGGAAATGTTCGGGGTGGAGACCCCCATCGTCATGGGCGGGATGACCGGGGTCGGCTATGGCGATCTGGTCGCCGCAGTGGCGAATGCAGGCGCGCTGGGCTTCATCACCGCGCACATGTATCCCAGTGGCGATGCGCTTCTGGCCGAGATCGAGCGGGTGCGCACGCTCACCGACAAGCCGTTCGGCGTCAACATGACGCTGCTGCCGTCGATCAATCCCATCCCCTACGACGAATACCGAGAGGCGATCATCGCCTCGGGCATCAAGATCGTCGAAACTGCGGGCAGGGCACCGACCGATCACCTGCCGCGTTTCAAGGAACATGGTGTCAAGGTCATCCATAAATGCACGTCGGTGCGCCACGCGGTTTCGGCAGTGGCCAAGGGGGTGGATGTCATCAGCATCGATGGCTTTGAATGCGCCGGCCACCCCGGCGAGGACGATGTCGGACTGATCGTGTTGTTGCCTGCAACAGTCGATGCCCTTGACGTGCCCGTGATCGCATCGGGCGGGATTTCGGACGGGCGGGGCCTGGTCGCCGCGCTGGCGCTCGGGGCCGGAGCGGTCAACATGGGCACGCGTTTTTGTGCCACCCAGGAAGCCAAAATCCACCAGAACGTCAAACAGCGGATCGTCGACAGCACCGAGATCGACACGGTGCTGGTGGGCCGCACATTGCGCAATACGGCGCGCGTCGCCCGAAATGCGGTCGCGGAAGAAGTCGCGCTAATTCAGCGTGACCCCACCAAGACCTTCGACGATGTCAGGGAGCTGATGGCGGGCGTGCGCGGGCGCGAGAATGTGTTGCGCGATGGCGATATCGATGGCGGCATCTGGACCAGCGGGCAGAGCCAGGCGCTGATCCATGATATCCCGACTTGCGCCGACCTTGTCCGGAACATCATGGCGCAAGCCGAAGCGGTGCGTGCCGGGCTGCGTTGAGGGCTGAGAGGTGCGCCGGATTTCTGCGATGTTTTCGGATCCAGTCGTCAATTCCGTCATCATGCGGTCCCGACAATGCCGGAATCGACCAGCGCCGCAATCTCACCCGAGGTCATGCCCAGCCGTTCGGCCAGCACTTCCTCGCTATGCTGGCCGTTGTGCGGGGCGGTCCGGGGCGCGCCGCGCTCAAGCCGAGGGATGGTGGCGAAGGCACCTGCGGCAGGGTAGGTTTCGCCGCTGGGATTATCCGATGACGGCGCGAACATGGGATTCTCGCCGACCAGTCGCGGGTCGTGCGCGGCTTCCAGCATGGTCTGATAGCGGCCATGCACGCAGCCTGCGGCATCGAGCGCTGCGGCCAGGCCCTGATGATCGCGCGTGCCGATGGCAGCGGCGAACAGCGGGTAAAGCGCGTCGCGGTGGTGGAAGCGCGCACCATCGTCAGTAGCAAATGAGGTGCTGCGCTCGGCTTCGATCCGGGCAATGTCGGCGGCAATGTCCAGCGCGCCGACCAGCGCGGACCACTGTTTGGGAGTGACCACCACAATCATCGTGCGCACGCCATCGCGGGTGACGAAATCGCGGCCGAACAGGCCATAGACCGCGTTGCCCAGCCGCTCGCGGTTGGCCCCGCGATAGAGCACTTCGGCAATCCCGCCCAGGTTGGCAACCGTGCCAATCGCGACATCCGACAGCGGAATGCGCACTTCGCCGCCCGCCCCGGTCTGCTCGCGGTGGCGCACGGCGGAAACCAAGGCGAAGGCGGCATATGCCCCGGTCAGCAAGTCCCAGGCGGGGAGCACGTGATTGACCGGATCGGGCCGCCCGTTTTCATTCTGGGGCCCGGTCATGTCGGGATAACCGACTGCGTTGTTGACCGTGTAATCAAGCGCCACAGCGCCATCGGGCCAGCCCATCACCCGCACGGTGACCAGATCGGCGCGACCTGCGGCCAGCCGGTCATGCGCGAGGAAGCCCGATGCAGGGAAGTTGGTCATCAAGTTGCCGGTCTCCTGCACCAGCCGCACCAGCAGTTCGCGCCCCTCCGGCCGCCCGAGGTCCAGCGCAACGCTCTTCTTCGCGCGGTTGAGGTTCTCCCAATAGAGCGAGTCATTGGCTTCGGTTACCGGCCAGCGGCGGAAATCGGGTCCGCCGCCGATCTGGTCGACCCGGATCACTTCGGCCCCCAGCTGCGCGCAATAGAGCCCGGCAGTCGGCGCAGCGACAAAGGATGAGGCTTCGATGAGGGTGAGTTGATTGAGGAGGTGATACATGCAGGCCTTCGTTTCCGATTTGCCGATTGGATGCAAGGCCGGATAGGTTCGCACGATGGATTATGAGCACATCCGCCCGAAACCCGTGATCGACGCCGCGCAAGGCATGGCGCTATGGCGTTGGCGATCTGCCGGAAACGGCGGGATTTCGCCGAGCAACATGAAAGAACAGTCGAATGCACCAGATCAGGCCTTTCACCATCGCGGCCGAGCAACAGGTCATTGACCGGATCGCCCGCAAGGTTGCGGATAGCCGGATCGGCTATGCTCCGGCAGATGACGGGAATTGGCAGTACGGCACGGATGCGCGCTATCTTGCCGGGCTCGTGGCCTATTGGCGCGATCATTACGATTGGCGTGCGGCCGAGACCGGGCTGAACCGCTGGCCGCAATTCAAGGTCGTGATCGATGGCATCGATGTGCATTTCTATCATGTGAAGGGCGACGGATCGCGGCCATTTCCGCTGCTGCTCACTCACGGCTGGCCCGGCTCGGTTGTCGAGTTTCAGGCGGCAATCGGCCTGCTGAATGCCGCAGGGTTCGATCTCGTGGTGCCGTCGCTGCCCGGCTACGGCTGGTCCGAGCGGCCGACGGCACCGATCGGTCCAAAGCAGGTTGCGGCGCTCTGGCGCAAGCTGATGACTGGCGCGCTTGGCTATCCCCGGTTCGGGGCGCAGGGCGGCGACTGGGGTTCGATCGTGACCTCCTGGCTGGGCAAGGACCACGGCGATGTCGTGACGGGCATTCACCTCAACATGTTTACCGGTCCGCCGCCGGGGCCAGGCGATGACGAAGAGAGCCATGCCTATCGGCGCCGGCTGGGCAAGTTCAGCGCAGCCGACAGCGGCTATGCGCACCAGCAGGCGACCAAGCCGCAAACCCTGGGACTGGCGCTGCACGACAATCCAGTCGGCTGGGCGGCCTGGGTGGTCGAGAAATTCCATGGTTGGGGCGATACCCGTGGCGATATCACCAGCCGCTTTGCGATGGACATGCTGCTGACCAACATCATGACCTATCTGGTCAATAATGCGGTCACGTCATCGCTGTGGATGTATTACGGTGCCGCCCGAAGCGAGAGCTTCGCAGGGCCGGTCACGGTGCCGACCGGGCTCGCGCTCTATCCGGCCGAATTCGTTCCATACCCCGGCCGCCGCGATGCCGCGCGACTGTTCAACATCCAGCATTGGGCTGAAATGCAGGCGGGCGGGCATTTCGCGGCGCTGGAAGAGCCGGATGCATTTTCCGCCGATGTCGCGGCATTCTTCGGCACGCTGGCGTAGCGGCTATTTCCAGCCCCACTTGCCGTCTTTGGGCCCTTCTTTCACCAGTCGATCCAGCAGCTTGCCGGGCATCCAGCGCGGGCCGTTGGTGCCGCCGAGCTTCAGCGCCATGGCATGGACCTTGTCCAGTCCGATCGCCGCGCCCCAATACATCGGTCCGCCGAGATGGGCGGGGAAGCCATAGCCGTTGATCCAGCAGGTATCGATGTCGCTGGCGCGGATCACGATGCCGTCATCGAGGACTTTCGCGCCTTCATTGACCAGCGGCATGAACAGCTGATCGCGCACTTCTTCGTCGGTGAAGCTGCGGCGCGCGATGCCCAGATCCTTAGACACGCCTTCGATGATCGCAATTGCCTCTGGGTCCGGAAACTTATCGCGGCCCTCGTAGCGATAAAAGCCTTTGCCGACTTTCATGCCGATCCGGCCTGCCGCGACAATGCGCTCGAGGATCGGCGAGAAGCGTTCGCCTTCAGGCAGCGTCTTTTGGCGTTCCTTGCGGATCATCAGGCCGACATCCATGCCGGTCATGTCGCGCATCGAGACCGGACCCATCGGCATACCGAACGCTTCTGCCACCCGGTCGATCTGCTCCGGGCTGGCGCCCTGCTCCATCAGGAATTCGGACTGGCTGGTATAGTATTGCAGCATCCGGTTGCCGATGAAGCCATCACAATTGCCCGCGAGCACTGTGACTTTGCCGAGCTGTTTGCCCAGCGCCGTCACCGTCGCAATCGTCTCGGGCGAGGATGCCTTGCCGCGCACATTCTCCATGAGTTTCATCACATTGGCAGGCGAAAAGAAGTGCGTGCCGATCACTTTTTGCGGCCTCGCGGTGGCGCTGGCGATCAAGTCGATGTTGAGTGAGGAGGTGTTGCTGCCCAGGATGCAGTGGGCGGGCGTCACTTTGTCGAGCGTCGCGAAAATCTTCTGCTTGAGCGCCATATTCTCGAACACCGCCTCGATCACGATATCGACATCGCCGAGATCGTCATAGCTGGTCGTGCCGCTGATGCGGGCCAGCGCCGCGTCCATCGCCGCCTGGCTGATTGAGCCGCGCCCGACCGAGATCGCGTAGTTCTTCGTGACGACGCCAAGCCCCTTTTCTAGCGCGGCAGCATCGATATCGAGCAGTTTGACCTCGATCCCGGCATTGGCGAAGACCATCGCGATGCCTCCGCCCATCGTGCCCGATCCGATGATCGCCGCCTTGCGGATCGGCAGAGGCCGCACATCCCTGGGCACGTCGGGGATCTTGCGCGCCTCGCGCTCGGCGAAGAAGGCGTGCTTCAGCGCGGGATGCTGCGGATCGGCAAACAGCCGCTGAATGCCTGCCGTCTCAAAGGCGAGCCCCTCGGCAATCGGCATGGTGCAGGCCGCCTCGATGCAATCGATGATCACCATTGGTGCCAGCCGCCCGCGCGCTTTGGCCGCAGTTTTGGCGCGGAAATCGGCGAAGAGTTTGGGATCGATCCCAGTCACCATGTCTTGCCGCTGACCCACGGGCGAGAAGCGTCGACCTTCCACCAGCGCCTGGCGGGCAAAGCCGATGGCGCCCGCGCGCAAGTCACCAACAACCGCGTCGATCACGCCGAGCTCCAGCGCCTTTGCCGCGCTGATCGGCTTGCCGCTGGTGATCAGATCGAGGGCGATCTCCGGACCAGTCAGCCGGGGAAGGCGCTGGGTGCCGCCCGCACCGGGGAGCAGCCCGAGATTGACTTCGGGCAGACCCAGCTGGGCATCGGCCACCGCGACCCGCGCGGCGCAAGTCAAAGCCAGTTCCAGACCGCCGCCGAGTGCGGTGCCGTGGATCGCGGCGATAGTCAGTTTGGGGCAGGCTTCCAGCCTTGCCTGAAGCCTATGCAATCTCGGTTCTTTGGTGCCGTTTTCGGTGCCGAATTCGGTGATGTCCGCGCCCGCGATGAACGTGCTGCCGCCGCCCAGGATGACAATGGCTTGCACCGCGGGATCGGCTTCAGCTTTGTCCAGTGCGTTGCTGAGGCCCGAACGCGTCGCGTAGCTCAGCGCGTTGACCGGCGGATAGTTGACCGTGAGGATTGCGACCACACCCTCGAGTGCATAATCGACCGCGCTCATCTCAGATCCGCTCGATGATGATTGCCGGGGCCATGCCGCCCGCCGCGCACATGGTGACCAGGCCATAGCGCCCGCCGGTGCGTTCCAGCTCGTCGAGCACGGTGCCGATCAGGATAGAGCCGGTGCCGCCGATCGGATGCCCGAGCGCCATCGCGCCGCCGTTGACGTTGATCTTGTCGCGGTCGAGATCCAGGTCGCGGATTGCCTTTTCGGTGACGACCGCAAAGGCTTCATTGATCTCCCACAGGTCAATGTCGGCGACGGTGAGGCCGGCGCGGGCCAGCACCTTCCGGATCGCTGGCACCGGAGCATTGAGCATCAGCGTCGGGCAATCGCCGATATTGGCATAAGTGACGATCCGCGCGCGCGGCTTCATGCCTTTCCGCGCGGCGTATGTGGGCGAGGCGAGGAGCAGGGCTGCCGATCCATCGACTACGCCCGAACTGTTGCCTGCGTGGTGGATCGGAACGATCTCCAGACCAGGATATTTCTGCTGGATCAGAGTGCGGTAAGTTGTGCCTTGGCCGTCGACATCGACATCGGCCATTTCGCCAAAGCTGGGTTTGAGCGCGGCAAGGCCCTCAGCGGTGGTTTGCGGGCGAGGGAATTCCTCATGGTCGAGCGCGAGGCTGCCATCGATATTATGGACGGGGACGAGGCTTCGGTCGAAGCGGCCTTCCGTGATCGCCCGGCCGGCATTCTGCTGGCTCAGCAGTGCGAGAGCTTCAGTGTCCTCGCGGGTGATGCCTGCAAGCGCAGCAATCGCGTCGGCACAGACCCCTTGCGCCGATTGCGGGTGGACGCTGCGCAGGCGCAGGTTGCCGACATCCATCATCCGCGGGCCCTCGCCGCGCTGGGTGGCGACATAGGACATCATCTCCATGCCGCCCGCGACGATCAGGTCTTCGACCCCCGCCATGATCGAGGCCGCCGCCATGGTGACGCTGCTGATCCCGCCGCCGCAAAAGCGCGACAGGGTGACACCGCTCGCCCGGACGTCGTAGCCGGCGTCAAGCGCTGCCATCCGGCCGATATCGTGACCCTGCTGGCCCGACTGGTTGGAAGTGCTCCAGATCACGTCATCGACATCGCCGGTGTCGAGATCGTTGCGGTCCTTGATCGCCTTCAGGGCAGTCGCGGCGAGGTGCTGGGGGTGCATGTGCGCCAGTGCGCCGCGACCCTGCTTGCCGATCCCGCGCGGGGTGCGGCAGGCGTCGATGATATAGGCTTCGCCCATGGTGACTTGTTCCTTGTCTGGAGCGGATTGCGGAGACGCTTAGCGCGACATGATCGGCGGCGACATCGATGTCGGCGACTGCCAGTCGATGCGCACCTGACGGTAGGCGAAACGCCAGCCGTCGCTCGTCAGGCGCAGCCGGTCATTATATGTCCCGACATGGTCGAGGCCATTGTTGCAATAGACCGAGAAATAGGCGCGGCCGCTCGCGCTCTGGCCGTCTGCGGACACATCGATCAACGGGTTGGTGACGTGATGCCGGGTGAAAGTCCGCGCCGGGTCGCCGGCAATTCCGCTGGCGAGTGCCTCTGCCACGCCGACCGGCCCGGTGCCCTTGCCGCCGGGGAATTCGAGTGTGCCGTCATCGGCAAAGCAGGCCGCGAGATCGGCAAGCCGGCCGCGATCTCCGTTGTAGGTATAACGGGTATAAAGATCGCGGATTTCGGATGTGTCAGTCATGGTCTGGTATCCATCAGGTTGCGGGCGACGACCATCCGGTGCACTTCCGAAGGGCCATCGTAGATGCGCATTGTGCGGACCCGTCCGGCCAGCAGCGGCAGCGGGGATTCCCTGGTCATGCCCATGCCGCCGAAACACTGCATGGCATCGTCGATGATTTTCTGCGCCATCTCGGTGGCGTAGATCTTGAGCATCGAAATCTCGCTGCGCACGTCCATGCCCTGATCGAGCTTCCATGCGCAGTCATAGGCCATCAACCGCGCGGCGTGGATATGCATCGCGCCATCTGCGGCCCACCACTGTACCGATTGCCGCTCCGACAGCTTGTGGCCGAAAGTAACCCGCTGCGGCGCATAGTCGCGGATCATGTCGAGCGCGCGCTGGGCGGCGCCGATGCACCAGGCGGCGATTTCCATGCGCCGCGTTCCCAGCCGGATTTGCATCGGGCCGAAGCCTTGTCCCTCAGTGCCGAGCAATTTCCAGCCCGGCACCCGGCAATCCTCGAGCACAACTTCATAGGTATATTCGCCGCCGAGCATCGGGATGCGGCGGAGCACCTGAAAGCCCGGGGTATCGCGGTCGATCAGAAAGGCGGACATCCCGCCGCGCGTGCGCTTTTCCGTGTCGGTGATCGCCATGAGGATGGTGAAATCGGCCTCGGCAGCGCGGGTTATCCAGATCTTGCGGCCATTGATGATCCAGTCGTCGCCATCCCGCACCGCGCGGGTCTGCATGCCTGCGGGATCGGACCCTGCCCCCGGCTCCGAAATGCCGATGGCCGAAATCGTCTGCCCAAGCGCATAGGGGACCAGATAGGCCTCGCGCTGGCGCTCGTTCACGGTGGCAGCGAGCATCTGGAGATTGGGCGAATCCGGCGGCAGTGTATATTTGGCGACTGTGCTGCCCAGCGCCTCGTTGACCGCAACCAGCGCGACATGCGGCAGACCCATGCCGCCATCCGCGAGCGGTGCATCGAGGCCCCACAAGCCGAGTTCCTGCGACACCGCATCGACGCGTTTGCGTTCCTCCTCGGTCAGTTCGGAGTCCTGCCCTTGCGCCTCGCGCTCCAGCACGGCGGGCTCCAGCGGCATGAGTTCCTGGCGGACGAATTTCTGCACGAGATCGCGCAGCATCCGGTGATCGTCTTCAAGCTCGAAGTTCACGAGGTTGAGCTCCAGATTGTGCCGACGCTGGTCGCCAGCTGCAGTCCCTGGGCAAAACCTGCCTCTGCCGAAGGACGCCGCACGGCGTGATCGAGCGGGTTGGCCCCCATGGCCGCCCGCGCTGCCGCGTCAGGCTCGATCACCAGAACCTTGCTGCCGCTGGCCTCAAGCGCGGCGATGGCGTCGTTCAGGTGGTAGCCAGCCGAAGTGCCGATCATCCGGTATCTATCGTGCAGATCAACGCCTTGCCGGGACATGCCTTGAAACAGCCCTGCGAACCAGCCCAGCCCCGCCAATCCGCCGCCGCCCAACACGAGTGTCCTGCCCTTGTTCATGCAGCGAGATCCCTGACCAGCGGCAGATTGCGGATCGGGTCGAGGGTGCGGGCGCTGGCCATACTCAACCCCCGTGGAAGCCGATGGACTTGATATAGGTAAACTCGTTCAGCCCATCGATGCCGTATTCGCGGCCATAGCCCGAGCGTTTGATCTCGCCGAACGGCGCGTTGCTCGACATGCCGCCGCCGCCGCCATTGATGCCGACGCCGCCGGTGCGCAGTTGCAGGGCCATTTCATAGGCATGGCCGACGTTGGCGGAGTAGATACCGCCTGCAAGGCCGAAGAGGCTGTCATTGGCGATGGCGATGGCCTCCTCATCGCTCTCGAAACCGATCACTGCACCGATCGGGCCGAACACCTCTTCCTGGGCGAGGCGCGATGCGTTGTCGACATCGGTGAACAGCGTGGGCTCATAGTAGAAGCCCTTGTCGAGCCCCTCTGGCCGCTTGCCCCCTGCCACCAGTTTCGCGCCCTGGTCCTGAGCAATCTGGACATAGTCCTCGGTCCGCTTGCGGGCGACTTCGCGGATCAGCGGGCCGCACGAGACGGTGGGATCAACCGGATTGCCGATTTTCACATGGGCGAGCATGCCAGCGATCATCTGAACAAATTGCTCCTTGATCGAGCGGTGAACCAGCATCCGCGTGGTGAGCGCGCAGCCCTGCCCGCAATGGGTGATGAACCCGCCGATTGCGGCCTGCGCGGCTTCCATCAGATTGGCATCCGCCCGCACGATCAGCGCGGATTTGCCGCCAAGCTCCATGACGCAGCGCGTCAGGTTCGGTGCCGCCTGCGCCTGGATCATCGCGCCGACTTTGTCTGATCCGGTGAAATGAACCAGATCGACACGCTTGTCGGTGGTCATCAGCGTGCTCGCCTCGATGCCGCCGGTAACAATGTTGAGCACGCCCCTGGGCAGCCTTACCTCATCGGCAATTTCGCCGAGGATCAGGGCCTCGATCGGCGTGTAGGGCGAAGGCTTTAGCACCACTGTGCAGCCCACCGCCATCGCCGGAATGATCTTGCCGATGTTGAGGAAGAAGGGGAAGTTATAGGGCGTGATCGCCGAGACGACGCCGACTGGCTCGCGCACCATGACATTCATGCCCAGCGTCAGCCCGCCGCTGGCATTGGGGCTGAGCTCGGCGGGCAGCGAGGTTGCGGCGGGGCGGGCGGATAGCTCCACCATGTGCCGCGCATGGCCCATCGGGATGCCATACTGGAGGTAGTTGGCGAGCATCTGCGTTGATCCGGCCTCGGCGATGATCAGCGCGATGAATTCCGCCTTGCGCCGCTCGATGGCGTCAAGAAATTCGGTAAGTTTGGCGATGCGTGCGGCCTGCGATAGGCGGGGCCATTCGCCCTGGTCAAACGCATCGCGCGCGGCTCCAATGGCATCGCCGACCATTTGCGACGTGCCAACCGGGGCCATCATGATCAGGCTTTCATCGGCGGGATTGATCACCGCGTCGCTGTCTGGCGCGCGCACGAATTCGCCGCCGATGTAAAGCGAGTCAGCGTGTTTCAGAAAAGCCATGATACCCTTTCGGCGGCCGATTTCACGAATGTGTTTGACGCAGCGTATGTGACTAGGAGAGGCTTGGGCCGAGTCAAGAAAATGGGAGCAAGCGACACATGTATGATGTCATGGCAGGCGTAAAAGTCATCGAGGTCGCCGAGCACACCTTCGTTCCAGCCGCCGGCATGATCCTTGCCGATTGGGGCGCGGATGTCATCAAGATCGAGCGCACCAGCGGCGGCGGCGATCCCGGGCGCTCGCTGCCGATCCCGGGCAGCAGCGCGAACGGGTTTTCGATGTATTTCGAGGCGGGAAACCGGGGCAAACGTTCGGTCAGGCTCGATCTGACGCAAGCAGCAGGCCGCGATATCTTGTACAAGATGATCGAGAGCGCGGATGTCTTTATCACCAATCTGCGCGCCGATGCCCTCAAGAAGCTGGGCATCGAGCCAGCCGATCTGGTGCAGCACAATCCCAAGCTGATCTATGCGCGCGGCACCGGCTACGGCATCCGCGGGGCCATGGCGAATGACGGCGGGTTCGATTTCCCTTCGTCATGGTGCCGCTCGGGCGCCGGTTACATGCAGACCCAGCCGGACAGTTATCCGCCCGGCCAGCCCGGATCGGTCGGCGATCTTGGCGGCGGGGCGACGCTGGCGGGCGCAATCTCGGCCGCCCTGTTTCGCCGCGAACGCACCGGCAAGGGCGCAATCGTCGATAACGCGCTCTATCTTTTCGGCATCTACCTGATGTCGCAGGCAACCATCGCGGCGAGCCTGGGGATCGAGCGCGGGCCAGGAAGCGCGCCCGGCGAAGCGGGCAATCCGCTGGTCAACCTTTACCGGACCCGCGACGGGCGCTGGATCAACCTGTGCCTGCTCAACGAAAGCTGGTGGGCCGATCTGTGCCGCCATCTTGGGCACGAGGAATGGATCCACGATCCGCGCTTTGCGGACAACGCCGCGCGGTTTGCGCATAACACCCAGCTCAATGCCGCGATCCAGGAGGTTTTTGGCCGCGAAGACCTCGCTTACTGGCTGAAGCAGCTGGCGACGCTTCAGGGCGTCTGGTCGCCGCTGCAATCGCCGGGCGAAGTTGTTGCCGACAGCCAGGCGCTGGCCAACAGTTTCGTTGCCGAGGTGAAAGCCGATGACGGGCGGTCGTATTCTGCCGGCGTGTCACCGGCGCAGTTCGACGAAGCACCGATTGGCAGCTTGCGCGCCGCGCCCGATTACGGCGCGCATACCGAGGCGGTGCTGCGCGAGCTGGGAATTGGCAGTGCCGAGCTTGAAGCGTTGCGCGAGGCAGGGGTCGTCTGACGCTACCCCGCCATCGCCTCGGCCATCAGCGCAGCCACGTCGATCCGCCCAGTCATCACCCCGCCGGTAAACCCGGCATCGACCGGCAGGCAGACACCGCTGACGAAGCTGGCCAGCGGCGAGTTGAGCAACAACAGCGGCCCGGCCTGTTCCTCGGCGGTCGCCTGCCGGTCAATCGGTTTGGCGAAAATATCGAGGATTTTCTGGCCGGCGGCGATCTCGAAGGCCTTCATCATCGGCGTCGCGGTGGGGCTGGGCAGGGTGCAGTTGATGCGGATGCCCTGTTTGATCAGGTCGACGCTGCGCTGCTGGGTCCAGACCACCAGCGCTTCCTTGGAAAAGCCATAGCCTTCGGCGACTTCATCGGGGTGAGCCATGACCCAGGCGAGTGCTGCTGCCGGGCCCGCAGTCGCGACGAATTCGCTGAGCATCGGCAGTTTCGCATGATAGCCCATCGCCGCGTTCGACGAGATGGTGACAATCGCGCCGCCCTGTTTCATCCGCGGGATCCACTGCTCGGTCCAGTGGCGGATGCCGATGAAATTGACCGAAACCACGTCCACCGCCGGGAAGGTCTGCGGCAGCCCCGCGCAATTGAACACGCCATCGACTTCGCCGCCAATTGAGCCTGCGACAGCCTCGATTGCGGCGGGATCCTTGAGGTCAAGTTCGGTGAACGAGGCCAGTGCGACCGGCGAGGGCTTGATATCGACGCCGTGCACTTCGGCCCCGGCCTCGACCAGCAGCCGGGCGCAGGCCTCGCCCATGCCGGAAAAGCAGCCCGCGATGACCACGCGCTTGCCCTGATATCCCAATAAATCGGTCATTGCTGGTTCCTCTCGGTTCAAAAAATCGCGCCGGACATTTGCAGGCCGATTATCGCTTCTTCGTCATAGCCCAATGCGGTCAGCACTTCACTGTTGTGCGCACCGAGCTCGGGCGCGGGCCTGGCGGTCAGCGCCTGCCGGTCGAACTGGACCGGGGTGCTGACCATCTTGATCGAACGTCCGCCCCCGTAGTCGACATCCTGGATGAAGCGGTTGGCCAGCGCGTCCTTGTCTTGGGCCAGTTCGCCGGCCTTCTTGACCACATCCCACTGGCCGTCCTGGGAGAGCAGGATCGGCTGCCATTCGGCGAGGGTTTTTTCCGCGAAGATTGCGTCGAGCAGACTAACGCATTGCCCGATGTTCGCGGCGCGGCTGGCGTCGCTGGCGAAACGCGGGTCGTCGATCAGCTCGGGATGCCCGATCGCCTTGCACAGCCCTGGCCAATAGCGCTGGCCCTGGAGCATGCACAGCGCGAGGAAGCGCCCGTCGGCGGTGCGGTAATTGTTGACCAGCGGGTTGGGCAGGCCGAGCCGCCCGGCCTTGGGCAATTCGTCGATGGCAATGAGGTTCGCCGCGACGATCCCGGGCTGCATCACCCACATGCCGGCGTTCAGCAATGCGACATCGACCACCGAGGCCTTGCCAGTCATCGCGCGCTGGGCAATCGCGGCGGCGATGCCGCCGGCGAGCATCGAGCCGCTCATCGAGTCGCCGAATGCGCCGCCAGGCTGGCCAAGCGGGTAGGGCTGGTCGTCGGGCGTCACCGCCGAGGCCACGCCGCTGCGCGACCAGAACGAGATCGAATCGTAGCCGCCCTTTTCAGCATCGGGGCCATGCACACCCTGGCCACTGCCGGCGGCATAGATCAGCTTGGGGAAGCGGGACGTGAGGTCTGCGACATCAATGCCCAGCTTGCGGCGTGCGGCGGGCAGCAGGCTGGTGAGGAACACGTCGGCGTCTTCAAGCAACCTGTGCAGCACCTCAAGCGCGCCATCGGCGGCGAGGTCCAGCGTGACGCTGCGTTTGCCGCGATTCCAGATTTCATACATGAAGGTGAAGCCGCCGGTGCCTGGCTTGATCCCCGCCATCGCCAGCCCGCGCACCGGATCGCCGGCGTGCGGCTCTATCTTGATCACATCCGCGCCCATATCGGCAAGCATGGCACCGGCCGATGGCACGAAGGCCCACATCGACACCTCTATGACCTTTATTCCTGCAAGTGGTCCCGGCATCAAAAGCCTCCTGATCTCGTGCCTATATTACCGGACCCCATATCACCGCACCATCGTGAGTCCGCCATCAATGGCAAATATCTGTCCTGTGATGAAGCGCGAGCCGGGCCCGGCCAGAAACCGCATGACCGGGGCAAGATCGCGGTCCGGATCGCCCAGTTTGCCATCGATCGGCATGTCGGCGGCGAGTTTGGCGTCGAGCGCAGCCAGCGCAGCGGCGCTCATCAGCGAGCGGGTTTTGAGATACATCGGCGTTTCGATGGCAGGTGCGATGCAATTGACGGTGATGCCATACTGCCCCCATTCCTTGGCAGTGGTCCGCGTCCAGGCAATCACCGCGCCCTTGGTTGCGGAATAATGCGCCTTGTTCGGCTGACCGCTGATGCCTGCTGCCGAAGCGAAGTTGATGATCCGTCCGCCATGATCCTTGAGGTGCGCAAACGCCGCCTGATTGGTCAGGAACGTGCCGCGCGCGTTGACGGCGAAGACTTTTTCCCAAGCCGGCAGCGTGATCGCCTCGGCAGGCGCACCCGGTGCGATGCCTGCGGCGTGGACCAGCACATCAAGGCCGCCAAGCTGCCCGATGGACTGCGCGAAAGCCGCAGCGACCGATGCCTCGTCGGAAACATCGCAATGGACAAAGCTCGCGCCTGCCTCTGCCGCGATGGCCTGTCCCGCATCATCGGTTATGTCGAGCGAGACGACATTTGCCCCATGGCGGGCGAAGTCCTTGACCATGGCCTCGCCCATGCCGCTCGCGCCGCCGGTAATGACAATGCGAAGACCACTGATTTCGGACATTGCGGGGTCTCCCATGTCAGGCATTGCCGGTCGTGCGCTTCGGCAGGGCAAAGGCGCAAAGCGTTGCCAGCACGCTGAAGCCGATCACCACCAGCACGGTCAGCTGAAATGCGGCGGCGGTCGCATATTGCGCCTTGCCCCCCGGCTCGGTCAGCACCTCGGAGGCCAGCAGCAAGGTGACCATCATCGCGCCGATGCCCGAGAAGATGCCGCGCGTCACCGACAGCATGCCCGAAACCTCGCTGGTGCGCTCCTCGGGCACTGCGCTGGCAAGAATGGTTGGGCCGACCGCGAACAGGATGGTCGTTCCGAACGAGATGACGCAAAGCACCAGGATGACCTGCAGGATCGAACCGTGGATGAACCAGGCCAGGATCCAGCCGGCGGTCGAGATGATCCCGCCCCACAGCATCGCCGCCCGCCCGCCGCCGCGCCCGGTGATCCAGCCGCTCAGCGGTCCGCCGAAGGTCGACAGGATATTGGAGGGAAGTTTCGCCAATCCCGCCATCGTCGCAGTCGCGCCAAGGCCAATTCCAGTCCATAATGGGGTTTGCAGCAGTACCTGAAAGATCAGCGTAATCTGGAGCGAACTGAGCGCAACCAATCCCGTCACCAGATTGGCGACGAGCACGTTGCGATTGTTGAACAGGCGCACGTCGATCAGCGGAACTTCGGCCTTGAGGCTGCGCCAGAGCCAGTAAGCCAGCAGCGCCGCGCCGCCCGCAAGTGCGATCAGCCCCGCCTGATGGACCAGCCCCAGTTTGGCGATAGTGCTGAAATACCATGTCAGCAGCATTATGCCGGGGGCAAACAGGATGCCCGAAACCCAGTCGATTCCGGCGACATTGGGCAAGCGCGGCGAGCGGGGCACGACTGCCAGCACGCCGACCAGCGAGGCCAGGCAAAACAGGGTGCTGGCAATGAAAATACCGTGCCAGCTGAAATTGTCCGCAATCAGCCCCCCGATCACCAGGCCACCCGCCGTGCCCAGCGATGCGCCGGATATCATCAGGCCGATGCCCATCGGCATTTTATCGGGCGGCATGTTTTCCCGCACCAGCCCAACCGCCAGCGGCAGCACCGCCCCGGTCAGGCCCTGCAGGATGCGGCCCGCCAGCAGCACATTGGGCATACCGGTTGAAAAGGCGCTCATCACCGAGCCCACCGAGCCCAGCGCGAGGATAATCAGCATCAGGCGTCTTCGCCCGAAAACGTCGCCCATCCGGCCGACCAGCGCCGCTGCGGCAGCGCCGACGATCAGATAGGAAGAATAGAGCAGGCCCAGCAGCGAGCTGTCGCCGAAATCCTGGTTGATGTAGCGCTGCGCCGCATAGATCATCGAGCCTTCGAACGCGCTGGTCGCCTCGGCGATCCAGAGCACCGCCAGCAGGCCGAAATACGGGCGGTAGGCGCGCCAGCCCTCTCTCATTCGCAGTGCAGCAGCATGGAGCCAGCAAGCGAGCCGCCACCCATGCCGACAACGGCAGTTTGTGCCCCTGCGACCTGCCGTCCGCCACCAAGGCCGCGCAACTGGGTGCAGGCCTCGTGCAGATGCCCGAAACCGTGGAGCCGTCCGGCGGACAATTGCCCGCCGCCGGTGTTGACCGGCAGCGAGCCGGTCAGCGCGGTGTGTCCGTCGGCAATGAACCGCTCGCCTTCGCCGCGCCCGCAGAAGCCGAAGGATTCCAGCCACATCGGCACGAAGCAGCTGAAGCCGTCATAAAGCGCGGCAACATCGATATCCTTGGGCTTGAAGTCGGTGTTGTTCCAGATGTCGCGCCCGCTATCCTGGGAGGCCATTTGCGTCAGGTCCGGACGCTGGTCCCAGCTGTCGCGGCCTGAAAGCGCGGCGCTGAACGCCTCGATCCTGATCGGCTTTTTCGCGCAGTCTTTCGCGGCATCGGCGGCCGAGACGATGATAACGCAGGCACCGTCGATCGGCACGTCGCAATCCATCATCGAAAGTGGATCGGAAATCATCCGCGCGTTGAGATAGTCTTCCATGCTGAGCGGCTTGCCATGGAAGATCGCGCCTGGGTTATGCTGGGCGTTCGCCCGCTGGAGAACGCACTGGGTGCCGATCATCTCTCGCGTCACGCCGAATTCGTGGACGCGCCGCATGGCATATTGCGCCGCCCAGTTGGAAGCCGACACCGCACCCATCGGCACGAGCCACGACACCCAACCGCCGATCCCGCCAGGACTTTCGCTGACGCTGCCCTTGCGCCCGCCGCCGCCCTGCGCGGCAAATTCACTCAGCGCCCGGAAGCACAGCACATGGCGCGCCTGTCCGGTGCTGACGGCCATGGCGGCGATCATCAGCGGCGACATCTGCGCCGGTCCTTCCATGCTGCCGCTGTGCCAGCGCGTCTTCAGCCCGAGCGCATCGCGCACTTCGGTGCAGCCAAGCGGCGACATGCCCGCCCCGGAATCGCTCTTGCCCGGATAAGTTGTGATGCCGTCGATGTCGTCGCGGGTGAGCCCCGCATCGGCCATCGCCTCCAGCGCGGCGTCTGCCAGATGATCCATGCAAGGCCGCACGATTTTGCGCGAAACCTGGCTCATTCCTATACCTGTGATGGATGCGCTCAACATATCGCTTTGTCTCTCCGATGAATGTAGGCAGTTGCTACTGCCAGTCTGTATCTGCCGACTTGTTTTGGAAAGCACCGAGCATGAAATTTCCCTTGCCCGCCATAACCGATGAAAACGAAGCGTTCTGGACAGGCGGCGCTGATGGGCACCTGCAGATTACCGCCTGCGTTGACTGCGATCACCGCATCCACCCGCCGCAGACGGTCTGCCCGCAGTGCCTGTCGCGCAATGTTACGGCGAGGCCTGCATCGGGCAAGGCGACGATTGCGACCTTCACGATCAACCGCCAGCAATGGATGCCGGGACTCGAGGTTCCCTATGCAGTCGGAATTGTCGATCTGGACGATCAGCCCGGCGTGCGCATCATGGCGCGGATCATCGCCGATGACGTCGCTGCGGTGAAGATCGGCGCTGCGGTGGAGGTCGAGTTCGAGCAGAATGGCGACGTCTTCATTCCCGTGTTCAAGCTGGTCTGAATAATGAGCGCCGCAAAAGCGGAACTGCCCGCGCTGGCCGATTTTCCGGTGCTTGCCACTGAAAACACCCGGTTCGGCGATACTGACGCTTTCGGCCATATCAACAATGCCGTCGCCAGCACCTTTCTTGAATCGGGCCGCAGCGAATTGTTGCGGTTCGGCGGGGTTGATCCAGCAGCAAATGGGTGCCGATTCGTGCTCGTCCGCATCGAGATCGACTATCGCGACGAACTCAATTGGCCCGGCGATGTTGTCATCGGCTCCAGAGTGGCGAAAATCGGCCGGACCTCGCTGACTTGCGATCAGGCGATCTTTCAGCATGGGATCTGCCGGGTCGTTGCGCGCAGCACGATGGTCCACGCCAATGCGGAGCTCAAGGCATCGGCAGAACTGTCGCGCGAAGCACGTGCGCACTTTGCGCAGCTTGGCCAAGTGTCTGACTGATTGCTCAACGGCCGACGAAGCGCGGCGGGCGATTCTCGCCAAATGCAGCGCGGGCTTCCATATAGTCTTCGCTGCCAGTGAGTTGTGGCTGGATGCGCAGCTCGGCGGCAAAGGCGTCTTCAAGCGACAGCGGCCCGCCGCTCATCAATTCCTTGATATGAGCTGCTGGCAGCGGGGCAACCCGAAGATAATTGTGCGCCATTTCGAGTGCGACGGAAAGCGTCTCGCCCTCATTCGCCGCCATATCCGCAATACCGGTGCGCAGCGCATAGTCGCGATTTATGACCGCTGCCGTCAGCATCATGTTGCGCGCATGGAGCATCCCGATCTTGCGGGGCAACGACCACAGCAACCCCGCGTCCGGCACCAGGCCAACCCGGCCGAAGGAAGCGCAGAATTTCGCGGTTGGTCCTGCGACGACATAGTCACAGGCCGCCGCCAGCGAGAGGCCGGCGCCCGATGCGTGGCCATCGACCGCGGCAATCACCGGCTTCCTGCCCTCGGCAATCAGGCGGATGATATCGTGCATCATCGAAAGCATGCGCGGGGTGCGGACCGCAGCGGGTTCATCGTCATTCGAGATCGACGATTTCATATCGCCGCCGGCACAAAAGCTGCCGCCTGCGCCGCACAGGACGATGGCGCGGCAATCGTCATTGCGATTGAACTCCCGCAACGCTTGCGCCACGGCCAGCCGCATTTCGACGCTCAGCGCGTTCCGCTGCGACGGGTTGTTAATCGTCAGAATGCCGATGTGATCGCGCAATTCAGACAGAACCAGGTCGGTCATGCAGCCAAGTCTCTCATTGTTGTCAGCGATCCTATGCGGCAAGCGAGCAAGCGGAAACGGCGAAAACGTTCGTGAGGATCACTAACACATATGTGCAGTTGTCAGTCTCCCATTGCTGGATGCAATTGCACTAGGACTGGTGCTCGATTTGAAGGAATGACGGATGACGAAGCGGCTGCTGATTATCGGTGCGGCGGGAGACGTGGGGCAGGGGATTGTCTCGGCCGCCTCCGCGCGCGGCTGGCAAGTGGCGGCGGCAGGGCGGTCCGCAGCAAAGCTCGATGCGCTGGCTTCGCGGCTTCCGGGGATCACCCCGATCACCGGCGATCTCGGCTCGCCCGAGACTGCGGCCGCGCTGATGCAGCGGGCGAGCGCGGCGCTGGGCGGGCTTGATGGCGTTGTCGTTTCGGTAAACGCGCCCGCCAGCTTTCGCCCGCTGTTCGATAACGACGAGGACAGTCTTGTCGCGCTGTTCCGCAGCAATATCGTCTCGCACTTCCACGCGGCCAGGGCGGCGCTCGAAGTCTTGCCGATGGACGGCGTCCTGCTTGGCCTGGGCGGCGGAATGGCGGACTGGGTGCCGCCGGGCGGCACGCACCAGTCGATTGTTCAGGCGGGACTGCGCAATTTCTATCGCGGGCTGGCCAAGGAGTATCGCGACCGGACCATTCGCCAGATGCAGATCGTTTCGATGGTCAACGGGATAAGCAAGCGCGACGTTGCGCAGGAGAACTGGCTGACCGACCTTGAATGCGGGGCTCATGCCTGCGCGATTCTGGAAAATCCGGAGGAGTTTAAAGGCCCCGTGGTTGTGCTCAAATCGCGCGACGAGGTCGGCGTTCCGCCTGCTTAACCCCCCACAATCTTGTGGATCGCGGTCGCTGAAAACACCAGCTGCCCGTCGGCCGTGCCGCGCCCTTCGGCGAAGACCAGGCTGCGGGTCTTGCGGTTGATCGTGCCGACCATCTCGATCCACTGGCCAGCCTTGGCGGTGCCGATGAACTGCATGTTCAGATCGATGATCACGACCGGCGGCCCGCCCGCAACATAGCCGCCCGGGGCAGCGATCTCGCCCAGTGCGCCGATGAAGCTGCCGTGGGTCATGTCCCAGGTGTTGCAGTGGTGCGGCTCGACCAGAATGGCCCCATGATATTCGGTCACGCCATCGTCGAGGACGATCTGTTTGGTCCAGATTTTGCCGAGGTGCTTGACCGCAGGGCTGGTTGGCTCTTCGTAGGTCCAACCATCGCCGGGAGGAGTGTCGCTCATAACCTATAATCCCAAAAACTGGCGCGCGATGATCGTGCGCTGGATTTCGTTCGAGCCGCCATAGATGGTTGTCGCGCGGCGATACATGAAGTCGGTCAGCAGGCCCGGAGCATAGTCAGGGCCGGGGACGCTGCCCGGCACGTCGTCGTAATTGTGCACGTAATGGCCATGATCGCCTAGTGCTTCGATATGCATTTCGGTGATTTTCTGCAGCAGTTCCGAGCCGCGCACTTTCAGGATCGAGCCGAGCGGAAGGGCAAGATCCCCGCCCGCCTTGGCAGTCAGCGCCCGCAGTGTCATCCATTCGAGGCTGTTCAGATCGGATTCGAGCTGGGCGATGCGCGCGGCGAATGCCGGGTCCTCGATCAGCGGGACGCCGCAGCGGGTTCGGTCACGCGCAATCGCCTTGAGCACCTGGAGATAGCGGCGATTGCGCGGCGCCTCGCCGGACCGCGCGCGTTCGTTTTCGAGCAGGCTCTTGGCGTAGGTCCAGCCCTTGTTCTCCTCGCCGATCAGATTGGCAGCCGAGGTGCGCACGTCGTCGAAGAACAGCTCGTTGAGATTGTGTTCCTCGCTGATGTCGATGATCGGGCGGACGGTGACGCCGGGGGCCTTGGCAGGGACCATGATCAGCGAGATACCGCGCTGCTTGGCGGCCATGTCGGTCTTGACCAGGCAATAGAACCAGTCGGCGAAGTGGCCGCCGGAGGTCCAGATCTTGCGGCCATTTATGATGTAGTCGTCGCCCCCGTCCTTGGACAAGCCAGGAACGCGCACTGCGGTGGTGGAAATCGCGGCAAGATCCGATCCGGCGTTGGGTTCGGAGAATCCCTGCGAAAACTTCGTTTCGCCGCGATACCAGGGCCCCAGGAAGCGCTCGATCTGCTCGGACGAGCCGAAATTGTTGACGATCGGGCCGATCATCTTGGCAACGCCGACGTCGATTTGCGGCGCGTCTTCCTCGATCAGCACCTCCTCGAAGATGTATTGCTGCATCAAGGTCCAGCCGGGGCCACCTTGCGCGACCGTCCAGTTTGGCACCGCCCAGCCTTTGCCGTCGGCGTTCAGCAATTTGACCCAGCGCGCCATGTCGGTCCACGGCAGATGGAACTGGTGGCGGGCCTTGGCTGCGATGTCGGCGGGCAGATTGGCGCGCAGCCAGGCGCGGATTTCCTCGCGAAAGGCCTCGTCGGCAGCATTGAACGTGAAATCCATCAGGCGGCCCTTCGGTTTTGGGCCGAGTACTGATTTGCCATCCGGCCAAGATGCGTGCCGACTGTGCCCAGCGCATTGTCGATCATGTGCAGCCGCTTGAAATGATGCCCGATCAGATATTCCTCGGTCATGCCGATGCCGCCGTGGAGCTGGACCGCCTGATAGCCGGTGAACTTGATGCTGCGGCCGATCTGGACTTTCATCGAGGAGATCGCCTGATCGCGCACTGCCGGTTCGGCGTCCAGATGCGCCAGCGCCCGGAAGACCTGGCTGCGCGCCATTTCGAGCTCGATCAGCATGTCGGCCATGCGGTGCTGGAGCGACTGGAAAGTGCCGATGGCGACGCCGAACTGCTGGCGGGTCTGGAGATAGTCACGCGTCGTCCACAGCGCCTTGTCCATCGCGCCAACGGCTTCGGCACAGAGCGCGATTGCGGCGTGGGCAAAGGCGGTTTCGATGATCGCGAGGCCTGCGCCCTCGCTGCCGATCAGCTGGGCCTCGCAGCTGTCCAAAGTGAGTTCCGAGGCCCGGCTGCTGTCGGCGAGGCGTGCGTCCTGCCGGGTCAGGCCGGCGGCATCGGGCGCGACCAGAAACAGGCTGATCCCGGCGGCGTCGCGCGGCTCTCCCGAAGTCCGGGCCGAGACGATGAAATGGGTCGCGAATGGAGCGGCCAGCACCAGCGACTTGGCGCCGCTGAGCCGCCAGCCATTACCTGACCTGGCCGCGCGGGTTTCAACCCAGCCCAGCGTGCCAAAAGCACCAACCTCGCCGTGCGCGACCACGGGCCTTGCCTCGCCGGTGCCGATGGCCGCGATCAGCCGGTTGTCCGCCCCCGCATCGATCAGCACCCGCGCCGCCAGCACGGCAACCGGCAGGTAGGGCTCGACCACCAGCGCCTTGCCGAATTGCTCCATCACGATTGCCGTATCGACCGGGGTTCCGCCCAGCCCCCCCGCGTCCTCCGGCAGCCCCAGCATCAGCCAGCCCATCTCGGCAAAGGTGGCCCAGTTGGTCTCGCTGAACGCGCCGCCTGCCGTCACCAGTGTCTGGCGCTTATCAAAGCTGTATTCGCGTTCGACGAAGCGGGCGATGCTGTCCTGCAGCAGTTGCTGTTCTTCACTGAGACCGAATTCCATTGCCCAAACCCTAGTGCACGCGGCCTGCTGTGGCGGCCCTTGAAGCCTGGCGAATAGGTCTTGCGCGCGGGAGGGTAAAGGCTGGGCACAAAGCATCATATCTGTGTCAAGCAGCACCGCAGGATGGCTATCGGCGCGCCGATCGCGCAGTTTACCCTTCGGAGAAGTGCTGATGAACGGGCCAGTCAAGATTTTCGGCAGTCCGCCCCGCTATTATCAGGGGCCGGGCGCGCTCGACCTGTTGCCGCAGATTCTGGCCGAGACCGGCAGCACAGCCGCTATCGTCATCGACGCCGATGTGCTGGTTCTGGTCGAAGGCCGGTTGCGCGGGTTGCTGAGCGGCCTTGACCACGCGATCCTCCCGTTCGCTGGCGAAGTGACAGTCGCGGCGATGGACGCACTGGCGCAGCAAGCCAGGCAATCCGGCGCAGACATCATCGTCGGCATGGGCGGCGGCAAGGCGCTCGATGCGGGCAAGGGCGCGGCGCTGCGCTGCGCCGCGCGCTTCATCAGCGTGCCGACCGTGGCCTCGAACGACAGTCCGACCGGAATGGCACTGGCGGTTTATGACGCGCAGCACCGCATGGCGGCGGTCGAGGCGCTGCCGCGCAATCCCGAAGCGGTGATCGTCGATACGCTGTTGATCTCCAGCGCGCCCGCCCGCTTCCTGCTGTCCGGCATCGGCGATGCGCTCGCCAAGAAATTCGAGGCCGAGGCATCGCATCGTGATGGCGGCACCAGCGCCCATCACGCGCCGCAACTGCGCACCGGGCTCTACATCGCCGACGGCTGCTATCGCACGATCCGCGAACACGGCGTGGCGGCGCTGGCGGCGGCGGGCAGCGGAGTTCCGAACGAGGCCTTCGAGGCAGTCGTCGAGGCCAATATCCTGATGGCGGGGCTCGGTTTCGAGAACGGTGGGCTCGGCCTTGCCCACGGCATCACCCGCGGACTGGTCCGCACCCCCGGGGTGGACCGCGCACCGCACGGCTTTCATGTTGCATACGGATTGCTGGTGCTGCTCGCAGTGGAAGGCCGGGACGAGGCCTTTGTCGCTGATCTGGAGCATTTTTACCGTGAGATCGGATTGCCGATGAGCCTGACGGCATTGGGCCTTGAGACCGTCACCCGGTCAGTCATCGCGGAAATTGCCGCCCACACCACGACCGCTCCCAAGGGCGCTTATCTGGTTGTGTCGGCAAATGCGGCACAGATCATTGCCGGCATCGAACACGTCGAGCAGCGCGCCGCGCGTGGCGCAACACATACATGCTGAATTGGCCTGCATGACCCTTTGGCGGGGACTGACGCGCCTGAATTCTCTAGCCACTATGCTGCATCGTAGAGCGTTAGCGGAGCAATGCCGCAACTGCATTTCAGGTTTTGAGGAGGGAAGCACAATGTCGATCAACACCAAATTTCTGGGAGTCTCGCTCCTTGCACTCGCGGGTTCCGCAGCAGCCTTGCCATCGCTGGCCTTTGCGCAGTCCGCCGAAGAGGAAATATCGTCGGGCGACATTATCGTTACCGCGCGTCGCCGCGAGGAATCGCTCCAGGAGATTCCGCTGGCGGTCACCGCATTCACCGCAGAGACGTTGCGCGAAAAGAACATCACCAACCAGGATGATCTCGTCGCGCACACCCCCAGCCTGCAGATTCGCTCGAACGGTGCCCAGCGCACCGATGGCGGCTTCTTCCTGCGCGGCCAGGGCTCGACTTTCGGCACCCAGCCGGGCGTGGTGGTCTACACCAACGAAGTTCCCGATTTCCGGGTGCCGAACTTCGGCAACAACACGCAGTTTTATGACCTTGAAAACATCCAGGTGCTCAAAGGCCCGCAGGGTACCTTGTTCGGGCGCAGCACCACGGGCGGCGCAATCCTGCTGACGACCAAGAAGCCGACCAACGAATTCGAGGGTTTTCTTGAAGCCAAGGCCGGCAATTACAAGTACTTCGAACTGACCGGCGCGATCAACGTGCCGATCATCCAGGACAAGGTGGCGCTGCGTGTCGCCGGCAATCTGGTGCGCCGCGCGGGCTTCACCGTCAGCCGCAACACCGGGCAGGATCTCGACGACAAGAACCGCGAATCCTATCGCATCAGCCTGCTGATCACGCCGGTCGACGAATTCGAGAATTACACCATCTTCCGCAGCGAGAATGTCAACGAGAGCGGCTCGGGCATTATCATGGAAGACTTCAACCCGAACTTCCTGAGCGGCGCGTCGGTTGTCGATCCAGCAACGGGCCGGGCCAATTTTGCCATTGCTGGCGGGCGCGCGATCTTCCAGCCAAACGGGCTCGCCGCCGCGCCGTTTCCGCTTACGCTGGGCTACAACCAGCTGGTCGGCGGGCTTTGCGCCCAGCTCACCCCCGGCGATCCGACCGGAATTGGAGCCTGTATCGCAGCGCGTTCGGGCCGGCTTGCATCGCTGGTCACTGCGCTCGGCGCTCAGGAAGCCCGGATCAGGGCCGGCGGCAGCATCCGCGAAAGTGCCGAGAGCGATCTGCTCTATCTGCGCGGCAATGCCCAGCAGCTGACCAACATCACCACAGTCCGCCCGGGAGAACTGGGTCCGCTTGGCGAGATCACCATCAAGAACATTTTTGCCACCAACCGCGTCGGCGAGGCCTACAGCAACCGCGGCGTTGTCGGTGCGCCGCTGTTCCATGCGGTCACTGCCAACGGCGTCGATGTCGTGGGCGGCCAGATCGTTTCGAGCAAGGCATTTGCCGGACGCAAGTTCTTCGACAATTACAGCAATGAAATCCAGCTGGGCGGCGCTTCGGACAAGCTCGACTGGCTGATCGGCTATTACTACAACAAGTTCACCCACCCGGTGAACATGGGCGCGCTGTTCTCGACGTTCAACGATGCGCTTGATGCTTCGACGCCGCTTGGCGTCGGGGCCATCCAGGGCGCATTCGTCCTCAATGAGCGGGCGATCGACAAAGGCGTGTTCGGCCAGTTCACCTTCCGGCCGGTCGAGCAGCTCAGCATCACTGCCGGCTATCGCAAGTCGAACTATTCGCGCACGGCCGACAACGCCACCGCGCGCTTGACCGCGACAGGGCTCGTGCCCAATCCCAGCACGGCTGCCGTGCCGATTGCCCAGTCGGCTTCCAGCTACAACTTCGCTGTGGACTTCAAGCCCACTGATGGCGTGCTGGTCTACCTGACCCACCGCAAGGGCTTCAAGCCGGGCGGCGCCAACCTGCCGCCTGCCGCGCCGGTGCCCGGTGCGCAGGTGCAGTTCGATCCCGAAACGGTGAAGGACTATGAAGCGGGCGTGAAATACAGTTTCAACTTCGCCGGGGTTCGCGGCCATGCGAACCTTGCCTACTACCACACTGACTATTCGAACATCCAGCGTAACCAGACACTTCCGGTTCCGGGCAGCACCACGGTCTACACCCAGACGGCGAATATCGCCGGGGCCAAGATTGATGGTATCGAGCTGGAAACGTTGTTCAAGATCGGCAACCGGTTTCAGCTGGGCCTCAACTACAACTACACCAATGCCCGCTACACCTCTTTCCCGGGGGTGACTGCGGTCGCGCTTGAAAACCCGCTGTTCCAGGCCAATGGCGCGCCGGCCTATCCGACAGTGGCAAACATCACTACGCCCTATGTCTCGACGCCGAAGGGCCAGTTCAGTGTGAATGCGCGCTATGCCCTGATTGATTCGGATGAGGTGGGTGAAGTGGCGCTTTCGGGCAACTACTACTACCAGACCTCGGTCACGCTCGACGACAGCATCTTGCAGGCGGAAAACAAGATCGGCTTCCAGCCGGGCTATGGCACGCTCAACATGCGGCTCGAATGGAACAATGTCATGGGCAAGCCATTTGACCTCGCGCTCAATGCCACCAACCTGACCCAGAAAATCTACAAGGTCGGCACCGCTAACCTCTGGGCGGCACTGGGCATTATGGGCTCGATCTATGGCGAGCCGCGCATGTTCTCGGTCCAGGCCCGGGTGCGTTTCTGACGGGGCAATTGAACGCATGGAGGCTTGAGTGACGGAGCCGTCGGTTGATCTCGCTATGGGGGCAGGTGAGCTCGACCGGCGGCTTTTTCTTGCATCGATAGGAATTGTTATGGCTGGCGCGCTTACTCCGGGAGCCGCCCAGGCGGCGTCATTAAAACCGGCAGCTTCCGAACTGACCTGGATGCCGGCGTGGCAGATCAGGGACAGCATCGTCGCCGGGAAATACACCGCGCTTGAAGTGACCGAGCATTTTCTGGGCCGCATCGCCCGGCTCGATCCTGTTCTTCATGCCTTCCTCAAGCTCGATGCCGAGGGCGCGCGGGCACAGGCAAGCGCCGCAGATGTGGCTCTGGCGCGCGGCGAGAGGCCCGGCCCACTCCACGGCGTGCCGACTGCGCTCAAGGATCATATCGCCGTCAAAGGCCTGCCCTGGCCGAGGCGCGGCCATGCGCCCAGCGATGGCACCAAGATCAGCATGGAGCCTGCCAAAGAGGATTCGATCGTCGCCGAGCGCCTCCGCAAGGCGGGCGCGATCATTGTCGGCAATACGATCATGCCGGGCATGGGCCTTGGCGCCGACATGGACGATCTGGCGCGCCATCCGCGCAATCCCTGGAACCCCGATCATGTGCCGGGATCATCGAGCGCGGGGTCGGCCGCGGCAGTCGCTTCGGGAATGCTGCCGTTTTGCATCGGTTCCGACGGCGGCGGATCGACCCGGCTGCCTGCATCGCTATGCGGCGTCATCGGCCTGCATCCGACCACCGGGCGCGTGCCCAATGCGGTCTATGATTCCGCCCGGTTGATGCTGACCAGCACGTTCGGTCCAATCGCGCGCGACATGCGCGATGTGGCGCTGGTGCTCCAGGCGATTGCCGGGCCCGATGGCCGCGACATGCTATCGACCGTGCATCCGCCCGCGCCCGATTATCTGGCGGCGCTGGCAAATGGCGCGAAAGCCATGAAACTCGGCTGGACCGAGGATTTCGGCTTCGCGTCCCGATACTTCACGCCTGAAAGTCCGGCGATCATTGCGCAAACGCACGAGGCGGTTCACGGATTCCGTGCCTTGGGCGCCACAGTGACGCCCGCCGAGGTCACGCTCGAGGATTTCTGGCCGCACGTCGCCAGCACGATGTATCACTACGAAGGCGCGGCGCAGCCGGCGGCGACGATGGAAGCGGCCTTCAGGGTGCGCGGGCGCAATCGCGCGATCATGGATGCGCTGCTCGAAGAGCATGATTTCATCCTGAGCACGACCATTCCCTTTACCGCGCCGTCGGTGCAGCAATGGAGCGACAACTGGAAGGATGGCGTCAGCTTCGCGCCATTCTACACTTCCGAGACATTCATGTTCAACTGGCTGCAACTGCCGGCGATCAGCCTGCCGATCGGGCTCTACAAGGGCATGCCGATTGGCCTGCAGATTGTCGGCAAGCCCGACAGCGAGCCGCGCATGTTCGCCGCAGCCGCCGCCTTCATGGCCAAATTTCCGCAGAGCGCGCGGCCAAGGATAAGCTAACAGGCGACCGGCATCGGCTCCGCATTCGGGTCAGCCAGTGCGAGCACCGCGCGATAGGCGCCGTGGACGGCATCGCCGATCCGTCCGCCCTTCAGCGCATCGCCGATCAGCGTGCAGGGCACTCCCGCAGCTTCGAGCAAATCGGCGAGATCGCGGTTGGAATCGCGGCCCTGGGCGATCAACAGCCAATCGGGCTTGAGCGCCGTGCCATTGCC
Source organism: Novosphingobium sp. (assembly GCA_031428115.1). Classification (GTDB taxonomy): domain Bacteria; phylum Pseudomonadota; class Alphaproteobacteria; order Sphingomonadales; family Sphingomonadaceae; genus Novosphingobium. Next base: position 51,709 of record JANPOS010000070.1, on the reverse strand, counting down.
GAGCCTGACCGCGCCATCGTCCACCGCCGTCAAATGGGTATCGGCCAGAATTTCAATCAGCGGATTGTCAGCCAATCGCGCGATCAGCGCACCGCGATAGATATTCTCGGCGGCGCGCGCCAACTGGTGCATGGCTGAACGCGAGACCAGCGTGACCTTGACCCCATGATGCGCGAGATATTCGGCGGTCTCGCAGCCGGTTTCCCCGCCGCCATAGACCACGGCGTGCTTGCCTGGCCCCAGATCGAGCGTGGTATCGCCGTTGAGCAGGGCGAAGGCATCGTGGACATTTGGGCCTTCGATCCCTGGAATGTCCATATCGCGCCGCGCGGTGCCGGCCGCGACCATGGTGACCGCCGGGCAAAGCGCCTTGACGGCGGCTGCGCTGGCAGGTGCGCCCAGATGCTGCACGACGCCCGACCTGTCCACCTGGCGTTCGAGATAGTCGCGATACCAGAAAAGCTTGTCCTTGCCCGGCGGGGTGGCCGAAACCACCAGTCCGCCGCCAAGCCGCGGTGCGCTCTCGAACAGATGGGTTTCGAATCCGGCCTGGTCGAGCATCAGCGCCGCCGCCATGCCGCCAGGCCCGCCGCCGACCACCACTGCGCTCCGGCCCTTGCCGATATCCGGGGTGAGCCCGGGATCGCGTTCGGTCCCGGCGCGCGGGTTCTCGGCGCAGCTGACAAAGTAACGATCTCCGTGCGGGGTGAGGCAGAAATTGCACGAGGTGCAGGGGCGGATATCGGCGACGCGGCCTTCGCGCGCCTTGTTTGGCCAGAATGGATCGGCCAGCGATGGGCGGCCCAGCGCGATCAGGTCGGTCTGGCCGCTGGCGAGCGCATCCTCGGCCATTTGCGGCCAGCGGATCTGCCCGACGGCAATCACCGGAACGCCTGCCGCGCGCTTGATCCGCTCCGCATAGGGGATGCGCCAGCCTTCGGCCTCGTTCATCGGCTCGAGGATTTTCTCCATGCCCCGGCCCGTGCCCCAGCCGGCCGAGCAGTGCAGCGCATCGACCCCTGCCTCGACCATCAGCGGCGCGATCCGTTCCATGTCCTCGATGGTCAGCCCGCCGGCGCGGAATTCATCGACCGAGATGCGGAAGATGAAAGGGGCATTGCCGATGGCGGCGCGGATTGCACGGATCACCGCGAGCGGGAAGGCGAGGCGGTTGGCTTCCGGCCCGCCCCATTCGTCGCTGCGCTGGTTGGCGCGCGGGCTGAGGAACTGGAGCAGCAGATAGCCGTGTGCGGCGTGCATCTCGACGCCGTCATAGCCTGCCTCGATGGCGAGCGCGGCGGTCGCAGCAAACTTTTCGATCCAGCTGCGGATTTCCGTATCGGATGCGCCTCGGCACAGCTGCCATTCGGTTTTGCGCGGGTGGAACACGTCGCACGGGCCGACCGGCATCTTGTCGGGCAGCAACTCGGCATTGGCATATTGCCCGCTGTGCTGCAACTGCATGAAAATCTTTGCGCCCTCGGCATGGACCGACTCGACCAGGCGCTTGTGCCCTTCCAGATTATCGCGGCCCTCCAGCGTCAGCTGCCATTCGTGGGCGCGGCCCGTGGCGACATCGACGCAGGTATATTCGACGATGATGAGGCCGAACCCGCCACGCGCGCGCTCGGTGTAAAAGGCGATCATCGCGTCGGTAACCTCGCCACTGGTGCCGCCGAGCTCGGTCGACATCGGCGCCATGACGACGCGGTTGGGCAGCTCGACATCGCGGAACTTGAACGGTGAAAACAGCGTTGGGAAGGGGGTCATGCCCAGAGTCATAAAGGGTCCATTTCGATAACAGCATCAAGCGCGATCACGCCGCTGTTGCCAGGCATCACCCGCAGCGGATTGATTTCGAGGCTGCGCAGGCGGTCGCGGTATTGGCCGGCAAATTCTGAGACACTTGCGATGGCTTGCGCCAGTGCCTCGACATCATGCGCCGGACCGCCGCGATAGCCGGTGAGCAGCGGCGCGGTGTTTATCCGGCCGATCAGCGCGCGCGCTTCGGCGATGCTGACGGGGGCGAGCGCGCAGACAGTGTCAGCCAGCAATTCGACCAGCACGCCGCCGAGGCCAAAAGTCATGACCGGGCCGAACGCCGGATCGCGGTGCACCCCGAGGATCGTCTCGACGCCTTCGGTGACCATTTGCGAGACGAGAAAGCCGTCGATCTGCGCCTCGGGGCGGAGGCTGACGATGTCGGTCTGCATCGCGCGGACTGCTTCACCGACCTGTTCTGCACTGGTGAGGCCGAGCTTGACTCCGCCGACTTCGGTCTTGTGGAGGATATCCGCCGAAACAAGCTTGACCGCGACCGGGAAGCCGATGGCTTCGGCCTGTGCGGCAGCGGCTTCGGGGTTCGCCGCGAGCGCTTCGCGGGGCGAGGGCACGCCGATTGTTGCCAGCAGCGCCTTGGCTTCGGCTTCGTTGAAGCGCCCGGAAGGGGGAAAATTAAGCCCCTCCCCTTCAGGGAAGGGGTTGGGGTGGGGCTTGTCGGCAATGACCGAATTATCCGGACAGCCGCCACCCCCAACCCCTGCCCTGAAGGGGAGGGGCTTCTGCTTGCGGAACCAGTTCAGCGCACCAAGCGCCGCGACCGCGCGTGATGGGTCTTCCGTCGTCAAAATCCCAAGGGCTTCGTATTCACGCACCATCTCGCCCGGCGCAGTAATCGCCACGCTCAGCAACTGCTCGGGATGCCGTGCACAGGCCTTGCTGATCGCCTGCTGCAACGGCCCGGCCATTGAGGGCGCGACACCGGTGATCCCGAGGAAAATCAGCGTCGCATCGAAGGCATTGGCACCCAGCACCACATCGAGGGTTTTCTCCATGATGTCGTGATTGGTCGTCACCAGTCCGGTCATGTCGATCGGGTTGTGCGGACTGCACGCCGGCACCAGCGCCCGCAGCGCGGCCTGTGCGTCGTCCGGCAATTGGCCCATGCGCAGGCCGGCATCGCTGACAAAGTCGGCGATCTGCACGCCGACCCCGCCCGATATGCTGATCACGCCAATGCGGTCGCCCTTGAGGGCGCGCTTCAGGCTGAGCGCGGAGACGACGTCGAGCATTTCATCGGTGGTGCGCGGGCGATAGACGCCGTATTTCTCGAACAGCGCATCGTAGACCTTGTCCTCGCCGGTGAGCGAGGCGGTGTGCGAGGCGGCAGCCTTGCTGCCCTCGGCGGTGCGGCCGACTTTCATCATCACCACCGGCTTGCCCAGCGCCTGCGCCGCCTCCAGCGCAGAGATCAGGCTCTCACCTGATTGCACACCCTCGACATAGCCGAGCAGAATCTCATTCTCGGGTTGCGCCGCCATCCAGCCCAGCGCCTCGCCCATATCGATATCGGCCTCGTTGCCGGTGGTGATCCACTGGCTCACGCCGAGCCCGCGCAGCATCAGGTGCTTGAGCAGATAGCCGCCATAGCCGCCGCTCTGGCTGGCGACAGCGATGTTGCCCGGCTGGCCAACGCCTTGCTCCAGCGCGGAGGCAAAAGTTGCATAGAAATGCTGGTGAGCGTTGAACAGGCCCATGCAATTGGGGCCGAGCAAACGCATGCCCGCCTCGCGGGCCATGGCCAGTGCCCGGTCCTGCAAAGCGCGGCCTTCGTCGCCCATCTCGGAAAAGCCCGCGCCATAGAGCACTGCCGAACGCACGCCCTTGGCGATGCAGGCTTCCAGCGTTGCCAGCGTCGCCTCGGCGGATATCGCCAGGATTGCGCAATCGACCGGGCCCTCGATATCGGCAATCGACGGGTATGCCTTTAGTCCCTGAATCTCTTCGCGCCCCGGATTGACCGGATGAATGCCGCCAGAAAAGCCCGCGTCCAGCAGATACTGGATCGGCCGTCCGCCAAACCGCCGCTGGTCGCTCGACGCGCCGATGATCGCCACCGAGCGCGGCGCAAACAGGGCATCGAGGCTGTCGGTCTTGGTCACGAGCGGTTCTTGGCTGGCTTTGCTGCCGGTTCCAAGTCCACAGAGGGGGTCAGCATGTATATGTTAGGTCGGATGACCATGGCTTGCGCGCAGGTGATCAGCGGGTAGGGATCGGGACATGGACCTGACGATCAGCCCGGAAGCCGAACGGTTGCGCGATGACTTGCGCACCTTCTTCGCGACAAAGCTGCCGCGCGATGTTTCGGACAAGGTGCGCCATGGCCAGAAAGTGCCCAAGGAAGAACACCAGCACTGGCACCGCATCCTCAACCAGCGCGGCTGGCTCGGCACCAGCTGGACGCAGGAATACGGCGGCACCGGCTGGGGGCCGCTCGAGCGGTTCCTCTATGACGAGGAGGCCAGCCTTGCCTTCGCCCCGCGCGCCAATATTCCCGCGATCGACCTGCTCGGCCCGGTGCTGATCGAATTCGGCAGCGACGAGCAGAAGCGCACCCATTTGCCGCGCATCCTGACCAGCGACGATTGGTGGTGCCAGGGGTTTTCGGAAGCCCAGGCCGGGTCGGATCTCGCCGCGCTGCAAATGCGCGCCGTGCGAGATGGCGATGATTACGTGGTTACCGGCACCAAGTTGTGGACCAGCTGGGCGCACCACGCCAACAAGATATTCTGCCTGGTGCGGACATCGAACGAGGGCCCGAAGCAGGCCGGAATCTCGTTTCTGCTGATCGACATGGAGCAGCCGGGCGTTACGGTCTCGCCGATCATCACGCTGGGCGGGATGCACGCGGTCAACGAGGTGCAGATCGACGAGGTCCGCGTGCCGGTCAGCAATCTCGTGGGGGCCGAAGGCGGGGCCTGGGCGATCACCAAGTTTTTGCTCGGGCACGAGCGGCTGGTCGGCGCATGGATCGGCCCCAATCTGGCGATGTTAAGCCAGCTAAAGCAGCGCGTAAGCTTGCTGCCCCCTGATCCATTGCTGCGGATCAAGGTCGCCGAAGTCGAGAGCGATCTGGAGGCGCTGCGCTACACTGCCTACCGCGTGCTCGCTGACGAGCTGTCGGGGCGCGAGCCGGGGCCGGTGGTCTCGGTGCTGAAAGTGCGCGGCAGCGAGATCCAGCAGGCGCTGACCGAGCTGATGATGCAGGTCGGCGGGCTGGAGTCGCTGGTCCATCCATGGACGCTGCCTGACGACCGCGCCCTGGTGCCTGCCGAGCAGGCCCACATGGCGCAGCAGTTCTTCGACCGGCGCAAGCTGACGATCTACGGCGGCAGCGCTGAAATCCAGCGCAACATCATCGCCCGCCAGATCGTAGGGGTCTAGCCCGTGGATTTTGGCTATTCCGAGAACCAGACCATGCTCGCGGCAAGCATCGAGCGGTTCCTCACTGCGTGCCATGATTTGCCCAGGCGCAAGGCATTGCTCGAAGACCGGGCCGCCAGCGATGCTTTGTGGCGCGAGATGGCGGAGCTGGGCTGGATCGGCGCGGCTTTCCCCCAGAGCGCAGGCGGATTTGCCGAAAGTGCGCTCGATACCTTTGTCGTGATGGAAGGGCTGGGGAGGCATCTGGTGGCGCTGCCCTATCTCACCAGCGTGATCCTGTGCGGCGGGCTGATCGCCTCGCGCCCCGATCTGATCGAGGCGATGGTCGCTGGCAGGCTCAACCTAGCCCTCGTGGCCTGCGGCAATGCCCCGCTGCATTCGCCGCAATTTGGCGCGATCTCGGTTGCCCGCAGAGGTCGTGAACACGTCCTGTCTGGCCGCATGGCCGTGGTGATCGGCGGCGACCGGGCAGACAAGTTTCTCGTCGAGGCGGCAGGGAATCTCTACCTCGTCGATGCCGACCGGGTCGCGGTCCGGACCTTCCGCATGATCGACCAGCACGGCGCGGGCGAAGTGAAGCTCGACGGGGTGCGGGTCGGCACTGATTGCATCATCGGCGAGCCGGGCGGGGCGGTGGCAGCCATTCAGGCGGCGCTCGACCGCGCCACGGTTATGGCCTGCGCGCAGGCGCTCGGCTCGATGGCGCATCTCATCCCCGCGACCGCCACATACATCAAGAGCCGCCAGCAATACGGCGCGCCCCTTGCCAAGTTCCAGGTGCTCCAGCACCGGATGGCCGATATGTTCATCCATGCCGAGACCGCGCGGTCGATGGCGCTGGCGGCGGCGATGTCGCTCGATGGCGTGCCCGATCCGACGCGGATATCCTCTGCCAAGGCCCAGATCGGCCGTGCTGCACGTTTCGTCGGTTATCAGGCGGTGCAGCTGCACGGCGGCATGGGCGTGTCCGAAGAGCTCGATATTGGCCATCACTACATCCAGCTGACCATGCTTGACCGACTGTTTGGCGACCGCGATTTTCACCTTAAACGCTATGCCGATCTGACCCAGGGACCAGGCCAATGACCACCGACTACACCCGCTATGAGCTGATACGCGTGGAGCTGGAGGAGACCGGTATCCTTCGCGTCAACCTCTGCCGCCCGGAAAAGCGCAACATCATCGACGATTTCGTCAATCGGCAGATTTCGGACGCATTCCTCGATGCGACGATGGATGACCGGGTGCGGGTGGTGGTGCTCTCGGGCGATGGCGACGTGTTCTGCGGCGGCGGCGATTTCAAGCAGATGAAGCGCAAGGTCGATGATCCCGGCCAGTATTATCGCGGCATGGCGGGCAGCCGGCGGCTGGTTTACACCGTGCTCGAATGCCCCAAGCCGACCATCGCCAAGATCCACGGCACGGCCGCAGGCCTCGGCGCGACGCTGCCCTTGCTGTGCGATTTCGTTGTCGCCACCGATGACACCACGATCCTCGATCCCCACGTCAACGTTGGCCTTGTCGCGGGCGACGGCGGGGCGCTGATCTGGCCGCAGATGCTCGGCTATGCCCGCGCCAAGCGCTTCCTGATGCTGGGCGAGCCGATCATGGGCAAGGAAGCCGCCGAAATGGGGCTTATAGCGGCCTCCGCGCCCGATATCGCAGGGCGCGATGCCTTGGCCGAGAAATGGGCGGCAAAACTCGCCAGCGGCGCGGCGCAAAGCATTTCGGGCACCAAGATGACGATCAACCTGCCGCTGCGGCAACTGGCGCAAGCGATGATGGATGTCGGCATGGCCTACGAAGGGCTGAGCAACATCAGCAAGGATCATCAGGAAGCGGTCGATGCGTTTCTGGAGAAGCGCAAGCCGAGCTTTACCGGGGAGTGAGGGGTGGGCTGGTCGCGATCCTTGTAATGGACCGCTAAATGGTCTAAAATTTTGCCAAGGAGCCGATCATGAAAGTGTCCGTCACCGAAGCCAAAGCGAGACTGACCGATCTTGTCCGCCGTGCCCAAGCCGGGGAAGATGTGATGTTAACTCGCCATGGCCATCCTGCGGTTCGTCTGGTCGCGGTGGAAACGCGCGAAGTCGCCGGACCTACCGAGGCGGTTCGTGAGAAACGGCGGCGCGCGCTCGAAAAGCTGATGAAGTCTGCACATAAGGCGACGCCCGGCCCTTGTGCCGCCCGCAGCGCCGACTTCCTCTATGATGAGTTCGGCCTGCCCGCGTGATCGTGATCGACACGTCGGCAATCATGGCGATTGCGCTGGATGAACCGAGCGCTGCGGCCTGTTTGAAAGCCATCAGCGAAGCCGACCGGTTTTTGATATCCGCTGTTACCAAGATCGAATTGATGATCGTAGCGGCAAGGCGCAACCGGATGGAGGACGTTGAAATCGCGTTGCAAACCATTGATCTTGAAATCGTGCCGGTGACGGAGGCGACCATCGATCAAGTGACCGCCGCCTATGACCAATGGGGCAAAGGCATCCACCCCGCAGCACTCAACATCTGCGACTGCTTCGCCTATGCGCTGGCCCAGGATCGCGGCTGCCCGCTGCTGTTCGTCGGGGATGATTTTGCCAAGACCGATGTGGTGGGGGTTTTGTGAGGGTCTGCTCGACAATTTCTCCGCCGCAGGTTAGCTTGCGCTGTGAAACCGGAGGCGAAGATGGCTGAATGGATTGTGCGGGCGGACTATGATCCTAGGGCCAAGAGCTGGTATGTGTTTGACAGCGACGTGCCGGGGCTGGCCACCGGCGCCGACACGATCGAAGAGCTTGAAGACAAGTTGCCGGGCATGATCGTCGAATTGCTCGAACTCAACGCGCACCTCTTTGCCGACCCGGCGCGCGTCACCGGCCCGCACAGCTTCCGCCTCGTCGCCCACCATGAGGCTTTCCGCGCGATTGCTGCCTGATGGCGGCGGGCTATGCCGCTGCTTCCAGCCAAACATCGCTCTCACCTGTTTGAGAATTATGGGCGTAAGTGTCCCACCCAATTTCATAGCCCTCGGCTTGATTGCCCCAGACAGTCCAGCCTTTGCGAGGCCCGCGAGCAAAGATTTCGAGCCTGGGACCGACGCTACATGACTCTATGATGTCGTACATTTCGTCTGGCTTACGACTGTGCTCCCGCTTGCGCGTTCCAAGCAGATTGACCTGACGTCGGCCTGCTGGGCCGGTTCGCGCATTCTTACCTCGAATGCCAAACAGGCAAAGCTCTGTCACGTTGCGGAAATAGAAGCCAACACCGCGCCCATCGGACCCTCCGTCTTTGCGGATTTTGTGCCAAACAATGTTTGATTTGTAGTCAAAACCCCACGCCTTCATGACTGCTAACCCTTCTGGCAACAGAGCATTGGGCACCCAAAGATAAAGATGGGCCGGATCCGCCGCCAAGTCAGCCACTGGCAGATCCATGATTTCCTTTAGGTCCATCGTGCCGTAGCGCGCCAAGCGACGATGCTCCGGCGCCATTTTACCAGTACGATTCTGAAATCGCCAAGGAGGGTCGGCCAAAATCGTTCCGAAGCGTTGGCCCTTCATCGCTTGAGCAAAATCGAATGCAGCTTCGGTTGTCATGTCTGCGGGCTCCAGTCTGAAACACATTCGGGCTTGATGCCAATGGCGAGAACCGGGCAACTACCATTTCGTCCGGCGTTCAAGCGATAGAGTAGCTTACCCATCCAGGTCGTCGATGCGCCATATTTGTTCATCAACCCCATCGATTTGAAAACAGTGTTGAGAGCTTCGCTTCGCGTCAGCAATACGCCTGCGTCAATGACGCCGCATTGGCTAAATGCGCTGAACGCGTAAAGATCGCGATCAAACGTCTGATCTTTTGAGTTCCATTCGAGATCGAACGCGACGCGGTTTTTGACGTAGTCCACTTTGTGTCCGTCGAGAAATCTGGCCTTCACCATTTCGCGTGATTTTGCTTGGGAAACCGCCTTGCCTTTTCCATTTACCTCCGATTGCCGCCAAAGCAGTTTAACAAGCAAGTCAGCCTGAATGGTCGTCTCATGCCAGCCGAGGGGCCGCAACGCTTTGGAAATGATTTTCGGAATATCCGACTCATTGCCGCCAGCCTTTGCGATGATCAAAGTGTCGAGCGTGAATGATCGAAGAGCAGCTATCAGTTCTGCGAATTCCACCGGATGCGCCTCACTCAAAATTAGCGCTGCGTTGCGATAGCTGTAGACCTCATACTTCGCGATGATATCCGATGGAACATAGCGTGCTACAAACTCAGGAGAGTCAGCAGCCTCGCTTGGAGCCATCGCAACTTCGTTACCGGCCGCCGAGTCACTTTCGGGCTCTAGGATTTTCTTTTTGGCCATTTGGGCGGGATGCCGTAAGAACAAAAGAAGGTCAAGGCTTGGCTGCTAGACATCCCCTCCTATCACCCAATCGCCGGACTAATCCCCCCGTCCACATGGAAATTCGCCCCATTGATGTAATCTGCCCTGGGACTCGCCAGCATCGTCACCGCATAGGCCAAGTCCGCCACCTCGCCGATGGCCTTCACCGTCTGCCCCGTCCCTTTCGCCACGTAGGCCTCGGCCTGCGCGATATCGTCGCCCCAGCCGCGCTTTTCGGCGAAGTTGGCGAGGAAATCGCGGACGCCTTCGGTGCGGACCATGCCGGGGGAGATGCAATTGCTGGTCACGCCGGTTTGCGACATGGCTTTGGAGAAGCCCAGCGACATGTTGATCAGCGCCGCCTTGGCCGGGCCGTAATCGGGCTGGCCAGAGGTGGGCGTGATCGCGGCGGCGGTGGCGATGTTGATGATCCGGCCCCAGCCGCGCTCTTTCATCGCTGGGGACAACAGCTTGATCAGGCAGAAACTCGCCACGACATTGGCCTGATAGCTTTCCAGCATGGTCGCCGCCGTGCCGCCGAACCAGCTCTTGTCCTTGGTCTCGGCGCTGCCGCCGGCATTGTTGACCAGAATGTCGATCCCGCCAAACGCCGCCAGCGCGCCCTTGGCCAGTGCCTCGATTTGCGCTTCGTCGGCGAGATCACCGCAGACCGCGACGGCCTTGCCGCCGCCTGCGATGATCCGCGCGGCGGTTGCTTCGGTGCGTGCCTGGTTGCGGCCATGGACGACGACGAGTGCGCCTTCGCTCGCCAGCATCTCGGCGATCCCGGCGCCGATCCCGGAGGAGCTGCCGGTAACGAGTGCGCGTTTGCCTGTCAGGTTCAGGTCCATAGAGTGTCTCCTTAAAGGGATGGCGGCCAGGGGGCGTAAGTGTGCGGCGCGGCGGGATTGGCGTATTGCTTGCCGTCGGATTGCAGATTGCCGCGGAAGAACGGATTGAACCGCCGCCGGGCGAAGCGCCAGCCATCGGCGGTTCGCACCAGTTGGTCGTCATAATTGCCGAAGCAGCAGGAGAGCTGATCCTTGCCCTTCATTTGCAGCATCTCGGACACCGAGCTGCTTACCCGCGCCCGGTCGCCATCGACCTCGATGACGCTGGCACCGCAGTTCTGGACGAGGAAGCGGACCGGGGTGAAGGTCGCAACGAATGCCGCTTCAATCGCTGTCCTGCCGACAATATCGGGGCCATTGAAGGCCGAGAGCACGCCGTCCTCGGTGTAGACCGCCGCAGACCCCGCCGCATCGAGCCGCATCACTGCATGGCTATAGGCAGCGAGCAGCCGGCCTATTTCGATTTCGTCGCTCAGACGGCGAAACTGGGCGTCCATGTCGTCTCTCCTCAAAACGCCGAAGCGTGTTTGCCGCCATCGACGACGATCCAGTTGCCCGAGATGTAGCCCGCCAGATGCGAGCAGAGGTAGGCAATGGTCGAGGCGATTTCCTCGGGCCTGCCCACCCGCTTGGCGGGAATATCCTTGAACAGGAAATCCGGCACTTCATTGTGCGAGATGCCCATCTTCTTCTCGAGATAATTGTACATGTTGTCGGTGCCGATCCAGCCGGGGGCGACGGTGTTGCAGGTGATGCCGAACTGCGCCACTTCGTCCGACAGGGTCTTGATGAAGCCGACGGCTGCGGGCCGGGTGGTGTTGGCGAGCATGTGGTGGATATTGCCGACCGGCTCTTTCGCGGTGCCCGAACCCACCGCGACAAACCGACCCCAGCCTTTCTCTTTCATCGCCGGGATCACTTCGCGCGCGAGATAGACCACGGTCATTGCATAGACCTTGAAGAAGCGTTCGAAGTCCTCGTCTTTCACATCGTCAAAATCGCCGGCGATGTTTTCCATCACACTGCTGATCGCGATATCGGGATCGCCGAACTTCGCCCGGCAGGCCGCTACCGCATCACGTACGCCCTCGCGCGTGGTGAGGTCAGCGGAATAGCCCATTGCCTGGCCGCCTTGTGCCTCGATCGCGGCAACCGTCTCGTCGATCGGGCCCTGGGTGCGCGCGACGATACATACCTTCGCGCCTTCTGCCGCCAGCATCAGCGCCGCCTCGCGGACCATGCCCTTGCTGCCGCCCGAAACAAAAGCGACTTTGCCGTTAATCCCGAAATCCATCAGAAAATTCCTTGTTGCCGCATCGCTTATTGCAAAAAACCGGTACCCACTTTTTCGCGCGATGCTTAGTCCACTATTCCAGCAAAAGGCGTCTGCCCTGCTTCGGCCTCGTAGAAACGCTCGCTCCACTTGCGCAGTGCGGTATATCCCTTGATGTCCTGGCTCGCGTAGACCGGGTTCTGCATGAAGCGCTGGTGCCGCCAGATGCGGGCGTCTTCCTCGAACAGTTCCTCGGTATGGGCGGCGAAATCGCGTAGCGCCTTGGGCATGATCTCCGGCGAGCGTGGATCACGCTTCAGGAAATAGCTTACCCGCAGATGCGAGGTGGCATCGTCGATCGGCGTGCAGGCCAGCACCAGCCGATAGTGCGCGCTTTTGCCGTCGAACACCGCGACTGACAGGCCGGGGCTGGGGTTCTGGGTATAGAGCGTGAGGGCAACCTCCCTGGTCTTCGGAGATTTGAAGCCCATGCCCGAAGACCAGCGACCGTTTTCCGTGGTGAACCACAGCAGTTCGGGGTCTTCCGGCGCGCCGTGCGCATAGCGGAAGTGCATGGAATCCGCCGCATTCTCCTGAATCAATTGCGGGTGGATTGGCTCATTGGGCTTGTTGACCACGGCATCGGGATAGCAGGGGTAGTAATCCTCCGGGGTTCCGGTGACGTGCTCAAAGTCTTTGAACACATCGACGAGGGCCATATCGTCGCGCGGAGGCCCGCCGGCGGGATCGTGCCACAGGTAGATGATCCCGTAAGCCTCGACGATGGTATGTTTGCCGAGCTTCGAATTGGTCGGTGCATCCTGATAGGGCACGTCGGCATTGCCGCCTTCACTGTCCCAGGACCAGCCATGATAGGGGCAGACGACGCAGTCCTTGCGGACCTTGCCGCCATGCCCGAGATGCGCGCCAAGGTGCTTGCAATGCGCATCGAGCACTGACAGCGCACCGCTTTCGCTGCGGAAGGCGACCAGGTCCTTGCCGAGATATCTCATCGGCGCGGCCTGGCCGGGGCGGATTTCGCCGCTCCAGCCGATCTGGAACCAGCCGGTAGGCTTCATGCTCAGTTTCAGCATCGGATCAGCCTCTTCCCAATTCCCTTGCCTGCCAGCATGTCGAGGTAGGCGGCTGGAGCATTCTCAATCCCGTCGGTAATCGTCTCGGCATAGTCCAGACTGCCTGCCGCCTTCATCGCCAGCAGCTCCTCGAGCCCCTGTGCCATCAGGTCGGGGTGATGCGCGGTGGCAAAGCCTTTCAGCGTGATGTGGCGATAGAGCAGCTCGCCAAAGTGCGGAAAGGCATAGGGCAGGGCGCTGTTGTAGTGTGCTGCGAGGCCGCACAACATGATGCGGCCGTGGTCGGCCATATTGGCGAAAGCCGCATCAAGTGGCGCGCCGCCGGTGTTTTCGAACACGATGTTGAGGCCACCCGGAGCAGCTGCGGCGAGCCGTCCGGCCAGATCGGGTTCGCGGTGATCGAGGCAGGCTGAATAGCCGTATCGCTCCACTGCCAGCGCGCATTTGTCCGCGCCGCCAGCGATGCCGATCGCGCGCAGGCCGCGCGCCCGGGCGATCTGGCCTGCGACGCTGCCGACCGGGCCGGTCGCTGCCGAGACCAGCAGGGTCTCACCTGCTTTGGTCTGTGCAAGCGCGAGGCCAACCCAGGCGGTCAGCCCCGATGCCCCGAACACCCCCAGCCGCAACGATGGCGGATCGATTTCCGGACGAATTTTCTCGAGGCTGGATGCCGGATGGATGTCTTCAGCCTGCCAGCGCGCAGTCGCCAGCACCGCGTCGCCGGCGACCAGGCCATCGCAGCGGCTCTCGGTCACTTCGCCGACGATGCGGCCATGGATGATGCCCTGCGCCCACTCGGACGAGACCCCGCGCCACTCGCGCATCTGCCGGGCAAGATAGGGATCGAGCGCGATGAAGCGGCTCTGCACGCGCACCTCGCCGTTCGCCAGTGTGTCTGGCAATTCGGCTTCGTCTTGCACGAAATCATCGACCGACATCTGCTCGGTCCTGCGCCGCATCCGCCAGAACTGCACCGCGCTCATCCGGCCAGATACCCGCCATCGACCGGCAGGATCACGCCGGTGATGAAGCTCGCCCGCGCGGAGGCCAGGAACAGCACGGCGTCGGCAATATGCTTTGGCTCGCCCCAGCGCCCCATCGGCGTGCGCTCGTTCACGCGGGCGCGGTAGGCCGGATCAATGTGCCTGTCGGTCATGGGCGTGACGATGAAGCCCGGCGCGACTGCGTTGACCCTGATGCCGTCACTGGCCCATGCAATCGCGAGGCTCTTGGTCAGCTGCATGACCGCGCCCTTGGACGCGGCATAGCCCGGCGCGGTGCCGCTGCCGCGGAAGCTCATCACCGAGGCGATGTTGACGATGCAGCCCTTGCGCGCCGCCAGCGCGGGCTGGAAAGCGCGCGCCGTGCGCATCGAGCCGTGCAGGTTGATGTCGATGACGCGGCCGAATTCCGCCTCGCCGAACGCGGCCTCGCCCCGGCTGGTGATCCCGGCGCAATTGACCAGAATGTCGATTGCGCCGATCTGCACGGCCAGCCGCTGCACGTCGGCATCGTCGCCAATGTCGAGCAGGTGGATAGCTGTTCCGGGCAGCCGCCCGCTTGCCTCTGCCTGCTCAGCCGCATCGATCGCCGTCGCCATGACCCGGGCGCCGGCCGCCAGCAGCGTTTCGCAGATCGCGCTGCCGATGCCGCCGGTGCCGCCGATGACCAGCGCGATTTTGCCTTCGATCCTCATGCCGCCACCCTACTTATGCAGACTGCGATGTCGAACACATGCATGATGGATTTTGCCATGCTTGCCAGCATCGGCCCGGGCAGTGATAGAACCCCGCAACGAAGGAGCACAGCGATGTCGACTGCACCCGTGAAGGACTTTCGCCCGGAAGGCATGGCGGCGAATTTCCTGCCCAAGGATCTGGTGGTGAAAGTGCCGGAAGATCTCAGCCAGTGGGTCCGGCGACCGGCCGGGCATTATTATTGCCCGCTGATGTTCGACGTCTCCGCCGGGATCACCGTCAACATCCTGCACTATCCCAATCCCGGCGTGATCGGGCGGCATGTCCATGATGGGCCGGTGTTCAGCTATACCATCGAGGGCAGCTGGTTCTATCCCGAGCATGACTGGGTCGCCGAGAAAGGCAACTTCATCTGGGAGCCGCCGGGCGAGCATCATACCTTGACCGTCAAGGAATCGATGACTGCGCTCTATGTGATGCACGGTGGGCTCACCATTCTCGACGAGAACGACAAGCCGGTTGCCGTCGATAATTGCCTGACTTTGCTCGGCTATTGCGCTGAATGGTATCGCGACAACGGTTTTGGCGAGGATTACGTGAAGCAGTTCATCCGCTAACCAGACCGCGTGCCAGCCGCGCTTGCGCAATCAGGCCATCGTTGTGGCGGCGCTCGTAGCTGGCGGTCCACTCTTCGCCAAGTTCAGCCCAGGCCCGCGCGACATCAAGCGGCGCGCCCTTTGCCAGTTTTTCCGCGCTGACAACATCGCCAAGGAAAAACGTCGTCTCGTCGCAGTCGAGTGACTTGACGACGCGGCATTCGACCACGCTCAATGCATCGCACAGGATCGGCGCGCCGGTGACACCGCGCTTGATCGCCAGAGCCGCCATCTTGTCGCCGTCATGCCCCGAATGGCCGCCCAGTGTCCTGATGATTTCCGCGCTGCAGGCCAGGGCATCGGCGGGATCGCAGGCCAGCAGATGGACGGCGAACACCCCCGATCTCGCGATCAGATCGTGGCTGAGGTTGGGCTTGCTGATCATCACCGACATGCGCATCGCATCGGGAATCACGCTGCTCGCGCGGCCCGAGAGGATGATCAGGCCATTGTCGCCCCCCTCGTAATGCGTGGTCACGGCAAGCACCGGCGAGCGGATGGAAAAGACAAAGCGGTCTAGCGCGGACTGGTCAATGCTCATGGCTGGTCTCCGGTTATGGCCGGCCAGAAGAGATCGCGGCTGGTGCCGATGAATGCCCGCGCCAGGCTGGCCTTCCACTCCAGCACCGAGCCATATTGATCGCGCCAGGCGATCAGGTTCCGCGTCCGGTAGTTGAGCGCATATTCGCGGGTGAAGCCGATCGCGCCGTGGACTTGATGACCGACTTCGATGGCGCAATCCGATGCTTCGCCAAGTCGCGCGCGGGCGGCGGCGATCAGGCGCGGGGAGGGGTTGGCGGCGGCGGCATCGGTGATCGCGATGGCGGCGAGCGAGTTATCCGCCAGCAGTGCAATCATCTGCTGCACCGCCTGCTGTTTGCCGAGCGGCTTGCCGAACTGGACGCGCTCGGTGGCATAGGTGGCGGTGCGGAGGAATACCCAGTGGATCGCGCCGCTGATCCGGGCGGCGTTGAGCAAGGCCGAGGCTTGCAGGGCAAACTCGCCCTCGAGGCCGGTCCGCGCGATCATCGTCTCGAGGATCGGGCCAGGGGCAGCAGCGGCACCGACGCTGCGCAGACAAGCCACGGCGTCGGCCATGCTCGCACCAATCCCGCCCTGGTCCTCGGGGACCAGCAGATCGAACAGGCCGTTCTCGTCCAGCGCCGCCATCAGCGCAGCGGGGGCTTCGCCGCGCTCTGCGGCTTCGATCAGCGCGGGCGTCACGTGACCGGCAAGGATGCGCTCGACGGTTTCGACAAAGATGCTCATCACCGCAGGCCTATCGCTTTGGCAATCACGCCGCGCAGGATTTCATTGGCCCCGCCCCGGATCGTGAAAGACGGGGCCGAGAGCTGGGCATTGGCGAGCAGGGCCAGCAAGGCCGGGTCGGCCAGCTTCTCCGCGCTGACAATATCGCGCACCACCCGTACCGACTCCTGCTCGAACTTGGTGCCCAGATCCTTGACCACGGCTGCCTCGGCATTGGGTGAGAGCCCGCGCTCGATCATGCTCGCCACCGAGAGCGAGAGCTGGCGCAGGGTGAGCAGCTGCGCAATCAACCCGCCCAGCGCTTCGAGTGTCGATTCCCGCGCATTTTCGCCCAGCACGCCGACCAGCTCGCTGATCAGGCAGAAGCTGGTCAGCCAGCGCTCTGGGCCGGAACGCTCATAGGCGAGCTCGGTCGAGCCCTGGAACCAGCCGTTGCCGAGCTCGCCGATCAGGCAGTCGTCGGGCACGAAAACGTCTTCGAGCAACACTTCGTTGAAGTCGTGCTCGCCGGTCATCGCCAGGATCGGCGAGACGGTAATGCCGGGGCTCTTCAGGTCGATGATCAGCTGGCTCATCCCGGCATGGCGGGCATCCCCCGGCGGCGCGGTGCGCACCAGCGCCACCATGAAATGCGCGCGGTGGGCATTCGAGGTCCAGACCTTGCGGCCATTGAGCCGCCAGCCGCCCGGGACTTTCTCGGCGCGGGTCTTGAGCGCGGCGAGGTCGGAACCCGCCTCGGGCTCGGACAGTCCGATGCAGAAATAGGTCTCGGCGGCGATGATGCCGGGAATATATTTGCGCTTCTGTTCCTCGCTGCCGAATTTGAGGATGATCGGGCCTTGCTGGCGGTCTGCAGACCAGTGCGCCCGCACCGGCACTCCGGCGGCGAGCAGTTCCTCGTTCATCACATAGCGTTCCAGCGCGGTCCGCCCGCCGCCGCCATATTCCTCTGGCCAGGTCATGCCGATCCAGCCCTTGGCGGCGATGCGCCGGGAGGTGTCCTCGCACCAGTCCATATAGACCTGCTTCGGCGGCACGAGACGCCCCGCAGCGCGTTCTTCGGCAATCCAGGCGCGTATCTCGGTCCGCAACGCCTCTGCGGCCGGAGTCAGTTCGGGCAATTCGAGAGCGAGCGACGCGATGGTCATTTCCCGGTGAACACCGGCACGCGCTTTTCCACCGCCGCAGCGACGGCTTCATAGTGATCGGCGGTCAGCTGGATTTGCGCCTGCATGGTCGATGCTAGATCGAGCGCCTGGGCCAGATCGAGGCGGCGTGATTCGCGCAGCAGCTTGAGGTTCTGGCGGATCGCTTGCGGTGCATGGCGGACGATCCGCTGCGCGATATCTCGCGCGGCCTGCATCAGCTGTTCATGCGGGACGATGCGCGAGATAATGCCCAGTGCGCGGGCTGCCTCGGCATCAATCGTGTCGCCGGTCAGGGTCATTTCCGCCGCCGCCGCATCGCCGATGCCGCGCGGCAGCAGCCAGGCCCCGCCATCTCCGGAGACCATTCCCAGCTTGATGAAGCTCTCGGCAAAGCTGGCGCGCTCGGAGGCGATGCGGATCGGGCACATCATGACGAAATCGAGCCCTGCGCCGATGGCCGGACCGTTAACGGCGGCGATGACCGGCACCTCGATACTGGTCATTGCCAGCGTCAGCCGCTGGATGCCCTCCATGTAGAAGCGTTTGCGCTCCTCTGCGCCGGCGCCATAGACACCCTCGCGGGCATACATCCCCTTGAGGTTGCCGCCGGCGCAAAAGGCGGGATCGGCGCCGGTCAGGATCGCGCAAGTGATCGCCGGATCGGCATTGATCTGGGCCACCGCCGCCAGCATCGCCTCGATCAGCGCGGGGACGATGCCGTTGCGGCGTTCGGGTGCATTGAGTGTCAATATGGCAACCGCGCCTTCGCGGGCCACTTTCAACGGCGTGTCGCTCATGCAGCGCGGGCCAGGTCGGCGGTGAGCTGGTCGAGATAGGCCTGAAGCCCGCGCGGGGTGGGTCGGGTCGCGGGATTATATCGCCACGAAATGATCGCCTTCAGGTGTTCCTTCGCGCGCTTTGCGGTGCGGGTGTTGACCTCCTGGGCGCGTGCGCGCGAAGCCGCCGCTTCGCTCTCGCTCATCCCCTCGCGGTCTTTGGCGAGCAGATACCGGGAGACGCGTTTGCCGTGCGCACGGATGTGGGTGATCGCGCAATAGAAGCCGTAGAGCCGATACAGATAGGCAAACAGGCCGTTGCCATAAAGTGTGTGATAGACATCGAACGCGACTTCGCGGTGCTCGTATTCCTCGGCCAGATGCCACTTCCAGATGGCGACCGCGCGCGGGTCCGCGCCTTCCATGAAATCATCGAACTCTTCGAAGAAATTGGTGACCGCAATCGCGCTCATCGCCTCGAAGCCTTCGGAGTAGGCGAGATTGAAGCGCAGCGATTTGGTCTTCAGGTAGCGATCGTAATCGGCCTCATAGTCCTTCTCGAGCGCCAGCATCCCCTCATAGCCATCGGCCCGGATTGCCTTGTTCAGGGCGAGGTGGAGTTTGCAATGCTGCATTTCCTGCTTGATGAAGATGTCGAGCTTCTCGTGCAGTGCGGTGTTTGCGGGGTCGATCTTGTCCTTGGCCATGCGCATGACCTTTAGCAGATAGGGCTCGACATAGGCCGGCACGGTCGAGGCGGCATTGTGGATCTGCGCGAATTCATGGTGCGGGGCCCAGTGCGCGGGGAGTCCGGAAAAATCCCATTTTGGAAAACGTACCTGCATTGCGGAATTATGTGCCATCGTGGCGGCCAGCGCAACGCGCCCGCTTGAAGCATCACATGGAAGTTAAGGCAGCGGATGGCGCGCTCACTCCTGCTGAATTTGCGCGCCATCCATCCCATATGTGATTAGAGGTTTCCGCATATGTGCTAAGCCGGGCGCGTTACCGCGATCATGGAGTCGCCAGATGCAGAATCGATCAACCCCGCAGCGCCCCCGCATTCGTGAGCCGCTGCCGCTTGAGCAGAAGACGGTGAAATCTGCGGGCCGGGTGCTCGAGATCCTCGAATATTTCGACGATGTCCAGCAGCCTGCAACGGTGATGGAAGTGGCCGACACGCTCGGCTATCCGCAAAGTTCAACCTCGGCGTTGTTGCGCAGCCTCGTCTCGCTCGGTTACCTCGATTATGACCGCTACAAGCGCACTTATGTGACTTCACACCGGGTTGCGCTACTCGGCAGCTGGGTCAATTCCGACTTTATTTCAGAAGGCTCGGTCATCTCGCTGATGAAAGAACTCAGCGAGCTGACCGGCGACACGATCATCCTGGCGATGCGCAACGGCCTCTACATGCAATACATCCATGTCATCCAGGCGACCAGCGCCGCGCGGCTGCATGTGACGCTGGGGACGACCCGTCCGCTCGCCGCTTCGGGCACCGGCTTTGCCATGCTGAGCACGCTGACCGACCATGAAATCCGGCGGATCGTGATGCGGGTCAATGCCGATGCCGAGGAAGGCAAGCCGCACATCAAACTCGCCGAGGTCATGCAGCATGTCGAACATGCGCGCGGCGCTGGATATGCCTTCTCCTGCGATATGGTGACGCGCGGCGGCGGGATGATCGCTGCCCCCTTGCCGGGGCCGCAGGGAAGCCCGGCGCTGGTGATCGGGATCGGCGGAATCAGCGAAGTGATGCGCGCGCGCGAGGCCGAATTGGCCGGCGTTCTGACCGGCTGCATTGGCACGCGGCTTGGCAAGCGTGCGCCGCATGACGAAGTTGTCAGTGAGGCGATCGGCGATCCGATGCTTCAGGCCATCCTGCGATCACGCCGGATGGCGGCTGGTTCCTGATGGACCCTGGTTCGATGCCGACAAAATCTGGAGAGTATGATGCCCACTGTTGAAGTCATGGAAGTCGCGCAGGAGACGCGGACGCTGCCTTATCCGATCTATGATGCGGACGGGCATATATATGAAACCGAAGACACCTTTCGCCGCCATCTGCCGCGCCAGTATCACAAAGATTTCCAGTACGTTCAGATCGAGGGGCGGACCAAGCTGGCGATCGGCGGGCATATCAGCGACTATATTCCCAACCCCACTTTCGCAGTTGTTGCGGCGCCGGGCAGCCATGAAAAATGGTACCGCGCCAACAATCACGAAGGGCTGTCCTTGCGCGAGATGACCGGCGATGCGCTGCGCTATCAGCCCGAATTCAGCGATCCCGCCGCGCGGCTGGCGCTGCTCGACAAGCAGAACATCCATGCCCAGCTGATCATCCCGACGCTTGCCTCGACCATCGAGGAGCGGATGGGCTATGACTTGCAGGCCATGGCGGCGGTGATCCATTCGCTTAACGCCTGGGTCCACGACGAATGGACCTTCCACTATCAGGAGCGGCTGTTCCCGGTGGGCTATGTCAGCCTCGCCGATGTCGATCTGGCGTGCCAGGAGCTTGACTGGCTGCTGACACGCGGCTGCCGCCTGCTGGCGATCCGTCCGGCGGCGGTGCCGGGCTATTTCGGCTCGCGCTCGCCAGGTGCTGCCGAGTTCGACCGGTTCTGGGCAAAGGTCAACGAGAGCGGCATTTTCGTCATGCTGCATGTTTCGGACAGCGGCTATGATGGCATTTACCGCGCCTGGGGCAAGGCCGGCACCGAGGCGCTGGCGTTTGACCGGTCGGACCCGCTGAAAGCCTGCATCGATCTTCAGGGCCGGGCGATTGCCGACATGATCGCCGCGCTGATCGCGCACGGGGTGATGGACCGGCATCCGGGCATCCGCTGGCTGTCGGCGGAAAACGGCTCGATCTGGGTGCCGCATCTGATCAAGATGTTCAAACGCGCCTATGGCCAGATGCCGCAGGGTTTTGCCCGCGATCCGGTCGAGACCTTCCGTGAAAAAGTCTACATCGCACCCTATTACGAAGAAGACCTGATGGAATTGCGTCAGGATGTCGATGTCAGCCACATCCTGTTCGGCAGCGACTGGCCGCACGCTGAAGGCCTGGGCAAGCCGCTCGACTTCCTGGAGGAGCTGGAGCGGTTCACGCCGGACGAAGTGCAAATGGTGATGAGCAGCAATCTGAAGGGGTTGCTGGAGGGGAAGCGGTAGGGGCTTGATTTTTCCAAAGATTGGTAATACGTATTACCAATGGAAACGTCGAAACTCACGGCCAAATATCAGGCCACCGTCCCCTCCGATGTCCGTGCCGCGCTCGGGCTCAAGGCGGGCGACACGGTCGCGTGGGATGTGGTCGATGGCACGGCGCGGGTGCGCAAGCTGGCGGCGCTCGACTTGCTGTTCCTCAAGGGTGTGGAGGCCAATCTCGCCGAGGAATGGCTGAGCGCCGAGGATATGGCTGCTTTCGGTGACCTTTGAACGCTACGACATTGTCGTCGTGCCGTTCCCCTTCACCGACCGCGCCAGCACCATCCGCCGCCCCGCGCTGGTGCTCTCCGATCACGCGCCGTTCGGCGCAGAAACCGGCCAGTGCCTGCTGGCGATGATCACCCGCGCCGCGCGCTCGGCCTGGCCTTTTGACGTGCCCATCACCGATCTCGCCAGTGCGGGGTTGAGCCAGGGCGGGGTCATCCGGATGAAGCTGTTCACGCTTGATCAGTCACTGGTCCTGCGGCGGATTGGCGCGCTGGGGGAGGGGGATCGGGCGGCGGTAAGCTTGGCGCTGGCGCGGCATTTGGGGGTGGAAGGCAGGCTGTGACGTTGAGCGCGAGGGGGCGATGTGGCGAGTTATGTCGCTGGCGTCTGCTCTTGATTTGCCGCATTCGTCGCCCAAAGCTCTTCGAATTGCCGGTGAAGTTCCCAAGCCTGTTCTCCTTCACCAAGCGCCACCTGTGCAAGCATGTCCATCATCCAAGCCGGACCCGGAACAACACCCGTTTCATCAATCTCCTCACCGTCCCAATCAGGATCAGTCGCTACTTCGAAATTGATAATCCACCACTTCTCGATCTTGTTGACCAAGGCCATGAGCGTTCCAAAATGTTCGGCGAAGGCGGGCGGCTTTGATCCACCGACCATGGCGGTCATTTCGTGGGCGAGGCAGTTCCTCGCATCGGATACGAGCCGAATAGATATCTCATCAGCTTCATCGATTGCGTCCATCGCTCGCCACCACGCGATGGAACCACGAAGAGGATCATTCTTTCCTCTTGGGTCAAGTGCGAGCACTTTCTCAGCATATTCTGGACCTGGCACAAAGCCGTCCGCCGCTGTGAAAGAGTCGCTGAAAAAGAAGCGTGGATGGCGCAAAATCGAGTCCAGCAACATTTCGTGAGCAACAAGGAAAAGCCCGGCTGAAATGAGCTTTGCGCGCACCACCTCTGGATTAAGAAATGCGGTCCATGCTTCACGAGCGTCAGCCACCTTTCGAGCCCCCTCAAGCCGCCTCCCGCACTTCCTCCACCCGCCGCGCGCCAACCCCCTCATGCCTCGGCCCGATATGCGTGATCACATCGTGCCCCAGCGCAACGAGGCATTCCTCCAGCTTGGCCTGACTGAGCCCTTCAAACCGGCCGCGCGTCAACTGCGAGAGTTTGGGCTGGGAAATGCCCATCAGCCGCGCGGCATTGCGCTGGTTGAGGCCAAGTTCCTGCACTGTAATCTGGATACGCAGCGCCAGCTTGGCCTTGACGATCCAGGCGGGATCACGGCCCAGATCGTCGAGAACGCTGGTGCCGGCGGGAGTGGTGCCAGTAGGGGTGGTATTGGTGGCGCTCATTGTCTGGCTTCTTTGCTTTCCCGCCTGGCATCTTCAGTCTACGGTTCGCCAAACGTTGATACCATAATAGTAATCACCGTGCAAGCGGCAACCCTACCGCGACTTCGGCATCCCCAGCAGCTTCTCGGCAATCATCAGCCCTCAAACTTCATCCCCAACCGGCGGCGGCTCGGTGCAGGCATTCTTGAGGAACGGCAGCATATCCGCCGCCCGCGCTGTCCCCGCCCGGCGCTTCAGGAAATCCGCTGCCGTCTCCACCGCGCCGATCTTTTGCGCGATGGCGACGGCGATCCACTGGTTGAGCGAAACGCCATCCTCCTTGGCCAGCCGTTCCGCTGCGGCCTTCATCGAAATCGGGAGCTTCAAGGGGTAGGCGGCCTTGGTCATGTTCGTAATTCCTTCAACACGTCGCCGGGGCGCAGAATGCGCAGTCCGAATTTCTTCGCGGCAACTGCAAAATCCTTCATATTATGCGTCACGAGGGCGTCGGCTTGCCCATTAAGTGCGGTTTCGAGCACCATCTCGTCATTCGCATCGCGCAATTGCGGACGCCATTGAAAACTGATTTCCACCGCCTCGCTCGCCGCAGCAAGGCTCGCCAGAAACCGGTCGATTGCTTCGATATCAAGCCCGTGAACCAGTCTCTGCTCGGGCCGTTTCAACACCGCCTCATATTCGAGGAACAGGGCAGGCGTGACCAGCGTGACCAGCCGCCCGCTCGCCACCGCCATCAGAACCGCATTGCTGCCACCCGACGCACTCCGCAAGGCCGCCACAACGACATCGGTATCGAGAACGATCCTTTGCATGGAATGTCAAATACCATATCTTATAGGATATGTAAATTCGTGTCGGGGCAGTGCCCAAAGCAATCGCTTTTGGAGCCAAATGCTCAATCACCGTCACCCTGAACTTGTTTCAGGGCCCATTTCGCCGCTCAGCCGGAGTTCTCCCAAGTAAGGAAACCTCCCGGTTTGCCCATGTCCGGCTTGCTCCGAACTTGCGGCACGATGGGCCCTGAAACAAGTTCAGGGTGACGAACTGGTTCATATGCGATTGCCCTGGAGCGGCAACCCTACCGCGACTTCGGCATCCCCAGCAGCTTCTCGGCAATCAGGCTGCGGTGCACCTCGCTCGTCCCCCCGTGGATCGTACTTGCAAGCCCGCGGCGCATGTAGAGTTCCATCTTGTCGAGATCGGGATCGCTGCCCTTGATCAGCGACAGCGGCGCGGCGACTTCGACGATGGAGGCGGCATCGCGCTCCAGCCATTCGGTGGTGAACAGCTTGGCCATCGGGCCGTAGGCGGGATGCGCGCAGCCTTCGACATCGGCCCAGATCTCGCGCCGGGAGAGCATGTCCGCCGCCTTTTCATGCACGGCCACCCTGGCGAGTGCCTCGCGCACCTCAGGCCGTGCGATCGCTCCCGAACGCTGCGCCCAGGCGAGCGCATGCCCCAGCATCGCCTTGTGCACCGCCCAATAGCCCGCACCGCCCTGTTCGAAGCCGAGCGCCGAGATCATCACATGGACGCCCTGATCGACCTCGCCCAGCCGGTAGCGGTCGGGAATGCGGACGTCGCTCCAGAAGCAGGCGTTGACCCGCTCGCCGTTGAGCGCCTTGATCGGCTGCATGGCAAAGCCGGGCTCGTTCAGTGGCATCAGGAACATGGTCAGGCCCTGATGCTTTTTCAGGCCCCCCGTGCTCATGGGCGTGGTGCGGGTGAGCATCAGGATATAGTCGGCATTGTGCGCGCCGGTGGTCCATAGCTTCTGGCCGTTCATCAGCCAGTCGCCGTTGGGGAGACGCTCGGCCCTGAAGGCGCAGCCGAACACGTCCGATCCTGCGCCCGGCTCGGAAAAGCCGAGGCAACCCAGCGCCTCGCCGCGCACGATGCGGGGCAGGATCTCCGCCTTGGCTTCCTCGGTGGCCCATAGCTGGCACATGTTGGCGTTGAATTCGGTGATGCCAATCGAGGTGCGGGTCCAGCCGATATCCTCCCACAGCGGGGCTGCGGCCATGATTTCGTAGCGGTCGCGCTTGATCTGGCCGGGGCCATCCTGAACTGAGGCGCCGAAGGAGGGGAAGGCGTGGCCCGCCGCTGCCATCGCCCGGTGAAAGGCGGGGTCGTGGCTTTCGGTGGTGTGGTCCTTGCGCGCCTCGATTTCCGGCGTGAGATTGGCCTCGACAAAGGCGCGCAGTTCATGCGCGAACTCCTCGGCCTTGGCACCGTAGCTGAAATCGAGCCCGGTCGGCGCGGTGACGGGCAGGGCGACCACCTTGCCATCCCACAAACGCGCCGCAATCACGTTTAGCTCGTCCGCCGGGTTGCCTGCGATCATCCGTTGCAGCTTGGCGCGGCGATAGAGCAGCTGCATCTCGCCCTCCATCGACAGGCCCATGCCGCCCAGCGTGCGCAGCGAGTGCCGAATGGCGGTGTCGGCGGCTTCGCCTGCCCAGTAATGCGCCATTCGGATCAGCGCGGCGGCATCGCTTTGCCCCGTTTCTACCGCCCAGATCGCATGATGGATCAGCAGGCGCGCGCTTTCGACGTCCGAAATCGAATCTGCCAGCGGATGGGAAATCGCCTGAAAAGCGCCAATCGGCTGGCCGAACTGCTTGCGCTCGCTGCCCCAAGCGGCGGCATCCGCGATCGCGCGCGTGGCGGTGCCGGTCATCATGGCGGCATTCAGCAGGCGCCATTCCTCGATAGCGGCGCAGAAGACGGCAGCGCCGCCCGGCAGCACCTCGCGCGTGCCTTCGCGCAGGTCGAGCAGCGCGGAGGCACTGGCCGCGACATCGGCCGCGCGCTCGGCTTTGGCTGGCCGGATTGCAATGAGCGTTTCACCATCAAGCGCGACGATCCAGTCCGCAGAACTGCCACCCGGCACCAGCTGGACGGGCGCTTCGGCGATGGGCCGCAAGGCAATGGTCGCGATGCCCTCGCGGCCCCCCAACAGCGCCGCCGCAACCATAGCCTCGGCAAGCGCAACCGGCGCAACCCGGCGGCCAGCCTCCTCGGCCA
Source organism: Novosphingobium sp. (assembly GCA_031428115.1). Lineage (GTDB taxonomy): Bacteria > Pseudomonadota > Alphaproteobacteria > Sphingomonadales > Sphingomonadaceae > Novosphingobium. The sequence continues at coordinate 25,526 of JANPOS010000070.1, read as the reverse complement.
CCACTGCGGCATCGAGCAGGCTCATGCCCGCGAGCCGCATGGCCGGAATGCCAAGCCCGGTCAGTTTTTGCCAAAGGGCCTCGTCGAACCCGCTCGCCTCGGCTTCGCGAAGCCGCGCAGGGGTGCATTCCGCCTCGAACAGCCGCCGGACGGTGTCTTGCAGCAGCACCTGCTCTTCGGACAGGCCGAGGTTCATTCCGCTAAACCCAATTCCGCTCATCCTGAGCTTGTCGAAGGACCGTTCTTTCTTTCGCTCCAACGCGTGGCGAAGAAGGACAGGGCTTCGACAAGCTCAGCCTGAGCGGGGAGGGGGAGAGGCTCAACACTACCCCTTGGGCTGCGCTTTGTTCGCCGCCGTCATCTGCTCGAGATTGGCCAGCGTCGCATTGCCGGGATTGACCACCCAGGCGTTGGCATGGCCGAGCGAATGCATGTCGAACACGCTTTGCAGCGCGACGTACATGCCCTGGATATCCTGCGTCTGATTGACCGCGCGCTTGGCCATCATCAGCCCGTGCGGGTGCATCTTCGAGATCTTCTTGGCGAGCGCCAGCGTCTGTTCCTGCAACTCGTCGGCGGGGACGACGCGGTTGACCATGCCCAGCCGATGCGCTTCTTCGGCGCTGACGAATTCGGCGGTGAACAGCATTTCCTTGGCCTTGCGCGCGCCCAGCTCCCAGGTGTGGCCGTGGTACTCGACCCCGCCGATGGCCATCACCACCACCGGATCGGAGAAGCGGGCATTGTCTGCCGCGATGATCAGGTCCATCGGCCAGACCAGCATCAGCCCGCCGGCGATGCACGCGCCCTGCACGGCGGCGATGGTCGGCTTCTGGATATCGCGCCATTTGCGCGAGTAACCGAGGAAATGCTTGGTCTCCCACTTGTACATGCCCATCAGGCCGTTTTCATCGACATCATCGAACATCGATTTCCACGGGTCATAGCTGCGCACTTCGGGCGAAATGTCGTGCCCGGCAGAAAAGTGTTTGCCGTTGGCGTTGAGGATGATGACCTTGACCGCAGGGTCATTCGCCGCCTTTTCGAACGCGGCGTCGAGTTCGTTCAGCAGCGGCGGGTTTTGGGCGTTGTTGGTTTCGGGACGGTTAAGCGTGATGATGGCGACGGCTTCATCCACGCGATACTCGATCAGGCTCATGTTCATCTCCCAAATGGCAAGTGCTGGCTTGGCCCTGCGACCGGGCTAAGGCAATTGGCAATTGGTCCGCGCACTGTCCGTGCACATTTGTGATGGTCTGGCACCGGGCTTCGCGCACCCGCGGATTTGGGTGTATGCCGATGCTTCACCCCATAGAGGTTCTTGCCATGGCTGCCTTGCCCTATCCCGTCTACGACGCGGACAACCATTATTACGAAACCGCCGATGCATTCCTGCGCTATCTCCCCAAGCAGTATCGCAACGAGTTTCAATATGTCGAAGTGCGCGGACGGACCAAGCTCGCGGTGGCGGGACGGATCACCAACTATATTCCCAATCCGACTTTCGAGGTGGTCGCCGCGCCGGGCAGCCACGAGAAATGGTATCGTGCGCAAAATCCCGAGGGCCTGAGCCTGCGCGAACTGCAAGGCGAGCCGATTGCATCGCCGCCCGCCTTCCGATCGTCGGCGGACCGGCTGGGGCTGATGGATGAGCAGGGGCTCCACGCCTCGCTGTTTTTCCCGACGCTCGCCTCGGTGATCGAGGAGCGGATGAACCATGACCATGTGCTGATGGCCAGCGTGATCCATTCGCTCAACCAGTGGGTCGACGAGGAATGGGGATTTGCCCGCGAAGGCCGGATTTTTGCCGCGCCGGTGATCGGCCTTGCCGACGTCGATCTGGCGATTGACGAGCTTGAATGGGCGCTCAAGCGCGGTGCCCGCTCGATCATCATGCGGCCTGCGCCGATCTCTGGTTTCAAGTCGCGGCGCTCGCCCGGCGCTCCCGAATTCGATCCTTTCTGGGCCCGCTGCGCCGAAGCAAAGATCTTCGTCAACCTCCACCTTTCCGACTCCGGCTACGACCAGCACTACCGCAAGTGGTCGGGCGGCGAGGGCAACGAGAACGGTGGCTTCGATCGCAGCGATCCGTTGCAGGAGATGTTCGACCCGATGAGCCGCGCGATCTTCGACATGATCGCGGCACTGGTCTGCCACGGCGTGCCCGACCGTTTCCCGGACATACGCTTCGTCTCGGTCGAGAATGGCTCGGTCTGGGTCCGTGAACTGGTCCGGCTGTTCAAGAAGAGCTACGGCCAGGCACCGCAGAACTTTGCCAGCGATCCGCTGGAGAGATTCCGCAAGAACTTCTTCGTCGTGCCGTTCTACGAGGACGATGTGCGGGGCCTTGCGGACCTTATCGGCATGAACCGCGTGCTGTTCGGCAGCGACTATCCCCATGCCGAGGGGCTGGGAACGCCGCTCGATTTCCTCAAGGAACTGGAAGGCTTTGATGACGCCGAAGTCAAGGCGGTGATGAGCGATAACTTGAAGGGCTTGCTGGAGGGCGCGCGGGATTGATCGGCAGTTCAGCCAAGTGAGTGAATATCTGAACCAAACCCCGTCTATGCTGAGCTTGTCGAAGCACCGTTCTTTTCTTCGTGCCTCACGCGCAACCGCTTGAAGGGAAAGCAGTCCTTCGACAAGCTCAGGATAGACGGGTTTGGGGTTAGGGTGTTTCGTATTTCAATCGGCCCCCGCTATCCCAACGCCGCGATCACCGCATCCTTATCCGTAATCGTCGCCAGCATGCGCAGCTGATGATCGACGATGAAGCGGTGCGCCTCGCGGTCGGCCCCGGCGATGCAGTCCTCGGGAATGACTGCGTGATAGCCGAATTCGACCGCTGCGATCGTCATCCCGGCGATGGCGACATTGGTGGAAACCCCGGTGATCACCACCGTCTCCACGCCCATGCGCCGCAAGGTCAGATCAAGCGATGAGCCGTGAAAGGCAATCAGTCCCGCGCCGCGCTGGATAACGAAATCCTCGGGCTGCGGCGCAATCTCGGGCGGGTGTTCGATATCCGGACTGCCGGTCACCATGTTGCGCAGCTTGGCCGAGATGGCGGAGATCATCGTGTTGATCTTCTTGTCCGCCATGTCGGGCCGGTTGGTTGCGGGGGTGTAGAATACCGGATGGCCCTTGGCGCGGAAGGCGGCGATCAGTTCGGCAATGTTGGCAACGATGTTGCGCTCGGCGGCAATTTCCGCAAGCGCGGGGAAGATGGCGCGTTCCCGGTCGAGCAGACCGATCTGGACTTCGTTGACGATGAGTGCGGGCTTCTGGCCGCTGGCGAGGCTTTTGATCACATTGGGTTCCTAGAACAGGTTGCTTGAAATCTGAATCACGTCAAACCCAAACCCGACTGTCCTGAGCTTGTCGAAGGATTGTTTTTTCTTTCAGCGGTTGCGCTCGAGGCACGAAGAAAAGGACAGTGCTTCGACAAGCTCAGCATAGACGGTTTATGGGTTGGATTGAGCGCATGGTTCTCTAAAAGTCCGTGCCGCCGTCGATGTTGATCATCGCGCCGGTGAGGTAGGCCGCTTTGGGTGAGAGCAGGAAGGCGATGAGTTCGCCCACTTCGTGCGGCTCGCCGATCCGGTCGAGCCCGGCCTTCTGGCCATATTTGTCGCGCATCACCTGCCACAGCCCCTGGTTGTCCAGCCCGCCCAGCGCCTCGCGCATGGCATCCATCGAGTCGGTCGCAATCGCGCCCGGGGCGATGCAATTGGCGCGGATATGGTCCTTGCCATAGGTCTTGGCGATGGTCTTGGTGACGACACCGATCGCGGCTTTCATCGCGGCATAATGCGCCAGCACTGCCTTGGGCGCGCGGATCGAATAGGCCGAGACGGTGACGATGGAACCGCCCCCGCGCAGCGTCATCGCCGGAACCGCGACGCGCAGCGCGCGCACCACGGTCATCAACTGGGTGTCGAAGCACTCCGTCCAGTCGTCGTCCGACAGGGCAAGCAGGTCGTCCTGCACCGCGATAGGCCCTGCAGTCACCGCCAGCCCGTCGAGCCCGCCCAGCACCGCAATGGCGCGCTCCATTGCCGCGCCAAGCCCGCCCTGATCGCTGCCGAAACCGAGTGCGCCCAGCCCGGCAGCCGCAGCTTCCGCGCGCGCTGTATCCCGCCCGATCAGCGCGACTTTATCGCCCTGGGCCAGCAGCTCGATCGCTGCCGCCTTGCCCATCCCCGCAGTGCCGCCAACCACGATGTGGCAGCGAGTGCTCACTTGGGAACCGCGAAACCGAACATCCGCGCCGCGTTCAGGCCAAGCACTTTCGCGCGGGCCGGCTCGCTGACCCCGTCCATGGTCCGCTCGATCGCGGCGGCGCTGTGCGGCCAGGTGCCTTCCTGGTGCGGGTAGTCATTGGCCCACATGAAATTGTCCTGGAGATTGTATTGCTCCATCAGCGCGAGGCCTGCCGGATCCTCGCCAAAGGTCGCGCCGCCGTTCATGCGAAAATATTCACTCGGCAAATATTTGAGCTTGGGCCGCACCCAGAAGTGATGCTTCTTGTAAACCTCGTCCATCGCATCGAGCACCCAGGGGATCCAGCCGATCCCCGCCTCGATGGTCGCGAACTTGAGCGCGGGAAAGCGGTCGAACACCCCTGACGAACACAGGCACGACAGCGGCTCGATGGTCGGCGCAAGCGAGTGCGCGACATAGTTGATCACCGCCCCGCCATGCCCGCGCGCGGTGCGCGGATCGCGGCCGGTGGAAACGTGGAAGGTCACCGGCACTCCGGCTTCGGCGCAAACCGCCCAGAGCGGGTCGTAAACCGGCAGGTTGTAGTTGTGATCCTCGCTGTCATAGGCCCCGTAAACCGGCTTGCAGGGCAAGGTGAGAACGCGGAAGCCGAGCTTGATCACGCGGCTCGCCTCGACGACTGCCGCCGCGACATCGCCGGTTGCAATGCAGGCCGCGGGGTTGAGGATGGCGCTGTGCGGGCCGACGGTTTCCCAAGCCCAGTCGTTATAGGCCCGGCACATCGCGCCGGAGAACGTCGCGTCGGGCGTGGCAAATGCCGACAGGCCGATACCGCCGGGGAACATCACCTCGCCGTCGATCCCGTCCATCGCGTGATGCGCCAGCCGGGTCTGGACGTCTTCCTCCGAAGCGATCACGCCGGACTTCTGGCGGACATCGTCCTCATCCACCAGCTGGGCATCGACCACCCGGTGCTTGCGCTGGCCTTCGGTGACATACCAGCGCGCGCCCTCGTCATCGACGACGAAGCGCGGCAGGCGCTCGCGGAACTGCTTGTCGACGCGGCTCACATAAGTGGGTGGCGGCGGATTGAGGTGGGTGTCCGCCGAAATCATGAAATACTTCTGCGCACCTGCATCGGGGCGGGGGCTGCGGAGCCAGCCCTCGGGCTCGGGCGTTTCGGTGCGCCAGAGATTCTCGGCGTTGACGGCGATTGCATTCATCAGCGGATCCCTTCGCGATCCCAGAACCGGTCCGGGTTTTGCGCGACATGTTCGCGCAGCTTGAATTTCTCGACCTTGAGGCTCGAATTCATCGGCAATTCGGTGCGGAATTCGACGAAGCGCGGGACCATGAACCTGGCCATGTTGGCCGAGCAATGCGCGACCAACTCCAGCGGGCTGAGGCTCTCGCCCGCATTGAGCACGATAGACACCGCAACTTCATCCTCGGCATGTTCCGAAGGTGCGGCGTAAGCGGCACTCTGCATCACCGCCGAGTGGCTGTCGATGATCCGCTCAACCTCGAAGGCCGAGATATTCTCGCCCTTGCGGCGGATCGCATCCTTCTTGCGGTCGACGAACCAGAGATGGCCGTCGGCGTCGAGCCGGCCGCGGTCGCCGGTGTGGAACCACAGGTTCCGCCAGGCTTCCAGCGTTGCCTCGGGCATCTGGTAATAGCCGAGCGAAGTGCCGCCGGGGTTCACCGAGCGCAGCACGATCTCGCCGGTCTCGCCCGCCGCCACCGGCTGATCTTGGTCATCGACAATCCGCAGCTCGATCCCGCCACGCGGGCGGCCTGCGGAGCCGAATTTCAGGGCCGGATCGTGGGGGCTGAAGATCGTACTCATCGCAAAGTCGGTCAGCGAATAGCTGCTCGCGACGCGCACGCCGAACCGCTCCTCGAGCTCGCGGCCGAATGCGGGCATCGGCGAGATGTTGCAGATGCGCACGCAATTGTCGGCGTCGCCGGGCAATGGCGGCTGGTTCCAGATGTAATTCGCCATCGAGCCGAGCAGCGCGATGATCGTCGCCCGGCTGCTGCGCACCTCGTCCCAGAAGCTTGAGACCGAAAAGCGGCCGGTGAGCAGGATGTGCGCGTCGGCCATGATCGACGCATAGCTCTGACACTGGAGCGCCGCGGCATGAAACAGCGGCAGGCAGACATGGGTCCGGTCCTGCATCCGGTAGCCATAGGAGTTCGCCGTGCTCATCCCCCAGGACCAGGCAGTCGACTGCGCCAGCATGTTGGCCTTGGACGGGCCGGTGGTGCCTGAGGTGAACATCAGAAAAGCGAGATCGGAGGCCGCGACCGCGATCCCGGGTGCGGCGGTTGAGCCTTCCCCCAGCGCCGCCACATCTGTGATGATTTGGCTGAGGCGAGGGGCGAGGCTGCGCACCCCCTCCACTTGCCCGGCGAGGTCTGTATCGACGATCATCGCGCCGACATCGCCGTGGTCGAGGTAGTAGCCGAGCAGCTGCCCGCGCGCGGCGATGTTGATCGGCACCGTCACCGCGCCGAGCTTGCCAAGCGCGAAAATCGCAAACAGCATTTCAGGAGAATTCGCCATTATTACCGCAACATGCGTGCCTTTGCCGATGCCTCGCGCGATCAGGCTGTTGGCATAAGCATTGGTGATCAGGTCAAGTTCGGCATAGCTGAATGTGCGACCATCGGGCAAAAATGTCAGGGCCACCCGATCCCCGTTCCGCGCAGCCTTTTCGGCCAGCACTTCGGGCACGGTCATGCGGGCATAGGCGATGCCGAAGTCATATTGCGGCGGCGTCGTCACTTGCCCGGCATCCTCATTTTCAATACGAAAAAACTACCAGCCGGGCCCACGCCCCGCAAGGCGAGAAGGGGCCGGATTTTGCCGCAGGCAGGTTTAACACATAAGCGATATGCCTTGCGCCTGCCGGTCTTCGCCGCGCCGCTGTTTCTCGTCTCCAGCCCCGCTCTGGTGCTGGCCGCGTGCAAGGCCGGGATCATCGGCTCGTTTCCCACCGCCAACGCCCGGCCTATCGCAGTGCTCGAGGATTGGATGATGGCGATCACGCAGGGGCTCGCGGCAGCCCGCGCCGAAAATCCGGATGCGATCATCGGCCCGTGGTGCGCCAATCTGGTCGTCCACAAGTCGAATACCCGGCTGGAGCAGGACCTCGCGCTGATCGCCAGATACCAGCCGCCCATCGTCGTCACCGCGCTCGGCCACCCGCGCCGGGCGATCGATGTGGTGCATGGCTACGGCGGGCAGGTGTTCGTCGATGTCTCCACTGTGGCAATGGCGAAGAAGGCCGCCGAGGCGGGGGCGGACGGGCTGGCCTGCATCTGCGCAGGCGCCGGCGGCCACACCGGCAGCCTCTCGCCCTTCGCCTTCGCCAGCGCGGTGCGTGAATTCTTCGCCGGACCACTGGTGATCAGCGGGGCGATCTCGACCGGCGCGGCTATTGCGGGAGCGCTCGCGGCGGGCGCGGACTATGTTTACATCGGCTCCAGCTTCATCCCCACGACCGAAAGCATGGCGGCGCCAGGCTACAAGCAGATGATCGTCGATTGCGGGCTTGATGATCTGGTGTCGAGCGCGGTGGTGACGGGCACCGAGGCGATCTGGCTGAGGCCCTCGCTGACGGCGGCGGGCGTCAATCTCGACGATTTACCGTCCGTTCCCGACCGCAACTACGACAGCAACCGCGACCTTGGCGCGCGGCGCTGGGTGGATACCTGGGGCGCGGGGCAGGGCATCGACGCGATCACCGCGATCGAGCCGGTGGCTGCGGTGGTCGACCGGCTGGAGGCGGAATACCGGGCGGCGGTTGCGCGGTTTGTGGCGGTGAGTGGGCAGGAAAGATTGATTTCGCTGCTTTTCGCGAGTCAGTTAGTTAAATCTGAGCAAGCAGCATCCTCCTAAGCCGCCAATCGCAGCCGCCCCTTCGCTGTTGTCGAAGGTGTAACCCGCACCTCGACATCCTGACCCAGGTCGCTCAGCGCGCGGAGCAGGCGGTCGGTGGAAAATAGGGTGATCTTGCCGTTGATCAGGGCCGAAACGCGCGGCTGATCCATCGCCATCAGCTTTCCTGCACGCGCTTGGGTCAGTTTGCGTTGGGTAATGATCCCGACAATCGAGCGCATCAGATCCGCCCGCAGTTGCAAATCATCGGCATCGGCCAAGCCGAGCGCGTGAAAAGCGCTTTCACTCGAATAACTTACGGTTTCCGACTTTTCCATATCAGATACTCCTGCTCAGCCTGCTTCAGCCTTGCTTTGATCCTGTCCAGTTCCTGTTGCGGCGTGGCGATGCCCTTCTTTGCCTTTTTCTGGAAGGCGTGGAGCACATAGACCAGTTCGGCAAATCGGACTGTGTAAACCGCCCGGTAGGTATCGCCGTCATGATCCTCGACCACTTCCAGCACCGCCGTCCCGCCAAAGCCTTTGAGCGGTTTGGCATGAACGTGTTTGCCACCCAGTTGCGCGAGATAGAGCGCATGGCCCATTTCACACACTACATCGGGAGGAAAGGCCTCCAAATCCGCCTTGGCGCGACCAATCCAGCCAAGAGGCTTCAACATGGATCGCATATGTCAGTATTGATATAATTCGTCAAGTTCAATCCACCCCCAGCACTGCCCCACTGGTCGGCACCCCTATGCCGGCTGTCACCAGCGCGTTCCTCGCGCCCACCACCTGATTGCTCGCGGTCCCGCGCAGCTGGCGGACAGCCTCGGCGATGCCGTTCATGCCGTGGATATAGGCCTCGCCGACCTGGCCGCCGTTGGTGTTGACCGGCAGACCGCCGCCGAGCTCGATATTGCCCCCCTTGATGAAGTCCTTGGCCTCGCCGCGCGCGCAGAAACCATAGGCTTCGAGTTGCATCAGCACGCTCGGGCCGAAATGGTCGTAGAGGATGGCGAGGTCGATATCGGCGGGGGATAGGCCGGACTGGTGCCAGAGCTCGCGGCCCACAAGCGCCGCGTCGTCGGCAAACGCCAGGTCGCTCCGGTAATAGGAATACATGCTGAAATGGCGCGGGCTTATGCCCTGACTTGCGCTGCGGATCAGCACCGGCTTCTGCGCCAGGTCGCGCGCACGCTCGGTGCTGGTGATGACCAGCGCGACCGCGCCGTCACTTTCCTGGCAGCAATCAAGCAGTCGCAGCGGATCGACGATCATGCGGCTGGCCTGATGATCCTCGAGCGTGATCGGCTTGCCATGGAACCGCGCGAGCGGGTTGGTGCTTGCGTGCTTGCGCGCGGAAACAGCAACCTGCCCGAAATCCGCCGAAGTCGCGCCGGTCTCATGCATGTAGCGCCGCACCAGCATGCCGATCGAGGCAGCGGGAGTACGGATACCTTGCAGCGTGTGCAGCTGCGCGAATGAGCCTGACGAGGAGGCGCGCGGTGCGCCGGTGCCCGCGCCAAAGCGATAGGCCGAACGCTCGTTCATCGCCCGGTAGCAGACCACTGCCTGGCAGACGCCGGTCGCCACCGCCATCGCCGCGTGGAGCAACGGCGCGCAGGCCGCCCCGCCGCCATAATCGCCTTTGGCGAAGAACTTGAGATCCTGCCCGCCGAGATTGTAATGCAGGTCGGTCTCGTCGTTCTTGTCGGCGGTGTAGGTCACCATGCCATCGACATCGCGGGAAGACAGCCCGGCATCGGCGAGCGCCGCCGTGATCGCTTCCAGCGCCAGTTGCACCTCGCTGCGCCCCGATGCGACGGAAAATTCGGTGTAGCCGAGCCCGGCAATCGCGGCCTTGCCGGCAAGGGTCATGGCGCTGCTGCCGGCACGAAATGGTGAAGCACGAACCCGTCCTCCTCCGTAACGAAGGCCAGGCCAACCCGCATCCCGATGGCGACATCATCGGGTGCGCAATCGTCGAGCGCTGCGGTCAGGCGGACACCCTCATCCATATCGGCCACGGCAACGACATGCGGCGTGGCAAACGGCGGTATCGGCGGGTGGTGGTGGACGATGTAGCTGTAAACCGTTCCGCCGCCGCCAAGCGTTTGCGCGGTCCAGGCGAAGGAATGGCAGTGTGGGCACATCGGACCGGGCAACGGGCGCAGCCTCTTGCAATCATCACATTTCTGCACAAGCACTTCGCGGCGCTGCAAACCCTCTAGAAAATAGGCGTAATCCTCGGTCATTAGCGGTCTTGGCGGCACGGCTGAATGGGTCATCAGGTCTCCTCGCCCACCAATTCAGGCCTTGCGCCGCAGCGCGAAATCAGACTAGCCAAATAGTAGCGCATTGCCGCGCAAGGCAAAGGAATTCCTGTGAAACTGGTCAGTTTTGAATCGCACGGGGAACGCCATGTCGGCATTGTCGAAGGCAGCGACTTGCTGGTCATAACCGATGCGAGCTGGACCGGCGGCAAGACGCTGCGCGCGATGATCGAGCGCGATGAATTGGGGGCCGCGCAAGCGCATGCCGGGGACCGGATTGCGCTGGCCAGCGTGCAGCTGCTGCCGCCGGTGTTCGATCCGCCGCGCATCTGGTGTGTCGGCGTCAATTATCACGAACACCGGATCGAAACCGGGCGCGATCCGACCGAGCAGCCGACCATTTTCACCCGCACCCCGCAGTCGCAGGTCGGGCATGGCGTGGCGCTTGCTGTTCCTGTCGCATCAGACCGGATGGACTATGAGGCGGAGATCGCCGTGGTCATCGGCAAGCCGGGCCGGGCCATCGCGCAGGCTGACGCACTGGCACATGTTGTCGGCTACAGCTGCTACAACGATGTTTCGATCCGCGACTGGCAGCGCCACACAACGCAATGGATTCCGGGCAAGAACTTTGAGGGCCTCGGCGCTTTTGGACCCTGGCTGGTGACCCCTGACGAAATGCCTGCGCCCGATCAGATGCGCGTCATCGCCCGGCTCAACGGCGAGGTGGTGCAGGATGCCGTGGCTTCGGACATGATCTTCTCGATCCCCGAAATCATCGCCTATCTATCGACTTTCACCACGCTTTTGCCCGGCGACATTATCGCCACCGGCACGCCCGGCGGGGTCGGCGCCAAACGCAACCCGCCGCTCTGGATGAAGGCGGGCGACAGCATCGAGATTGAGGTTGCGGGAGTCGGCGTGCTGGCCAATCCGGTGGTCTGAAATGCCGGATTACCGTCTCACTTTCAGCCACATGGGCTACTTCGTGCGCGATCTTGAAAAGATGGCCAGATTCTATTGCGATGTGTTGGGTTTCTATCAGACCGATCAGGGGGCGCTTGGGCTGCGCGAACTGCGCTTCTTCAGCCGCAACCCGAAGGAACATCACCAGATCGTGCTGATGACCGGTCGGGCCGAGGATCAGGCCACGACGATCAACCAGATCTCGTTCCGCGTCGGCAGCCTTGAGGAATTGCGCTCCGTCCATGCGCGGCTGGTCGCCGCAGAAACGCCAGATCTCGATCCGGCCACGCATGGCAATGCCTGGTCGCTCTATTTCCCTGACCCCGAAGGCAACCGCATCGAGATCTACACCGATTCCGAATGGTATGTCACCCAGCCCTGCAAGGTGCCGGTCGACCTGACCCGGACCGCCGAGGAACTGCGCGCCGAGAACGAGGCGATGTGCCGCGAGCTGCCCGGGTTCAAACCGATCGCCGAATGGCAGGCGCAGATGCGCGCCATGATGGGGGCCGAATGACGAAAACGCCTGTTTTGATTGCAGGCGGCGGGCCGGTCGGCATGACGCTGGCGCATGTGCTGGCGCACTATGGCGTCCGCTCGATCCTCATCGAACGCAACGCAACTACCACGCGTCATCCCAAGATGGATATCACCAATTCGCGCAGCATGGAGCTGTTCCGACGGGTCGGGCTGGCGGACAAATTGCGGGCAGTTGCCGTGGCTGAAAGCCAGCCGTTCGACGTTTCGTGGATCACGACGCTGACAGGCGAGGAGCTGCACCGGTTTGTTTATGCCAGCGTTGCCCAATTTCGCGAGCGAATGCGGCGGCGCAACGACGGGACTATGCCGTCCGAGCCGCCGATGCGGGTCAGCCAGGTGCTTATCGAACCGGTGCTCAAGGCAGCGATTGATGCCAATCCGCTGATCGACGTGCGCTTCGGGACGGCCTTCGAGCGGTTCGAACAGGACCAACAAGGCGTCACTGTCACGGTCTCGTCCGGCGAGACCATCCGCGCGGATTATCTGATCGGCTGCGATGGCGGCGGCAGCCAGGTCCGCGAACTGCTCGGCATCGGCCTGTCGGGGCAGACAAAAGTTGCGCAGCGTTTCATCACCCATTTCCGCTCGACCGAGACCCGGCTGCTCCAGCGGTGGGGGGCAGCGTGGCACTACCAGTCGGACAAGGGCACGCTGGTCGCACAGAACGACCGCGACACCTGGACCCTGCTCAGCCGCTTTCCCGATGGCCTGACCTTCGACCAGGTCGATCCTTCCGCCCTGATCGAGGCTTTTGTGGGCGAGCCAATCGAGCACGAAATCATCGTCTGCAACGCCTGGTGGCCCAACCTGCTGGTCGCCGACAGCTTTGGCGAGGGCCGGGTGTTGCTGGCAGGGGACGCGGTGCATCAGGTGATCCCGACCGGCGGTTATGGCATGAACACCGGCGTCGGCGATGCTTTCGATCTCGGCTGGAAACTGGCGGCACTGCTGAACGGGTTTGGCGGGGCGAAGCTGCTCGACTCATATGAGCAGGAACGCCGCCCGGTCGCGCTCGCCAACTGCGCCGGGTCAGCCAGACATAACGGCGTGCGGATCAGGAACGGGGCGCTATATGGCGCCGGGCTGGACAATGCCGAGATGGCCCGCCGCATTGCCGCGCATGGCAATCTTGAGAACGAGAGTTTCGGGCTGGAAATGGGCTACTCCTGTCACGCCTCGCCCATCGTCCTGCCCTGTCCGGCCGAAGCGCCCAGCGCCGATCCGGTGGCCTATGTGCCGACAACGCTGCCCGGCAGCCGCCTGCCGAGCGTGTACCTCGCCGATGGCGGCAACCTGCATGAACATCTCGGGCCGTGGTTCACCTTGCTGTGCTTCGAATCTTGCGACGCGAAAGGCTTTGCCGAGGCGGCGAGCGCCCTGGGCCTGCCGCTCAAGATCGCTCACGTCGAGGTTACGGGCCATGAAGCGCTCTATCGGGGACCGGCGCTGCTGGTCCGCCCCGACCAGCACATCGCCTGGCGCGGCGAGCCGGGTGCCGCGGCAGAAGCGAACCGGATCCTCGTTCATGCAACCGGCGGCATGGCAGGGCGGACATCGCTCGAAACTCCGCTCGCCCGCGCCGCCCCCTGACAAAGCGAACCACCATGCTCGACACCGCCACCCGAACCATTTTCGTAGCCGAGCACGAGCAATTCCGCGATGCCGTGCGCAAGTTCTTTGCCGCTGAAATGTTGCCCCATTCGGCGCGCTGGGACGAAGCCGGCATCGTCGACCGCGAGTTCTGGCTGAAGGCAGGCGAGGCGGGATTGCTCTGCCCTTCGGTCGCGCCCGAACACGGCGGACTGGGCCTCGATTTCCGCTACAACAGCGTGGTCGGCGAAGAGCTTGCCTATTCGGGCGCAACGCCCTCGCTGCGGCTCCATTGCGATATCGTCGTGCCCTATCTGGAGAAATACGGGACCGAGGCGCAGAAGGCACAGTACTTGCCCAAAATGGTCTCGGGCGAACTGATTGTCGCCATCGCCATGAGCGAGCCGGGCGCCGGCTCCGATCTCAAGGCGATCACCACCAGCGCGGTGAGAGACGGCGATGAATACCTGATCAATGGCTCGAAGACCTACATCACCAATGGCCAGCTGTGCGATGTGGTAATCCTCGTCGCCAAGACCCAGCCCGAACTGGGCGCGAAGGGTGTGACCCTGATCCTCGTCGAGGCAGGGCGCGCGGGCTTCACAAAAGGCCGCAAGCTCGACAAGATCGGTCAGCGGTCTGCCGATACTTCCGAGCTGTTTTTCGAGGACGTGCGCGTGCCTGTCACCAACCGGCTGGGCGAGGAGGGCAAGGGCTTCATCTATCTGATGAGCCAGCTGCCGCAGGAGCGCCTGTCGATTGCCGTCGCAGCGCAAGCGCAGGCGCAGCGCTGTTTCGATGAGGCCGTGGCCTATACCAAGCAGCGCAAGGCGTTCGGGCAGACGGTGTTCGATTTCCAGAACACGCGCTTTACGCTCGCGGGCCTCAAGGCCGAATTGCAGGGCGGCTGGGCGCATCTCGACTGGTGCATCGCGCGGCTGGTCGCGGGCACGCTGACCAACGAGCAAGCCTCGGCGGCAAAGCTGCTGCACACCGAGATGCAGTGGAAAGTGGCGGATGCGGCGATGCAGCTGCACGGCGGTGCGGGCTATATCAACGATTACCCGATTGCCCGGCTGTGGAAGGACGCGCGGATCACCCGGATCTGGGGCGGCTCGAACGAGATCATGAAAGAGATCATCGGGCGGACGCTGTGAAGCCAACCGCCCGTTACATTGAACCTGACTTTCGTCATTGCGAGGCCCCTTCGGCTGGTCGGTCAGACCGAAACAATCCAGAGCGGTTAAAGCGGCGTGCCTTTAATCTGCACCACAACTTCGTCATTGCGAGCGCAGCGAAGCAATCCAGGGCCGCGCAAACCGCCCTTGATTGCTTCGCTGCGCTCGCAATGACGAATCAAGGGTTTGGGCAATTGACATGAGTCGAGCGCTGGCCGGTCTCCGCGTCGTCGAACTGGCGGGCGAGGCCGACTATGCGATCCCCTATGCCGGGAAATTGCTGGCTGATCTGGGGGCAGAGGTGGTGCTGGTCGAGGGGGCGGACGGGCATCCCTTGCGGCGCGGGCATCCGGGGATGGCGCATGATCCGGTGATTGCCGGGGCAGTGTTTGCCTTTCTGACCCAGGGCAAGGCGTGCATCGCAGAACCGGGAAAGCTGATCGAACAGGCAGATGTGGTCATCGGTCCGCCTGGCAGCTTTCCCGAAACCGGCCACCCCGGAAGTGCGAAAATCGCCGTCAGCCCCTGGGGCAACAGCGGGCCTTATGCTGGCCGGCCCGCGACCCCGCTGATCCTTCAGGCCGCAGCCGGCTGGGTCACCTCGCGGAAAGAGGTTGGACTGTGGCCGGTGCAGGTCGGCGGACACATGCCCGAATGGGCCTCCGGCTCGTATATTGCAGCGGCGGCGCTAACCGCGCTGACGGCCGCTCGGCAGAACGGCGAGGCCGTCAGCGTAGACATCTCGCTCCACGAATGTCTCCACGCCATGCTCTGTTATGACAAGCTGCGCTACGACGCGCGCGGCGAGCTGGGGGTCAGCCGCGACCGCATCCTCGTCGCGCCTTTCGGTATTCGCCCCTGCAAGGACGGCTGGGTCGGGATCAACACGCTGACCGAGGCGCAATGGGCCCACGCCTGCCGGATGACCGGGCTGGATGACTATGCGGGCCAGATGCAGGCGATGAACCGCGGCGAGGGCAATCTGGCGGCATTCGGCACGCGGCTTGAAGCGTTTCTGGCTGACAAATGCGTGGGCGATCTGGTGATCCAGGGTCAGGCCAGGCGGGTGCCGGTAGTGCCGGTCGGACATGGCAGCAGCATGTGCGACTTCCCGCAATGGGCGGAACGGGAGTTTTTCACCGAAGGGGAATTTGCCGGGCGGAGCTACTGGCAGCCGGGTTCGCCATTCCGGATGGCAGGTTCGAAAAACAGTTTGCCTGCAGCAACAGAATCCGGGGCGACACGAACTCAGCGCAAGCCCTTCGCCCCCTGGCGCATCGTCGATCTCAGCCATTTCTGGTCTGGCCCCTATCTCACCCAATATCTCGGAGCCTACGGCGCGGACGTGATCAAGGTGGAATCGGTCCAGCGCCCCGATGCCTGGCGCTACAACCACACCGCGCCCAGCCTCGGCCCGCGCTGGTGGGATCGCGGGCTGCTGTGGCAGGCGACCAATCTCGACAAGCGCAGCCTGACGCTCGATCTCACCGATGCAGCGGCGCAGGACATTCTGATGCGGCTTTGCGCTGACGCCGATGTCCTGGTCGAGAACTACACCATCGGCGTGCTCGCGCGGTTCGGGATCAGCTGGGAACGGCTCCACGCGATCAACCCGCGCCTGATCATGCTGCGCCTGCCGGGCTATGGGCTGGAAGGCCCGTGGAAGGACTATCTCGGCTGGGGCGATGCCTTCGAGCAGGTCTGCGGGCTGACCATGGTCACCGGCCACCCGGACGGCCGCCCGCAAATTCCGGGTGGCTACATGGACCCGATTGTCGGGATGCACGCCGCGACCGCCTTGCTGGCTGCGCTGGAGGAACGCGCACGGACGGGCGAGGGGCAGCTGGTCGAAGTCGCCCAGATCGAGGTTGGCGCTTCGATGTGCGCAGGTCTGATCATCTCGGCGGAGCTGGGCACAGATCCCGAGCGGCAAGGCAACCGCGCACCGGGTTTTGCGCCGCAAGGAGTTTACAAATGCGGTGATGAATATGTGGCGCTTTCGGTGCGCGGCGAAGCCGATTGGGCGAGGCTGAGGGCACTGCTCGGCGACCCGGAACAGCTTGCTGAACTGGACACATTGGCCGCACGTCATATCGCCCATGATGCAATTGATGCAGCGATCCAGGCCTGGGCATCGCCGCAATCCGCCCAAGTCGCCGAGGCCGCGCTGATTGCCGCTGGCATCCCCGCTGCCAGGCTGCTCCGCCCGGTCCGCTACACAGACGAGCCGCAACTGGCCGCCCGCGTGTTCTATCAGGAGGTTGAGCATCCGCTGTCGGGCAAGCGGCTCTTTCCGGTCTTTCCGATGCGCTTCTCGTTCGAGCCCGATCGCAAGATTTTCTTCCGTCCGGCACCGATGCTTGGGCAACATAATGCAGAAATTCTCGGCGAACTTGGCTTCACGCAGGCAGATGTCGCCGCCCTCGAAGCCCGCCATATCATCGGCACGGAGCCCCTATCGCCATGACCCGCCCGCTCACCGGAATCCGTATCGTCGAATTCGCCGGCATGGGGCCCGGCCCCTTCGCGGGCATGATGCTCGCCGATATGGGCGCAGACATTATCCGCATCGACCGCGCCGGCGCCGAGACCAGCATCCGCGATGCCAACCCGCAATTGCGCGGTCGCCGCTCGATTGTGCTCGATCTCAAGAGCGAGCGCGGGCTGGACATCACCCGCCGACTGATCGACCGCGCCGATGCGCTGATCGAGGGGCATCGCCCCGGGGTGATGGAACGGCTTGGCCTCGGCCCGGACGCCTGCATCGCCCGCAATCCGCGCCTGGTCTATGGCCGCATGACCGGCTGGGGACAGCAAGGTCCGCTGGCGCAAGCAGCTGGCCACGATCTCAACTACCTCGCGATCACCGGCGTGCTCCATGCCATCGGCCGCAAGGGCCAGAAGCCCACCCCGCCGCTCAACATCATCGGCGATTATGGCGGCGGTGGGCCGTTTCTGGCATTCGGCATTCTCGCTGCGCTGTTTCAGGCGAAGGCGAGCGGCCAGGGCCAGGTGGTCGATGCCGCGATCATCGATGGCGTCTCGAGCATGGCGACCACGCTCCACTGGATGACGCAGACGGGCATGTGGAACGAGACGCGCGGTGACAATGCCTACGATTCGGGCGATCCGTTTTTCGATTGCTATGAAACCAGCGACGCGAAGTATGTTTCCATCGCGACCATCGAGCCGAAATTCTACGCGGAATTGCGCGCGCGCATCGGCCTGGACGGGCCGGAATGGGATCACCGCAGCCGCGAAACCTGGCCGCGCCAGCGAGCGATGCTGGAGGCGATTTTCAAGGGCAAGTCACGCGCAGAGTGGTGCGACCTGCTCGAAGGCACCGACTGCTGCTTTGCGCCAGTGCTGACGCCGGAGGAGGCGCGTAGCCACCCGCACAATGTGGCGCGCGGGATGTTTGCCGAGGGTGGCGGACTGACCTATCCCGTGCCTGCGCCGAAGATGTCGCGAATGGGGCTGGGCGGAGTGCCGCCGCCGCCGGTTGCGGGGGCCGATAGCGCGGCGATTTTGCGGGAGTTGGGGATTGATGCGGGGTAGTTTGCAACTCAACCACACCCAACCGTCATTCCAAACTCGATTTGGAATCCAGCGAACGACCGGCGCGGAAGCGTCGTTGCCGCAAGGCAAGGTTGCCGTGCAATTGAAGTTTAATCCAAGATGTTTGGGCTAGAGTGCTGACTTTGATTGCATCAAAGTCAGCACTCTAGATTGTTGTTTTGCCGTGATTTCCGAGTCGCCAGATGATTCCATCTGGCTCGAAATCACGGCATTAGGTAGCAAGCGCAGAAGATCGTTTGCGATAACGCTTGCGCTGTTTTGCGGAGCGGCGCTAGGTGCTGGTGTTGTGGAACGGGGTCATGGTCCAAGTGACGCGGCCTTCAATTTCGTCGAGCGGTCCAGGCACTTGCGGGGGGAACTCAATTTCCTGCATCCAATAGCAAAAGCAGGTTTCGCGCGGCGTCCCGAAAGCATCATCATAGCAAACCCAACCGTAAGCGAATATCTTCCTGTCGCCTCCGATAAAGAGGGGAATAGTATCAAATCGAAGGTGGTGATGGTCCTCAGAGGGGCGCATATCGCCATCAAGGTCGCGGCCAGGTTGAAGGGTAACGTCGAGTGTTCGACCGCGCGCTGTTTTTTCGGACTCGCCCTGCAAAAAGGCTTCCATCTCAGGCTCAGTCATAAAGGTAACGTCGCCAAAGTGGCGGCACCTGTATGCTGGAGTCGCGCCGCTATTGAAGATGTTCAGTCTTATGCGAGCAAGCCTTCCATCGCGGCCAAAAAATGGTTCTTCGATGCTGGCCCCAACATAAGCGCGCAATTGACGATTAGCCGTGTCGCGAGCAATCTTGTTGGCTTGTCGCGTAAGGCACAAGGTCCAAACGATGAGTATCGTTCCGATGAAACTGAGAATGGCAGCGAGCCAAGCCGGAGATACTTGTTCTTCGGCGGCCTTGGCAGCCCGTATCTGGGCATCCAGATCGCGGGCATCGTGCTTGCGGCTTTCAGCCTCTCGGCGCTCACTGGCGTTAGCCTGTTCAGGGCGTTCGACAATGGTGACAGCAAGGGGATTTGGCTGCCTATCGCTGTGGCCAGTTCCTTTGCCGGGCTGTTCTTTTGGGGTTGGGCTTGGGCTGGAAATCCCTTGAGCGCGTGGGGCCTCGCCCCATAGCAACGCTAATCCAAGCGCAGTGAGGACGCTCCGATAGATTCCATTGCGGCGATCAGGAACCATGCTGGAAACGCCCCCCGGTTGATCTTCACCGTGATCGAGCCTTCCGATTCGGGCAACCCCATTGCCGTGAGCCGTTCCGCTAGTTCCTTGTAGCCAACCCCTGCCCGCTTAAGTTCGGACTTGAGATAGCGCTTCGCCCTGTCGGCGAAGTCCGCGCTAGTTGCTGCCATGTTAGGCTCCTTTTTGTGCGAAACCTAACATAAGTGTTGTTTTACCCATTGCAAGTGTTAGCTAAATACCTTACATATCCGTTATATAAGCTAACGGATACGACACATGGCACAGCACTTCCTCCTTTCTTCCAAGGCTCGCACGATCAGCCTTCGCTCGGTTTACACCATGGGCGAGGCAAAGGCGTATGCGCTGTTCTGTTCGCTCCGCTGGCCGGAAACGGAAGGCGAAGCCGTGTGCCCGCGTTGCGGCTGCTGCGATGCCTATGACATTCCCACCCGCCGCAAGTTCCAGTGCAAGGCTTGTGGCCACCAGTTCAGCGTCACCAGCGGCACGATCTTCGCCGGTCGCAAGCTGGCTTTCACTGACTTGTTGGCTGCAATCGTGCTGTTCGTGAACGGCGCGAAGGGCGTCTCTGCGCTCCAGATCAGCCGTGACCTCGATTGCCAGTATAAGACCGCCTATGTCCTCTGCCAGAAGCTGCGCGAAGCGATGGCCATGGAACAGGCCAACCGCAGATTGGACGGCATTGTCGAGATCGACGGCGGCTATTTCGGCGGGCATGTGAAGCCGGAAAACCGGAAAGAGGATCGCAAGGATCGCCGCTTGAAGGCGAACACTTCCGGCAAGCGCCAGTGCGTTGTCATCATGCGCGAGCGCGGCGGCAAGTCGCTGCCCTTCATCGTGCGCAATGAAGGCGATGCGGTGCCCTATGTCCGCGATCACGTTGGCACCCTCGCCACCATTCACGCCGACGAAGGTTCGGGCTGGGATGCCCTTCACGCCGGTTGGGACACGCACCGGGTCAATCACTCCGTCGCGTTCAAGGACGAAGGCGTCTGCACGAACCAAGCCGAGTCCTATTTCAGCTGCCTTCGCCGCATGGAAGTAGGCACACACCACCATATCGCCGGGCCGTATCTGGCCAGCTATGCGCGGGAAGCATCATGGCGCGAAGATAACCGCCGGGTCGATAATGGCGGGCAGGCGATGATGGTTGCCGCTGCCTCTATGGCATCGCGCCAGAGCCGCCAGTGGAAGGGCTACTGGCAGCGGGCGGCTTAACAAGCATCCAGCGCTTTGGCCGACCCTCGATCATTGAAACGCAGTCGCCAGCTCGCCTTTCGAGGCAGGCAGCAATTGTCCCCGCAACGGCGGATAGAGACTTACCATCGGGCAGTTCTATTCCTCGCATGGCAAGTGCCTTTGCGGCAATCTCGCGGGCCGTCATGGGTTGATCCGTCTCGCGCAGAGCCTGCAATGCCAATCGCAGTCCTTGGCCCCGTCCGCCCCATCTGGACGGCCTAAGCGGGGCCACAGGTGCGACCGCCTCCTTTGCCCAATCGGCCCTGAATAGCCTGATCGTCGCTTCTACATGAACAATGTCCCGGCGCAACTTGTCCGCCTGCTTGTCCAGCTTTCGCAGTTCCCCGGCCAACCGGGCATATTTGGCATTGAGAGCCGAAAGGACGTGGGTTTCTGCCATCCCACATTATCTCGGCAAATCCCGCTAAATCCCACCAAATTTCTTCTGCGCTTGCTACCTAATGCCGCGAAATCACTCTAGGCGACGCGGCTATGCTCGGGACAGAGGATCGAATCCCAAGTCCTCGGCCAAATCGCGCCACTCGGGATTGGCTTCTTCGATCAGCGCAAGTTTCCATGCGCGCTTCCACGGCTTGATCTGTTTTTCTCGGGTGATGGCGCTTTCCATGGTGCCGTGCTGTTCGAACCAGACAAGGATATTCGCGCCAAAGCGCTTGGTGAAGCCGGGCAATGCGCCTTCACGATGTTGCCAGATACGTTGCATCAGATTGGACGTGACACCGGTATAGATCGTGCCGTTGCGCTGGCTCGCGACGATGCAGGTGACGGGGTGAATTTCGCGCCTCATGCTTGTCCTGCGTCGTCATGCTGATCCTGAATCGAGTTCGGGATGACGTTGATTCAGCATACAGGCCTTAGACTGCCGCGTTAGTGGCACCTTGCCAACTCCCTGCGGGAAGGCGCTACCGCGCCCGTTGCTTGCTGGATTCCAGATCAAGCCTGGAATGACGATTGAGAATAAAGCGTTGAGTAACCCTCACCCCTCCCGCCAAGCCGGAGCAGCGCTCCTCCTGCCAGCCCCGTTCACACCCCCAGCGCCCCGCTGGTATCGTAGTCTCGCCATGCGGCGGCAAAGCGGTTCATCGATGAGCTCATTTCCTCCTCGGAATAGAACACCACCGGCGTGATGCCCCACATGGTCAGCCCCCAGGCCGGGCAGTTGCGCTGGCCTTCCCACAAATCGTCGTGGCTCGGCACCTGTTCCAGGGCGAGGTCGATCAGGTTCTGGCGGTATCCGGCCAGCAATTCGCGCTCGAACGCGCGGCGGTCCTCGGTGCTCAGGGCGCCGGCGATCAGGTAGGATATGTCGTGCGTCCAGGGAGCCTTGCGCACCAGCTGCCAGTCGATCATGCCAACCGATCCATCGGCCTTGACGTAGATGTTGCCCGGGTGGGCGTCGCCATGGACGATGGTCTGCGGCATTTTCTTGAGCGCGCGCTGGCGCAGGAAGAAGGCCTTTTGCAGCGCGGGCACGTCCAGCCCTGCGCTGTTCAGGATGGCGGCCTTGAACGGCACGGCGAATTCGATGTCGAACAGGGTGGGGCCAGTGCTCTCGCGCAGGAAATCCTTGCTGGGGCCCTTGTTGGCCTGGCTGGTCCAGGCAAGATCGCCCTCCATGCGCGGGCTTTCCCAATAGGTTACGTGGAGCTTCGCCAGCTGGGCGATCAGTTTGGCGACGTGATCGACGCTCAGCGGCTTGGTGACATTGGGGCAGAACGCGCCCTGCGCCACCAGATCGTCCATGAAAATGTAGAACAGATCCGGCCGCTCGCCCAGCGCCGAGGCATAGACCGTCGGTGCCTCGATACCGGTGCCGGGCACCACTTCATTGAAGGCGCGCACTTCGCCGACATAGAGCGCCGCCCCCAGATCGCCCATTAGCGATTCCGCATAGCCCGAAGGCAGCTTGGCCCGCTCTTCATCCAGTGAGGTCTTGACGAACATCCGCTCGGGCAGCGCGCCGCCCGGGTTGGCGTCATAGCGCAGGTCGAGCTTGACGTGGCTGGCCGAGCCCTGATGCGTGGCGACGATGCTGACCGCACCGACTTTTACGCCGGGATGTTTTTGCGCCAGCGCGCCGGTAACGGCTTGCGGGGTGAAATCGGCGAGGCTGCTGAAAAACTGCATGGCTGGTTCAAGCTTCCCGGTACGCTGGAGCAGCGCTCCATCCGCGCGCAATGCCATCGACCCGCGTGCCGAAATGCATGTCGCGGATGCTCGTCACCTTGGGCAGATCGGTCCGCCCGACCCAGCTCGGCTTGGCGACATGGCCCGGCGCGGGGCGGGCCCAGTCGGCCCAGGGCCCCCAGTTCTCGCGGGACAGCTTGTGGCGGTGGCCGGGATCGAACCTGGCCGATTGCGCCTCATATTCCTTCACGAAGCCGACCATCTCGCTCTTGATCCACCAGTCTTCCTCGGACGACCATTTGCCATTCCCGGCATAGGTGATGATCTGGAGCGAGGGGAACTGGATCGGCGGGCCGCCGGGCTCGGGGTTGTCGGCGCGGTTGAGGCCTTTCCAGGTGATCTGGTTGCCGGTGATCTGATACCAGACCAGCACGGTGTAGACATGCGGGGCGAAGCCCATCGTGGTCTCGAGGAACAGCTCGATTTCGGCTGGCCCGCGGAAAGTGCCGTAGAAATGGTCGAAGTAGACCGCATCGTCGGTGAACAGTTTCGACCAGGCCGGCCAGTTTTCCCCGATGATGCCCACGCGGTAATAATTGCGGAATTCGCGCTCCATTTCTTCGGCGCTGAATGGGGTAGTCATTGGCGGCTCTCCTCGGGCCGAGTGTGGTGCGGGGGATGGCTCGAGGCAAATGCATATGTGTTGGATTTGGGGCGAGGCGGCGATGGGGAAATCGGCTCCACCACCCCACCCAAAAACCGACTTCTCTGAGCTTGGCGAAGGGCTGCACTTTTCTTCGGGCCGAACGCCCGGCCTCACGAAGCAGGACAGCCCTTCGACAAGCTCAGGGTAGACGGGGTTGGGGGGATTCGGATTTTGCGCAACCCGCGCTAACCCAAAGCCGCGATCACTTCGTCCTTGGTGGTAATCGTCGCGACAATCCGCAGCTGTTCCTGCACCAGAATCTCATGCACTTTCTGGTCGGTGCCGGCGATGCAATCCTCCGGCACGATGACATGATAGGCGAGATCGACCCCTGCGAAAGCCAGCCCCGGAATGCCCAGCGTCGAAGACACACCAACCAGCACGATCGTCTCGACCCCCATGCGGCGTAGGCGGACGTTGAGGTCGGTGCCCTGGAAGGCGAAGATGCCCGAGCTGCGCTGGCTGACATGGTCGTCGGGCTCTGGCTCCAGCCCCTCGACATACCAGGCGTCCTCGGTGCCCTTGATCATCGCCCGGGTCTTGAGCACGAAGGAAGCGATCATCGAGTTGCGCTTCACATCGGCCAGATTGGGGTGGTGCATGGTCGGGGTGTGGATGACTGGCAGGCCTTTCGCGCGGAAGGCGGCAGCTAGCTGTGCAATCTTCGGCACAATTCCGCGCCGTTCGGCTTCGGCCCCCAGCGCAGGAAACATCTTGAAGTTGCCCAGCTGCATCTCGTTGATGATCAGCGCGGCTTTGGTGCTGCCGAGTAGTTTCTCGATCATGCGGCGCTCTCCGGTCTGGGCCGGGTGGTCAGCCGCTCGATCCGGCGTTCATAGTCGCTGCCCTGAAACAGGCGGTTGACGTAGATGCCCGGCGTGTGGATCGCATCGGCATCGAAGGTTCCGACCGGCACGATCTCCCCCACTTCGGCGATGGTGATCTTGCCCGCCGTGGCCATGACCGGATTGAAATTGCGCGCGGTCTTGCGGAACACGAGATTGCCCGCCGCATCACCGCGCCAGGCCTTGATGATCGACAGGTCGGCCTTGAGCCAGGTCTCGCGAACATAAAGCTTGCCTTCGAACTCTTCGACCGGCTTGCCCTCGGCAACCACCGTGCCAACGCCCGTCTTGGTGTAGAACGCCGGGATGCCCGCGCCGCCTGCGCGAATCCGCTCGGCCAGCGTGCCTTGCGGGTTGAGTTCCAGACCGAGCTTGCCTTCGAGATAGAGGCCCTCGAACAGCTTGTTCTCGCCGACATAAGACGAGATCATTTTGGCGATCTGGCCGTTGTTGAGCAGTTCCCACAGGCCAAAGCCGTCGGCCCCGCAATTGTTCGAGATCACCGTCAGCCCGCCGACCCCGGTCAGCTTGAGCGCCTTGATCAGGTTTTCCGGATTGCCCGCAAGGCCGAAGCCGCCGGACATGATGGTCATGCCCTCGAACGTCACGCCTGCCAGCGCCGCCGCAGCGTCCGCGTAGATTTTGCTGCTCACCCGGTATCAGCCCTTGGCAACGCGTTTGGCACCGGGGATCGCGGGCACCCAGGGCAGCGCGCTGTCGCAATAGACCTCAATTCCCGGCGTCCATGCGCCGGGCTCATCCGCCGTCCCCGCCTTGAGGATGACATGGCCCGGCATCATTTCGGCCTGCGAGTTGATCGGCGAACCGCAGTCGCCGCAGAAATGACGGAAGACATGCCTGCCGCTGTCGCCGGTGTCGGCGAAAACTTTGGTCTCGCCGGTCTGGGTGTAATCCTCTGCCTTGAACAGCAGGTTGAACGAGAAGGCCGCGCCTGATTGCTTGCGGCAATTGCTGCAATGGCAGGCAATCACGGACCGCGGTGGGGTGTCGGTAGTGTAGCGGATCGCCCCGCACAGACAGCCGCCGGTTATGCCAGTCATGTTGCGGTCCTGTTCAACCACGCCTGAACGCGCCCGGCAACCAGTCGTCCCGCGGTTACGGCAACCCCCGGGCCCGGACGCGTTGGCCCCGGGC
>JANPOS010000069.1:0-10179 GCA_031428115.1 Novosphingobium sp. | reverse complement strand
GACGTCAGCTTGCGCATGGGTTGCGGCGATCCAGTCTGCGCGCCATTGGTGGCGGCTGGGGTCACCAGTCTGGTCTGCCGCTGCTTGCGCCCGGGCAATGGCTGCGGGATCGCCGCCGACCTGCAACACGCCGCGCAGATTGTCGCGGACCAGCCATTCCTCGACGATGCGGTTCTCGCGGCACAGGCAGTCGGCAATGGTCATCACACCATTGCCGGCCATGGTCGCGGACCCCAGCAGAGGATCGTCGCCCAGGTGGACCGAGCGGCTGACGATGCGATGCGAGCTGTAGAGGCCAGCCTGGCCATCATCCGACCAGATGACGTCTTCGCCGATCAGCCGGCGATCGGGCGTCGAACCCAGCGTCGAGATCGTGTTCTGGACCACCGCTTCGACACCGGTCACTGGTCCGGCCAGCGTGTGAATCTTGCAATCCGCGGCATAGTGCGAACGACACAGACCGACATTCTTCTGCTCCCAGATACGGTGGGTGCAGCGCAGAATATAGTCGACGAAGTCACGGTAAACCGGCTCGTAGCCCGCCAGTTCCTGGCGCCGCGGCCCTTCCTCCAGAAGTTCGTCCAGCATGCGCCCGACAGGAGAGCGGACTTCGGGCAATTCATCCCAGCGCATCAGACGCCGTACTCAAGCGTTGGGCGCTTGATTGTCTCGGGCAGCGACAACCAGATCATTGCGGCCGCAACAAAGCTGACCGAAGCGAGGCACATTACCGGCGCGAGCCCGAAGGCTTCAGCGAGCGGGGCGGTGATCAATGGCGCGGTCATGCTGACCACGCGGCCCCAGTTGAAAATCGATGCTGCGGTAGAACGCAAGTGCGGCGGATAGAGCTCGGATAGCCAGGGCCCCCAGGTCGCGCTGCACGACAGCATTGCGCCATAGGCAAAGCCGGTCAGTTCCAGCAGCCGCATGCCCATCGGCACAAACAGATAGACCGGGATTATCACTGCCGCGACAATGAAACCCCAGGCTCCCGCCCGCCGGCCGAAGCGGTCGCAGACTTGCCCCCAGATCAGCGCGCCAATCGCAGCACCGATGAATTGCCAGCCAAGGACATCGCCCACCACGGTATCGGGGATCATCCGGACCGTCTTGAGATAGGTCGTCGCCCAGCCGGTAAAGGCCTGATAGGCGAAGAAATTGAGACCCGTCATCGTTGCCAGAAGAATTGTCTGACGCACCACTCCGGGTGCAAAAAGTTCGGTTATCGGGAGGGCGGCCTTGGCCAGGGTCTGGCCGCCAGCCAGACCATCCATCGGCACGAGCTTGCGATCATCGGGAATGAACAACGGGGCAAACAGCGCCATGGCAAGCGGGACAATGCCGATCCACAGCAGCAACGTCCAGTCGTAGCCGGCCCGAAACGCCGCTGCCGAGAGGAAGCCCAGCGCCGAAACCGCCATGTTGTAAACAAAGAAGACAATCCCGGCGATTGTGCCGCGCTTCTCTCGGGCGAAAATGCCAGAATAGATGCCCACTGCGATCGGGAACATCGACCCCATAAAGAAGCCGAGATAGGCGCGCTGCATGACCAGCTGCGCATAATCGGTGACGATCAGGGCCGCGAGAATGCCGCTGCCAAAACCGATCATGGCGATGCTCAGCGCGTTGCGGCGCCCGATCTTGTCAGCCACCTGGCCCATGACGACCGCGCCGACGAGCGCGCCGACCGACTGGATCGTATAAAGCGAGCCCGATTCAGTCAGCGTCAGTTGCAAGCTGGCCTTGATATACGGCCGGAGGATATCGACCGTGTTCCACGACCAAGCATAGCAAAAATAGGCGACAAGCAGGAAGCCGAGCGCACCATAGCGCCGTGCGGGTGAGAGGTCGGCGGCGTTGAGCCAGGTGGTTTCTGATGGTTCGGCGGCCAACGCTTGTCTCCCCGTTCGTGCCCTGCATGCATGAGGGTGCATCCGAATGCAAGCAGCGGGCCGCCTGCACCGCTATCTCGACACCGCGAGGCCCCTGTCACAATGATTGTCCGCGCGCATCGGCGCAAGGTCGGCGTCCCGGCCCGACTCAGCCTCCTGTTCGGGGTGCCAGCCGCGCCGATTCACCTTCGATCAACTTGCCCGAAAAAGTGCGGATCTCGGGTGGAAGATCGGGATCCTCGATCCGTTCCATCAGCATCGATACCGCCGCCTCAGTCATCCGCCGAACCGGCTGGCGGATTGTCGAGAGACGATAACTGGCCCACATGGCAGGCGCGACGCCATCAAACCCGACAATCGAGAGATTTTGGGGAACATCGATGCCAAACGTCACCCGTGCGCAATCAATCGCGCCGATTGCCATCAGGTCGTTGGCACAGATCAACGCATCGAGCCTGCCATCGGTCAGCGCCATCAGCGACCGCAGCCCCGCAGCGCCGCTGTCATAATCGAATGCGCCCTCCACGACCAGGGCATCGCGTCCAAGCTCTCGCAGGCGCTGCTGGGCCCCGCTCACACGCTGCTGGCTGACATAGGAATCATCAGGGCCGGCGATTATGCCGAAAACCGAATGGCCGGCGGCGACCAGTTGATCGACCAGCAGGCGCTCGCCGCCGACCGAATCACAGCAGACGCTGGGTACTGCTCCACCCTCGCCGAAGCGGTTATAAAGGACCACCGGCACACGCCTGCGGGCAAAATAGGTCAGTTGTTCGGGTGACAGCCGGGCTGCAATGATCGCACCGTCGACCCGGTACCGCCAGACCTGGTCGAGCATTGCATCGGCATCGCTTTCCGCCTGCAATGCGACCATGAGCACACTAATGCCATGATCCGAGAGCCGCCGGGTGATCTCGGCGAGTACTTCGGGATAATAAAGGTTGGTCAGGTTTGAAATCATCACTGCAACGAGATTTGAACGTTTGGTGATCAGGCCCGAGGCCATGGCGTTTGGATGATAGCCAAGCTCGCTCGCCGCTGCAAGAACCCGCGCGCGGGTTTTCGGCGAGATGCTCGATCCGGGCCTGAAACACCGCGATACCGCCGACTGCGAAACGCCCGCGCGCTGCGCCACGTCATAGGAGGTGGTGGGCTTGGATTCCGTCATTGGTTGCCGACAGTCTTGTCAAGTGGTTCCTGCATGGGGAGATGACTGCCCGATCCGGCTGCGGAATTCCAGCAGGTTTGTTGAAACCGCCCGAAGCACTGTTGCATCCGGATGCAAAATCTGTCAGCCTTTGGCCAGATGAGGTAAACCACAGGTCAGGCACCGGTGACGCAAATTAGCAAGCCAATCCCCAGCACAGCCGACGCGGCAGCTGGGGCCTTGCCTGCTGCGCCCCTGACCGTCAGGCTCAAGTTATCCTTTGCCTTGGGCAGCACAGCGGAAGCGGTCACGTTCCAGGGAACCAGTATGTTCCTGCTTCTGTACTACAACCAGGTGCTCGGGGTATCGCCAGGTCTGGTCGGGCTCGCGCTGTCAGCGGGGCTCATGGTCAACGCAGTGTTCGAGCCGCTGGTTGGATCCTGGTCAGACCGCGTGCGGACGCGGCTCGGCCGCCGCCATCCGTTCATGTTCGCCTCGGCGCTGCCGATCGCCCTGACGTTCTATGCGCTCTACAGTCCGCCCAGCGGGCTGGGGCAGACGGGCTTGCTTGGCTGGCTCACCGTAATGTGGATACTCCACCAGCAGTCGGTATCGCTATACGAAGCGCCGCATCTCGCACTCGGCGGCGAGATGTCGAGCGACTATCTCGAACGCACCAGCATCATGGCCTACGCTACATTCTTCCTGTGGATCGGCGACGGACTGACGGCCTTCATCGCGCTGCGTTATTTCTTCGCGACGACGCCCGAATATGCCAATGGCGCGCTGGATCCCTCCAACTACCCCCATTTTGCGTTCTGGATCGCCGCGACGATCCTGGCCCTGCGCCTCTATGCCGCGTGGGCCACGCGCGAACGTATCCCTTATCTCAGCCAAGCCGAGGCATCGACGCCCAGGTTCAGCTTCGTCGAATTCTGGCGTGACATCCTGCGCGCGCTCGGCAATCGCAAATATGTCATCCTGCTGTTCGCGCTGCTGTTTTTCTCGCTGATGACCGGAGTGCGTAACGGCATCTACATGTACAAGATGACCTACTTCTGGCAGATGACCAACGACGACATCGCCTGGTTCATCATCGGCAGCGCGTTCGGATATGTTTTCGCCGCCTTCGTGGTCAAGCGGCTCCATGCGCGGCTGGACAAGCGCTGGACCGGCGCGCTGGCCTGTTTCACCTACACGGTCGGTCCCGCCATCCCGATGGTGCTGGGATACTTCGGCATCCTCACGCCGGCAACGCCCTATCTGCTCGCCATCCTGATCGCCTTCTCGGTGCTGCAACATGCGCCTTACAGCATCCTGACCACGACAATACGTTCGGTGATCGCCGACATTGCCGACGAAAATGAGCTGAGAACCGGTCTGCGACAAGAGGGGGTTCTCTACGCGGCTCGGCAGTTCTTCCAGCGCATCGATACTGCACTCGGCACAATGCTCGCGGGCTGGGCGCTCGTCGTCATCAATTTTCCGGAAAAAGCGGTGCCCGGCATGATCGATCAGGATGTCGTTATGGGGATCGGCGTCGCCTTCATCCTGACTGTCATTCCGGGCTTGATCGCCAGCATGTTCTACGCATTGGCCCAGGTCACCCGGTCATCCTATGATGAAACGCAGGCAGCGTTGGTCATTGACCGCGCCGAGCGAGCTTCCGCACAAACCTGATTTCCACACCCAGCTCAGCAAGCCGAGGAGTTTTGAACCAATGAGTATCCATGCAGCAAACAAGAAACTTGTTGCCGAGTTCCTGACCGGGATCGCCGATTGCGAGCCTGGCGATGCGGTCGCAGTCATGGCGCAACACTGCCATGACGACTGCCACTGGGAAGTATTCCATCCGTTCAATACGATGCTGGGCAACGCGGCCGCCCTCGAGCAATTCTGGCAACCGCTGCGTGTGGCTTGGCCTGATTATGAGAACCGTATCGCGCTGATCATCGGCGGTGAATACGAACAGCGTGAGCAGGTCAGTACGTGGGGGCACCTGATGGGCACCTTCGACGCCCCGCTCGTCGGCATTCCGCCGACTTACGGCGTCGTCACGATGAAGTTCGGCTTCAACTGCATCGTGCGTGGCGGCAAGATCGCCAAGGCCTATGTCCTGCTGGATCTGGTCGATGTCATGCGTCAGGCCGGGCACTATCCGTTCCGCCCGATGCCAGGCTCGCCCGAACAATGGGCTTTCCCGCCCTGCGACACCGGAGCGACTGCATTCAGCCATGATGCGGTGATGGGCGCGGAATCGCTGCGGATCATCCGCGAAATGCAGATGGGTCTGGTCCCGCAGGCTGAAATCAAAAACATGGCCAATGCCCCGGATCGCCACAGCCCGCACTGGCACAAGAACATGAACTGGTATGGCCCGGCGGGGCTGGGAACGGGCCGCGGGCGGCGCGGATTCCGCAATTTTCACGGCGCGCTGTTCCTGCAAGGCTTTTCTGACCGAACCGGCTGGGTGCGCGATCACGAGGGGCCCGAAGATGCGCCCGGCCACTATGTGCGGATGGGCGACGGGCGCTATGCGGTGACTGGCGGTTGGCCCTCGCTCAATGCCACGCACCTCGGACCAGAATGGCTTGGCCTGCCGCCGACTGGCCGCCGGGTGATGATGCGCGTCGCCGACTGGTACCGGCTGGATAATGACAACAAGATCATCGACAACTGGGTGATGATCGATGTGCCGCACATGGTCCACCAGATGGGAATGGATATATTCCACGACCTGCAGTTCTTTGTGGACCGTTCGTTGCCGCGCACGGCGGTGTTCGATCCGGTGTGAGCTTCACAGGCGGGCTGCTTAACCTGTATCGGGAAATTGATTGCCACGCTAACATTATGGTTTCGGATGCATTCAGCATGTATAAGGAATATTTCATCGTTATATCAGTGATTTGAAGCACGAATATGCGAGAGCATGGGTAGCTGCGCGATGCCAAATGCATCCCTGAATGACTGCGCTTGCAATTCTTGATGCTTCGCGTATATTAGCGTCAAATCTAGACAAAAAAGGGGGGTAAATATGTCTCGCATCATGACAAGCCGTGGCTCACTTCGTGCCTTGGCGCTCGCTTCTGCGGCCTTGGTGGGCCCGATGCTGTTCAGTTCTGCCGCGCTGGCGCAGACGAGCTCAGATGGTTCGGCAGCCGATGAGGCCGGCGTAATCGATATCGTCGTTACCGCGCAGCGCCGCGAAGAGTCGCTACAGGATGTGCCTTTGTCGATCGTCGCAATAGGCAGCGAGGCAATCAAGAACAACAATATCACTGAGGCGTCGCGGCTCGAAC
This sequence comes from Novosphingobium sp., assembly GCA_031428115.1. Classification (GTDB taxonomy): domain Bacteria; phylum Pseudomonadota; class Alphaproteobacteria; order Sphingomonadales; family Sphingomonadaceae; genus Novosphingobium. Next base: position 3,841 of record JANPOS010000069.1, on the reverse strand, counting down.
AGCTTGCCCCTGGGCTGCGGCTCGGGCGCTCGGGTGCCGATCCCCGTCCGGCAATCCGCGGCATCTATACCGAATCGATCCAGGGCAATGCCGATCCGCGCATCGCCTTTTACATCGACGAAATCTATCAGTCGCGCACCTCGATGACGAGCGTGCCCTTTGTCGATCTCGAGCGCGTTGAAGTCCAGAAGGGTCCGCAAGGCACGCTGTTTGGCCGCAACAGCTATGGCGGCAATATCGCTATCTCGACCGCCAAACCAAGCGACAGGTTCGAAGGCGGCGTCAGCTTGCTGTACGGCTCGTACAATCGGATCCTGGGTGATGCCTTTATCAATTTGCCGATCAGCGAATCGTTGGCCGTGCGGTTTGCCGGCGTTTATGAAAAGCGCGATGGCTTCATCAAAAGCGTTACCGCGCCCGGTTTTGCCGACATGGACGACAAGAACCAGTTCTATCTGCGCGGCTCGCTGCGCTGGGCACCTGTCGGCAGCAACATCGAAGTAATCCTGCGCGCTTCGCACTGGAGCGATGACAGCAAGGGCGGCGGCACGTTCAACGCCAAGGCGATCGGCCAGTTCATCGATCCTGCCCTGGTGACCGCACCAGGCGGTACGCTCAACGTTGGCGGCGCAACCTTCACCTTCCCCAACGGCTTTAACGGGCGGACGTTTCAGGGGCAGTTCTACCCCTTTGCCACCTTCCGTGACGGTCTGGTTGATACCACGATCAACGGCGTGCCGCTCGACCTCGGCTATCCGGTGCTCGGGCCCTACAAGGTGCTCCACGATGCACCCTCAACCCAGCGGATCAAATCGACGCAGATATCAATGGTGATCAACTATGACATCAGCGACAATGTTCGCCTGCGTTCGATCACCGGATATAACCATTTTGACGCGGTGCGCGGAACCGACAACGACGGCACACCCGCCAATTACGGCTATGGCTATTTCCTGACCAAGGACAAAGCGTTCAGCCAGGAACTCCAGATCCAGTCGCGGGGCAATAGTCCGTTCCAGTATACGCTCGGCGCCTATTATCTGAACGACGAAGTGCCTGACGGCTTCCTAAGCCTCCGCACGCGCAATTATTCGACGGCGGCAGCGCTGGCAAACACGCCGGGCACTGGCAACTATCCGCTCTATTTCGGCAGCAATTTCACAGTGCTGCCGAGTTCGGGCGGTGCCACAAACAATCTTGTCGACTTGGGCGGTGGCAGATTCGGTCCGTCACCGAGCGCGTTCATCACTCCAAACGCCAGCGACGCGTTCAACCCGCTCTCCTGGGCGAAGAACATCAGCTATGCATTGTACGGGCAGGTCTCGTACACGCTTGACGAAAAGCTGACGCTAACCGGCGGCCTGCGCTACACCATCGACAAGAAGGACCTGCGTTCGGCACTGTCGACCCCCGGTCTCGCCCTGGGTGGCGGCTACCTGGTTTACCAGCCAAGCCTCGATTTCAATCGCACTTGCGACGGTGTGACTGCCGCCGATCCATCATCGACCGCAACCCCAGCAGCGGTGGCCAATGCCTTGACCACCCGTTGCGGACAAAACACCTTCAAATACTTTACTTATCGCCTGGCCGTCGATTACAAGCTGAACGACGACGTCATGCTCTACGCCAGCTACTCGACCGGCAAGCATTCTGGCGGGTTCAGCTACTCGCCAATTTCGAACACCGCCGGGCAGCCGCTGCCGCCCTACGGCACAGAAGGCATCGAAGCATTTGAGGCAGGGTTGAAGGGGACATTCTTTGACCGGAAACTGCAATTCAATCTTGCCGCTTTCTACAACAAGTATTCAGATCTTCAGGTGCAGACGAGCTTTCCCAATCCGCTCGTCCCCAATAGCGTCATCACGCTGCTCAGCAATGGCGCAGCGAGCAAAGCACCGGGTATCGATTTCTCGATCATCGCCTTCCCGGTGCCAAAGCTGCGGATGAATTTTGCCCTCAACTATCTCCACGCGCGTGATGATCCGTTTGGCGTCTCAGTGGGTCAGAGCGGCATTTGCGGCATCGTTGCGCCGGGCGGCACCTGCACGACCAGGCCTGAAGTGGGGCTGGGCTATCTCGGAGGCATTCTGCCCAACCCGGTCAGCAACCCCAGTCTGTTCGCGCCGATCAGGGATGCCAGCGGCAATCAGATCGTTGTTGGCGGCGTGCCGCAGTTCACTGCGCTGGGCTATAACACCCCGACCAAGGTTCAGAACACGCCCGACATCAGCGCCCAATTCGGTTTGGCTTATGAGTTCGACCTGGGCGATAGCGGCACTCTGACCCCCGAGGTGCAAACGCTCTATAGCGGCAGCTACCTGTTGTCGCGGGCATTCCCGCAATATCCGCAACAGGCATATTTCAAAACCGAGCTGCGGCTAACCTACAAGACAGCCGACCAGAATCTGTCGCTCCAGGCCTTTGTTGAAAACCTGGAAAATAACGCAACGCTTGGCCGTGTGACCGTGGCAAGCGGCGGCGGGTTCAGCGGCAGTTATGCTGCTCCGCGCACCTGGGGCGTGAAGGTAGGATACAAGTTCTGACCGGGTGACCGCTCAATGCATCCTGCGTTCAGATTGGGCGCAGGATGCCCTGAGGGTTCGGCTAACTAAAGCCGGTAAACCGGAAACACCCCAAGCCCGCTTACCCTGAGCTTGTCGAAGGGCTGTCCTTTCTTCGTGCGTTGCGACGTGCGGGCCGAAGAAAAAATCGGCCCTTCGACAAGCTCAGGGTAGACGGGTTCCTATTGGGGGAAACTCTGCCCAATCCGCTAACCCTTGATCGCCTCGGCAAGGCTGCTGGCGCCTTTCAGCAGGAACTCCTGATCCGATTGCAAGACAAACAGACTAGCGCCGTGCTCGCGCCACATCGCGACATCGGCGGGCCGGGCAAGGAACATGCCAACGGTTCGGCCGGCAGCGCGGCCGGCAGCGCAGATCCGTTCTACCGCAGCGACAACTTCCGGCGCATCTGAATTGGTTTCACCCAGCGAGATGGTCAGATCGGCGCGGCCGATGAACAGCGCGTCAATCCCCGCGACCTCTGCAATCGCCTCGATCTGGTCAAGCGCCTCGGCGTCCTCGATCTGCGCTACGACTGCGACATGCTTCGCTGCGGCGAAGTGCTTGACCATGCCCAGCGTTGAATACGCAGCCGCCCGCGTGCTGCCCGCGAAGCCCCGTCCGGCCGGGCCATACTGGCAGGCGCGAACGACATCCCGCGCCTCGTCAGCGGAGCGGATGTGGGGCACAATGACCCCGTCAGCGCCGCAATCCAGCGCCTGGAGCACATGCTCGAGTCCCGCGCTCGCCGGGCGGACCAGCACCGGCTTGCCGCCAGCCCGCGCCGCCAGGATACAGGCATCCAGCTCCTGCCGCCCGAAGGGCGCATGTTCGGCATCGAGCACCAGCAAATCGAGCGGGGAAAGCGCGAGCACCTCGACGACATGGATATGCGGGGTCTTGACCCAGGTCGCGGCGAGCAATTCGCCGTCGCGCAAGCGCTGACTCAAGGTCATGCCGCCGCCCTCCAGAGCCGCGCGCTCGCGAGCTCCGCACCTTCGGCCAGTGCAGCCAGCTTGGCGTAGACAATGTCCGGATCGACCGCGCCGAAGCCGGCAAAGGTGGAAAAGCCGCAATCGGTCCCGGCGATGACCCGCTCGCGCCCGACGATGCCGGCAAACCGTTCGATTCGCTCCTGAACGACGCGCGGGTGCTCGACGAAATTGGTCGTCGAATCGATAACGCCGGGAATGAGGATCTTCTCTTCGGGAATCAAATCGATCATCTCGGCGAAATAGTTCCAGTCGTGCTGGTGGCGCGGGTTGGAGGTTTCGAACAGC
>JANPOS010000068.1:0-43471 GCA_031428115.1 Novosphingobium sp. | reverse complement strand
CGGCCCGCACCGCAGCCAGACCCTGCCGACCAATCCCAATCCGCCCAGGCCGACGCAAGTCATGCTCGATGCCTACACACGCATCGGCAAGATCGGCGCGCGCGAAGGGCTGACTTTCCCCAAGGCCGATTTCAAGCTGTTCCCCGCCTTCCACATTGTCGGCCTGGCGCCCAACCAGTTCAGCCACACGATGTGGCCGCTGGGCCCGGACCGCACGCGCGGGCAGGTGCGCTTCTATTTCATCAGCGAGAACGACACCGCCAGCAAGCTCTATGCCCGCGAGCTGACCACCATGGTGATCGCCGACGTGCTCTGCGAAGACCGCGATGCGATTGTTTCGGCGCAGCGCGGGCTCTCGTCAGGGGCGGTGGAGCAAATACATTTCCAGGACCACGAGATGCTGCCGCGGCATTTGTATGAGACCGTCACGGCGATGGTGGCGGAATGGCAGACGGAGCAGCGGAGGGATTAGGGGGTTGTGGGGAGCGCGGTTTCTGCGCGCTGATGCTGTCGTCGCGGGCTTGAGGCGGGATTCCGAAAGTGGGACAGTTCGATTGTCTGGTTGGTTGAATATCCGGAACTGCAGTGTATGGGCGCGATTTTCGGATATCTGCCCCTAGATGCCACCATCTCCGATGGCATGAGAGATACCAGAACGCTGCGTCATTGCAGCTGTCGAACGCGCTCGATCAACGAATCACGAGCCGCGCTCAACGCCACCGGATTTGTTTTGGCCGAACAGCGCTCCGCCGGTTTATCACCAAGGAAGAACGCGATGCGCTCTGCGTTGGCGCCGCTCGGATGGGGCAGCCCGTCGAGGATAGCCGAACGCTCCACCAACCCCTGCGATGCAAGGTGCTGCAGCGCAGCCGCGACCTTGGGGCCGAGCGGGACAAGAACCGCGTCGCGGAAAGATGCCAATTCGGTGCCGGTGTAAGTTTCGAGCCACCGGCGCAATTGTGGCGTTCGCACCATATCCGGTTGTCCCGACCAATTCTCACCATCGACGAAGACAGGGTAGCGGAGCGCCGAGGTGAAATGCACAAGGTCCGAACGGTTCGTCCAGAGATGCTCCGTCGATGGAATGCCAAGCAACTGCGCCACACCCACCTTGTCGAGCAGCCGCACTAGGTTCGTCCGCATCGGGCCGGAAAAACTGGCGAACACTTTCGCCTCGGAAGCGGCCTGGTCGAAAGACCGGCCCGCGCGCAGCGCTTGCTGCGCGGCGCGAAGCGCGTTTGCCGCCTGGAACCGGCCAGGTGTCATCCCAACAATCACGACACGGGCATCGCGGTTCACATGGTCGAATGGCGCATAGACCATCTGAACACGCTTTGCGCCCACAGTATGGGATTCCATTTCCAAAGGCGCTGCCGTCTGCGGGTTTTCGATGGCGGAGGGTGTGAGATCGCGGATTGCCGACGCATAGGTCGAGAGGAGGTGTGGGGTCATAATGATGGTTATCGATCCTTGGATGTTGGGAACTTTCGGCGGTCAGCCGGTGCGATGATCAGGCCGTCTGGCCGAGGAGGCGCTCAAACTCGGTCGTGGCTTCGGTGACGAAGACATCGATCAACAGCCCAAGTGTCCGCGCAAAATCCCGCAACAGTGCGGCGTGCGGAATTTTACCGCTCATCAACGCCGCTTCAATATCGGCGGCGAGCGAAGCCGCCGCCACTTTGGTCTTGGGATTCTCATAGCGGTTCAGAATATCGGCCAACGCCTGACCGACAGGCTCGTTGCGAAGCTGATTCAGCGTCCACCCGGTGAAATGGGCGGCAACCCGTTCCGCCTGACGCTGCGGAAGAAAATTCTGGCGGCCTTCCAGCCAGCGCAGCGCCTCGTCGAAAGGCACCAAACCTTGCTGCAGCTTGATCTGTTCCTTGCTCAAGGAATTGCGCACCGCATTTTCGGTCATGCGCGCGAGGAAGGCCATGCGCTTGACCGTAAGGGCTGAACCCTCACGCAATTGCCAACGGGCATAGGCCATTTCAACGGTCATCCGCAGGGCGCTGTCATCCCGGTGCATGGGATTCTCGAAGCGGTCGGTCGAGGCCGACGATGCCCGTTCGAGGAAGATCTCCAACTCGTCAGCGTCCTCCTCGGAAAGATAGAAGCTGGGGTAGGAGCCGAAGGCATAGTCGAAAGCATGGTCGATGACCGCCGTGACCCGGAAGCGGCTGAGTTCGATGTCCTCGGCATTACACTCATGGACGCCCGGTTCGTCATCAAGGTCGATGCCGGAAAAGGCGCGCGCCATGTCGATATTGGCGATGTAGGCAATCGCTAGGCTCTCAGCGAGCAGGGTTTGCTTCAGCTTCTTGAACACCACGTCCTTGCTGAAGGGCGGAACAGGCGATGTGTAGTGCCACAGATCGTCGAGCGACTTGGTTGGCTCGTCAAGCAAAGTCAGAGACGCGGGGCTGACCAGCGAAGCCGGATTACGACCGTCCGACATACGGATGGAATAGCCGCGCTTTACCAGTTCCAGCGCTTGACCATAGTTGTCGACTTTCACCGCGAACTCGTCGTGGTGCTTGACGTTGCCATGTTTGGGATCACCGAGCACGAATTGGTGCTCGCGATTGCGCCAAGGGCGCTCGATGGCACCGTTGGGGGCGGTGCGAAGGATTTGCTTGTAGTGCATGGTTCGGAGAATTCCTCTTGGGGCAATAGGCTTTAGTTGTGACGGTAGTTCGCGCTGTCGCGACGGAAGCGTTTGGTCTTCGGCGCGACAGTGATGACTTTGCCGTCCGCAATGACAGCGTAGCTGTCGAGGACGGGTTCAAGCATCCGCAGCGCGCGCCGGCCGCCAAAGGCTTTAGTGAGACGGCGCTTCGCCGCCTTGTCCATAAACAGGATGTCAGCGCCATTGTGCCGCATCTCGCTCCCGAATTCTTCGAGCAGCGAGACAGCGATCGGCGGAATGGCACGCTGGCTCATCCGGACTTGGGCGTGCTTGGTCATCATGTCATATCACCTTAAATGATGGGGTAACTAGCATCATCGATGATGGTGATATGAGCGATTCGTATTCACCTGTCAACAGGGTATCAGGAATTTAATCTATTATGGCGCGCATCTGCCATTGATCGTTGAACCATGACAGGGTTCGTATCATCACCGCACCTCGAACCCCGCGATCACAACTTTCCTACACACCCCAACCCATGCCACTCGCTCCGATCCGGCTTTCAACCCGGCGCTCTTTGGTTCGTGAAGCCCCCTCAACCGAACCCGTGCCCCAAAGGCGCGGGTTTTGCCGCATCTGGGCTGCCGAAAACCTTCGGTGCAACATTGGTTTGCCATGCTCGATATGGGTAACGATCACAAAGTTCACGGTAGCTAACTAACTGATATTGCTACTTTAGTCGAACGTCGATCCCAGCACTTCCGACGATGGCCCGGCCAGCTGGCGGTGGATCGCGGCGAGGATTGCGGTGAGCAGCACGCTCGCCGCTGCGCCGACCACGCCGGAAAATAACCCGCCGATCAGCAGCGAGAGCTTGCCCTGCCCGGCAATCGCCACGGCCAGCGCCATGACGATCATCGTCACCACCATGATGATGACGAAGTAGACAATGGTGAGCAGCAGGAAGAAGGCAAACAGGCGCAGGCTGTTCCCCCTGGTCAGCCGCCACGAGCGCGACAAAGCCGTGACCGGATTGAACACGCGCTCGATCACCACCACCGGCAGGATCAGCGAAAACCGGATGGCGGAATAAACCACGCCAACAATCAGCGCGAGCACCGCCAGCGCGACAATCGCGCCCAACCCGCTGGCTTTCGCCAGGCCCGCGCCCAGCACGGCGAGCACCAGCACCGCGCTCATATAGCCGGCAAAGAACAGCAGCGTCGCGCTGAGCACCGTCGGCAGCGCGCGCATCGCCAGGCGCAGCGCCTCGCCAACCGTGGGCCGCGTCTTGTCGGTGAGCAGCGCCAGCAGCGCGAGATAACCGACTGACTGCAAGGCAAACGAAATCAGGCCGAAGCCGATCATCGGCCCGCTCATGCCTTCGAGGATCTTCTCGGCCCCCGCGCGATTGGACAGGTTCGCCAGCAAATCCGCCTGAAAATCGCTGAGAAAAATTATCGAGACGAGCCCGGGCAACAGGAAAAACACGCCTGCAATCGCCGCGAGCACCTCGCGGTTGGCCGAGACCGAAAGGCTCGCTTCGCGCCAGGCGCTGTTGCTGTCGAACCGCATTGCTTGCTCCTGCTGATTGGCAGGCTTGATAACCACAGCGAAAGCCGCCACGCAACGTCCATGAGCGCCAGCCTGCCCGATAGCATCGAACTACGTCAGGACAGCGCGGCGGTGCCCTATCGCGGGGCGCTGGACGCGATGTCGGAGCGCAATGCCGCGATCGCTGCAGGGCAGGCAGGCGAACTGATCTGGCTGCTCGAGCATCCGCCGGTCTATACCGCCGGCACCAGCGCAGCGCCGGGCGAACTGCTCGATCCACGCTTCGAGGTCGTGGCGGCCGGGCGCGGCGGGCGCTATACCTACCACGGGCCGGGCCAGCGGATCTGCTATGTCCTGCTCGACCTGAAGACCCGCGCGCGCAACGTGCGCGGCTATGTTCATGCGCTGGAGGGCTGGATGATCGGGACGCTGGGCGATCTGGGCGTGGAGAGCTTTCGGCGCGATGGCCGCATCGGCATCTGGACGCAGGATATCGACGGGCGCGAGGCGAAGATCGGCGCGATCGGGGTGCGCATCCGCCGCTGGGTGACGATGCACGGCTTTTCGGTCAACCTGTCGCCGGACCTGTCGCACTTTTCCGGGATTGTCCCCTGCGGCATCGAGGAATTCGGCGTCACCAGCCTGGCGCGGCTTGGCCACACGGTTGATTCCGCCGCATGGGACCGGCTACTGCTGGCGCGCGCCGGCGAATTCCTCGCCGCGCTCGATCAACCCTGCGCTGTGGAGTCTGGCTGTGAAATCTAAGAGGTGGGCGATCTTGCCGGTGGCAGCGCTGGCACTCGCCGCATGTCAGGCCGAGAAGCAGCCGGCGACAAAGGGCTCGGCAGGCGGCGAAGTGCTGGCTGGCTCGGCGAGCGACGCGATGTTGCCGATCGACACGGTGCGATCGCAGCCGCCGCTGGCACCCCGCCCCACCGCCAGCGCCGGGTCCGCGCCCACCAAGGCACGCTCCAGCACCAGCACTGCGGGCGAGGAACCGCCGGCAGAAGTCGCCCCGGTCGAAGCAGCGACAGCCGAACCTGCTGCCGAGCAATAGGACGGTTCAGGCCGGACGCAGCATCCGCAATGGCGCCGAACTGACGTTGCGTGCCTCGCCATTGCCCAGCATCTGCTTGGCCAGCTTGAGCTGCGGCTGATCGATGCGCCGCCGGTCGATTGGCGACATGTCGGCGTCCATTTCGCCTTCGACGGCCGACACGATTCGCCGGGCGGCAGCAAGTTCGGCTTCGGAAGGCGTGAAGGCGGCATTGATTTCCGCAATTTGCGCCGGATGGCAGGCGAACATGCCGCTAAAGCCATCGGCGCGCGCCGACTTGGCGGCCAGTTTCAGGCCCTTCACGTCCTCGGCATCGTCATGCATGGCCTCGATCGGCATCGCCCCGCAGGCACGGGCAACCAGCAGCACTTGCGCGCGCACGAAGCGGAACGGATCGGTCCAGCCACCACGCAGTTCGCGCTGGCGGGTCGCATCAATCGCGGTTGCCAGACTCGCCGGATTCCAGGTCAGCCCGGCAAGCCGCGGGATCGAGGCATCAACATAGGCACCGATGCCCAGCGCCGCGCGCGGCGTATCCCCCGCCATCGGCAGAAGCCTGGTCGAGCCGGGGACAAGCTGGTTGGCCTGCTCGAGCTCATAAAGTTCGGCGGCCACCTCGCGCAGCATTTCCGGCCCATCTGTCCGGGGCAGGATGATCCCTTCGGGCGCGCCGCGCATCACCGCGACCAGATCCTCGCGCCACAGCCGGCTATTGACCGAATTGATCCGCACCCAGCGCGCCATCGGTGCCTGCTCCAGCACCTGGCGCCGATGCGCGAAGAGCCATTCCGCCGCGAGGTTGCGCGCCATCGACTTGGCCTCGAATGCCACCGAAGCATCAAGATCGACGACCGCGACATCGGCCCCCATGGCCAAGGCCTTGCCAAGTTTTTTCTCGTTGTCGCCGGGCACCAGTAGCCAGGAACGATAGCGCATGAAGCAGACCCCCGTCAGCATTGCACAGGCCCGCAGCAGGCCCGCAGGTTACCTTTGATGCGATTATGCCGGGAGATTATGAACAAATGGTAGGCGGGTGGGGAGTTGACAGCAACATAGCTAATTTGCTATATTGGCAAAATGGGTTGGAAAGTCAGCTATCTCGATGCTGTGGTCGAGCAGGAGATCGCCGGACTGCCTGACGACATTCAGGCCCGGCTGCGGCGAATTGCCGACATGATCGAGCAGCTTGGTCTGGCGGCGATGCGCGAGCCCTATGTCAAGCATCTCCAGGGCAAGCTGTGGGAGATGCGGATGATCGGACGCGATGGGATCGCCCGGGCAATCTATATCACGGCCTCCGGGCAGCGCGTGGTAATAGTTCGGGCATTCCGCAAGAAGACGCAGAAAACGCCGCGAGGCGAGATCGAACTGGCCCTCAAGCGGGCGGAGCAAGTGATATGACCGAGACCATCCCCCTTTCGAAGCTGAGCGACGAGTGGTTCAAGAATCCGGAGTTCGTCCGCGAATACAATGCTCTGGAGGAGGAGTTCGCGCTCGCCACCGCGCTGATCAAGGCGCGGGCCGACGCCGGGCTGACGCAGGAGGAGCTGGCCAAGCGCATGGGCACCACCCAGAGCGTGATCGCCCGGCTCGAAGGCGGTAAGTCGCGGCCCTCGACGACGACGCTGGCGCGGGTGGCGAAGGCCACGGGGACGAGGTTGCGGGTAAGTTTTGAGCGGGTGGGGGTTTAGGACCGCCCCACCGCTCCCCAAACCTGTTCATCCTGAGCTTGTCGAAGGACTGCACTTGTCTTCGTGCCGAACACCCGGCCTCAGAAAGAAGGACAGCCCTTCGACAAGCTCAGGGTAGACGGGTAAGGGTGTTTGAAACTTCCGCTTCTTGAACGCCAGAATATCCGCATTGGACAGCTTGAACCATTTACCGTTTATGCCGGCTCCTGCGGTGCGGGCACACCTCAAGGTTATCGATGCCGAGCCGGAATTGGCGGCGCAGGCTGTGGCGGGGTGACCAAAGTTAGCGTGGCACCAGATCACCGCCTAGTCTCAGTTCGTCAAAAATATGTGGCAATGTCTGCAAGCGATTATGCACCCAGTTCAATAGTATAGACTCATTTTCCGCATCATAATTATTGCCTCTTATGCCATGCAAGGCCGCCCATTTATCCCAAATTTCGTCCAACCCCTCACAGACTTTCTGATTGAATAAAAACTTCGCTTCACCCATTGCAATCACATAGTCCCGTATCGTCTCTCTTGATGGGTCTTTTGCCTCTCTCTCGATCTCGAGGAGGAACTGCTCGGCGCGTTCAAAAACCTTGTAGCGACGATCGAACAGGTCAGACCGAAGCACCATCTCTTGAAGCGCAGTTTGACGTTTCTGTATGCCGGTTTGTCGACAACCAACCCAAAACGCCGCTCCGACAGCTAGCACGCCAGTTGCCAACGTTGAAAATGCTTCCCAACTGAAAGCGCACCAAGCGATCCCACCAGCACACATCGCCGCCCCCCTAAATCCCCCATCCCCACAGTCCCGCCGCCATCTCCAGCATCCGGTCGAGGCCTCTCACGCAGCCCGCAATGCCAGCCGCCCGGCTTCATCCAGCTTGCGATGCAACGCCGCAGCCGAAAACTCCAGCCCGTTGGGCCAGGCGAGGCCTTCTCCGCCTTCGATGAAGGCGCGCGCAAAGTAATCCGGCTCGGCGAGCGGGCGGGTCAAGACTGTGTCGCGTGCAATGACTTCCGCCGCAGACCATACGCCAAAGCTTTCGTCGGAAAAGGTCAGCAAAAGTTCGTTCGGCCCTTCAATGGCCAGACTGACCAGGCTAATCATCTGTATCGGCTCCCGGAATCAGCTGCATCGGCACCATGTCAACACCGCGCTGCCAGTTTGCCATAAGTTCTTGCCGGTGGTCCAGAGCCCATTGACGCACCAATTTTTCAGCCTTCTTCGGCAGCATACCTGCAACAATCCTGCCGTCCGAAATTCGCACAAATGCCGTTTGGCCCTGATAGGTGGCGTGGAAGTGCGGCGGCGGATGATCGTCGTGAAACATGCGGATCACAATGCCGAAGAAGATTGAAATGATCGGCATGGCCTAGGGTTTGGCCCCCAAATCCCCCATCCCCACGGTCCCGCTTGCCATCTCCAGCATCCGGTCCAGGCTCTTCTTCGCGCGCAAACGCAGCCCCTCTTCAATCTCGATCCTGGGCTGCAAATCGCGCAGCGCGACATACAGCTTCTCCAGCGTGTTCAGCGCCATATACGGACAGATGTTGCAGTTGCAGTTGCCGTCGGCGCCCGGTGCGCCGATGAAGTGCTTGTGCGGCAGTGCCTTTTCCATCTGGTGGATGATGTGCGGTTCGGTGGCGACGATCAGCGTGTCGCCGGGGAAGGTCTTGGCGAAGCTCAGGATGCCGCTGGTCGAGCCGACGTAGTCGGCATGGTCGATGATTGTCGGCGGGCATTCGGGGTGCGCGGCGACGGGTGCGCCGGGGTGCTGGGCCTTGAGCTTGAGCAGCTCGGTTTCCGAAAATGCCTCGTGGACGATGCAGACGCCCGGCCACAGCAGCATCGGGCGGTCGAACTTGCGGGACAGGTAGCCGCCGAGATGGCGGTCCGGGCCGAAGATTATCTTCTGCTCGGGGGGTATCTGCGCGAGGATCGATTCGGCGCTGGACGAGGTGACGATGATGTCGCTGAGCGCCTTCACCTCGGTCGAGCAGTTGATATAGGTCAGCGCGATGTGATCGGGATGCGCCTCGCGAAACGCCCTGAACTTTTCCGGCGGGCAGGAGTCTTCGAGGCTGCAACCAGCGTCCATGTCGGGCAGCACGACGATCTTCTCAGGTGAGAGGATTTTGGCGGTGTCGGCCATGAATTTGACCCCGCAAAAGGCGATCACCTCCGCGCTGGTCGCCGCCGCCTTGCGGGACAGCTCCAACGAGTCCCCGACGAAATCAGCCAAGTCCTGAATCTCCGGCCGCTGGTAGTAGTGCGCGAGGATGACGGCGTTGCGCTCTTTGCGCAGGCGGTCGATCTCGGCGCGGATATCGATGCCGGTGAGGTTCTCGTGCATGACAGTCATGGCAGGGCAGGCTCCTGGGGTATGTGGATCTTCTATGGCGCAGTCTTGGGCGAATTGGCAGCGGCAACCGCGCTTGCCCGCGCGGAAAGTCCGCTTCTGCCCATATCTGCGCGGCAGATATACATGTCTTCGGCATAGTCGCAGAAATGGCTGGCCGAGATGTGCGCGCCGAACCGGGCGAAGCTGCTGGCGCTGATCAGATAGGCGGTGCGCGGATCGGCGGGCTTCTGCAGCACCTGCGCGGGCAAAGTGCTGCAATGCAGGGTCATCTGCGATTGCTGGGTGCGGCCGGCATAGAAACTGTTGATCGGCAGGCGGTTCTCCATCGCCAGCCAGGAAAACTTCTGGAAGTGATTGAGGGGGTACTCCCACTTGCCTGTTTCCCACATCTGGCATTGCCAGGGCCGCAGCACCAGCAGCAGGTCATGCGCACGGCCGAGACTGGCGTAGGCCTGATCCTCGAAGCGGTATGGCTGCTGCGTCTTGGCCGCCCGCTCGTGCAGGGCCATCAGCGGGACTGTGAGGTCGGCCACTTGCACCAGGGCGGCCACGCCAAGCAACGCAGCCGCGCGGCGCCCGGGCAGTCCCCGGATCAGGCCGGCGATGGCGACGAAGAACAGCGCATAGATCACCACCCAGATGAAGCGACCGGACGAGCGGAAGATTTCGAGCACGCTGACCAGCACATCGGGCACCGGCAGGAACACCGAATAGGGCCCGAAAGTCAGCCGGGTGGACAGCGCCAGCATGAACGCGCCAAAGATCACCAGCGCCAGCGGGGAAAACAGCCCCTCGCCGCCATCGCGCCGCAGCCGCGTGAAGACCACGCCGCCCAGAACCAGCAGCAGCCCGCCAAGGCCGAGGTAGCCGAAGCCTTCGTACTGCCCGCCGGTTGCCGCCGGCATGTCGGGCAGCAGCGCCGGGCCGAACCATTCCGACTTGGGATCGAACAGGGTATAAAGGTTGGCCGAAAAGACCTGATAGCCTTCGCCCGAAAGCAGCTTGCCGCCGGAAAAGTCAATGAAGCCCCAGAGCAGCATGGCCGCCACACCCGCAACGAACGGCAGGGGTGCAAGCGCCGCCAGCTTCCAGCCCAGCGCCCGGTCCATCGCCAGCTTCAGCAGGAAACCGCAATAGAACATCAGCGCCATCACCATGAGGTAGGTGTTGAACGAGGCGGCAACGAAGATCAGCACGGTGAAATCGCAAAAGGTGCGCGCCGGGCCCACCCGCACACTGCGCACGAACAGCCACAGGGCGGCGAGCAGCAGCCATTGCTGGGTGAGCACCATGTGGGCAATCTGGAAGCGCACCAGCAGCGCGGGCGTCGTCGCGATGAACAGCGCGCCGATGGCCAGCGCCGCGCGATAGTATGCGCCGGTTTTCATGCGGGTCGCCTCGCGCAGCGCCAGCCAGCCAAACAGCGCCTGCAGCGCGATGCCGATCAGGAACAGCGGGCCGACATACTGGAACGGCGCCTGGCTTGCCGGCACCAGCAGCTTCACCACCAGCGCCACGGCTGGCATGGTGTCGAACATCGCCAGCGGCATGGCCAGCGGCCAGGAATAGCGATTGGTGGCGACGGGAAAGTAGTTGTCCGGATCGCCGCGATACATCTCCCAGCCGAACTGGCCGGTGACAGTATCATCGTGCATCCAGCTGATATCATGCGGATTGGCGATGCGCAGGCCAAATACGGCGAGCGCCAAAGCCACTGCCAGCGCCATGACCAGCGGCACTTCCCATTGCAGTCTGTTCATTGGGTGCTTTCACCATCAAAGCGGACGACGACAGTTACATCGCTCTGGCCGGCAACGCTCAGCGGGATCGCCAGATTCTGGCGGATCGCATCGCGCGCCGCCTCGCGGGCGAGGCCCAATAGCACCGGACTGGCAGCCTCGACGCTCGCCTGCCGCGCGGCAATCTGCGTGTTCTCGCGCGTCAGCTTGTCCTGCGTGTTGCGGCTGATCCAGACGCCTTCGCGCAAATATTGCGCCCGCGCTTCGTCACGATTGGGCGTGCCGGGCGTGACCGGCGGCAGGCGGACATCGAGGTGCCTGGTCTTGGCATCCCAGCTCAGCCGGTCCCGGGTGACCCCGGACAGATCGACGCTGTAGTCCACCCGCGCCGGAATGACTGCGATCTGCCTGACCTTCAACATACCCATCAGGCTTTCATCGTCAGCCGCCACGACAGGCGAGAGCTGCGCGCTGAACACGGTGAGCCGGTTCTGCTTTTCGAACGAAGTCAGCGCGGCGGAGAGGACATCGCCATTGGCAGCAGGCCACAGCGCCCAGGCCACCATGAGCAAAGCGGCGGGTGCGAGCACCCAGGGCAACGCAACGCGCGCCATCATCCAGCGAACGTCCACACTGCATCGGCCCGGCTGACTTTGCCGCGCGCTTCAAGGTCAATCAGATGCGCCAGCACCGAGCGACCCGCCGCACCCCACAATTGCGGATCGACGCCTTTGTACATCTGCGGCACCATCTGTTCGATCAGGCCAGTTCCAGCCGCGAGATGCTTGAGGATCTGGTTCTCGCGCTGGCGGCGGTGGCCGATCATGCCGCGCACCAGCTGGCGCGGCTTTTCCACCGCTGGGCCGTGCGCTGGATAATAGACCCGGTCCTCGCGCCGCTGGAGCAGTTGCAGGCTGGCCATGTAGGCGGTCATGTCGCCATCGGGGGGCGAGACGACGGTGGTCGACCAGCCCATGACATGATCACCGGTAAACAGCGCGCCGCTCTCCTCCAGCGCGAAACACAAGTGGTTGGAGGTGTGCCCGGGCGTTGCCAGCGTGGTCAGCGTCCAGCCATCGCCGACAAGCTGTTCGCCGTCGGCCAGCACATGGCCCGGCACATAGGTTGTGTCGAAAGCCGCATCCGAGCGCGGTCCGTCGTCTTCGATCGTCAGCGCGGCGCAACCGATCACCGGAGCACCGGTCAGCGCGGCGAGCGGCGCGGCGGCGGGGGAATGGTCGCGGTGGGTGTGGGTGCAGACAATCGCCGCAATGCGGGCATCGCCGACGATGGCGAGCAGCGCCGCGA
The DNA here is from genome assembly GCA_031428115.1 of Novosphingobium sp. Classification (GTDB taxonomy): domain Bacteria; phylum Pseudomonadota; class Alphaproteobacteria; order Sphingomonadales; family Sphingomonadaceae; genus Novosphingobium. The sequence continues at coordinate 31,136 of JANPOS010000068.1, read as the reverse complement.
TATGATCGGCCTCATCCGGCCCCGGATCGATCACCGCCACATCGCGTCCCGCGCCGACAATATAGCTTTGCGTGCCGGTGTAGCTGAACGCAGAAGGGTTGCCTGCCAGCACGCGGCGCACCAGCGGCTCGGGTGTTTCGGCAAGGCCGGTGGGCCAGGGGCGGGCGGGAAATTGCATGGGCTGGATATGGCCATGCAATGCCGGTAAGCCAAGCCCAAACCCGAGGCAGAGGAACAGGAGAGACATGAACCCGGTTGGCGAACTCATCCTCGTGCTCGATGCCGGGACCACCTCCACCCGCGCGCTCGCCTTTGATCGCACCGGTGCCTGCCGTGCGGTCGCGCAGCAGGCGCTGGCGCAGCATTATCCGAGGCCCGGGTGGGTTGAGCACGATGCAAACGAAATCTGGGCCGCGTCGCTGGCTTGCGCGCGCGAAGTGGTGACGCAATCTGGCGGGGCGGACCGCTTCGCCGGGATTGGCATCGCCAACCAGCGCGAAACCGTGGTCGCCTGGGACCAGGCGAACGGCCAGCCGCTCCACCGCGCGCTGGTCTGGCAGGACCGGCGCACCGCCGATGTGTGTGCCACGCTGCGCGAGGGTGGCCACGAAGCGGCCGTGCAGGAGGCGACCGGGCTGCTGCTCGATCCCTACTTTTCCGCCACCAAGATGCACTGGCTGGTGGGCAATGTGCCCGCCGTCGCCGCTGCTGCCCACAAGGCCACCCTGGCGCTCGGCACGGTGGAGACCTGGCTGGTGTGGAAATTGACCGGCGGGCTGTTCATCACCGACGCCAGCAACGCCAGCCGCACCAGCCTGTTGCCGCTGGTGGGCGCAAGCTGGGATGCTGGCCTGTGCGACCTGTTCGGCGCGCCGTGCGGCGCGCTGGCAGAAGTGACCGACTCAGCCGGCCGGTTCGGGGAAAGCCTGGCCGAGCATTTCGGCGCGCCAATCGCGATAACCGGGCTGGCTGGCGATCAGCAGGCGGCGACGGTGGGCCAGGGCTGCCTCGCGCCCGGCGAAACCAAGGCGACTTATGGCACCGGCGCATTCGTGCTGGCGAACGCTGGTGCTGCGCCGCCGCGCTCGCGCCACCGTTTGCTTGGCACGGTGCTCACGCAGCTCGGGGGAAAGCGGACCTATGCGCTCGAAGGCTCGGTCTTCGTCGCGGGCAGCCTGATCCAGTGGCTGCGCGATTCGCTGGGGCTGATCGCCAGCGCCGGCGAGAGCGAAGCGCTGGCGCGGTCGGTGGGCGATACCGGCGGCGTGGTCATCGTGCCCGCGCTGTCAGGTCTGGGCGCGCCGCATTGGCGGCCCGAGGCGCGCGCCGCCATATCGGGCATGACTTTCGCCACCACCCGCGCGCACCTGGCCCGCGCCGCGCTGGAAGCCATGGCGCTGCAAACCCATGACCTCGCCATGGCCTTCGCCGGCGATGGCGCGGCCTGGAAGGCGCTGCGCATCGACGGCGGGATGAGCGCCAACAACTGGATGGCGCAAGACCTTGCTGACATGCTCGACCTGCCGGTCGAGCGGCCGGATTTTGTCGAAACCACCGCGCTTGGCGCTGGAATGCTCGCCGGGCTTGGCGCAGGCATGTTCGGCTCTCTGAACGAGGCAGCCGCTGCCATGCGCGGGCCATCGCAATGCTTCACGCCGCAGATGGGCGCCGGGGAGCGCGAGGCACGCCTCGAGGCCTGGAGCAAGGCGCTCGCTGCGGTCTGACCAGGCTTTGTGGACAAATTCCGTCGTGCTCTTGGCGTCAGCTATCCGCCATATTTCGCCGGAAACGGACTTTCCGGACACGACAACATTGCAGACATCAGTTTGCTATCGTATCGATCCGGCTCTCTACGGGGAGCAAGGCAAGGGAGACAAGCCATGGCAGACGCTATTGAAGTGCGCCGTTTCGAGACGCCCGATGAAGCGCTCGACATGAAGGATGCAGGCGGGATCAAAATTATCGGCATGACGAGCACAGGCACCACAGGAATGCACGCGATCTTCGAACCCGGCTGGACTTGGGAAAAGGACGAAAAGCCTCTCTTGGGCAATCCCGCCACATGCCCAATGCACCATACTGGTTATTCGCTATCTGGCACATTGGTCGTAAGGATGGTCGAGAGCGGAAAGGAAACAACAATCACACCGGGGGACTTCTTCGAAATTCCGCCAGGGCATGATGCATATGTTGAAGGCAGCGAGCGAGTTGAACTGATCCTTTTCGCACCGCCAGAGCACACACATTGAGGGCAGTGATGGGCAGGAGCTAGGTTACGTCCGCTTTCCACGACTTTCCTGCCATCCGACTTGCTCTCGATACTTCCCGAGAGCGGCCGTTCATTCGGCGGGGAATTTGTCCACGCGGCCTAGGCCCCCAATGCGCGCGCCGCAGCCACACAGCGCGCGGCATGATCGCGCGGACTGCCAGTGCGCAGCGCTTCCAGCTGGGGCACTTCTAGGCTGATGGTGACGTCAGCCGACAGCACGGCAATCAGGTCGCGCAAGGGCAATTCCCCCTCGCCCGGCACATCGCGGGCGAACATCGCGGTCTGCATGTAAGCCTCGTCCCAGGGCGCCATGCGACTGTCGGACAGCTGGACATAGCCGATCAGATCTGGGTCGAGCGCGGCGATCTGGGCGACAGTGCCGCCGGTGCGGAACAGGTGCATGGTATCGAGCAGCAACCGCGCCTTGCCCTTGCCGATGTGGCCGATCACTTCCAGCGCGGCCTCAAGGCTGGTGATGCCCGTCGGCGGGAAAAACTCGATGGTGAATATCAGCCCGCGCGCGCCGGCCATTTCGGCCAGCACGGCAAGCTTGTCCTTTGCCATGCCAAGGTCGTCTTCCATGCAGATGGCGTTGACCCGCAAGGCGCCCAGCTCGGCAAACAGATCGAGATCGGCGGCGCAGGCCCGCACATCCTCGGTGGCCGATGCGCGAAAACCCTCGGCAAGCCCGATGCGCACGCCGGTGTCGGCCATCGCTGCCTTCATCTCGCGGCGCAGCGCCGGGTCATCGCGCAGCGACCAGTCCGGGTAAAGGACATCGGGCAGGCCAAACATCGACAGCGGCAGGCCGGACAGACCAGTCGATACTTCCGCGCACCCCAGTTCGCCCGCGAGCCTGATGTATTCGACCGGCGGCATCCCCAGCAGCGTCAGCATTTCAAGGCCGAGGCGGCCACCTATGCGGCTCATCGTGCAGCCCCAAGCATTGCCTTTATCGCCTCCGGGATCTGCGGATTGCCCCGGTCGCCCTGCGCAAATTCGGCGATCTTGCCGCGGATGAATGCGTCGGGATTTTCCGCCCAGCGGCGCACGATGTCGAACACCACCGGGTCAGACGGGATCAGGATCCTGCCATCCGCCATGCCGTCCGCCAGCACCCGTGCGACCTCTTCGGGCAACATCAGCGTGGTTTCCTTGCCCGGCGCGCGCAGCTCGCAGCCCTCGGTCCATTCGGTGCAGCTGTCCATCACCTGGGTCATCACCGGGCCGGGGATCAGGCACGAGACGCGAACGCCCAGCGGCTCGAGGTAGACCGCGAGATTCTGGCTCATCGAAATGACCGCCGCCTTCGCCGCGCCATAAGGCACGCGGCTGGCGGCATAGGGAAACATGCCGGCAAAGCTCGCGGTGCTAACGATATGGCCCTTCCCGCGCGCCAGGAACTTCGGCAGGAAATGCGAGACCCCGCGCACGGCGGCGAAATAGTTGATTTCCATGATCCGCTGCCATTCAGTCAGCGGAATGTCCTCGGGGTGGCCGTTCAACATGCCGCCGACATTGTTCATCACGATGTCGATCTCGCCCAGCGCCGCCTCGGCCCCAGCTGCCGCCGACGCTACCGATGCATCCGACATGACATTGGCGGCAAGCGCCAGTGCCGTACCGCCGGCCGCCTCGATTTCGGCCACCGTTTCGCGCGCCTGCGCTGCGGCGAGATCGGCGACCGCAACCCGCGCGCCGCGCCGCGCCCATTCCAGCGCAATGCATTTGCCGATGCCCTTGGCGCCGCCGAAAATCAGCGCATTGGCCCCGGCGAATGGTGCGTTGCTGTCCGTCATCGCCCTGGTTCCTTGAAACACCTATGCACTGCCTCTGACCCGGTTTCCCGCTCAGGGCAACTCTTTGGCAGGTGATATCGCAGTGCGCCGCCGTGGGGCAGCGGTGAAGCTCCAGCCGCCCCGCAGCGGGCGGGCGACGAGATTGCCGATCGATGCGGTTTCGCGAGCGACCAGCGCATCGAACAGCCGCGCCAGGGCGCCGCCGCGCGGGTCTGCTTCGTCCATCTCGCGCACAATCATCGCCAGAACCCGCAAGGCAATCGCGCGCGGCGCACGGGGGCGATAGGTCAGCGCCGGGCCATCGCGCGAAACACTCTCGCGAAATTCACGACGGGCCGCCCATTCGAGCGCCGCGTCGGCATCGGCAAGGTGCGCGGCGCTTGCCGCCAGCGCCACCGGATCGAGCCAGTCGGCACCGGCAAGCGCCTCGCGGAGGCGGACGCGGTCAAAGCGCGGATCGCGGTTCGATGGATCATCGGCGGCGGCAAGCCCGGCGGCGGCGACCACATCGGCCAGCTCGCTGCGGCGCCAGCCCAAAACGGGGCGCAGCAGCAGGCCATCACTGCCGGGAATGACCCCGCGCGGCCTGACGCCCGCCAGCCCCGCAACGCCGCTTGCGCGATTGAGGCGCGCCAGCAGCGTCTCGGCCTGATCATCGGCATGATGCGCGGTTGCCAGCGACGCCAGCCCGCGCTGCGCCAGCCAGCCGGCCAGCGCCGCATAACGCGCATCGCGCGCTTCGGACTGGAGGTTGCCTGCGCCAACTTCAACGGCAAGCACCGCATGGGGAACGCCGAGCCCGGCGCAGACTTGCGCCACCATCGCGGCTTCATCGGCGCTTGCCGCGCGCAGGCCATGATCGACCGTGGCCACCTCGATCCGGCCCGGCAAGGCGGCATGCGCGAGCAGCAACAGGGCAAGGCTGTCTGGCCCGCCCGATACCGCAAGCCCGAGACGGGTAGCTGGATGCGCGCCTTCCGGCCAGACGCCTGCGAGGTCGGCAGAAAACCGCGCGATCAATTCGGGCGCAGGCGGCCTATCAATTGCATTTCACTCCGGCGCGGGTGGCGTCGTATTGCGCCTTCAGCCGGCCAGCCGCCTCGCGCGGGAAGTTGGTGGCGAACTCGCCAAGCGCGATGCACGAACGATTGGTATCGCGCAGCTGGCGCATCGATTCGGCGAGATAGAGCAGGCTATCGGGCGCGCGCTCGCCGGTCTTGTTGGTGTTGTAGTTCTGCAAAAACCAGGTCGCTGCATCGCGCGGCTTGCCGTCTTCAAGATAGGCCCGGCCCAGCAGGTTGCGGGCATAGCTGACCTTGCTGTGGCGCGGATAGCGATCGATCATCAACTTCAGCTGCTGCTGCGCCTCGGGATAGAATTTTGCCTCCCAAAGGCGGAAGCCATAGGAATATTCGTCGTCGCCCGGATCCTGGGTCTGCGGCTTGGTGATCGCGCGCACCGCAGCGAGGCGCTGGGCGCTGGGGCCGCTCGCGGCAGGTGCCGGGCGCGGGCTTGGCGTGGCCGCAGGGCGCGGGGCGGAGGCGCCGCCGCTCATCGCCGCAAGATTGCTGTCGGGCGCCGCTGTCGTCGGGGTGGGAGACGGCGTTGACGTTGGCACGGCGCTTGCCGTCGCCGCCGGGGTTGCTGCCGCCGTCGGCGTCGCCGCAGGAGCGGGACTGGCGCTGTTCATCCGGGTTTCAAGCTGGGCGAGCTTGTTGCTGTTTTCCTCGGCAAGCCCGGTCAGGCGCCGCAGCTGTGCCTCGACCGATTCGAGCCGGGTGGCAAGATCGCCGACCGGGGTGGTGCCACCGGTTGCCGCCGGAGCGGCAGTGCCAGCGGGCGTGACGATCTCGGGCCCGAAGACCTTGCCATCACCGGGGAACACCTTGCGCTGGATTGCGCGGATCTGCGCCTCCATGCTGCGGATGCGCGCCTCGGCGGCATTGTCCTGCGCGGCCAGCGGCATTGCCGATCCGGCCAGCACCGCCAGAATTGCCGAAAGGCTTGCCGCCCTGAGCAGGCTGTATTTGCCAAGCATTCTTTTCATTGCCCTACCGCTCCACACTGTCTGCGCCCTGGCGCTGCTTGTGAGGCATGCCGTCCAAACCGGGGATGAACCGCTGCGCTGCTTGCCGCAGGCGCGGCCATCTGTCGAGATTGGTTTACTGCGAAACGGTGGAAGATTGCGGCGAGACGGCCGGGACGGGCGAAGCCGGAGACGCCGTCGCCACAGCAAACGGCGCGACGGATGCCGCACGCGATGCGGCGAGCGCAGGCTCCGATCTGGCCGCTTCCCGCCGGGCCGCGCGCGTTGCTGCAGGAGCCGGAGCGGGCTGCGTTGTAACCTGAGAGACAGTTACGGGCTCTGGCACCTCCGCAGGTGCTGCCACCGGTGCCTGGCCGCGCGCCAGCAGCGCCGCTGCGCTGACTGGCACATCACCGATCGTCATCTGCCGGTCGGCCAGCTTGGCGACGATCTGGCCGCCGATCGATATCTGCAAGGCTTCGGGCCGCGCGGTGCGGATCATCGGGCCATTGGCATCGCCAGGCACGGTGAAGGTCTCGCCCAGCGCCAGCTCTTTTTGCAGCAGCTGGTTGCCGGCGGCATCATAGAACTTGACCCAAATGCCCTGTTGGAGCGCGGTGAATACCACCGGCCCTTGCGCCGATGGCGCCGGGAGCGCCGGGAAGGCAGCGGGATCGGCACTGGGCGAGACTTCCGGGGCAATGTCGGGCAGCGCGCCCGCCGGGGCATAGAAGCTGCGCCAGAAGATCAGCCCGGCCACCACCACGGCCAGTGCGCTGAGCCCGGCAATCCAGGCGACGCGCGCAGCCGGAACGCGGGCCGGATCGCCTGGCTCGAAAGTGGAGGACTGATAGCGACCGGTGGCAGGTTCCTGGCCATCAATTTCCTGGCGCACCGCCTTGACGATCTCGTTCTCGTCAAGACCCACCTCGCGGGCATAGTTGCGGGAAAAGCCAAAGGCATATGCCCGGCTGGCCAAGGCCGTGAATTTGCCCGCTTCGATTGAAACCAGATGCCGCTCCGCGATGCGCGTGCGCGATGCGATGTCGGCCAGGCTAAGCCCCACCGCCTCGCGAGCCCGGCGCAGCCGCGCACCCGCAGTGTCGAGCGCGAGCTCGGGAATTACTTGCTCATTCTCGCTCATGCCTGCCCACTGCTGTTATGTTGTTATTGGCGATCCGGCGGCAGACAAGGCGAGCGCAGGGACAATGTCAACGCCCGCGCGAAAAAACGCTGAGGCTTGCGATGCGCGGTGCCTTGCGGGCGCTCAATCGAGCGCGATTCCGCGACTTTCCGCCCAATCACCGAGAACCTTGCGCATATTCGCCGGCGGATTGGCCAGCCAGCCCGCCATGGCCGTGCCGATCTCGGCCGTATCAATCTTGCAGACCAGTTCCTTGATCGGACCGACTGCGGCGGGCGTGATCGACAGACGGCGGATGCCCAGGCCAATCAGGGCAAGCGCCTCGAGCTGGCGGCCGCCCATCTCGCCGCAGACCGCGACATCGATGTTGTGGCCGTCAAGCGAAGTCAGCACCCGGCGCAGGAAACGCAGGATCGACGGGCTCAACCAGTCGTAGCGCTCGGCGAGCTTGGGATTGGCGCGATCGGCGGCGAACAGGAACTGGGTGAGATCGTTGGTGCCGATCGACAGGAACGAGAGCTGCGGTGCCAGCACGTCGAGCTGTTCGGCAAGGCTCGGCACTTCCAGCATTGCGCCATAACGCACAACATCGGGCAGCTGCTTCTTCTGCGATTTCAGCCAGGCGCGCTGATGTTCGAACACGGCCTTGGCCGCATCGAATTCCCAGGGTTCGGAGACCATCGGAAACATGACATTCAGCGTGCGCCCGGCCGCCGCTTCGAGCAGCGAACGCGCCTGGACCTTGAGCAGGCCGTCGCGCTCCAGCGCCAGGCGCAGCGCGCGCCAGCCCATCGCCGGATTCTCCTCGGTCTCGCCGCCATCGTGGCGCAAATAAGGGAGCACTTTGTCGCCGCCGATATCGACCGTGCGAAACACCACCGGCTTGTCACCCGCCGCATCGAGCACATCGCGATATAACCGCGTCTGCCGCTCGCGCGCGGGCAGCGTCGCGGAAACGAGGAACTGGAACTCGGTGCGGAACAGGCCGATGCCGTCTGCCCCGGTCATGCCAAGATTGGGCAGATCGTCGCGCAGCCCGGCGTTGATCATCACCGAAATGCGCTGGCCGTCGCGGGTGCGCGGTTCAACATCGCGCATCGCGGCATAGGCCGCCTGGCGCTCGCGGCTCTTGGCGAAGCGCGCCTCGAAGGCCTCGATCATCGCCGGCGCGGGGCGCACGGTCGCCGTGCCCTGGGTCGCATCGAGCAGCAACGCATCGCCGTCACGCACCAGCCCGCGCAAGCCCTGCACCCGGCCCAGCACCGGCACCCCCATGGCGCGCGCGACAATCACCACGTGAGCGGTCAGCGCGCCCTCTTCCAGCAACACGCCTTTCAGCCGCCGCTTGTCATATTCGAGCAGCTCGGCGGGGCCCAGATTGCGCGCAATCAGGATCGTGTCGCCACGCAGGCCCAGCGAAGCCGCAGTGCCGAGCTGGCCAGAAACCGTGCGCAGCAGCCGGTTGGAAAGATCCTCGAGATCGTGCATCCGGTCGGCGAGCAAAGGATCGTCGATCTGGCGCATGCGCATGCGGGTGCGCTGCTGGACCCGCTCGATCGCTGCCTCGGCAGTCAGGCCGGAATCGATCGCCTCGTTGATGCGCCGCTTCCAGCCCTCGTCGTAAGCGAACATCTTGTAGGTCTCGAGCACTTCGTCATGCTCGCCGCCGACGCCGAATTCGGCCTGGCTGGCCATGCGGTCGATCTGTTCGCGCATCCGGTCAAAGGCGCGGAACAGGCGCTGGCGTTCTGCCTCGGTATCATCGGCCATGACATGCTCGATGGTCACGCGCGGCTGGTGGTAGGCGGCGACCCCGCTGGCGAGGCCCTTGACCAGGGTGAGACCGGTCATCCGCTGGGGTCCGGTGAGGTTTGCAGACAGTCCGGCGGAATCCTCCTCGTCGACGAGGCCGGCGTTGTCGATCAACTCGGACAGGACCATGGCGACGGTCTGGAGCGTTTCGATCTCGACTTCTTCATAGCGCCGGGGATCGGCATGCTGGACGCACAGCACTCCCACCGCGCGCTCGCGCCGCACGATCGGCACGCCGGCGAACGAATGGAAACGGTCTTCGCCGGTTTCGGGACGATAGGAGAAGTCGGGATGAGAGGCCGCCTCGGCAAGATTGAGCGTGTCGACATTGTCGGCAATCGTGCCGACCAGGCCTTCGCCGATGGCCATGCGGGTGATGTGCACCGCGGTTTGCTCCAGCCCCCGGGTAGCGAACAGTTCCAGCATGCCTTCGCGCCGCAAGTAGATCGAGCACACCTCGCTATCCAGACCCGCGCCGATCGCTTCGACGACCTGGTTCAACTTGGCTTGGGCGTGGGCGCGCGACGCCATGACATCGTGCAAACGAGTCAGGATTACGCGTGAGGCATTGGCGGCTGAAGATGGCATAAGCGTGGTCTAACCCAAAGCCTGCGCTTTGGGAACGCGCGACCGCACGGCAATCTGCAACTGCGCGTCTGGAGAATCATCCAAAACGCAGCGATCTGCCAATCGGGTCAGTCGGGGCGCAGCTGTTCCTTGATTCGCAATTTCTGCTTCTTGAGTGCCTGGAGCATCGCAGTGTTTGGCATCGGGCGGCTCATTTCGTCCTCGATCCGGCGCTCGAGGCCGGCATGTTTGAGCTGCAACGAGCTGGTATGCGAACTATCCATCGATGGTCCTCCATAGTGGCGGCCGAACCTGCAGGCCGACTCGATGACAAGCGGTCCGGCACGATTGTCATCACAGCATATTCTCCCTAGGTTGCGAAGCGTTAAACGGATGCAAAACGGCGGAATATGCTGTGGCTGCGCCAGACCGCGGCGCGCGGGGAGTAAAGTGGTGTGAGTATAGTGGCGTGAGCGAAGAAGAAATGCGCAAGCGGCTGGAAGTGCTCCGGATCGAGCACCGCGACCTCGACGCGGCGATCGACGCGCTGACCGGATCGGGATCGACCGACCAGTTGCAGATTGCCCGGCTGAAAAAGCGCAAGCTGCGCCTGAAGGACCAGATCTCGCAGCTTGAGGACTATCTGATACCCGACATCATCGCCTGATTTTTCGCGCGCGGCCGCCCGAAGACCGTGCCGCTTTCGGACAGTTGGAAATGGCTGTGCGAAACCCGGGGCGCAGCAGTTGCCCTTCGCGCGCGACGGGGCCTATCGCTTCTCCGCATGACGGCGACTGCCTCGATCAACCCGCGCATTCTCGATTCGCTTTATGGCGAAGCACTGGTGCTGTCCGACGAGGTTCGCGCCGCTTTTGCGCTGTCGGGCCGGATCGGCCAATCGGGGCTCGATGAGGATCTGGCGCGTGTGGCGCTCTCCTGCGAGGCGCTGCGCACCACGACGCGGATGATGCACGCAATTGCCTGGCTGCTCAATCACCGCGCTTTTTTCCAGGGCGAACTATCGGAGTTCCAGCTTCGCCGGCACGGTCGCCTATCGGTCGAAGTCGGCCGCTCGGACCCCGAGCATTGCACCCTGCTGGAGCCGCCCGTGCGCGAGCTCATCGCCGCGACCGAGCGGTTCTATGCAAGGTTGCTGCGGCTCGATCGGAGCTGGCGCACCAGCGACCGCGATGCGCCGCCGCCCAGCGCGATTGCCCGCCTGCGCGAACGCATGGGGCAAGGCGCCACGGCGTAACTTCTAGCTCTTGATCCGCGCGGCCTGTCGCGGCCCGGTGCCGTAGTCCAATGTGCCGAACATCCAGTCGAACAGCAATGTGATCGTCGCATAGTTGCCGCCGGTAAACCGGGCGTGGTGATGATGGTGCATCTCGGCCGCGTGGTGCCAGTATTTGAAAGGGAAGCGGTCGTTTTCCCAAAGATCGTGGTTGTGCAGGTTGATGTGGCTGAAGGCGATCCAGGTGACGACAATGGTGGGCACCGAAAACTTGCCGAGCACGAATGACAGCGCGAAAATCACCGCGACATAGAGCCCCAGCCCGATCGCAATTTCCAGCGGGTGGATATAGCTGGAATCCCAGCGGCAGGGGTTGTGCTGGCGATGATGCACCGCATGCATCCAGATCAGCGGCCCGTCGAACCATTTGCTTTGATGGAAAACGAAGCGGTGCGTCAGATAATAGAAGAAGTCATAGACCATCAGGATGACGAAGCTGTCGAGCAACAGCTTCCACCACACCGGCAGCTGCGACGTCAGCGTGAAAGGCACGATTCCGGCGAAAATGATCACCAGGAACAGCGCCGACCACTTGCGGTTCCACTTCTGGTTTTCCGCATAGGCCGGTTTCTGCATCTTGCGCGCCAGCGTGTCGCTGTTGAGCTTGTCGGCAGCCGCGAAGGCCGGGATCAGGTTGAACAGATGGCGCGTGACCAGCGGGATCAGGAATATCCCCGCCAGCGTGATCAGCGAGAGCTTGAACTGCCAGTTTTCCCACAGGGCAGTCAGGATAGGTGAGGTCACCGTTGGGGCACTCCTTTGCCAGGCACGAACCGCAAACTGGACACCGGTGAATCAGTCTGCGAGCATCGAGCCAACTTTTGATACATTATGTCTCAAAAATATGTTAACGCGGGAACGATGTCAAGAACCATGTCAAGACAGCCCGACCCGCGCAATCAGAGAACACGATCGGCCGTCAAGGCGGCTCTCGTCGAACTTTTGGCCAGCCAACCGTTCGATCAGGTGCTGGTTCGCGACATCGTTGCGCGCGCCGGCATCGGCAATGCCACCTTCTTCCGGCACTACCGCGACAAGGCGCAAGTGCTTGAGGAAGTGGCGCAGGATTTCTTCGAGCAAGCCAGCGGCGCGATGATTCCGGCGCTTGAGCAAAGGCACAGCGATCTCGGCGCGCGCCACCTGTGCCGCTTCGTCGATGAACACCGCGTTGTCTATACTGCCCTGCTGACTGGCGGCGCCAGCGGCCACATCCGCGCCAATTTCGTCGAGAAGACCGCCGAGCAGGCCTTTGCCATCATTCCTGAACTCCCGCTTCCCCTGCCAGGTAGGCTAGCGGTGATCTATCCGCTTTCGGCGATTGTCGCGATCCTGGCCTGGTGGCTGGGCGAAGTGCCCGAAACGCCGCCCGACGAAGTGGCCGAGCTGATCGCGCGGTTGGTGTTCAGGCCGATGACCGAATATTGATCGACACGAACCTGGCTTGCGGCCAGAAAACGCACCAGGGCAAAACAGGGGGATCGCCATGCCAATCGTCAACAGCCTGATCGGGATTGCGCTGATCCTTGCCATCGCCGTCGCGCTTTCGGCAGACCGCAAGGCGATCCGCCTGCGCGTGGTCGCCGCTGCTTTCGCATTGCAGGCCGGCCTCGCCGCGCTGGTGCTCTATGTGCCGGCGGGCAACTACGCGCTTCAGGCGGTGTCTGGCGGTGTCTCGGCGCTGCTTGGCTATGCCCAGGCGGGGATCGACTTCCTGTTCGGCCCGCTCGCCAGGCCCGAAATCGGCGGCACCAGTTTTGCCATTGCCGCCCTCCCGGTGATTGTGTTTTTCGCTGCACTGATCGCCATTCTCTATCATCTCGGCGTTATGCAATTGCTGATCCGCTGGATCGGCGGCGCCCTGGAAAAAGTGACCGGCATATCCAAGGTCGAAAGCCTGTGTGCGGCTTCCAACATCTTTGTCGGCCAGTCGGAATCGCCGCTGGTGATCCGGCCCTATCTTGCCGGCCTCGCTCCGAGTCAGCTGTTCTGCGTGATGACCGTTGGCATGGCAGGGGTCGCGGGCACGATCCTGGCCGCCTATGCCGCGATGGGCATCCGCATCGATTATCTGGTCGCCGCGGCCTTCATGTCGGCGCCTGGCGGCATCCTGATGGCCAAGCTGATCATGCCCGACCCCAAGGGGTTCGTGTCCCAGGACGTTGCCGCACTTGATGGCGGCAGTTTCGAGGATGGTGAAAAGCCAGCCAACCTGATCATGGCCGCGAGCCAGGGCGCGCAGACCGGGGTGAAGCTCGCCGTCGCGGTGGGCGCGATGGTGCTGGCATTTGTGGCGCTGGTGGCGCTGGCGAACGGTTTCGTCGGCTGGCTGGGCGCGCAGTTCGGCTTTCCCGGGGTCACCTTCCAGTCGCTGCTCGGCTATGTCTTCGCGCCGGTGTTCTGGCTGATCGCCGCGCCGGACTGGGCCGAGGCGCTGCGCGCGGGCAGCTATTTCGGCACCAAAGTGGTGCTCAACGAATTCGTCGCGTTCATCGATCTGGGGCAGGCGAAGGATCTTTCGGCCCGCACCGTGGCGGTGGTCACCTTTGCCCTGTGCGGCTTCGCCAATTTCAGCTCGATCGCCATCCAGATGGCGGTGACCGGCAGCCTCGCCCCCGCGCAGCGGCCGGTAATCGCAAGGCTGGGGATCAAGGCGCTGGTTGCTGGCAGCCTGTCGAACCTGATGTCGGCGGCGCTGGCGGGGCTGTTCCTGTCGCTGTAACGGACGCGCGAATCCCTCCAAGATGGCGGGAATTCCGGGATTTTTACGCATAGATTCAGAGGGATATTCAAGAGCAGGTGGGCGTCATGCCTGCCCTCACCCTCCTCGCCGCCGCCACTTTCGCGCTCTGCGCGCCTGGCCCCCGCAACACCTGCGTCGTCGATGGCGACACTTTCTGGCTCGACGGCGAGAAAGTTCGGATAGCCGATATCAACGCGCCCGAGACCCACGGCGCGGCCTGCGCGCACGAGGCGGCGCGCGGGGAGGCGGCAAGCCGGCGGCTGATAGTGCTGCTCAATTCCGGGCCGTTCGAGATGCAGACCGGCAGCCGCGAGCGCGACCGCTATGGGCGGCTGCTGCGCACCGTCACCCGCCGGGGGCAGAGCCTTGGCGGCCAGCTGGTCGCCGAAGGCCTCGCCGAGCCGTGGCAGGGACGCCGCGGAAACTGGTGCGACGGCGCTTGGCCGGGCTGAGGCGCAAAGCCTGTCCGCTGCGTTAACCCAAGATCGTGAGGGGCTGGCAATTGCCGTTGTGACAAGGCAGGGTTCAGCGTCAGGCATCCACGAGGAATCCCGCATGACCGATTTCAAGACCCGCTATGGCCCCGTCGCGCTGGTCACCGGTGCTTCGTCCGGCATCGGCCAGGGCTTTGCCGAGGAACTGGCGACACGCGGCTTCGATCTGGTGCTGGTGGCCCGGCGGACCGACCGGCTGGCGGACCTCTCCGAACAGCTGGAAACCCGGCACGGCACCAGGTCGGCGATCTGCGATGCCGATCTCTCGCAGCCGACTGCGCCTGCGGAATTGCACCGGCTGGTCGCCGGACGCGATATCGGGCTGGTGGTCAGCAATGCCGGCTTCAGCGTGCGCGGGCTGCATGAAACGCTCGATCCGGACGAGCTCACCGAAATGCTTACCGTCAACTGCCACGCCCCGCTGCATCTCGCCCGGCTGTTCCTGCCTGCCCTCAAGGCACGCGGCGCGGATGGCTGGGGGGCCGGCTTCATCATGGTCAGCTCGATCGAGGCGCTGATGGGCTGTCCGATGTCGGCGGCCTATGCCGCGATGAAGGCCATGGTGCTGCATCTGGCCGAAGGGCTCTATGCCGAGGCGCAAGGCAGCGGGGTCGATATTCTCGCCTGTTGCCCGGGTGCGACCGCGACCGAGGCGGGCCTGCGCGCCGGGGTCGACATGTCGCAGCTGGCAAACGTCCAGCAGCCGCGCGATGTCGCGATCTCGACGCTGGACAATCTGGCCAATGGTCCGGCGCATTTCCCCAATGCGGCCTACAAGGCGCAGTTCGACCAATTGCTCGGGCTTCCGCGCAGCGACGCCCTGAAGGCCATGGCCCAAGCAATGCAGGGGCGATGAAACCCGCCACTTGATATAAAATGCATTATCTGTAATTTTGGCGGCATGTCCGCCACTCCCCTCCCCGGCCGCCCCTTGCACGGCAAACGCGTGCTCGAACTGGGCACGATGATCGCCGCGCCGTTTGCCACGCACATCCTCAGCCAGCTTGGCGCCGAGGTGATCAAGATCGAGCCACCTGCGGGCGATACCACCCGCGCGCTGGTGCGCGGCGGGCCTTCGGGAACGATTGTCGCCTACAGCCATTCCAAGAAGGCGGTGTGCCTCGACCTGACCACCGAGGGCGGCAAGGCGGTGTTCCGCAAACTCGTCGCCAGCGCCGACGTGGTGATCCACAACCTGGCACCGTCCGCCGCGCGCAAGCTGGAGGTGACGGCCGACGATTGCATGGCGGCAAACCCCGCAGTGGTCCACGTTCACATCAAGGGATACGCCCGCGGGCCGCAAGCCGACGACCTGATGACCAACCCCATCGCCGAGGCCGCGACCGGGGCGATGGACGACCACCGTGTCGATGGCCGGCCGACGCGTTTCGGGCCAAGCTACCACGACCAGTTCGCCGGCTCTTATGCGGTGATCCGTGTGCTCGCTGCGATGATGAACCCTGCCGCCAGCGAGGCCGACCGGCGCATCGAGATCGGGCTTTACGAGACCGGCTTGCACCTCGCCGCGCGCGATCTTGCCGGGATGCAGCTCAAGACCCAGCTGCTCGGCCGGCTGGAGAAGGAAGGCGGCGGCGAGTTCTCGATGCCGGGCTATGGCTCTTATCTCACCAGCGACGGGCGATGGGTCTATCTGCTGATCCTGACCGATGCGCACTGGGCCAAGCTGACCAAGGCGCTGGCCATGCCCGAAGACGGCAATGCGGGCCTCGCAAAACTGCGCGACCGCAAGGCACAACGCGAGCGGGTGGAAGGCGCGGTTTCAGCTGTGATCGGCGCGCTTACTTTTGCCGAGGCGGAGGCAAAACTGCGCGCCGCCGGGCTCGGTTTCAACGAGGTTCTGCCGCTCGAACGCGTGCTCGATGCCCCGCAAGCCCGCCAACCCGGCAAGCTGCGCGAGTTGGATTTCCGCGGACTGCACTTCGAAGTGCCGGAGTTTCCGGGACAGTCGGAAGTGTCGCCAAACCTGCCGCCGCCTGAACTGGGCGAGCACACGGTCGAGCTGTTGCGCGGCCTTGGTTACAGCGAGTCGCAATGTGCGGCGATGTTGGCGGTCGGGGCAGCAGAGGCATTCAATCCGGAAAGGTTCGCCTGGGCACCGGTGAGGGACAAGTCATGATCCAAAATCCTCGTCATTGCGAGCGCAGCACGGCAATCCAGGGCGTCGGCCACTACGTTCCGGATTGCCGCGTCGCTGCGCTGCTTGCACTGACGAAGGTGTGGTGGAAATAGCCATGCAATTCAAAACAAAGGAAGAGCAAGTCGCCGATTTTCTGCGCGAGGGCATCATCGCCGGGCGTTTCGCGCGCGGGGCACGGCTCAAGCAGGCAGAGATCGCCGATCAGCTGGGCACCAGCATCACCCCGGTGCGCGAGGCGCTGAAGCTGCTCGAGGCCGAAGGTTATGTCGCGGGCGACAGCTTCAAGGGCGCCATCGTCGCACCGTTTGATATCGAGGCGTCAAGCGAGGTGCTGTCCTTGCGCATCTTGCTCGAAACGCAGCTGGTCAAGGGCGCAGTCGAAAAGGCCAGTGCCGCCGACATCGCCGAGTTGAAAGTCATGGCCCAGCTCTTTGCCGCTGCCTTCGATCGCGGCGACAATGAGGCGGCGCGCGCCGCCAACTACCGCTTCCACCACCGCATGTTCGAAGTGGCGGCGATGCCGCAGACGCTGCATTTCGTGCAGATCCTGTGGGCACGCTATCCTTTCGACCTGATCAACCGCCTCAAGGGCCGCGTCAGCCGCGCGGCGGAAGAGCACGACCTCATGCTCGCCGCGATGATCGCCGGGGACAGCTCTTCGGCAATGCTCGCCACGCGCCAGCATATCGAGGCGGGGTGGCTGGAACTGAGGGATTCGGGCGCGAAAGTGAACTCTGTTGCCTAAGCGTGCTTGCAAGATAATGCATTATCCAGCATTAGCCCTGCAACGACTCACCGCAGGAGCACGAAAATGAGCAACGCCCCCACCGACCAGGACATTGGCCACGCCGCCGCCGAGGGCAAGATCACACCCGAGGCGATCAAGGCCGCCGAGAACATGATCGGTATGCAGCTGCGCCCCGAGGGGCCTTATATGCAGGATGCGACCGAAGACACGATGCGCAACTGGTGCAACGGCATCGGCGATCTCAACCCGCTCTACCGCGATCTCGAATATGGCCGCCTCTCGCGTTACGGCTCGATCATCGCCCACCCCAATTTCCCAATGGCCTTCGGCTGGATCGGTCGCACCCGCTGGGGCCTGCCAGGCGTCCACGGTTTCTATGCCGGCAACGACTGGGAGCTGTTCCGCCACGTCCGCCCGGGTGACCGCATCACCGCGATCGAGCGCGTCGTCGGCATCGACGTCAAGGAATCGAAGTTCTCCGGCACGCTGGTCATGCAGTATGTCGAGGCTACATTCGCCAACCAGTTCGGCGATGTCGTCGCCAAGGCGCTCGGCACCTGCACGCGCCACGAGCGCAAGGCCGCGCGCGAGGCCGGCAAATATGACGACATCAAGACCCACGAATATTCAGCCGAGGATTTCGCCCGCATCGACCAGGCCATCCTTGACGAGGAAAAGAACATGCGCGGGGTCAACGTGCGCTATTGGGACGAAGTGCAGGAAGGCGAGGAGCTGCCCGAAATTGTGCGCGGTCCGCTGTCCCTCATGGACACCATGGGCTTCCTCGTCGGCTCGGGACGCGGCCACACCCACGGCGTGATCTTCAAGAACGCGGTGAAACATCCCGGCCACTTCTTCCGCAACCCGGAAGCGGGCGGCGGCATCGAATACACCGGCATCGGCCACCACCGCGAATCGACCGCGAAGGAAGTCGGTGTGCCCGGCGTCTATGACTACGGCCCGCAGCGGAGCTCGTGGATGGCCAGCCTCGTCACCAACTGGATGGGCGATGCCGGCTTCCTCAAGCGCATTCGCACCCAGATGCGCGGCTTCAACATCATGGGCGATTGCACCTGGGCGCGCGGCAAGGTGACCCGCAAATATGTGCAAAACGGCAATGCGCTGGTGGATATCGAAATCCGCGGCGAGAACCAGCGCGGCGAGCTGACCACGCCGGGGCTGGCAACCGTTCTGCTGCCCAGCCTCAACCCGCAGCACAACGTGTTTTTCGACGGGCGCAACTGCGATCTCGAACTGCCGGTGGTGCGGTGATCAGCATATATCCTCCCCGAGCTTGCTCGGGGAGGGGGACCATCCGCAGGATGGTGGAGGGGTCGGCGCTGCAAGCACCGCTGGCGCGGCGAACCCCTCCGCCAGCCCTCCGGGCTGCCACCTCCCCGAGACAAGCTCGGAGAGGATTTGCGTAATGTCACCCCGCCTCTCCGGTCTAAAGGTTATCGTCCACGCTTCCGGCGTGGCGGCCACCTATGCGGCGCGGATGCTCGGCGTATTGGGCGGCGCGGTCACCCTGATCGAGCCGCCACAAGGCACGCCATTGCGCCGCGAGCCGCCGTTCCTGCCAGGCAGCGAGGTCTCGGCATTGTTCGCCTATCTCGCTGCCGGCTCGGCGAGCCGGACGCTTGACCTTGCCGATGCGAAAGGCCGCTCGTCGCTGGGCGCGCTGCTCAGCGAGTGTGACATCTTCATCGACGACACCCCACTGGCTGATCGCGCCGCGCTGGGCCTCGATGAGGCGAGCCTTGCCGCCAGCCATCCCCAGCTGATCCATGTCTCGGTGCTGCCGTTCGGCGCATTCGGCCCCAAGGCGGGCTGGAAGGGCGAGGAAATCAATGTGCTCCATGCCTCGGGCGAAGGCTATTTGCTGCCCAATGGCCTGACCTGCGAGCTGTTTCCGGGCCGCCCGCCGGTCAAGCCCTATGGCCACTTCACCGAGATGCAGGGCGGGATCGCCGCCGCGCTCGGCGCGCTTTCGGCACTGTGGGTGCGCGAACAGATCGGCGGGCAATATGTCGATATCTCCAGCCAGGACGCAGGCCTCGCCGTGGGCGCATTCGCCATCCAGCGGCTTGGCGATGGCTCGGTCGAGCAGCGGGTTGAGCGGTCATTTCGCTATGGCGGGGTGGTCCCCTGCCTCGACGGCTATGTCGAACTGCTGACCCTCGAACAGCGCCAATGGGATGGGCTGGTCTCGCTGCTGGGTGATCCCGAATGGGCGGCAGATCCTGCGCTGGCCGATTCGCTTGAGCGCAGTCGGCGCGGACCCGAACTCAACCGCCACATCCGCGCCTGGGCGGCGACGCGCCGGGTGGAGGACATCGTGCGCGAGGGCCAGAAACTCTCGGTGCCGCTGGCCAAGTATTACAGCCCCGCCGAAGTGGTGCGCGATCCCCATGAGGCGGCGCGCGGGCTGTTCCAGCCGGTCGAGATTGCCGGAGCAGGCCTGCTCGACATGCTGGTCTCGCCATTCCACTTCGATGGCGCGCCGCTGGCGCTCGCCGGAGGGCCGCCCGCGTGAGACCGCTGGCAGGCATCCGCATCGCCGATTTCACCGTGCACAACGCCGGGCCGTTCTGCACGCACATGCTCAGCCAGCTTGGCGCAGAAGTGATCAAGGTGGAAAGCGCGATGCGGCCCGATGCTTTCAGGAAGCCGCATCCGGTCTATGGCCGGATGGGCCCGGCGACTTTCGATCAGGTGGCCTCGACCAAACTGTCGGTGCGGATCAACCTCAAGCAAGCAGAGGGCGTGGCGCTGGCCAAGCGGCTGGTCGCTATTTCCGATGTGGCAGCCGAAAGTTTCCGGCCCGGTGTCATCAGCCGGCTGGGGCTGGGCTTTGAAGCACTCAGGGCAGTGAAGGCCGACATCGTCATGCTGTCAGTCTCGTCATCGGGCCAAAGCGGTCCGGACTCGCACTTTGCCGGTTATGCGCCGCTGTTTGGCGCATGGGGCGGGATCAGCGACCTGACGGGGTACGCTGACGGTCCGCCGGTCGAGATGCGCCACGTCATGGATCACACGGTGGGGATGAATGCGGCGGTCGCGGTGATGGCCGCGCTGCATCGCCGCCGCGCGACCGGGCTCGGCAGCTATGTCGACGTCGCCGCGCGGGAGGTCGCCTCGTCGCTGATCGGCGAGGCGCTGCTGCTGGCGGCGGCGGGGGCCGGGCAGACGCGTATGGGCAACAGTCACCCGCGCATGGCCCCGCACGGGGTCTATCCGGCCAAGGGCGAGGATCGCTGGCTGTCGATTGCGGTTGGCGATGATGCGCAGCGCGCGGCGCTGGCCGCGCTGATCGGCAGCGAGCCAAGCGAGGAGGCGATTGCCGCCTGGACCAGCACCCGCGAGGCGAATGCGGCGGCAGCGGAATTGCAGTCACATGGCATCGCCGCCCATGCCAGCTGGACCACACCCGAAATAGCCGCCGATCCGCACTTACGCGCACGCCGCGCAATTCTGGATGTGGCCGAGCCGGACGGCACCATGCGCGCGGCAGTCGGCGTGCCGATGCGGCTTTCGAAAGCGCCGGACATTGGCATCGATTCCGGCACGCCAAAGCTGGGCGAGCACGAGGATTATGTCTATGGCGAACTGCTGGGTCTGAGCCGCGCAGAGCGGCAGGCGCTGGAGGATTCTGAGGTGATCTACTGATGGGCGACTTGGCACCAACTCTTGGTTTTATCGGCCTCGGCGTAATGGGCAGCGGCATGTGCGCCAATCTCATTCTCAAGCACAGCGCGCCAGTCCATGTGTATGACAAGGACGCAGATGCCGTCGCTGCCATGGTTGCAATCGGCGGATTGGCTTCACCTGGCGATGCGGCTGTCGCACGGTGTGCCGACGTGATCTTCATGTCGCTTCCCGGCGGCAAACAGGTCCATGCCGTTTGCAGCGGCATAGCATTAGCCGCCAAGCCCGGGGCCATTGTGGTCGATCTTTCGACCACCGCTGTCGCCGATGCCCGTGCAGCAGCGGGCATGCTGGCCGCCAAGGGCATTGCCTTTGCCGACGCACCGGTCGCCCGCACCCGGCAGGCCGCCATCGATGGCACGCTCTCCATCATGGTCGGCGCGAGCGAGGACCTGTTCGCCCGCATCGCCCCATTGCTCGCCTGCATGGGCAGCGACGTGACGCATTGCGGCGAAGTCGGTTGCGGGCAGGTGGTCAAGCTGATCAACAATTGCCTGTTGTTCGAGAATGTCGCGGCCATCGCCGAAATGATGGTGGTGGCTGAGCGTGCGGGTGTTTCCGGCGACAAGCTGATCGAAGCGATAGGCCTGGGCTCGGGCAACAGCTTTGCCCTGCAAAACCATGCGAAGAAAGCCATGGCGCCGCGCGCCTTTCCGCTGAAGGCGTTTCCATCGACCTACACGCTCAAGGACCTTGGCTATGCCATCGAGCTGGCCGAACAGATGGGCGTCGAGCCCCGCGTCGCGCGGCTGGCGGCTTCGTTTTATTCCCGCGCGGTGGACGAAGGCTTCGGCGAGGAATACTTTCCCGCGATCATCAAGCTGGTGGATCAGGACATAGCGCCATGAAGCTGAATTTTCGCGAAGTGACGCGCGGGCTCCGTTTTCCCGAAGGCCCGATTGCCATGGCCGATGGCTCGGTGCTGGTGGTCGAGATCGAGGCCGCGCGGCTGACCCGCGTGCTGCCGGATGGCACCAGGCAGACTGTGGCTGATCTCGGCGGCGGACCGAACGGGGCAGCAATCGGCCCGGATGGCGCATGTTATGTCTGCAACAACGGCGGATTTAACTGGATTACCGAACCAGACGGCTTCCTGCGCCCGCATGGCCGCGCAGACGACTATGTGCAGGGCGGCATCCAGCGCGTCGATCTCGCCACCGGCAAGGCCGAATGGCTCTATACCGAGTGCAACGGCGTGCCGCTGTTCGGGCCGAACGATATCGTTTTCGATAAGGACGGCGGCATGTGGTTCACCGATCACGGCAAGAGCTACGGGAGGCTGATGGACCGGGGCGCGGTCTATTATGCGCGGATCGATGGCAGCGAGATCACCGAAGCCGCATTCCCGATGATCACCGCCAACGGCGTCGGCCTCTCGCCCGATGGCGGCACGCTGTATGCCACCGAAACCGAGACCGGGCGGCTGTGGGCCTGGCCGATCCTTGGCCCCGGCACGCTCGGCAAGGAGCCCTGGCCCTCGCCCAACGGCGGCCGCATGATCGGCGGGCCGCAGGGCTATCAGCGTTTCGATTCGCTCGCGGTGGAAGCGGGCGGCAACATTTGCGTCGCCAGCCTGGTATTCGGCGGGATCAGCGTATTTTCGCCGGCGAACGGCCTGCTGGAATCGTACGAGGCGGACGAGCCCTATTGCACCAACATCGCATTTGGCGGGCCGGACCTGCGCACGGCCTACATCACGCTTTCGGGCTATGGCCGACTGGTCGCCGCCGACTGGCCGCGTCCCGGGCTGGCGCTCAACGATCCGCTGACGGCGCGCGGCTAGGACACTTTCCTACATGGCCTGATCATGGCATGATCGCGCAAGATGCCGCCCCGCCTCCTGCGCTCGTTGAAACTCGTGCCCCCCCTCGCAGCCGAAAATCCCGCCCGCGCGGAAATTTTCTGCGAAAGTTGCGATTCTGTCACCATTTCCCATGCAAGCAACTGTTTCGTAACCGGAAATTGGAGGTTACACCTGGGTTACACCCTGTCACCCAATGTCACCCTGTTATCGCGTCGGTCAGACCATCACGAAGATGTCATTGTCCAGCACCTTGACCTGGTAGGTCTTGAGGCCGGTCTTGGCCTTCATGTTGATGAACAACAGCTTGGGATCGCGCTCGACCTCGCCGGTTGCGAGGTCAAACTTCGCCTTGTGCAGCGGGCAGACCACGGTGCGGCCTTCGATGGAGCCGCGACACAGGTTGAAGCCCATATGCGGGCACTTGCGCTGCGCCGCGTAGAATTGCCCGCCAACCTGCGTCAGCAGCAGCTTCACCCCCAGCGCCTCGACCGGCAGGATCATGCCCATGCCGACATCAGCCACACTCGCCACGCGCACATAGTCCATTGCTTTGCCCCTCAGCTGACCTCGACACATGCGAAGGTTAGGCTATTGGGCGCAACATGAGCAACCCCGCCATCAAGATCTGCGGCGTGACCACGCCAGCCGCGCTCGATGCCGCGATTGCTGCGCGCGCGGATCATGTCGGGTTCAACTTCTATCCGCCCAGCCCGCGCTTTCTTCGTGCTGCCGACGCGGCACAGCTTGGCCCGCGTGCCGCAAGGCGGATCGGGAAAGTCGGCGTGTTCGTCGATGCCGATGATGCCGCGATTGCCGCAGCGATTGCCGCCGCCGGGCTCGATACCCTGCAATTGCACGGCAGCGAAAGCCCGGCGCGCGCCGCGCAGATCGGCAAGCAGTTTGGCCTGCCGGTTTGGAAAGCGCTGGCGGTTGCCAGCCGCGACGATGTTGCGCGCGCCGATGCCTATGCCGGGGCAGTTGACCTTGTGCTGTTTGACGCGAAGACCCCCAAAGGTGCCGCGTTGACCGGCGGCATGGGGCTGAGTTTCGACTGGGAACTGGTGGCGAACTGGCAGGGCCAGATGGCCTGGGGCCTGGCGGGGGGCCTCACCCCGGACAACGTCGCCGAGGCCGCGCGGCTGACCGGCGCGCCGCTGGTCGATACCTCATCGGGTGTGGAAAGCGCGCCGGGCGTCAAGGACGTGGACAAGATCGCCGCATTCTGCAAAGCGGCGCACCTATGAACGCGCCGAACTCCTTCCGTAACCAGCCCGACGAGCGCGGCCATTTTGGCCAGTTCGGCGGTCGCTATGTCGCCGAAACGCTGATGCCGCTGGTGCTCGATCTCGAGACCGAATATCGCAAGGCCAAGGCCGATCCGGCGTTCCAGGCCGAGTTCGACGACTTGCTCGAGCACTATGTCGGCCGCCCGAGCCCGCTCTATTTCGGCCCGCGCATCACCGAGGAGCTTGCCAAATCTGCCCTGCCCGGGAAGGGAGCGCAAGTCTGGTTCAAGCGGGATGAGCTCAACCACACCGGCGCGCACAAGATCAATAATTGCGTCGGCCAGATCCTGCTCGCGATGCGCATGGGCAAGACCCGGATCATCGCCGAGACCGGCGCGGGCCAGCATGGCGTCGCCACGGCCACGGTCTGCGCGCGCTTCGGCCTGCCTTGCGTGATTTTTATGGGCGCGACCGACGTTGCCCGGCAGGCGCCCAACGTGTTCCGCATGAAGCTGCTGGGGGCAGAGGTGGTTCCCGTCACCGCCGGCGCGGCGACGCTGAAAGATGCGATGAACGAGGCGCTGCGCGACTGGGTCGCCAATGTGCACGACACGTTCTACATCATCGGCACTGCTGCCGGGCCGCATCCCTATCCCGAACTGGTGCGCGATTTCCAGAGCGTGATCGGCCGCGAGGCGCGCGAGCAGATGCTGGGGCGCACCGGTCGCCTGCCCGATCTGCTGGTCGCGGCAATCGGCGGCGGTTCGAACGCCATCGGCCTGTTCCATCCCTTCCTCGATGATCCATCGGTCAAGATGCTCGGCATCGAGGCGGCGGGTCACGGGCTCGACAAGCTCCACGCCGCCAGCCTTGCGGGCGGGCGCCCCGGCATCCTGCATGGCAACAAGACCTACCTGCTGCAGGACGAGGACGGCCAGATTCTCGAAGGCCATTCGATCAGCGCCGGGCTCGACTATCCGGGCATCGGGCCGGAGCATTCGTGGCTCAAGGAAAGCGGCCGGGTGGACTATACCTCGGTCACTGACACCGAGGCGCTCGACGGTTTCCAGCTGCTCTGCCGCACCGAAGGCATCATCCCGGCGTTAGAGCCGAGCCACGCCATCGCCGCTGTGGCAAAAATCGCGCCCACAATGCCAAAGGACAGCATTGTGCTGGTCAATCTGTGTGGGCGCGGCGACAAGGATATCTTCTCGGTGGCGGAACATCTGGGTGTCAGCCTGGGCTAATCCCCGCTGATCGCTGGAACCGCCCTGCCAGCCTGCGACGACGAGATTCCCGGCGCAGGGGCCGAATCGATGATTTCCAGATCGCGCATCGCCCGTCCGGCGCGCTGGATCGCGCGGACCAGACGCGGATAGACCCCGCAGCGGCACAGGTTCGGGATCGCCGCCTTGATTTCCGCCTCGCCCGGATCGGCATTGCGCATCAGCAGTGCCGCCGCGCTGATCGCGATGCCGGGCGTGCAGAAGCCGCACTGGATCGCCTGCTCGGCCACCAGCGCTTGCTGCACCGGGTGCGAACGATCGCGCGAGAGACCCTCGATGGTCACCACGGTGCGCCCCTCGGCCTCGGCCAGCGAAACCATGCAAGAGCGCATCGCCTCACCGTCAATCAACACCATGCAGGCACCGCAATCACCCACCCCGCAGCCGTATTTGGTGCCAGTGAGGTTGGCGGCATCGCGCAGCGCCCACAGCAGGGGCGTCTGCGGGTCCATGCGAAATTCGAGCGGACGCTCGTTGACCATGAGGCTTGGCACGTGAGGCCTTAATCCCGCCAGCTGCGGTCGAGCTTGTCAACCTGGCGCTTCCACGCCTCGAAGCCGACTGCGCCGATCGCGCCTGCCGGCATGCCCTTGGCAATGTCGCGCTGGTGCACCGCGATGACTTCGGCGGGCACTTGCACCGGCTTGCCCAGCGCATGGGCGGCCAGTTGCACTTCGCAGGCGCGCTGCAGCGCCCACTGGGTGTGCAGCATTTCGCCAATGGTCTCGCCCATTACCACCGGGCCGTGGTTGCGCAGCATCAGCACGCGCTTGTCGCCGAGATTGGCCAGCAACCGTTCGCCTTCCTCGGGCCGCACGGTGATGCCCTCGAAATCGTGATAACCCATCTGTCCGGCAAAGGCCGCCGCATAGAAATTGGTCGGCTGGAGTCCGCCTTCCACGCTGCTCACTGCCATCGTCGCAGTGGTGTGGACATGGCAGATCGCGTGCGCCCAATTCAGATGACGATGAAAATGGCTGTGCTGGACGAAGCCCGCAAGGTTGATCGGATGCAGGCTGGCATCCAGCACTTTGCCATCGATATCGACCTTGACCAGATTTGAGGCGCAGACCTCGTCATAGAGCAAGCCGAACGGATTGATCAGGAAAGCGCCGTCTTCGCCCGGCACACGCAGCGAGATGTGGTTGTATATCCATTCGGACCAGCCGAGATGATCAAAAATCCGGTAGCACGCGGCAAGATCCTGCCGGGCCCGCCATTCGGCATCGCTGCAATCTATATTACGGTGCATGGGCCTGCCTCCTGCCGGCACTCTAGCCGCCAAGGTGCCTATTGGCCAAGCCTCACTTTGATGCCAGCCCACAAGGTGCGCGGAGCGCCAAGGTCGATTGATCGAGCCTGATTGCGGGTGATGACTTGGGTGTCAGTCAGGTTTTCTGCGCGCAGGACCATGCTGAACGGACCTGCGAGCGGCACTTCCGCATAAGCATCGAGCGTGGTTGCGGCGGGGAGCAGGTCGCTCTCGAGATCGTCCTCGAACTGCGCACCCACATGGCGCAATGTTGCGGCCAGGCGCCAGCCCGGCCGCGGTTTCCAGCTCAGCGTGGCGCTGGTCGAAAACCGAGGGGTCTGCGCGGGGCGCTTGCCATCCAGCGACGCGGAAATGCCGCTCGCCTCGATCTTGGCGTCCGTCAGTGCGAGCGAGCCATCGAGGCCGACTTCCCCGAGCCGCGCCGAAGCCGACAATTCCAGCCCCCGCGCATGGACCGCATCGACATTGCGCCGCTCGCGCAAGTTGGTGCCAATCGTGACATTCGCCACCGCCTGTTTGACCTTGTTGTCAAAGGCGGTGAGCGAGAATGAAAGGGCATCTGACGGCGCCCAGTCGACCCCGCCCTCAAAGCCCAGCAGTTCCTCGTTGCCAAGCGCCGCATTGGCGCGGGTGGTGACCGGGAAGACGACAAACGGCCGGTAAAGCTCATTGAGCGTGGGCAGGCGCAGTCCGCTGTAAGCCGCCGCGCGCAGCGAGACGCCGCCGCCTGCCTGCCAAAGCGCCCCGCCGCGGAGGCTGGCGGCCCAACCGGCGCGGGCGGGGAAGCGGTTGTCGGCGGTGACCAGGCCAGCGGCATTAGCCTCGTTGAAGAAGCCCTCGCGCACCGACCAACGGTCGGCCCGGACCCCGGCAGTGAGCACCAGCGCGTCCAGCGTCCAGTCGTCCTCCAGATAAAGCCCGATATCGCTATTGCGGCCGCCCGCCTGCCGCCGCGCAGTGACCAGACCGGTTACCGCGCTGTAGGCGTCTTCCTCCAGATGCCCCTCGGCGATCCGCCAGTCCGCGCCCAGCCGCAGCACGTGCCCTCCACCCAGCGGCGGACGCAGCTCCAGCTTGCCGCCCCATCCGGTCGACGGCGTGCGGCGCTGGTCGAGCGTCTTGCGGAAGCTGGTCGCGCTGATCACGACGTTGGAGAAATCGCGCTTCTGGACATAGCCCAGAAGATCCAAGGCCCATGCCCCGCGCCCGACCAGCCGCAGACTGGCGTCCTGCCCTTGCGACATTGTGTCGCCGCCAGCAAAACGCAGGGTGCGGCGGTCTTCGAACGCAAGCCCGCGTGCCTGCAATTCCATCGCCTCGCCCAGTGGCATGACCAATCGCGCCGAGGCTGACCAGCTGTCAAACCGCGCGCGGACGCTGGCAGGAACGCGCTGGGTTTCGGGCGTCATCCAGAAGCCCTGCCCCCGGTCCCAGCGGGCGGCGACCACGGCAAAGCCGCGTCCCAGCTCGGGCGCGAGAGTGCTGGAAAGCTCGCTTTCGCCCCGGTCGTTTGACAGCGCCGATACGTTTATCAGCCCAAGCGTTCGCGCGCCGGCGCTCGCCAGCTCGATCGTCCCCGCCACCGCGCCTGCGCCGAATGCCCCCGCGCCGCCGCCGCGCGTCACCCGCACCGATGCCAGCCGCTCGGGCGCGAGCGCGGAGAGCGGCACATAGCCGAACAGCGGATCGGCCATCGGCACTCCGTCAAGCAGCACCAGCGTTCGGCTGGTGGCATTGCCGCCGAGCGCACGCAACGTGACCCCCTGCGCGGAAGGGTTTGACGAACGACTGTCGGAGCGGCGGAACTGCTGGAAGCCAGCGACCGCGGACAACACGTCCTCGATCCGGCCCGAGGCTGCCGAAGTCAGCCGCTCGCGCCCGATCTCGCGGGTGCCATAGGCCGGGGTAGCCGGAGTTGCCTCAAGCCCGCGCCCGGTGACCATTATCTGCTCTGGGATTTGCTCCCGAACCTGCTCTGGCTGCACCGTTTGCGCTGTTGCCTGTTGCCCAAGCAGAAATGCGGCAAGGCACAGGATCGTCCCGGTGCAGTTTACCAAGGTTGAGCACCGGGTTAGCATCCCATCGAAATAGGCGAGTGCTGGTGATTGACAAGCCCCGAACAGTGCAGGCAATGAAACAATGTGGATCATAAATACAGGATAGTATCATGACCGAGACTGCCGCCGCCTGCCCCGTCCGGCACGGACGCGACGACCGCAAGAGCGCCGCCCTCGCCGATGCCGAAGCGCAGCCTGAAGCGGGCTTCGCGCCGATACGCAGCTTCGATTTCGCCCGCGACATCATGCGCAGCGCGGCTGTGCTGCAAGGCATGGAGAGCGACTATTTCAAGGACAAAGAGCCGAGCAAGGTGCCGGTGATCTTCCTTGATGGCGATCTGCACAAACAGCGCCGCGCACAGCTCGCCCGCTATTTCACCCCCAAGGCGATTCGCGACCGGCATCGCAAGGTCATGGACGCGACGACCGCTGATCTGATGGCGGGGCTGCGCGCCAAGGGGAAGGGCCAGCTCGACGTGATGAGCCTGCGCCTCGCCTGCGATGTCGCTGCCGAGATCGTCGGGCTGACCAACACCGATGCCGAGGCCATGTCTTCCCGGCTGCGCAAGAAATTCAGCGCCAGCGGCAAGCGCAAGCGTCCCGGTCTGCTGGGCAAGCTCGGCGCGCTTGAGGACGTGGCGCGCACGCTGTGGTTTTTCCGGCGCGACGTCGTGCCCGCGATCCGCCACCGCCAGACGCACGACTGCGACGACGTGATCTCGTTTCTGGTGCGCGAGGGCTATTCCGACCAGGAGATTCTGGTCGAATGCATGACCTATGCAACCGCCGGTATGATCACCACCCGCGAATTTATCGTCATGGCCTGCTGGCACCTGCTCGAGAAGGAAGATCTGCGCCGCCAGTTCACCGAAGGCAGCGAAGAAACCCAGTTTGCCATCCTCGATGAAATCCTGCGCATCGATCCCGTCGCTGCCTATGTCTATCGCCGCGCGGAGCACGACTGGACGGCAAGCGATGGCCGCGAGGTGAAAGCCGGGGAACAGTTCCTGATCGACATCCGCAACATCAATCTTGACGAAGCAGCCACTGGTGACTGTCCCTTCGCCATTGATGCCGAGCGCGCGAAGCGGGAGCGCATGCCAAGCAACTGGCTGAGCTTCGGCGACGGTCCGCACCGCTGCCCCGGCGCACAAGTGGCAATGCATGAAACGCGCGTGTTTATTGACGCGTTGCTGCGCGTGCCCGGCATCCGTCTCGCCAAGCCGCCGACCCTGGGCTGGATTGAGGAAATCAACGGCTATGAATTGCACGGCGCGATCGTCGAGTGCGACATCAGTTGATCACGGGGCTGAACACTAGTTCAAATCTTGGCCGATTTCCGATTGCGGCTCGCGGCGATTCCCGGCAAAGGCCCGGACAGCGACAATAAGCATCGCAATCAGAGAGGCCTGACGATGTACGACGATCAACCACAAGCACAACCCGCCGGTTCAACGGGCACACCCGTTTACGAACGCATCCTTGATCTGTTAGAGGCCGAGGGCATCAAGACGCTGTTCGGTATTCCCGATCCCAACTTCGTCCACCTGTTCCTTGAAGCAGAATCGCGCGGCTGGACTGTCGTCGCTCCGCATCACGAAGCCTCTGCGGGCCACATGGCGGCCGCCGCCACGCGCATCACCGGCAAGCCGGCGGTCTGCATTGGCACGCTTGGGCCGGGCATGGCCAACATGATGCCGGCGATCCAGTGCGCCAAGGTCGAAGGCGATCCGGTGATCTTCATTGGCGGTCAGCGCGCCCGCGTGACCGAGCGCCGCGTGCGCCGCGGTCGCATCCAGTTCGTCCGCCAGGAGCCGATGATCGAGGATTCGGTCAAGTTTTCGAGCTCGATCGAATATGCCGACCAGACCGACGAGATCATCCGCGAGGCGATCCGCGTCGCCATGTCGGGCACGCCCGGCCCGGCCTACATCGAATATCCCAGCCATATCATCATGGAAGAGCTGGACTGCGAACCGGTCCTGCCGCCGCACCGCTATCGCCTGACCAATCAGGGCGCCGACGGCGACCGCATGGCCGAAGCCGCCAAGCTGATCATGGCCGCCAAGAACCCGATCCTGCTGGTCGGCCACGCGGTCTATACCAGCCAGTCGGGCACCAAGGTCAAGGAACTGGCCGAACTGATGAACTGCCCGGTCATCCAGACCTCGGGCGGCACGCCTTACATCGCGGGCCTTGAAGACCGCACCTTCCAGTATGTCTTCTCGGAAGCATCGGTCGACGCGGTCGAGGAATCGGACCTTGTCGTCGCGCTTGGCACCGAGCTTGGCGAGCCGCTGCACTATGGCCGCTGGCGCCACTGGTATGCCGGCGAAGCCGACCGCAAGTGGATCTACGTGCAGCAGGACCCGACCGCGATCGGCGTCAACCGCCCGATCGACGTGCCCTTGGTGGGCGATCTGCGCGCGGTTGTGCCGCAGCTCAGCCGCGCGCTGGGCAAAGGCCGCCCGCCGGCCCCGGGCCTCGAAAAGTTCTTGCGCGATGGCGCGGGTGAACTGGTGGAGCTGGCCAAGGAAGCGGGATCAAAGGGCGACGGTTCGGGCAACACGCCGATGCACACCGCCCAGTTCGTCACCGAAGCATCGAAGGCCTTCCCCAAGGACGGCATCCTGATTCGCGACGGCGGCGCGACCGTGATCTTCCAGTGGACCTATTCGCAGTCCAAGCCGCATGACGTGATCTGGAACCAGAACTACGGCCATATCGGCAC
>JANPOS010000067.1:0-82597 GCA_031428115.1 Novosphingobium sp. | reverse complement strand
CCCCAACCCACCCCCCCCCGGGGCGGGGCCCCCCCAAGCCACCCCCCCCGCGGGTGCCCCCCCCCCCCCCCCCCCACGAACGGAAGTGGGCGCAATTACGCCATCTCCGCCTCAACCATCCGGTAGAGCGTCGTCCGCTGGCGCACCGGCCTTCCGGCAAGCGCCGCTGTGGCCACGATATTGCCCACCGTCAGCTCCTGCCCATGCGCCGCGCCGGCCGCGCGGCTGATCGACTCGTTCATCAGCACTCCGCCGAGATCATTCGCGCCTGCCGCCAGCACCGCCGCCGCGCCATCGAGACCAAGCTTGACCCACGAACACTGGATCGATCCGATCGACCCGTGCAGCGCGATCCGCGCCACCGAATGCATCATCAGCGCCTCGCGCCAGCTGGGGCCTTTGCGTGATTGCCCCCGGCGATACATCGGCGATTCCATGTGGACCAGCGGCAGCGGCACGAATTCCGTGATGCCGCCGGTCTCGCCCTGCAAATGGCGCAGGGCCAACAGATGCCGCGCCCAGTGTTCGGGCCGTTCGATGTGGCCATACATGATCGTCGAGGTGGTCGGGATGCCGGCCAGATGCGCATCGCGCACCACGCTGAGCCACTCATCCGCCGTCTGCTTGTCCGGGCAGATCTGGCGGCGGATATCGTCGCACAGGATTTCCGCCGAGGTTCCCGGCAGTGAGCCAAGCCCCTCGTTCTTGAGCCGCAGCAGGAAGTCCCGCACAGTTACACCCAAGGTTGCCGCGCCCTGGGCAATTTCGAGCGGCGAGAAAGCGTGGATATGGAGTTCGGGGCACGCCTGCTTCACCGCGCGGACGATGCCTGCATATGTATCGCCGGTGTAGCTTGGGTGAATGCCGCCTTGCAGGCAGACCTCGGTTGCCCCTTTGGCCACCGCCTCGCGGGCACGCTCGGCCACTTCCTCGAAGTCCAGCATATAGGGCTTGTCGCGGAAGCCGGCCTTGCTGGATGACTTCGAGAAAGCGCAGAACGAGCAGGCATAAGTGCAGATGTTGGTATAGTTGATATTGCGGTTGACCACATAGGTCACCGTGTCGCCATTGACCTCGCGCCGCAATGCATCGGCAGCTTCGACAACGGCCTGCGCCGCAGCGCCGCGCGCGCCGAACAGCGAAACAATCTCACCTTCAGACAATTCCGCGCCATTCGCCGCGCGATCAAGGATGCGGTGCACTTGCGCAGCCACTGGGGCGGGGTGGAAGCGGCCCAGCGGTGCTGACGGGGTTCCGGGGGCAGGCTCGGCGAGGCCGGGGCTCCATTGGCTGTCACGCGCCAGCCCTTCGGCATCGGACAGCTTGAGCACGTGGCTACGCAGCTTCGCGTCGATCCAGCTGGTATCATCCGTCGCGACAAAGCGCGGATAGATCGTCAGTCGCTCCACCAGCGGGCGGCCCGCGCGGGCGCAGACTTCCTCAAGCAGCGCAATTTCAGGCCACGGCGCCTCGGGGTTCACATGATCGAGCGTGACCGGCGAAATCCCGCCCCAGTCGTCGATGCCGGCGCTTATCAGTTCTTCGAGCCGCTCGCCATTGAGATTGGGCGGTGCCTGAACCGAGACTTCATCCGGCAGGATGATCCGCGCGGCGGCGATCACCCGCAAGAAATCAGCCTCGCTGGCCTCAGGCGCGGCGGACATTCTAGTGCCCGGTTTGGGGCAGAAGTTCTGGACGATGACCTCCTGCAAGTGGCCATGGGCAAGGTGTACATCGCGCAGTGCGATCAAGGCTTCGATGCGTTCCTCAGCCGTCTCGCCGATGCCGATCAGCACGCCGCTGGTCATCGGCACCCGTGCCCTGCCTGCCGCTTCAAGGCTGGCAATGCGCAACGCGGGGGCTTTGTCAGGCGAGCCATAATGCGCCCCGCCCTTCGCCATCAGCCGCTCCGAAGTGCTTTCCAGCATCAGGCCGGCCGAGGCAGCGAAAGGCCGCAGCATCCGGTAGTCGCTTTCGTTCAACAGCCCGGCGTTGATATGCGGCAGCAGCCCGGTCTCGTTCAGCACCAGTTCGGCGCAGTGGCGGACATAGCCGATGGTGTGCGCGAAGCCTCGCTCCGCCAGCCATTCCTGCGCGACCGCATAGCGCCGTTCGGGCGCATCGCCGAGGGTGAACAAGGCTTCCTTGCAGCCTGCCGCCAAGCCTGCGCGGGCAATTTCCAGCACTTCTTCCGGCGAAAGATAGGGCGCGGGAAGCCGGGAAGGCGTGGTGGCGAAAGTGCAGTAGTGACACACATCTGTGCACAGCCGGGTCAAGGGAATGAACACCTTGCGCGAATAGGTCATCCGCTCCGGCCCGCGCAGATCGCGGCGTTCGCAGGCCTCGGCCAGCAGGAGGTCCAGTGGTGTGTTCAACATACGCGCGATCAGCGCGGAATCCTGCGAAGTCATGCCTCAACCCGTCTCGATGCCGGCTGCAAACAGTGCTTCGCGCGCCAGCCTTGCCCGGTCAACGGCTGTGCACATGACTGTTGCCGACACGCTCACTGCAACGCCGCGGGCCCTGACTTCGTGGGCTTGCGCGCCGTCGGCATGATCGATCAACAGATGATCGAGCAGGCCGGAGTAATGGTCGGCGATCGCGAGATTATTGCAGCCCTGCCCGCGTTCGGCAAGCATCTTGGCAAGCGGGCCCTTGATCGCCTGTCCGCCCACCAGCGGCGAGACCGCGACCACAGGCACTTTGCGCTGCGCCAGCGCGGCGCGCACGCCCGAAAGCGCAAGGATCGGATCGACGCTGACGAACGGGTTCGACGGGCAAATGACGATGGCGGCGAGGTCCGGCCGAGCCAGTGCTTCAGCCAGCCCGGAAGATGGCACAGCAGGCAGGCCGGCAAAGCGGATGCCCGCTACTTCGGGGCGGCATTGCTCGCGCACGAACCAGTGCTGGAAATCGAGCCAGCCTTGCGGCGTTTCCACCTGCGTGCGCACCGGCGCATCGCTCATCGGCACGATCTTGTGGGCGATGCCGAGTGCATGGATCAGCGCTGCGGTTGCCTCTGAGAGGCTTTGTCCCTCGCGCAGCCGCGCGCTGCGCGCGAGATGCATACCGAGATCACGGTCGCCCAGGTTGAACCAGCCCGGCGCATCCAGCGCACGCAGCATCGCCATTGCCTGCCAGGTCTCGTCCACCACGCCCCAGCCCCGCGCGGTGTCATTGAGGCCTGCCAGCGCATAGACCACCGAATCGATGTCGGGGCAGATCGTCAGCCCCAGATGCTCGAAATCGTCGCCGGTGTTGACCACGATGGTAAGCCGTTCGGGCGGCAACACTTCGGCAAGTCCGGCGGCAAGCTTGGCCCCGCCGACCCCGCCGGATAGCGCAAGGATGTGCCCATCAGCCATCATCCCTATCCCCCAATCCCGCTCGTCCTGAGCTTGTCGAAGGACTGCTTTTCTCTTCGTGCGCATTATCCAGCCACGAGTTCAAGGACGGTCCTTCGACAAGCTCAGGACGAGCGGAGTTTTTGTCCGGAAGTGGGTTGATCACCGGAACATGTCCTCCGCCAGGGGTCTGAGCCCCGAAGCCGCGCCCAGTCCGTCCTCGGCGCTCACCCAACGCCCAAGCCCGCGCACCAGCGCCGCCGGCGTGCCTTCCGCGCCCTCGCCCATCGCCAGCACCGCCATCGCGGCGGCGGCATCGGCAATCGCGATCACTGTCGCCTGCAAGGTCCGGCCAAACAGGTCCTGCCCTTTGCCGCGCCGGTCATCGAGCACCTTCAGCCCGGCGCAGCCGATCGCCGCGCCGACCGTGCCGATCCGCCAGGCGCGGCCCAGACTGTCGGCGATTACCACGGCGACGCGCGCTTCGGTAAGCTGCGCCAGTTCAGCCCGGATTGCGCGGGCGCTGGCGTCGGGATCGAGCGGCCACAGCAACACATCCTCGCCTGCGACATTCGAGGCATCGATCCCGGCATTCGCCAGCACATGGCCGGTGTTCTGCCGGGCGATGATCGCGGCGGGCGTCGCGCGCAGGATGTGGCTGCTTTCTTGGAGGATCAGCTGGGCCATCGCCGGATCGCGGCCTGTCTGCGCCGCCAGCGCGCGCGCCTCGCCGCTGGCTACAACGTCGCTCAGGCAGACCAGCCGTCCTTCCGCCTTCGAGACGATCTTCTGCGCGACGACGATCACATCGCCATCGCCCGGGCGTTCATTTGCCCGTGTGAGCGCAGCCGCGACTTCTGCCGCCACCGACATGCCGGCCTCGAACAGCGGCATTCCGGTCAGCGGTGTGACGGTCAATTCAGGCATCTGCCGCTTGCACTCCCGCAGGTGAATCTGTTTCCGGCGACAAAACCGGTTGCCTCGCCGTCCCCCGCCGCTATCGGCAACAGGCGTTTCAGGCAATCCGCGTTTGCAAAAGAGGAACAATCATGGCGTCCATCGCAGTAGTTGGCGGCACCGGCAATCTTGGCAAGGGCATCGCCCGCAGGCTGGCTCAGGCCGGGCACAGTGTCACCATTGGCAGCCGCGGAGCAGACAAGGCGCAGGCGGTCGCCGACGAGATGAATGCCGAACTCGGGCTTGCGCTCAGCTTCGGCGCGAACACCGATGTCGTCACCGGCAAGGACGTGGTGATCGTCACCGTGCCCTATGAGAACCAGGCATCGACGCTGAAACAGATCGCTCCCTTGGTTGGCGCTGCCATCGTCGTCGACACCACCGTGCCGCTGATGCCGCCCAAGGTGATGCGGGTCCAGCTTCCCGCCGCCGGCTGCGCGGCGCTTGAGGCGCGCGAGCATCTGGGGCCGGATGTGCGCTTTGTCACCGCGTTCCACAATGTCGCCGCGCATATCCTCGACAGTGCCCACAAGGTCGAATGCGACGTGCTGGTGTTTGGCGACGACATCGAGGCGCGCAAGGAAATCGTCGGCCTCGTGAACTCGATGGGCCTGCGCGGGCTCGTCGGCGGGGCGCTGGCCAATTCGGCAGCGGCCGAGGCACTGACTTCGATCCTGATCTACTTGAACAAGAACTATGCCGCCGACGGCGCCGGTATCCGCTTCACCAACCTGACGAGTGCGCCCGAGATTCCTTAGGCCAATTCCGTGACTTGTTGGCTGATCATACCAGTCAAGCCGTCCCATCTGGCAAAGTCGCGCCTTTCCGAAGTGCTCGGCGAGGATCAGCGGGCGACGCTCGTCAGAGCAATGCTGCGCCATGTCCACCAGGCCGCGTGCGGCGTGGAAGGGGTCACACGGATCGCCTTGCTCGGCCCATCCCGGCTTGGCCTGCCGGGCGACGTGCTGCTGCTTGCCGAGCCGGGCGGCGGGCTCAATCCGGCGGTCCAGTCAGCCCTCGCGCAAGTCGCCGCCGAGGGCGCTGGCCGGATGATCGTGCTGTTCGCCGATCTCCCGCTGCTCACCAGCCGGGATGTCGGGCGGCTGGCCGCCGCGCCGAGCGGCACCATTGCCATCGCCCCGGACCGCCACGGAACGGGCACAAATGCACTGTCTTTGCCGATTCCGGCGGCAAAGGACTTTACCTTCGCCTTCGGGACTGACAGCTTTGCAGCCCACAGAGCCGAAGCCGGCCGTTTGGGATTGAGGATCGAGCAAGTGCACAGCCCCGGGCTGGCGCGCGATGTCGATGTGCCGGATGACCTCGTCGATGCACAAGGCTTGGCGGATGCGCTAGGCATGCGCGGCCCCGGAGACTAGCCGCGGGTAAAATGGGAGAGAAGTGATGGACGCAAGCGCAATCGACCTGACCGGACAGGTCGCCTTCGTGACCGGCGGCGGCGGCGGCATTGGCCGGGCCTGCGCGCTGTGCTTTGCCGACATGGGTGCCGATGTCGCGATTGTCGATGTCGTGCCGGATCGCTGCGCAGAGACCGCAGGACAGATCGAGGCGCGCGGGCGCAGGGCGCTGACTTTTCCGGTCAACGTGATGGACGTAGACGCCTTGCAGGCTGCGGTGGCCGAGACCGGCGAGAAATTCGGCCGGCTCGACATTCTGGTCAACAATGCCGGCGGGGTATCGCGCCGCAATTTCGTTGATCTTCAGGAAAAGAACTGGCGCCGGCACATCGATCTCAATCTGGTCAGCAACCTTGCCGCGACATCGGCGGCGATCCCGATCATGATTGCCGGCGGGCGCGGCGGCGCGATCATCAATGTCTCGAGCATCGAAGGCGCGCGCGCGGCACCAGGCTATGCGGTCTATGCCGCCTGCAAGGCCGGGATCAACAACCTGACCCGCACACTGGCGCTCGAACTGGCCGAGTACGGCATCCGGGTGAACACGATTGCCCCCGATTTCACCGACACGCCGGGCCTGCGCGGCAACTTCACCGGGCCGGTTGACGAAAACCCCGCCGGCGAGCCCTCGCCCGGACGTCTCACCTCGATCCGCAGCCGCACGCCGCTTGGCCGCAAAGGGATCGACGAGGAATGCGGCATGGCAGCCGTGTTCCTCGCCTCCAGAATGGCGAGCTATGTCACCGGCACAGTCATGCCAGTCGACGGCGGCACCTGGGCGTCCAGCGGCTGGATCCGCGACAGCAAGGACGGCTGGATATTGCCCCCCGAAGTCACCGACTGAATCGATTTGACCAGACCTCTCAGACTACAGGATTTTTGCATGACCTTCCCGCTGAGCCTCACGTTTCCCTTTGACCACATCGAACTTCCGCACGAATTCGGCACCATGCAGGCGGTCAGGGAATGCGCGAAGGCTGCCGAGGATGCGGGCTTCCATTCCGGCACGGTGACCGATCATCCGATCCCGTCGCATCGCTGGCTCGATAGCGGCGGGCACTATGCGCAGGATCCGTTTGTCATGCTGTCGATGGTCGCGGCTGTGACAAGCAGATTGATGCTGCAGACCAACATCATCGTCCTGCCCTATCGCAACCCGTTCATCACCGCGCGGGCGGTCTCGTCGCTCGATCACTTCTCGAACGGCCGGGTGATCCTGGGCATGGGAGCGGGTTATCTCAAGCCTGAATTTAAGGCGCTCGGGGTCGATTTCGACAATCGCAACGATTTGATGGACGAATACATCAAGGCGATGAAACTCGCCTGGACCGGCGAGGACTTCGCCTTTGAAGGCACCGGCTACAGCGCCGTGGGCAATCGCCTGTTGCCCACCCCGCTGCAAAAGCCGCACCCGCCCTTACTGGTTGGCGGCAACTCGAAGCGCGCATTGCGGCGCACGGTCGAACTGGGCGATGCTTGGCACCCCTTCATCGTCCCCAAGATGGTCACCGACACCGCGCGCACTGCCAACATCGATGGCGACGACGACATTCTCGCCGCGATTGCCTACATGGCCGAACACAGTGCCAAGGTCGGCCGGGCGACGCCGCCGTCGGTCATCTGTTCCTCCACTTGCGCGATCAGTCCCGGCTTCAACGCGCAGGAAGCGATCGACGGCTTCCAGCACCTCAAGTCGCTTGGCGTGGCAGCCTCTGGCGCCAGCATCCAGACCGATTCCCGCTCGCAGTGGTGCGATCTGGCCCGCCAGTTCGGCGAAGACGTGATTGCGAAACTCGACTGATGGCCGCACCCGCCGCTACCGCGAAGGCCGAATGGAAGGCCCATTGGCCGCTGATCATGGCCAGCCTTGTCGGCATGTCATTCTACGCCGTGGTAACCTATTCGCTGGGCACCTTTATTGCCCCGCTGGAGCAGGAATTTGGCTGGAGCCGCGCAGCCATCTCGTCAGGGCTCACCATCTTCACCGTCACCGCGATGATCGGCGGGCCGCTGATGGGGGCGCTGATCGACAAAGTCGGCACCCGGCGGGTGGCGGTTCCCGGGCTGGCGCTCCACGCCGCCGCATTTGCCGGGCTCAGCCTGGCCAACGGCGCGTTGTTGCAATGGTATGCGCTGTGGATGATGCTGGCACTGGCGGCGCTGACCACCAAATCGCTGCTGTGGAGCACGGCAGTTTCGAGCGTCTTCACCGTCAGTCGCAGTTTGGCCCTGTCGGTCATGCTCTGCGGCACCGCCATCGGCCAGATGTCACCGCTGCTCGCCGGCTGGCTGATCGAGGGTTATGGCTGGCGGCAGGCCTACCTGCTGATCGGCGCCGGCTGGGGCGGGCTGGGCTTTGCGCTGGTCCTGCTGTTCTTCCACGACGCGCGCGAACACGGCAAGCGCGATGGCGGCACTCCGGTGGCGTCGGCCGATCTGCCGGGGCTGACTGTGGCACAGGCGATCCGCGATTCA
Organism: Novosphingobium sp.; assembly: GCA_031428115.1. Lineage (GTDB taxonomy): Bacteria > Pseudomonadota > Alphaproteobacteria > Sphingomonadales > Sphingomonadaceae > Novosphingobium. The sequence continues at coordinate 74,403 of JANPOS010000067.1, read as the reverse complement.
CGGGTCTTGCGCATCGGCTTCGCCAACATCATGCTATCGCTGGTCGGCTCGGGTATTGCCGTGCATCTGGTGCCAATCCTGACCGGGGCCGGACTGACGCGGGGCGATGCGGTCGCCATCGCGGCAATCGGCGGGATTGCCGGGATCGCCGGAAAACTGGGCGCTGGCTGGCTGATGGACCGGGTGCAAGGCAGCCTGGTGCCGTTCTTCAGCTTCGCGCTGGCCTCGCTGGGCTATGTCTTGCTGCTCTATACCAGTGGGTCGAAACCGATGCTGACGACAGCGGTCGTAGTGCTGGGCTTTTCCGGCGGCACCGGGCTGCAAATCACCACGTATCTGATCTCGCGCTATGCGGGTCTGCGCAATTTCGGCAAGGTTTTCGGCACGATCGGCAGCGCGATGATGCTGGGCACTTCGATTGGCCCGGTTTTCGCCGGCGGGATGTATGACATCACTGGCAACTATACCTTGCTGCTGACCATCGGCATCCCTGCCGCGCTGATCTGCTCGCTGTGCTTCGTCGGGCTTGGCCCCTATCCGACTTTCGGACCGGTTCAGGCCGGCGAAAGCGATGATCTGGCAAGGGCGTCGCCAGCGGCTTGACCAATTCAGCTTTCGAACCAATAACCGCGCATCACGGCTGCCGCGCGGCCATTGCAGGAGCAAACATGTCCCGTCGCAACCGCCTCTTTGCCGCACTTTCCCTTGGGCTGATCGGTGCGCCGCTGCTGGCAGCGCCCGCCGATACGGTAAGAAGCCGGATCGCCGGTCTGCGCGAGCTCGGCGCGGCCTTCAAGAATGCCAACGATGGTTTGCGCGGCGGCGAGCCGCAGATCATCGTGATCCAGCAATCTGCCCGCGAAATCCGCAATGCCGCCACCGCGCAATACCAGTGGTTTCCCGTTGGCACCGGCGCCAATCCCGCCTGGAAGACCGCCGCCAAACCGGAGATCTGGACCCAGGCGGCCCAGTTCCGCGCGGCGCAGGACAATTTCGCCCGGGCCGCTGAAGTGTTCCAGCGCGCGGCAATGGGCGGTAACGCCAATGCCATGCGCACCAGCGCCCGCGCGCTCGGCGCCACCTGCAAGGCGTGCCACGAACGCTTCAAGGCGCAGGACAAGTCATAGGAGCATCAGGTATTGACCAGGGAGTTGACCATATGAGCGTTTCACGCCGATCGCTGCTTCGATTGGCCGCTATCGCGCCACTGGCGGCGCTCGCTGGCGCAGGGGCGCGAGCCGCCACAGGCACCGCGTGCTATGACCCGGCCAGCCTGCCGCTCAGCCAGCGCAATCGCCGCCGCTCGCTCGGCTATGTCGAGACATCGGCGGTCACCGGCAAGAACTGCGCGGCGTGTGCCTTCTTCACTGCGGCCAGCCTGGCCGGCTGTGGCACCTGCCAATTGCTCAGCGCCGGCCCGGTCAATGCCGGGGGACTGTGCAACTCGTTCGGAGCCAAGGCGCGATGACCGCTGCCACGTCTTCGATCCGCGTCTGGGATCTGCCGACGCGCTTGTTTCACTGGCTGCTCGTCGGCCTGTTGGGGTTTTCCTGGTGGAGCGCGGAAACCGGCGCGATGGACTGGCACCGGCTGTCGGGATCGGTGCTGCTTGGGTTGATCGCCTTCCGGCTGATCTGGGGCTTTGCCGGCGGCAGCACGGCGCGCTTCCGAACGATTCTGGGGTCGCCAATGCAGGTGATCGCCTTCATGCGATCGACCAGCCCGGAGCAGCGCAAACCGGGGCACAATCCGATCGGCGGCTATAGCGTGGCGCTCATGCTGCTGCTTGTGCTGATGCAGATCGGCACCGGCCTGTTCGCGGTTGATGTCGATGGCATCGAATCGGGCCAGCTCTCACATCTGGTGAGCTTCGACCAGGGCCGCCTCGCAGCAGAAATCCACGAAATCAGCTTCACCCTGCTGCAAATCGTCGCCGCCATCCATGTGCTGGCGATCCTGTTTTACCTCGTGGTGCGCAAACGCAACCTGATCCTGCCGATGGTCACCGGCGCCGACAGCCAGATCGAGGACGCGCGCGGCGCGCTGAACCCGGCGAGCCCGCTGCGCTTCGTTGTGGCACTGGTGATCTCTGCCGCACTGGCCTGGTGGACCGCCAAAGGTTTCCCCCTTTGACCTTTGCAGCGCAGCAGGCCGGCTCGCCCGAAGTTCTGCCTGAAGCGAGCAACAATCTCGGCTGGGATGAGCTTGGGCTGGTCGCAGAAGGGCTGGCCTACGCCCAGCGGCCGTTGAAGGCCGCGACCCGCCAGGTCGCCCGGCAATATGACCTCGGCCCGCGCGGTCCCTGGATTCTCAGCCTGATCTCGGGCGGGAAATGCTATCCGCTCGAACTAAGCCGGGCGCTCAAGGCCGGGCGCAGCCTGATCACCGCCGAGCTCATCCGCCTGACCGCCGCCGGGCTGGTCACGGCGGAGGCCGACAGCGACGACCGCCGCCGCAGCCGGCTGACCCTGACTGCGCTCGGACATGATGCCTGCGGGCGGGTCCGCTCGGAAATGGCGCGCATAGTCAGGCGCAATCTCGCCGGCTATTCGGCGGAGGAAGTGCGGCTTTTCATCCGCATGTTGCGCGATATCCGCCGTCTCGAAGCCGACGAAGCCGAAGCCGGCTGATGATGGTCAGGGAGCCTGCGCCATGGACCGGCTAGCATTCGAATTCATCAGCGCGCTTGGAATGCCGCCCGCAGAGTTCATCGCGCTCGCGCGACGTCTGGGAGTGGGCAAGGTCGGAATGGCCCCCGCGCCGATCACCGCCGATCCGCATGGCTACGGTGCCTGGGACTTGCGCCGCGAACCTGCCCTGCTGCGCGAAGCCAAGGCAGCGCTCTATGCCGAAGGGGTCACTGTCTCGCTGGGCGAAGGCTTCCTGATTATGGCTGGCACCGAAATCGCCGACAGCGCGCCGAACATGAATGTTATGGCCGAACTGGGCGCGCCGCTGGTCAACTGCGTGGTGCTCGAACAGGACCGCCAACGCGCCTATGACCAGTTCGCCGAATTTGCTGCCATGGCAGCAGCGCATGACATGCGCGCGGCGATGGAATTCATGCCAATGATGTGGCCGGCAACGGCAGCCGAAGCCGCCGCATTCCTGGGCGATTCGGGCTCAGTCGGCGCTGGACTGGTGCTCGATGCGATGCATGTTTTCCGCTCAGGCGCGACTGCGGCCGATTGCGCCGCGCTCGACCCGGCACAAATCGCCTATGTGCAACTTTGCGACGTGCCGATGCCGGCGCGACACACCGATTATGGGTTGGAGGCGCGCGATAACCGCCTGGGTCCCGGCGAAGGCGATCTCCCGCTGGCAGCGTTTCTTGCGGCTCTGTCCGGCGATCTTACAGTCGGCCTCGAAATTCCCATGGCTGTGCGCGCCGCAGCCGGGATTGGCCCGGACGAGCGCCTCGCCCCCGCAGTGGCGGCGGCGCGGCGTTTGCTCGCGTGATGCAGCTTGCTGCCGCTCTGGCCGCTGGTGGCCTTGCATTGGCGGCGATCATGGCTGCGGCCTGGTTGATCCAGCGTAAGACCGGCAATTCGGGCTGGATCGATACAATCTGGACTTTCGGCACGGGGTTTGTCGCGGCCGGCCTGGCGCTTTGGCCCATTACCGGCGACAGCCCGGCCGGGCGCCAGATGCTGGTGGCGGCGATGGCGGCCAGTTGGTCGCTGCGGCTTGGCTGGCACATTGCCGCGCGCACCCGCCATGCCGCCGACGATCCGCGCCATCTGGCAATGATGAAAAGCTGGGGTGCGGCAGCGCCGCGGCGGCTGTTCTGGTTCCTCCAGGCGCAGGCTGCCGTCGGCCTGTTGCTTGCCGGCGCGGTGATGATCGCGGCGCATCGCCCACTGCCGGGCTTGGGCTGGACTGACATGGTCGCCATCGCGGTGTTCCTTGCCGGATGGCTGATCGAAACGATCAGTGACGCACAGCTCGCCGCGTTCAAACGCACGGCAGCGCCCGGCAGCATCTGCGACATTGGCCTGTGGTCATGGTCACGCCACCCCAACTATTTCGGCGAATGGCTGTGCTGGTGCGCCTATCCCCTGCTCGCGCTGGGCAGCGACTATCCGCTGGGTCTTGCCACGCTGGTCGCACCCGCGATCATCTACAGGACGCTGGTCTACGCCTCGGGCATCCCGCCGCTTGAGGCGCATATGCGGCGCAGCCGGCCCCAGGCATGGGCGGTCTATGCACGCCGCACTTCGCCCTTCTTCCCGCGGCCGCCGCGTGGTTAGCCGCCGAGCACGCGCTGGGTGATCCACCAGGCGCCGGCCGCCGTCACCGCGCCAAGGAACGATCCCCAGGCGATATCCACCACCGTTATCAGCGTCGACCAGTTGCGCAGCGTGGCCTGGTTGGTCAGGTCATAGGTCGCGTAAGTGAACAGGCCGAACAGCGCGCCACACAGCAGCGCGGTGGAAAGGCCTCCGCCCTTCAGCGCCGGATTGATCGCGAAGAAAACCAGCCCGGCGGGATAGAGCAGATAGAACACCAGCGCCGGGGCAAGACGGAACTTTTCCAGCAGGATGTCGCCGAGAATTGGCCGATAAAGCCGCGGCGCGACATTGCCGAGCCACAGTGCATCGACAATCACGAAAATCACCAGCGCGGCACCATAGGCCAATGCATACGTCATGGTTGTTTCCCTTTTTGCTGCGACACTTCCAAAGTCATGGTTGCTCCTGCCAGGCCCGCAACCGCATCACTCAGCTGTCATCGCCCGGTGCAGCTCGGCCATCGCCGCCGTCTCGTCACCATTCCAGATTGCGCCGGAAACCGCAAGGAAGTCGGCTCCCGCCCGGACCAGTCCGCCCGCATTGGCCGGCGTGATTCCGCCAATCGCCACGCAAGGCAGCTCGAACAGCGATTGCCACCAGGTCAGAATTTCGGGCTCCGCATAATGGTCCACCGCTTTTGTGGTGGTGGCAAAGAAGGCGCCGAACGCGACATAGTCGGCGCCCGCGTCGCCGGCTTCCATCGCCAGGTGCCGGCTCGCCTGGCAAGTCACGCCGATCTGGGCTTCACGCCCCAGGCGATCCCTTGCGTTGCGCACATCGCCGTCGCCCTGGCCCAGATGAACCCCGTCCGCGCCAAGCCGCTTGGCCAGCGAGATCGAATCGTTGACGATGAAAGCGACGTTTCGCTCGGCGCAAATGTGCTGCAACGGCTCGGCGAGCCGCGCGCTTTCGTGCTCATCCAGCCCTTTCACCCGGAACTGGAACGCGGCCACCGGCGCTGCATCGAGCGCGCGGGCAAGCCGCTGGGGAAATGCGCCGGCAACTTCGAGCGGCGAGACGAGATAGATCTGGCACTGGGTCATCGCGCCTGCCCTTATCGTTTGTCGCGCCGTTCCGGAACCATTCATCGCTTAAAGGCATTATCCGCCCATGAAAAACACCCTGCTGTTGTCACTGGCCCTCGCCGCCGTGTGTGGTGGTTCGGCGGCAAGTGCCCGCGAACCCGCCTCAACAATTGCCCGCATCGGCCAACGCGTCTCGGTCGACGGCCCGATGGTGACGCCGCTGCGCGTGCTTGAGGACAGCCGCTGCCCGATGGAGGCGCGCTGTGTCTGGGCGGGTCAGGTCCGGCTGCTGGTGCGGATTGGCACCGGGCGCCGCCGTGCCTTGCGCGAAATCACTTCAAACACGCCGATCCGCGTCGCTGATGGCACGCTGGAGCTGGTTTCGGTAATGCCGCCCCGTTCGGTCCAGCGGACACTTCGCGCCCGCGACTATCGCTTCGGCTTCCGCTTTGCCGGGGGCTACTAGGCCAGACGCCTCAAGGCCCAGACGCTCAGAGCAATTCCGCCCGCCGGCGCCCTGCTTCTGCGACCACCAGCCGGCTTCCTGACAGCTCGGCACGGCTCCAGATGGCATCGCGCGCGGCGGCATCCGTCTCGGTTGCCGCCAAAGCGCTCCAGCTGGCCAGGCGCATCCGGTCGCTGGGATGTTTCCCACCAAACGACCAGGCAAGATCGCGCGCCTCCGCGCTGCCCAGCCCCACGGCAATCCGCATGAACGCCTCGCTCGAACCGTTGCTGATGATGCAGCCCACAGACCTGCGCTCGAGATCAAAGCTGTATTGATCGAGCCAGCCCTGCGCGCCGCAGGTGTGCATGATGTTGAGGGAGACCGACAGTGCCTCGCCCGGTTCCTGATCGTGAACATCGAGATGCGCGCGATAAAGCTGGAGCTTGCCTTGCGTCAGCTGCGAACGCTCGACAAAGCGCAGATCAACCGGCTCGCCGCAGCATCCGGACACATCCTCGTAGTCAAACTCGTAGTAATTGCTCCAATAGCCCGGACCGAAATAGCCCAGGGTCAGGAAGTTGAAATTGTGATCATGCGGCAACGAGTAGACGAAGGCCGCGCCGCCGCTGGCGCGCATGGCGTGTTCGTCTGCCGAGGGCCAGATGTTCGCACGGATGAAGAAATCGCTGTCACCAGGCGGGCGCAGCATGATGACCTGCGGACCATAGGAGTTCTCGCCGTCGTCCTCGCGGTGGCCTTGCGCCAGCTCGCGGATCAGGATGTCGCCAAGGAAATTCTGATCATTGCCGAGCCGCCGCAGCTGCCGTGCGGCGTGAAGCAGGCTCTCTTCCTCGTCAGGCGCAAAGCCCTGCCCGGCCAGCGCCTCGCAGCATTCCTCAAGGCTGGCGACAGTGTCGTCCTCGATGGCGATTACGCGGGGCATGTGGCCAGCTCCTGCAATTGGACCAAATCCTGTAATTGGGCCAAATCCTGTAATTGAGGATGCGCCTCGACCAGCTGCGCACGCAGCGCCCCGGCCGGCCCTGCAAGGGCATCTCCCGTCGCCCCCGCGATGGCGCTCAGCGCCGTGAATCCTGTCTGGGTATCGAGCGCGAGGCACTCGCGCAGCGCCTGCCAGCGCAGCGCCGCACTGGCATCGCCCTGCGCCAGAGCGGCCATCAGCGGCGCAGCATCCTTGCGCTGCATCCGCCCCAGCAGCGCCAGCATCAGCTCGAGCCGGCTGTCGCGCGGATTGCCGGCGGCCTGATGGACAAGCGCACCGCTTTCAAGGTTGTATTCGCGCGTCGGCCCCGCATTGGCGCGCCGGCGCTGGAGGCGCAACGACACCAGCGTGCCTTCGATCGAGCGCACCAGGCGCGCCTCGCGCTGGCCGTCGCGCTGCAACACGGTTCCAGGGGCAAGCGCAAGCGCGCGGCGGTCCAGACGGGCCGAACGCGGCCCGCTGGGCTCGCAGGCAATCAGATCGGCCACAGCGCGGCCAGCCAGGACCAGTTCCCAGGTCTCGTTTGGGCCGAAACTGATGTTCTGCGGCGCGGGGCGATTTCTCAGCTCGTTGCCGTCGAGCGCGATCAGCGTCAAGGTGACCTGGCCGCTGCGCGCAAGCAGCAATGTCGATGTACAGCCATCGGTGAAGTGGCGCATCGGCACATGGGCGAGCGGGGCATCGCCCAGCGCCTGTGCCGAATGGGAAATGAACCCGGATACCAGGCTTTGTCCGCCGCTGCCGCCGTCAGCGAACAACGCGGCAAGCGCCGGGCAGCGATCAAGCGGCTCACCAGTCGCGAGCCGCGCCAAATCGTCTACCAGCGCCGCGAACTCGGGCCGGGCCCGCCAAGCCGCCATCGCCCGGTGCAACGCCTGCTGCGCGTGGCGCTGCGGAGCATCGTCGCTCCGCAGCGCGCGCAAGTCGGGATGGATATTCATCCCGGTGTGCCTCTTAAAGCAGACTGCTAGGCGGGACGAGCTCATAGAGAAATACCATCAGCATAACGATGGTATCATCCGAATAGACCGTGCCGCTGGTATCCAGCAGGCTTCCGAACAGGCCGGTTACCGTGTCCAGATCGGGCAGCGATGACAGGTCAATGCTGGGCAGTTTCATAGTGATATCCCCTGATCCGGCGAAACAAGAAGTCCCGCCTGCGGCAAGACTGGGGCAAGGCAGCGATGCAATTGAAATGAAAAGACTGTCATCCAGGTGCGCGCGCGGATGCATGGCTGCCGACAGGGTGCCGATCGTGGCCGATATTGCTGTTTGAAATGCGCCGGGTCGGGTCGGCGGGCCGTGATCAGGCGGCGTGCAACACAACCGCGAGCCCGGCGACAACGGGCAGCGGCTCGCCCACCCCCAGCACAATCCGCCGGGCATCGGCGCGCGCGCGCGCCAGGATGGCTTGGGGAACTTCGGCCTCATGGACAATCACATCGGCCGCGCCGAGCAACCGCGCCTCGCGCAGTGTAAGATCGTCGGGATCGGCGCTGCGCAAGCGAATGTCCTGCGTTGCCGGTGCGGCGGCAATGGAGCCCTGCGCCAGCCACTCGTCCAGCCGCGCCGCGCTGCTCTCGTGCATGAGATCGAGCGCGCCGCCTTCGTCCAGCGCCGCATCCAGCGCGCGGCGGCGCTCGCCGGCATCGGGCCATTGCGCGCGCATCGCCTGCCTGGCCTGACCGAGCCCTGCGGCCAGCCTGCCCAGTGCGGGCGGCAGCAGCGTCTCCAGCCGCAGCCGCAAGGCCTTGGCCAGCCCCGCCGAGGCGCCGCCGGTGCCGATCGCGATCAGCACCGGCGCTCGGTCAAGAATGCTGGGCACGGTAAAATCGCACAACTCGGGGCGGTCGGGCACATTGACCAGCACCCCGCGCGCCTTGAGGCGCGCTGCCGCCGCTTCGGGTTCATCAAGCGCCACGAAGGCCAGCCGCGCATGGGCATCGTCCTCGCCGGCGACCACGCCGCCCGCGCGCATCACCAGCCGGCGCTTGGCCCCGGCCGCCTCGCCCTCGCCCAGCACAATCACCGGACAGCCAGCGATGCGGTGGAACAAGGGCAGGCTACCGATCATAGCCAGTCCGGCACACGTTCGGCGGCGAGGATCGTTGCCGGTGTGATGCGGTCGGCCACCACTGCCCAGCGGTCACCATCGACCATCACTTCAGGCACAAGCGCGCGGCTGTTGTAGGTGTTGGCCATGGTCGCGCCATAGGCCCCGGCGGTGCGAAACACGGCCAGATCGCCCGCGCCAACCAGATCGATATCACGCTGGTGGGCAAAGGTGTCCGAGCTTTCGCAGATCGGGCCGACGATGTTGGCGATCATGCGTTCACCTGTGGGGCGCACTGCGGCGAAATCATGCCAGGCGTCATACATCGCCGGGCGGGCGAGATCGTTCATCGCCGCGTCGACGACGATGAACGGCGCGCCGACCCCTGCTTTGACCCGGATCACCCGGGTGACCAGCACCCCGGCATTGCCGGCGATCACCCGGCCCGGCTCGAACATGATCGTCGCATCCCAGTCGCGGGTGACCTCGGCAACCATTGCGCCGTAATCCGCAGGCGAAGGCAGCACGTCGGTGGCGCGGTAGGGCACCCCCAGCCCGCCGCCCAGATCCATGTGGGTTACTGATAAACCCTGAACGCGTAAGGCGCGCAGCAACTCGCCCATCCGCAGGAAGGCGGCGCGCGACGGAGCCAGATCAGCCAGTTGGCTTCCTATGTGGACCGCAAGTCCGCGCATCTCCAGCCCAGGCATTGCTGCAAGCCGCGCATAGATCCCGGCGGCGGCTTCATAGGCCACGCCGAACTTGTTTTCCGCCTTGCCGGTCGAAATCTTGGCATGGGTGCCGGCATCGACATCAGGATTGACCCTGAGCGTGCAGACCGCCAGCTTGCCCATCGCCGAGGCCATGGCAGCAAGCTCCGCGCCTTCTTCCTCGCTTTCGAGGTTGAACTGGCCAAGCCCGACGTCCAGTGCCCGGCGCAATTCTGCCGCATCCTTGCCGACGCCGGAAAACACCACGTCCGCTGCCGGCATCCCCGCCGCCAGCGCCCGCTCCAGCTCGCCGCCTGAGACGATATCGGCACCGTAGCTTTCGCCGGCGAGCACCTTGAGCACGGCGAGATTGGGATTGGCCTTCATCGCATAAGCAAGATGGATACGCGGCAGCGCAGCGAAAGCCTGGCGAAACACCCGCGCATGGCGGATCAGTGTAGCGCGCGAATAGACGTAAACCGGCGTGCCGACAGCCTCCGCGATAGCCGAAAGCGGCACGTCTTCGGCGTGAAGTTCGCCGTTTTTAAGGGTGAAATGGTCCATGTGATCCCGAAACTGAAAGAGGCGAATGCAAGCCGGATTTGCCGGGAAACTATTCCTTCGGCGGCAACGAGAACGGATCGTCAGCCCGTTCCTCGGAGCGTTTTCGCAGCTCGACGCTGCGTTCAGGCGCAGCTTGCGGGGTCGATGCGAGCAACTGGGTCGATGTCGGCTGGGTGTCGCGGCCATAGGGCGCCACCGGCAAGGTCTTCCCCGCTTGCGGTTTCAGATCGGCGCGTACCCCGCACGCGCCCAACGCGAGGGCCAGCGTCAGTGCGGCAATCGGCTTCAGCATGGCCTCACTCCAATCCAAGCGCCAGGCGCGCTTCGGCAATCCGCTTTGCTACCTCAACCGGCGCGGTTCCGCCATGGCTGGTGCGCGCGGCCACTGAAGCCTCGACCGACAGGGCTGCGAAGACCCGGCTGTCGATGCGCGGATCAATCATGGTCAGGTCCTTGATCGTCAGCTGATCGAGCGCCACACCCTTCTGCTCAGCCAGCTTGACCGCTGCGCCCGTTATATGGTGCGCCTCACGGAAAGGAATGTTCGCGGCCCGCACCAGCCAGTCGGCAAGGTCAGTCGCGGTTGCATAGCCAAGCTCTGCGGCGGCACGCATCCGTTCGTTGCGGAAAGTCGCGCCTTCGATCATGCCGGTCATCGCCGCCAGGCTAAGCCCGAGCAGGCTGGCCGCCTCGAACACCGGCGGTTTGTCGTCCTGCATGTCCTTGGAATAAGCCAGCGGCAGGCCTTTCATCGTCATCATCAGCGCCGTGAGGCACCCGGCGATGCGACCGCAATGGCCGCGCACCAGCTCGGCCGCATCCGGGTTCTTCTTCTGCGGCATGATCGAGCTGCCGGTCGACAGTGCTTCGGGCAGCACGATGAAGCCGAACGGCTGGCTGGCCCAGATGATGAACTCCTCGGCGAGCCTTGAAAGATGCAGCGAGCATTGTGCGGCCGCCATCAGGTAATCGAGCGCGAAATCGCGGTCGGACACCGAATCGAGGCTGTTCGCCGTCGGCATGGCAAAGCCCAGCGCCTTGGCGGTCATGTCGCGGTCGATCGGAAAGCCCGTCCCCGCCAGGGCCGCCGCGCCCAGCGGGCACTGGCTGGCGCGGGCATGGGCGTCGACGAAGCGCGAGCGATCACGCTGGATCATCTCGTAATAGGCCATCAGGTGATGGCCCAAGGTGACCGGCTGCGCGGTTTGCAGATGGGTGAAGCCGGGCATGATGCTGGCGGCATGTTCGGCAGCGCGGGTCACGAGCGCCACTTGCAGGAAACCCAGCGCGGCATCGGCGGCCAGGCAAGCCTCGCGCACCCACAGCTTGAAATCGGTCGCCACCTGATCGTTGCGGCTGCGCGCAGTGTGCAGCCGGCCCGCCGCCGGGCCGATCAGCTCGGCCAGCCGGCTTTCGGTGGTCATGTGGATGTCTTCAAGGTCCCAGTTTTCGGGCACGCCACTGGCTTCGTATTCCGCCGCGACTGCGTCCAGGCCTTGTGAAATGGCGGTCGCATCGTCCGCTGAAACAATGCCCTGCTTGCCCAGCATGGCAACATGCGCCTTGCTCGCGGCGATGTCCTGCCGCCACAGAGCCTTGTCGAACGGGATCGAGGCATTTATCTCACGCATGATCGCCGAAGGGCCGGCTGCGAACCGTCCGCCCCACATGACATTGGAGCCGCTCTTGTTGTCGCCCTTATCATTCACTGGCCGCTCGCTCACCGTTGCCGTCCTCGTTCTGGCCCTGGGGGCCGCTGGCTGCGATAGGGAAAGTGCCAAGCAGGTGCAACCGCAGGCTGCGGCAGGCGGCGCGCAGCCTGCGGCCAAGCTGGATCGCAGCAAGCGCGGCGCGCCTCTGCCCGCGATCACGGTTCAGGATGCCGCAGGCAAGTCGCTTGCCCTCGCCAGCCTCAAGGGCAAACCGGTGCTGATCAACCTGTGGGCGACCTGGTGCGCGCCTTGCGTGATCGAATTGCCGACACTCAACGCCATTGCCAATCGCGCCGATCTCAACCTTGCGGTCGTTACCGTGTCACAGGACATGGGCAGCCCGGAGAAAATCCAGCCGTTTCTCGACCAGCGCGGCCTTGCCCAGTTGCCCGCCTGGCTCGACGCCAAAGGCGATCTCGCGTTCCATTACGGCGCCGACACGCTGCCCGCGACGATCCTCTATGACGCGGCGGGCAAGGAAGTCTGGCGCTATGCCGGTGAGCGTGACTGGGGCAGCGACGCATCGATGGCGCTGCTGGCCGAAGGCGGCGCACGTTGACGGCCACTGCCGCACGGCAAACCGCGCGCCGCATGGGGCCGCGCGATTCGGAGAGTTCGTCGCAGCTGCTCGATGCTGCCGAGCGCCTCCTGCGCAACCACGGCTACGGCGCAGTTTCCTCGCGCCGGGTGGCCGAGGAAGCCGGGCTCAAGCAGCAACTGGTCTATTACTATTTCCACACAATGGACGATCTGCTGCTCGCTTGTTTCCAGCGGCGCACCACGCGGGCATTGGCCCAGCTCGAAGCCGATGCCGCCAGCCCGCAGCCGGTGCGGGCGATCTGGAACACGCTCAGCCATGCCTCGGACGGCAAATTGTCCTTCGAATTCATGGCGCTGGCCAACCACAACCCGGCCATTCGCGCGGAAGTTGGCCGGTTCATGGCCGCGTCGCGGCGTATCGAGACAGCCGCCATTGCCGCTTGCGTGGCGCGCGGCGCGGATCTCGGCCCCATCGCTCCAGCTGCGGCCGCATTCCTGCTTGCGAGCAGCGCGCTGATGCTTGGCCGCGAGGCGGCTACTGACATTGGCGCAGGCCATGCGGAAATGGCGGAACTGATCGAACATCTGCTGTGCGCGCTCGATTGACTGCCCTACGGCGCCGCGCTAACAAAGTGATCAGCAAAGGAAGGCGCAGACATGACCGAGCTCTATTCCATCCCGATCATAGCCCGCGGGCGGATTATCAAGCCGGGCGACGATGCCGTTGAATACAGCGGCCGGGGCGGCGCGCGCTTTCGCACTCCGGACCCGCGACTGCACATCCACGACCTGGTGCTGGGCAATCCGGTCCAATTGCGCGATCTCATGGACACCCCGATGAAGGACATCATCGCCTTCCTCGCCGAGGTTGGCAGACGGCTGCGGCTGGATGACAATCCGTTCTTGCAGGAAAGTTTTGCCATGGCGCTGCAAGCCGGCGGCCTGGCCGAACCGATCCTGCGCGGCATCTATGACGATCTGCCGCGTATGTTCGATGCCGACGCGATGACGGCGCTGGCGGAAAAATCGGTCGGGATCGCCTATCTCGATGGCTGGGTGGCCAGCGACAGTCCGCATGGCAATTGCCGGGTGCGCGCGGTGGGCACGCGCCAGCTGCACATCACCGCCGGCAATGTGCCCGTAGTCGCCGCGCTGACCATCGTGCGCGGTGCGCTGACCAAGAGCGACGTGCTGATCAAGCCGCCGTCGAACGATCCGCTGACCGCGAACGCCATTGCCCGCTCGCTGATCGAAGTCGACGCCGGCCATCCGGTGACGAAGCATGTCGCAGTGGCCTATTGGAAGGGCGGCGACGAGGAGATGGACAAACAAATTATCCGCGTCAGCCGCATCGACAAGATCACTGCCTGGGGGGGCATGAGCTCGGTCAAACACATCCAGAAGTTCCTCACGCCGGGCATCGACCTGACCGCGCTGAATCCCAAGTTCTCGATGTCGGTGATTGGCGCTGAGGCGCTGGAAAGCGAGGCGGCGATGGATGAGGCGGCCACCGGCATCGCGGTTGTTGCAGGCTTCTACAACCAGACCGCCTGTGCCAACACCCGCATCGTCTATGTCGAGAGCGATACCGACGACGAATCAATCGACAAACTGATCGCACTGGGCCGCAACATCATCGCTGCCTTTGCCAGCTTGCCGCCCGTAATTTCGACCGCCCTGCCCGCGCCCAACCGCGAGCTTGAGGCCGAGTTGGAGGCCGTAGCGCTCGAAGATGACTTTTACCACGTCGAAGGCAACACGCTGACCGGCGGGGTGGTGATCTCGAAGTTCTCAGACCGGGTCGATTTCTTTGACCAGTTAAACAACCGGGTGGTCAATATCGTGCCGGTGAAAGACCTCGCGTCAGTCGCCCAATGGTGCGACGACACGACCCAGACCGTCGGCGTTTACCCTGAAAGCCTGCGCGACCGGCTGCTCGATGCCTTTGCGCTGGCCGGCGTCCAACGCATGGTTTCGCTGTCCGGCGGCGATGCAATGCGTGTGTTCCACGATATGCACACCCTGCCGCCAGGAATGCCACATGACGGCATCGAACCGCTGCGCCGCAATGTGCGCTGGGTGATCGACCAGCGCGCGCCAGATGATGCGGTAGCGCTGGCGATAGCAGCGGATTAGCGGCTCGAGTGACCTGCGTTAAATCAGGAACGCTCCCAATTCCGCCTGCCCTGAGCTTTTCGAAGGGCTGTCCTCTCTCTTGAGGCCTTGCGCGCGGCAAGAAGAAAGCGCAGCCCTTCGACAAGCTCAGGGTAGGCGGGCTTTTGTTGGGTCAGAATTTTTGAAACATGCTCAAGCGGAGCTGGACGACCCCCTCAGCGGAGTTGCACAACATTGTCCGGCAGGCGCACCCGGCGAATGCCGAGGTACTGGCTGGCCATCGGCTCGTCCGCGACATCGGCCAGCACAGCCACGCCAAAGCCATTGAAGCCGGTTCGCATCGCTGCGCCATAGGCGCCGAGCATACCGATCTCGATATAGTCGCCGGGGCCGGTATCGCCGGGCAGCTCGAACGGGCCGTCCATGTGGTCCATGTCATCGCAAGTCGGACCGAAGAAGCTGAACGGGGTATTCTCGGCTTCAGCGTCTTCCCGAAGCAGCCGAACCGGAAAGCGCCAGCCGACATGGGCCGCATCAAACAGCGCACCATAAGCGCCGTCATTGATGTAAAGTTCGCGTCCGCGGCGCTTTTCCACGCGCACGATCAGCGAGGAATATTCCGCGCAAAGCGCCCGACCGGGCTCACACCACAGCTCCGAAGAATAGGAAACCGGCAGCGATTCGGCGGCGCGGTGGATCGCTCCGAAGTAGTCTTCCAGTGGCGGGGCTGCCATGCCTGGATAGATCGATGGAAAGCCGCCGCCGACATCGACAATATCGACCGTGACCGAGGCGGCGACGATGGCCGCTCGGACGCGCTCCAGCGCCTGGACATAGGCAAAGGGGGTCATCGCTTGGCTGCCGACGTGGAAACAGATGCCAAGGCAATCGGCGACCTGACGCGTCGCCTGCAAAAGCGGCGCAGCGTCCGCGAGATCAATGCCAAACTTGGAGGCAAGGCTGATCTCGGAATACTCCGACGATACCCGCAGCCGAACGCACAGCGAGAGGTCTTCCGCCGCAACTGTGGCTGCGACGATCTTTTCAAGTTCTTCCTGCGTATCGAGGCTGAAGGTGCGCACACCGTGGAGCTTGTAAGCCTCGGCAATCGCGCTGGCGGGCTTCACCGGGTGCATGAAGCACAGCACTGCTTCGGGGAGCACTGCGCGCACGGTGCGCACTTCGGCGATGGACGCCACGTCGTAATGGGTGATGCCTGAATCCCACAGCACGCGCAGCAAATCCGCCGAAGGATTGGCCTTCACCGCATAAAGCGACTTGCCCGGAAACTTCTCGACAAAGAAGCGGGCGGCGCGCGCGGCAGCGTGCGGGCGATTGAGAATAACGGGTTCGTCGGGCGAAAGAGCGCGAACTACAGCCGATGCGTCAGGATGGATGTGCAATTCAAGGGACCCCCAATAGGCCTTTCGGCCAGGTAACACGAAGACGAGGCTGCCTTGCGGTTATTGGAAGTCCCCATGGGGCAGCGGAGGTGCCTATAAACGCGCGTTGATGAACTGCAAGTGAAAATCTGCCCCGGCAAAATAGAGTCAAATCAGCCCTTGAATTCCACTTGCGGCACCGTCCCAACGCTGGCGCGCTCGCTGTCGGCCAGCTCGTTGAAGGCAAAGGGCTGGAATCCGAGCATTCCAGCGAACAGCACTGCCGGAAAACTCTCTCGTGCAGCGTTGTAATTGGCGCTCGCGGCGTTGAGCGCGCGGCGCGCGGCGGCCAATTTATCTTCGGTTTCGGCCAGCTCGCCTTGCAATGCCTGGAAGTTGGCGCTCGCTTTCAGCTCGGGATAGGCCTCACCCAGCGCCAGCAGATTGCCCAGCGCGCCCGCCAGCTGTCGCTCCGATTCGGCCGTGCCATTGCTCGCGGCGCGATTTCGCGCAGAAATGACTTGCTCGAACGTCTCCTGTTCGTGGCCCGCATAGCCCTTCACGGTCGATACCAGATTGGGGATCAGGTCATTGCGCTGGCGCAGCTGCGCATCGATGTCGGCATTGCCTTGCCGGCAGGTCTGGCGCAGTCCGACTAGGCGGTTATAGATAGCGATCAGGATCAGGCCGAGAACGACCACGATGGCAAGGATGATAATGAAACCCATGTTGGCTGCTCCCGCGCAGAATTTAGGCCGCCATGGCTATCATTTCGTCCGCGCCAGGCAAGCGCAATGATTACTGCGCCCAACGCCCATGCGCTGCTGGCTGGCGAACTCGGCACCTGGCTCGCCAGCCAGAACGCCGATCGCGCCGCCGCCAAGGCAAAGGCCGCCAAGCGCCAGAAGATCGGCATTGCCGCTGCCTGTGCGGTGGCCTTCGTGATTATCCTGTTCAAGCCATCCAGCATCGGCACCGCATTGCAATTCGGCTTTTTCGTCGGCGCAGCCGGCTTCGGCTGGGCCGCGCTTGCACGTATGCCGATGCTCAATCGGCTCAAGACCGGGATCAACGGCGCGATCGCCCGCGCGCTCGAGCTTGAATACAGCGCCAGCGTCACCCCCGGAAAGGCGTTCGAGCGGGCAAAAACTTTCGAACTTGTGCCCAGTTACGACAACAGCACGTTCGAGGACATGTGGTGGGGCGTGCTCGGCACCCAGCCTTTCACCCTGCACGAGGCCAAGCTCACCGAAACGCGCGGCCCGGGCAAGAACCGCCGCACGGTGACGGTGTTTGCCGGCAGCATCATGACCGTGGGCTTTACCCGACCGTTCCTGGGAACCACCCTGATCGAGCGCGAATCGCGGCACAAGGGCTTCTTCGGCGGCGCCAAAGATAGCATCAGCCTTAATGCCGTCGACCTCGCCCGCGTCTCGATGGTCGATCCGCGCTTCGAGGATGCTTTTACCGTCTGGTCGAACGACGGCGTCGAGGCGCGCTATCTGGTGCACCCCGACTATGCCGAGCGGCTCAGCGCGGTTGAGCAGGCCTATGCCGGCAAGAACATCCGCGCGCTATTCCACGACGGCGACCTGACGATAGCACTTGAATCGGGCAACCTGTTCGAAAGCGGCTCGCTCGACGCCGGCGACGACCGGGCATTGCTGGAGCGCACGATAACCCAGTTCACCGCGCTGGCCGAGCTTGCCGCCCGGCTCAACGAACGCGAGCGGGCCAGCTTCAACTGAGGCGGCTGCGGAACTCCTCCCAGCCGAATGTTTTGACGCATTCGAGCAGGTCGGTTTCCGAATCCCACAGCCAGATCGAAGGCAGCGGCACGCCGTTAAAGGTGGTCGTCTTGACCATCGAATAGTGCGCCTGATCGAGAAAGGCGATACGCGCGCCGGGCTCGGCGGGGACCGGCAGACGGTAGTCGCCGATGACATCGCCCGCGAGGCACGAGGGGCCACCGAGGCGGACGGCGCCCTGCTGCGCTTCGTCGACCAGTTCGCCGTTCAGAGCCAATTCGCCAAGCATGGCGGGGCGATAGGGCGCTTCGATGACGTCGGGCATGTGGCAGGTCGCGGAAATATCGGTGATCGCCACCGGCATGCCGTTTTCGTGGGCATCGAGGATCGTGCCGACGAGAATCCCGGCGTCGAGCGCGATCGCCTCGCCGGGTTCGAGATAGACATCAGCGCCGGTATCTTCCTGCAGATCGATGAGGAATTCGACCAGTTCATCGCGCTGGTAATCATCACGGGTGATGTGGTGGCCGCCGCCCAGATTAAGCCACTTGAACTCGCCGAAGAACGGTTCGAGATAGTCGAAAGCCACGTCCCAGGTGCGCGCCAGAGGGGCGAAATCCTGTTCGCACAGCGTGTGCATGTGGAGGCCGTCGACGAGGTCGATATGCTCTTGCGTCAGTTGATCAATCGGAAATCCGAGCCGTGAATGGGCGGCGCAAGGGTCGTATTTCGGCACTTCGCCTTCGGGGTGCAGCGGGTTGATCCGCAGGCCGATGTCAAAATGCTCGCCGCGCGCCCGCGCCGCTTCGATGATCGCCCCGCAGCGGATGATCTGGCCTGGCGAATTGAAGATGACATGGTCTGACAGCCGCAGGATCTCGTCGAGATCATCGGGCTTGTAGGCTGCGGAATAGGTCGCGATCTCGCCGTCGTAGAATTCACCCGCCAGCCGCGCCTCCCACAAACCCGAAGCGCACACCCCATCGAGATATTCGCCGATGATCGGCGCAACCGACCACATCGAAAACGCCTTGAGCGCGGCCAGCACCTTGATCCCCGCCCGGTCGCGCACGTCGGCGAGAATGGCAAGGTTGGCGCGCAGTTTCGCGGCATCGACGACGAAAGCGGGGCTGTCGACGCGGTGGAGGTCGAAATGGGCGAAAGCGCCCGGGTCTCCGGCTCTGGTTTCCATTGCATGCCTCTAACCCAACCGTCGTTCTCGCGAAAGCCGGGATGCCGGGACGGATGGTCCACCAATGAAGCGTAACCCGCCGCGAATCAAACGGGTGGAAATGGCCCGGCTTCATGCTGGCATAGCTGTTCTCAACGCACTATTTGGACGCTGCGTTGAGGGAAGTAAGCAGTGACAAAACCAGCCAAGCTCCATGCCCTGCTTATGCAATCGACAAATATCTCGGTCGATTTGCGGTTCACGCGAGAAACGCTGCGGACCTCCGATTGTTCCGAACAGATAACGGCCGGCAGGAAAATCGCCTGGCCAATGGAACACTTTGTCAGTCTGCAAGTTGAACATTCCGAAGTGATCGCCGCCTCCGGCTTGCTCACCTGCTCGGGAGAACCTCCATGCCGCTTATCAATGTACTCGTTGCCCTCATCGTTGTTGGCGTAATTCTCTGGCTGATCAACAACTACCTGCCGATGGACGGCAAGATAAAGAACATTCTCAACGGGGTCGTCGTCGTCGTGGTCATTCTGTGGCTGTTGCAGGTATTTGGCCTGATCGGCGCGATCTCGGGCGTCAGGGTCGGCTGACTTCCGTCACCCGCCTGCATACTTTATCCATTAATCAAGGAGACCCGTGATGCGTATCATGACGAGTGCAATTATCGGCGCGATGCTGGTGACTGGCTGCGCCAGCAGCAACGGCTATGACCGTCCCTCGCGCACCTGGCGCCAGTACGATTACAACCGCCCGGACCCGAGCTATGGTGCCTATGACGCGGGCCGCTATTACCGCGAGTACCCTTCTCAGCGCGAACGCCGCTTGTCACACCGCGACCGCGTCTATCGCGGCCAGGACGGGCGCTATTACTGCCGCCGTTCGGATGGCTCAACCGGGCTGATCGTCGGCGCGATTGTCGGCGGGGTGCTGGGCAACCAGATCGCGCCGGGCGGTTCGGAAGTGCTGGGAACCATTCTTGGCGCAGGCGCAGGTGCACTGGCCGGCCAGGCAATCGACCGCGGCGACGCGCGCTGCCGCTGAGGCCATCGGCAGCGCCTAGGGCGCAACTGGCGACAAGGTCTGATCACAGGGTCGCATGGCTCACCGGCGGGACCAGCCGGGAACCATGCGGCGCAGCGCGGCCTCGCCAAGGCAAACGGAAATGGCCAGCAGGATCGCCGCAAGGCAATTCCGCTGGCCATTTTCATAATTATGCCAAAAATTATAATATAGTTAAATAAACATTTTCCCAGAGGAACAAAATTTTATGCTGCTGGTTTAACTCCTCAAGAAGCGGGCATCCGCCTGCAACAGGAGATTACAATATGCGCAGGCCTATTTTCGCGGCATCGATTGCCGCAGCCGCCCTCATTCCTTCCATCGCCTATGCCCAGTCGAATTGCGAGCGTCAGCGCTCCAACCGGGTTGTCGCCACGGTCGCTGGCGCCGTCGTCGGCGGAGTGCTGGGCAATGTCATCGCCGGGCGCGGTGACAAGACCGTCGGCACGGTCATCGGCGCGGGCGTCGGCGGGGTGATCGGCAATCAGGCGGCCAAGCCCAGGGGCGATTGCAGCCAGGCATACGGTTATTACGACGAGAACAACCGCTGGCATGCCACCGGCGTGCGCTCCAGCGATGCGCGCGGCTATTACGACCGCGACGGCGCCTGGATCGATGGCACCCCCAACGGTTATTATGGCAACGCCAATCGCTGGATCGCCAACTCGAGCACGACCGAGCTCGATGGCGCCTACAGCCAGGATGGCGCCTGGGTTCCGGCCTCGGTCAACGGCTATTACGATCGCAATGACCAGTGGATTTCGGGTTCCGCCAGCGGCTATTACAACGATAGCGGCCGCTGGATCGCCGGCGCGACCACCGGGCGCTATGACAGCAACGGCCGCTGGATGGCAGGCGAAGCGAACGGCAGCCGGGATGCCAGTGGCAATTGGAACGCCGCGCCGCAGCCGGGCTATCACGACAGCGAAGGCCGCTGGCATCCCGGCAGTGTGTCAGGCTATTATGACAGCCGCGGTCGCTGGGTCGATACCGGCAGTGGCCCTGCTCCCCAGACGACCCGCCGCGCGGATGCCTATGGCTATTACGACGCCCAAGGCCTGTGGCACCCAAATTCGGTCGCGCAGGGCCGGGCTCAGGGCTATTACGACCGCAACAACACCTGGGTTCCCGGGGCGCCGAACGGCCACTACGATGATCGCCGCAACTGGATTCCGCACAAGGATGACGGCTCGTCGAGCGGCAGCTATGACGATCAGAACCGCTGGATCCCGGCCTCGTCGAACGGCTACTTCGATAGTAATGGTCAATGGGTCGGCGGCACGGCATCGGGCTATTATGACCGGCGCGGCCGCTGGGTCGCCGGGGTCACCACCGGGCGCTATGATGCGCGCGGGCGCTGGATTCCCGGCGAGGCCGGTGGGCGCCGTGATGCCAACGGAGTGTGGATCGCCGATCCCCAGCCGGGCTATTACGACAGCCGCGGCCGCTGGCAGGCTGGCGATGCCCGGGGCTATTACGACAGTCGCGGTCGCTGGATTTCGACCATGTCAGGCCAGGATATGGAAGTGCCGCGGCGCGGGATCATTGCCCAGCTCGATATGCTCGACAGCCATCTGCGCTCGCCCAATATGCAGCGCAACCTGAGCCGCTGGGAAATGACCAGCGGTATACGCGAATTGCGCGCGATCCGCAGCCGCGAGCGCTATTTGCGCCACGACCGCACGGGCAATCTGTCGGTCCGCGACGAGGCGGCGCTCCAGATGAGGCTTGACCGCTTGACCAGCCGCTTGCGCATCCAGCCGATGTAACCTGCGAATTCGCGTTGGGCACCTGCCGACCCTCCCCCGCTTCGCAGGTGCCCCGCAGACCCGCCATCCCCGATTCGCATCGGGGGTGGCGGGTCCATGTCTGGAGGGCTTGGACGATTTTATGCGGTTATCCGCCGCCAGGATGGTATTGCGGGTCTTGTCCGCGCCGCGCCCAGGCACCCCTCGGCAATGACGCCCGGAGATTCTCCAGTGCCGGGAATGGTTTGCACTTCGCAGACCGCCGACTTCTTGAAGGCAACGAATTTGGATATGCCATTACATGAGGTGATACCCCCGCCGAGTTCGCTGGCGATGGCGTTGATCATTTCATCGCAAGCGCCGGTCGTGCTGCTCGATGGCGAGCTTAATGTCGTGGCGGCGAGCGCATCGTTCTATCGCAATTTCGACCTCCCGCGCACCGGCCCCGGCCGCGCCAGGTTTGCCAATCTTGGCCACGGCGAATGGAACCTGCCGCAAGTGCTGCTGTTGCTGCGTGCGATTGCCGCTGGCAGCCCCGAAATCGAAGCCTACGAGACGGACCTTGTCCGGGCCGGCCAACCCACCTGCAACCTGGTGCTGAACGCCCACATGCTCGATTATGACGGCCAGGACGGCGATCCACGCATTGTCCTGTCGGTGACCGATGTCACCGCTGCGCGGATCGCTGAAAGGCTCAATGACGATCTGCTGCACGAAAAGCAGGTGCTGATGCAGGAGCTTCAGCACCGCGTTGCCAACAGCCTCCAGATCATTGCCAGCGTGCTCCTCCAGAGCGCGCGCAAGGTCAATTCGGAAGAAACCCGCAGCCATCTGAACGATGCCCATCACCGGGTGATGTCGATCGCCACGCTGCAGAAGCAGCTGGCCACCACCCAGCATGGCGAGGTCGGCCTGCGCGGCTATCTCACCGAACTGTGCGAGAGCATTGCCGCCTCGATGATCGCCGACACCAGCTATCTGATCCTCACCGCAGACATCGATGACAGCCAGGTCGATGCGCGCGTATCGGTCAGCTTGGGCCTGATTGTCACCGAACTGGTGATAAATGCGCTTAAACACGCCTTCCCGCCAAGCGTGCCCGAAGGCAAGATCATCGTCTATTTTCGCTCGGAAGGCGCCAGCTGGACATTGCGCGTGAGCGACGACGGCATCGGCTTTCCGGAGGATCCCGGCACGACGATGCCGGGGCTTGGCACCGGCATCGTCGAGGCGCTGGCCGGGCAACTGGATGCCCATGTCGCAATCACTTCCGCTCATCCCGGAACACGGGTGACTGTGTCGAATGGCCAGCAAAGCAGGCCCGGAGTGGAACGTTTGGCGGCCTTGACCGTTTAGCCGGGGTCACTGCGGAACATCCGCAGTGCGAGTTGGCGTATTTTGCGCCCACAGGAAAAACCCATGAAAAGACTTATGATGGGGGCGGCAATCATCGCCCTGCTGGCAAGTCCGGTTGCCGCCGCAGAGCCCGGCCGCGGGCGCGATCATCGCGGCGGCTACGAACACAGCGACCGCCGCGATGACGGCCCGCAACGCGGCAGCCACTGGCGCAACGGCCGCTGGCAAGACCATAACGGCCGCGCCGAAAGCAGGCGCCGCGGCTGGCACCAGGATCGCGGCAACCACTATGGCTGGTCGCGCGGCCAGCGCATGGGCTACAATGACTGGCGCTATGCCCAGCGCGTCGATTATCGCCGCTATAACCTGCGCCAGCCGCCGCGCGGCTATGAATGGCGCCGCAATGACGACCGTTTCCTGATGGTCGCGATTGCCACCGGCCTGATTGCCTCGGTGATCATCAGCAACGACCGCTAACTCTCTGACCTGCCGGGCGTCGCGCAATGCGCCGCCCGGCATTGTTGGATCAGGTCGCTGATTGGGGTGCCTGATCGCCGATCCGGTAAGCCAGCCTCACCTCGGTGCCATTCGGGGCGCTGCTGTTGATTGTGCAACTGCCGCCCAGTTGATGGGCGAAGGCATTCATCAGCTGGCGACCCATCGACTTGGCAGCACCATGGCTATCGAAGCCAACGCCATCATCGACCACGCGGAGCAGGGCATCGCCATCGCCATCAACGCTGAAATGCAACGTGACTTCGCCGCTGTGCCTGCCCGGAAAGGCATGGGAATAGACGTTGGAGACGGCTTCAACGGCGAACAGCGCAAGCGGCATCGCGCTGTCCAGAGGAACGGCAACGGAACTGGCGCCGCAGATGAATTTTACATCGACCCGGTCGAGATACCAAAGGTGCATCTGCGCGCACAGCTCGGTCATCAGGCGGGAAAGATCGAGACTTCCCTGATTGCCTTCGTCTGACTGCTCATAAAGCATTCGATGAATCAGCGCCAATGCGCCCATCCGAGAATGCGCCTGGCCAAGCGCTTCGCTGATCGCCGGATCCTGAACCTTGCTTGCCTGCATGCGCAGCAGGCTGGTGACGATCTGGAGGTTGTTCTTGACCCGGTGGTGAACCTCGCGGGTCAGGGCCTGATGGACCCGGTCACGATCAGCCATGACCAGCGCCAGATTGTCGATATCACGGCTGAGCTCGGCCATGCCGGCGGGCGCGCGGGTGAACGCGGGGCTGCCGGGCTGATAGTCGCCCGCAGCGATTTGAGCTGCCTGTTCGCGCAGCTTGGTGATCCAGAATTCCATGGATCAGGCGGCCTGATTAAACCGGGCTTCGCCCTGTGGCTTACTGATCCGGATTTTGCCTTCTTGCGGCCCGTCGATCAGCAGCGCCAGCGCCTTGCGGCCGCGCGCCAGCCGGCTCTTGATCGTGCCGATGGCGCAGCCGACCACTTCGGCAGCCTCTTCATACGAAGCGCCGTTCGCCCCGATCAGCAGCAACACCTCGCGCTGTTCGGGCGGCAGTTTCTGCAGCGCCTTGGCGACATCGGCGACATGGATCGCATGCTGCTGGGCCGGAGCCTCGACCAGCAGACGTTCGGCGACTTCCGGATCCCAGCTGGTCATGCGCTTGTCCTTGCGCAGCGCGGTGTAGAACTGATTGCGCAGGATCATGAACATCCAGGCGCGAAAATTGGTGCCGGGGGTGAAGCTCGCGCGTGCTGCCCAGGCGCGCAGCATGGTTTCCTGCGCCATATCGTCGGCCATGTCGCGCCAGCCACACAGCCCGCGCGCGAAAGTTCGCAGCGAGGGGATCAGCGCGACCATCTGGTCCCTGAACAGCTGGTCGGCAGCCAGCGTTTCAGCGGAAACGTCGGTCACTGCCTGGCAGCGGGTTTCGCCGCCGCTAGCTTGGCGTCGATTTCTTCGAGGATGCGCAGGAAATCGCCGGGAACTTCCTCGCTGGCAACCGCATGGTGCAATTGCTGCAAGGCCGCCGCGACCGGATCGAAGGCATTATCGGTGTTGCGCATGTTCGATCCTTTCTTTGGTGAGCCCTTTGGCGGTACGTCATTGGCCATCTGATTTTGCTTCCAAGGTGGAATCGAGGGGGTAACCGGCGAAACCGGAAAAAGTTTCATGTCCTAAGGAACTTATTTCGGCAGGAGCGGTTTTACTGTTTCCAGCCAAGGAGCGCGCATGTCTTTCAAAGCCGAACTGGGACCACAACTCCCGTACTTGCGCCGCTATGCGCGCGCGTTGACCGGATCGCAAACGCTGGGTGACGCAGCCGTGCGCGAAGTGCTGGAGGCCCTGCTCGCCGCGCCGGATGAATTCGACAGCGGCCTGCCGCCCCGGCAGGAACTTTACCGGGTGTTTCACCGTCTATGGCACGAGCTAGCCAGCATCAGCGCGTCCAGAATCAACGGACAGGGCGGTGCAATCGCCAGCCTGGCGGTGCACACCCGCCAGGCGTTGCTGCTGACCTCGATCGAGGGTTTCTCGATTGCCCAGGCGGCGGATATTCTCGGCAGCACCATCGCCGATGTCACGGCGGAAATTGATGCGGCACGTGACGCGATCGCTGAAAGCCTGCGCAGCCACGTAATGATCATCGAGGACGAAGCGATCATCGCGCTGCACCTCAAGTCGATTGTCGAGGATCTCGGCCACCAGATCGCCGGTATCGCCCGCACCCGCAGCGAGGCCGTGGCCCTGTCTGCGCGCGCCAACCCTGAACTGGTCCTCGCAGATATCAGCCTCGCCGACGGCTCCAGCGGCATCGAGGCGGTCAAGGATATCCTCGCGACCGCAAGCGTGCCGGTGATCTTTATCACCGCTTTCCCCGAGCGCCTGCTGACCGGCGAGCGACCCGAGCCGACCTATCTCATCACCAAGCCGTTCAGCCCCGAAACCGTGACCGCGACCATCGGCCAGGCGCTGTTGTTCCACCGCGAGCAGGCCTGCGCGCCGGCATCGCCCGCCGTGCTGGTCATGGAAGATGACGCCCCGAACCCGCGCAAACATTTCGCTTCGCCCGAAGCGCTGCTGGCCGATCCGGAGTTAAGCGACAACGACAAGCAAGCGTTGCTCACCGAATGGGATTCCGAGATCGACGGCCGGCTCAACGCCGAATCCGAAGGAATGGGCGTCTCCGATCCCATGTCCGCCCGAAAGGAAGCGCGGCTGGCCGATGAAGCGGGCAAAGTGAAAACCGCCCTTACCGCCATCGCGGAAAAAACCGATCCGATGAAGTGACCTGCTTGTAACTCAGCGGCCGGCGAGCCAGGTTTCGATGGCATTGGCCCGCACGACTTCGCTTCGCTGGCGCCCGTCGAGCGCGCCGCGCGCTGTGCGGGCAAATCGTGATACCAACCAGCCGGGGTAATGCAGCCATGCCGAGCGCCGGTCGGGAGAGACACCCGCATGGGCAGCGACAACCCGCCTGGCCGGCAGCAGCCGGGCGGCGAGCCGGCGCAGTCTAACCGGGCCTCCCGCTGACAGATCGCCCAGTTGCAGTTGCACATCGAGATCCTGGCGCAAGTCTGGATCCTGCAGCAACATCAGCGCCGCCTGGTCAAGGATGCCGTCGGGCAAGGTTGGCGCGCCCTCCGGCCCCCAGCCGGTTGCCTGCGGCCCGAGCATACATTCCGTCAGCCGCAAGACCAGCTGGCAGCCGCGCGTCCAGCCGCCCTCGTCCGCCATGGTCCAGAAGCGCTCCCAGTCAACCGCCTCGCGAGCCAGCAGGGCCGACACATCGTGCAATACTTGCGGGCCATTGTCGAAGCGGTGCTCGTAAGCGCTGTGCACGAGCACGTGGAGCAGCGTTTCACACGGCGGCAGATAGGCAATTTGCACCGGGCCGAGCGGCTGCCAGAGGCGCGCTGCAAGCAGATCGTCAGATCGCGCCAGCCGGGCGTCCGCTTGTGCTGGCTCGATATGTTCGAACAGCCGGCTATGCACTTCAACAAAAATTCCGGTGGCCTGGTCGCGCAGAGCCGGCAAGTGCTTTTGCCCCATGGCCAGCGTTGCCGCAGAAAAGGCCTCGCCCGACAATTCCTCGAATCCCCGGGCAACCAGCGCCCGGTAGGCCGCTTCCAGCCGCGAGGGCGAGACCAGAATGTCAAGATCGCGCATCGGCCGCAACGCGGGGTTTGGATAGGCATGCCAGGCCAGCCACCCGCCCTTGAGCGCGGCATAGGCGATGCCTGCCGTGTCGAGGATACGGCCTACCCGGATCAGCGCTGCTTTGGCCGCCAGCGCCGCCATGGCCGAACGCCGGTGCGCCTCCTGCCAGGCCGCACGGTGGCTCGCGGGAACCGACCGGGAATCCTGCATGCCGGGCAGCAGGCCATGCAGCAGCGGTTCCAGCCGGTGCTGGCGTGCGGTTGCCCCAAGCAGGACCCACTCGTCAGCATCCAGCTCGCACTCGCGCCAGGTGCCCCCAAAAGGCACGGCGGCGAGCATGGCGAGCAACTTCCGCCGGACTCGCTCATTGCTGCGGGGGTCATGGCGCATAGCCAGGCGACCATGGCGCGCGCGGGCGGAGCGGGCAAGCCGGGATATTCCGCTGAGCCACTTCGCCAAAGAAAAAGGCGACCCGAAAGCCGCCTTTATCGAATCACTTGGGACAACCGGTTGCCTTAGGGGCTGCTGGATCCGCCGCTCAGAGCGAGCGCTACACCACCACCAGCAAGAAGCAGGCCACCGACAATGAGGCCGGTACTGATCCCGCCGCCCGCAGCGCCAACTGCCGCAAGCGGAGCATCGCTGCATGTGCGGCGCAGCAGGAGCGCGGCCAGCGCCGACTCGGCTGAACCACCCTGGCTGCGCGGTCCGGTCCTGACATAGCAGACGCAATTGCCATTCGATAGCGAGCCGCGTGTGACATCAAACACACCAGCCGAATCCGAACTGCGCTTGACCCTGATCCGGCAAACCGACGCCGAGCCTCCAGCCGAAGAGCTGGCAGATTGCGCCTTCGCAGATGCAAGCCCCGGCCCAGGAATGGCGAGAGCAAGGCCTGCAATAGCCAAAGTGGCAAGAACTCTATCGGTCCGGCGCATCACCGCTTCTCCAAAAAACTAGAGGTAACAATCAAGTGGTTACTGGCAACGGAGTTACCATAAGTTTGAGACCAAAGGCAAGGCCGATCTTCATTAATCCGCAACCCAGCATTGCGCAGAAAAAACCAAGGTTGCCATTGCTGCGTGGCCAGATCAGCGGCTAAACCATTTTGCAGGAAATCAGAATCATTCGTCATTGCGAGCGCTGGTGCAGATCAAGCGCACGATGCCCTAACGAAGACGCTGACAATTCGGTGATCTGCCTCGCCCAACCCACCGGTGACCGGCACCTGGCCGCACCGCACCCAGGCATGCGCGCTCAGCTTGCCGGTTTCGCCATCGCGCCGCAGCCCAAGACACAAGATGAAAGGCACCCGGTATAGCCCGAGCAGCAGCCGCGCGATGATCGCCTGGGGGTAGCAATCGGCGCGCCAGGGAGCGTAGCGTTCGGCAAGCTGGATAGTGCGGCAAATTTGCAAGGCGCGTGCCTCATGATGCGGCAGAACATCGAGCGCGGGAATGCTAGTCCCGTTATGAGTGCCGAGGCGCGGCGCGATCCGCTTGAACGCCAACAGCGCGATTGCCAGGCCGGCGATCCCCAGCCCCAACCATGCCGGCACGAACCAAAGCCTCACGAATCGGTCACGCTGCAAAAAATGCCGGACGCGCTGCGCGAAACGGAGCCCTGTCATCGAATCAGCTGACCTCGATCATCCCGTTCTCGGCCAGCTTCGCAACGAACTTGTGCAAGTCGATAGCCGCGAGCTCGGGTTCAACCTCAAAGTTCTCGACGATTTCATTGACGACCTCGTCAAATTGCTTCGGGGTTTCCAGAAAGTTCCAGATGCTCGGCCCAATACCGCTGACGCCGAAATAGTTGCCGCTTTCGATGCTCATCATCACCAGATCCCCGTCCATTTCCACGGAGAGCAGCTCGGGATTGCGCACAAGTTTGCTTGCACCAGTAATCTCGGTCATCGAAATCGTTCCATCTTGTAGTCACTGTCGCAGCCCCTAGCACCGCGGCCATTTGCCCGCAACGACCGCGCCTTGACCTGGGCCATGCCATTTCCGGCACCCGCAAACCGAGCACGGATTGCTGGTGACGAGGCGGCCCATCGGCACTATGGACGCGCCAGCCGCGCAGGCTATGTGGCAGTGCAGTGTGCGAAGAGGAACTGCTCCGGTGGCTATCAGTGGCATCCCCAGGCATCTTGTTATCGACAACTTCCTGCCCGCTGCAATGGCGGCCGACCTCTTGGCCTATACGCTGGAAAACGAAGCCAATTTCGAGCCAACCTGGATCATGCGGGATGTCGAGGCGAAACTCGATCCCGCTTTCAGGGAGTCGTCCCTCTGTGCGGCAGGCCTCGGGAACCCAAAGGCGGCATTCAAGGCGGCGATTCATGCCCGGTGCGATGAATTCTACGCCGCCATCGCAACGCCGCCGTTCGAGATCGCCAAGACCGAGGTGCAACTGATCGCCCATGGCGATAAAGCCTTCTATCGATCCCATATCGATACACATTCGGGGGCTGGCCGCACGGTTGAAGAGCATTTCCGGGTGGTGAGCTGCGTCTATTACTTCCACCGTGAGCCCAAACGGTTCACCGGCGGCGAGATTGCCCTGTTTGCCTTTGGCGACAGCGAGGATGTCGCGCTGATTGAGCCTGCTCACAATCGCCTTGTCGTGTTTCCCTCATTTGTGCGCCACGAGGTTCGCGCGGTTTCCTGCCCCAGCGGAGAATTCGGCGATTCGCGGTTCTCCATCAATTGCTGGCTGCGCAAGGAGAAGCGCAAGCCGGCGGCCAGGCAAGGCGCATAGATGGCAATTACCCTGATCGGGCTGCACCGGGCATGGGGCGGACCGCCGCTGTCGCCGCCCCAGCGCGACCGGTTCGCCGCCTCGCTCGGCATGGTCGATGGTCGGCCAGCCCAGAACAGCTTCGATGGCGACACCTTGCTTGCAGCAACCGGACAGCAGCGGGGATGGCGCCCGCAGATCGCCGCTGATGGGTCACGCATCCTGTTCGCCGGCCATATCGACAATCGCCGCCAGCTGGCCAGTGAGCTGGCCATGGCGCCAGCGAGCGACGCGGCGCTCTATGCCGCCGGCTATGCGGCTTGGGGCGATGCCATCGACTTGAAGGCAATCGGCCAGTTCGCCGCGATCATCACGCATCCCGATCGCCACGAAGTCCGCCTGGCGCGCAGTCCGATCGCCGCACCGCCGCTGCTCTACTGGCACCGCCAGGATCGGCTGATCATCGCCTCACTGGTCAATGCCATCTTCGCGACCGGGGAAGCCAAACAGCAAGTTGACGAACAGAAAGTTGCTGATTCGCTCTTTCTGAGCCTCAATGAGACTAGCAGGACTTGGCATATCGGGGTCAGCCGCCTTGATTGCGGGCACCGGGCCCTGATCACCCAAAATGGCGTGACGGTTGAATCCTATTACGATGTCGGCGCACTTCCCGCAGTGCGCTTCAAAGACGAGCGCGATTATGTCGCGGCTGGCAAGGAATTGCTTGAGGAAGGCGTCAGGGCGGCGCTGGATGGTTTTTCGCGACCCGCCATCAGCCTGTCAGGCGGATATGATTCGCAGGCTGTCGCAGCACTTGTCGCGCAGCATCGCCAAGGCCAGCCGCTGGAGGCCTTCACCGGCGTCCCGGAAGCGGAATGGGATGGAATCACCTACGCGTCGGTATTCGGCGACGAACGGCCCTACGTCGAGGCATTGGCCGCAATGTATCCGGAAATCAGACCTCACTGGGTCGATGCACAAGGCAAATTCCTGGATCACAAATTGTCGTCGATCTTCCTGCTCGCGGGCGAGGCTCCGGGTCATGCGGCAAACCTGCACTGGATCCATGAGGCCTACGAACAGGCGCGCGCGACTGGCTGCGATGTCATGCTCAATGGCGGCTTCGGGAATGCCTCGTTCAGCTTCGACGGCGATGGTGCCCTTGCGACGATGGCCCGCCGGGGGCAATGGCTGCGCCTCTGGAAAGAAGCGAAATTTTTCAGCCCCGAACATGCCAATTCGAGGTTTCGGGCGATCGCATCACGCGCACTTCTGCCCTTTGCGCCAGACTGGCTGCATTCCTGCCTGGTGCGCTCCGGTCTGATCAAGATCAACGAGCCATTTGGCACATGGTGTCCGCTGAACCGCGACTATGCCGAGAAAATGCAACTTGCACACCGCGCCCGGTTAATGGGCTATGATCCATTCCATCGCAGACCCTTTTCGACGCGCCAATGGCGCGATGAAATGGTCAATTTCTCGGGTGCGGGTGCCGAAATGGGCCAGGCAATCGATCTTATCCACGGCATCGAAACGCGCGATCCAACGAGCTATCGCCCGCTTGTGGAGCTCTGCCTTGGCATCCCCGACGACCAGTATCTGCGCGATGGCGAGGCGCGTCGTCTGGCTCGCCGGATGCTGAAGGGAGTGATCCCAGACGGCGTGCTTGACGAAACCCGGAGTGGGACGCAGGCTGCCGACTGGCATCTGCGGCTTGGCCGGCAGCGCACATCGTTAATCGCGGAGATCGACCGGCTCGCCACAGACGAGTCGATTTCCTCGATGCTCAACTTGCAGGCGATGCGCCAGGCACTGGTTGATTGGCCAGAATCGTCACTGGGGGCGAACACCCTGCGATTGAAATTGGCAGTCACCAGAGGATTGACGACAGCGCGATATATCCGTTTTGTCAAGGGTAACAATGAGTAACGTCATGATGTCCGTATTCACATGAATTTTGTCCGCTCCGATAATCCGCTTATTGCTAAGAGCCTGGAGGCAATGAAGCAACTGGTCATCGAGCGCGGTGGCTTTGTCCATCCGGCTGCCTGCATCGAGGAGCAGGACGGCTCGATCAGGACCATCTGCCGCGATCCGCTCGCAATCGGCCAGCCATTGTTTAAGGTGCCGGAAGCCCTGCTTGTTGCGACCGACGAACTGGACTGGAATGCGCGCGAAGACATTATGGAATTGTCGAACCGGCCAGTCGAATTTAGCGCGGACCGGCAGAAAATGCTCGACCTGTTCATCACGATCTACAACGCCACGGACAAATTAGTTTGGCTGCGAGACCAAGCATCCCGGGTAATATTGCGTGATGCACAACTGGCCGAAAACATCTCTCAGGTTGGATATGTAAATCCAGACTATAATCCCAATCCGTCAACTGCAGCCGATGCTTTCATCAGAACCCGATATTATGCGAGCAACCACTTGCTAGGAGACTTGGCGGGCCGAAATTGCCTCATGCCATTGATCGACTCCATCAACCATCATTTCAAGGGTTCTGGCTACCGGCATGAGGCCGCCTACCTGATTTCCATGACTGCCTGCCCCCAAGGGTCAGAAGAATGTTTCTCTGATTATGGCGGATATCGCGATCCATTCGGCCTGGCCTTGGCCCATGGCTACGTAGATCCGCATTCACCTTACGCCCGCAGTGTTCCCGCGCGGATCGAAATTGCCGGCTTCGGGCAATTTGAAATCGTCGGCAAACGCGCCGTCTCTCCGCACCGCGCAGACCTGCCAAAGGTTGAGCTAAGCGGCGATGGCCTCACTCTCAGCCACCTTTCCGGCGATGCGCGCTCGCCTCATTATCTGCATGGCACGCTGCGGCTTGTGATGATGGCATCGGGAAAACAGCGGGGAATCGCTGCATCCGTTACTGAACGGGCATTGGCCGACCTTCCGGCAGCAATTCTAGCAGCAAACCAGGAAAAGCACGCGCGATTCCGGGCCTATCTCGCGACGAGACCGGATTTGCCTCTGGCCTCTTTGCTTTCGCGAGCCAGCCTGTGTCAGATGGCAATTCTCGAGCGAATTCTGGCGGTCTAATCGCCGCCGGGCGCGTTTTGAGTAAGGGCCACGTCTTCAAGGAGGCGGTCAATGAGGCGATCTAACGCAAATCCAGCGCGGGGTCGTGTTACCTTGGAAAGGTAAGTCGGCCCCGCAAGCCGACTACACTGCTTCAGGTGCGCCGAGAGCAACGCCCGTCCTTCGAGGTACTCGTTGCGATAAGTATTGTCCCTTAGCAGTCGAAAGCGGTGTAGCCCAGTTATCGGTTCGATGCTGACATCCTCATCATCATAACTCGTCAGGTGATAAATCCAGCGGATCGGCAGGCGAGCACCTTGGTCATATGACCCAATTGGCAGGCTGAACTTGTCCATGTCGGGAAACACGCGACGCAGCTCTTGGGTGGAAAAGCCCAGTTTGTCGGCTGCATCTTGCCAGAGTTTGATCCGCGGAAAGCCGGGGATTGCGCACCCATTTTCATCGACCGCGACCACGTCGTCAGCCAGCACCTTATACCCGCGCTTCAGAAAGGCTGCCGCCAGCGTTGATTTGCCTGCGCCGGAGTCGCCAACGCAGATCAGGCACCCGTCGCCTACTTGGATTGCGTTGCCATGAAGTACCAGGAAGCCGCGTTGCAGCAGCATCGCGCCACTGACCGATCCCAGCAAATAGCCCCGGACAAAGCCAGGATCAGCATCCGCTTCGGCCATTATCAATATTTCTCGCCCCTTGCTGACCAAAAAGTGAGCGACAGATTCGACGTGGATCCAGAAGGTTTGCGAATCAATCCAGCGGATACTGCCACGTTCACCTCCCTCGCGAGTGCCATGGCGGGCAACCGGAGCAAGCCGGATGGTGAGGTCGGCATCGCCTTCTCGCTCGATTGGAACGCCAAACTCGGGCAGTTCCAACGCGCTGTCTATCTTCAAGCCATATGCGACGTAGCGGTATTGCATGGAACTCGTACCAGAATCGGCTCTGACCAGGCCTACGTCAAGCGAACGCCAGAAAATCGCACCATCATCAATGGCGCAGGATACTATGCATTCAAATCGGGAATGTCCAATCCAATGGACACGGCCTGATGTGAACTCAACTCAACCAAAAGCACACAACCACCCTCGCCGCCTACAATTTATCAAAGCAGAAACGGTGTGCTTCAATGCCCCAAGAAAGCGAGAGTGAGCCGATACTACCGAGTTAAAACATCGGGCGCGTCAGGACCTGTTATTGTTAACCTTGGGGTCCCCGTCAAAGCCTACACCGCCCTTGTTATGGGTTTCCGAATGATGGAGCACAAGCGAGAGTGTGGGCGCGCGATATGGTGCACGAAACCTACTCACAGCAGAGGCTTTGTCGAGGGTCTTACTCATAATTCGCGAAACTCCACTCAGCAATCGCGACTTGACTAACCAAGGCCGTCCATATTGTCAAGCAATCCCGTAGCGTGAGTGGGGCTTGAACGCCGCATCGCGGGGGTTTCGATATGGTGAACTGCGGCTTCGATTCCCCAAATATCCAGACGTTGAACGAAGACGTGGACGGTGCACGCCTAATGCTATTCAATCGAATATCATCGCTCTGACTAGACGTCTTTGCATGATATCCTCCATTCCCTGTAGCGTCTCTCGTTGCACGCCCAACTTCATCCCCACACCACCGCCGAAATTAGTTACATCGCACCACCATGGACGGCAGCAGGTAGCGTAAAGGAGTGGGCGCGGCTTTGTGCCCTTGTTGGCCATGCCCTTGTGAAAGATTCGGAAGTCCCAGATTACGGCAGAACCGACCGGCACGTTAGGCTCAAAATCAGGTCGCACCAAGCGTTCAATAGTCCTGTGTGATCCGAGGTGAAAACCGGTCCTGCCAGTTTCATCGTTCATCTCCACGAGTGGGATGGCGATTGTCACGGCAGTCACAGGTAACATGAACTCCAGCGGATTGCCGGGAAAGAGTATCCCGCCGTCGCGATGCCATTGTTGATCCGTCGCTCCTGGGAGCGCGATGATAAGACCAAAGGAATCGAGAACAAAATCCTCGCCCAGACTCTCTACCAGGACTTCCTCTATTGCCATAGGAAGAATTAAATCTCTGGCCGCGACGGGCCCCGCAATGCAAATTGGCTGATAATACCGCCCGCGCGATACATAAAAACGTTCAGGCTTGGGAGTGTCATCGAAAAGTTCCGGATTTTGTCGCCTGAGGCTATCATAACATTCGCTGACAATGGATTTGTTAACTACACCATCTACAACGCAAACACCATTTTTAAATAGTTGCTTTGAGGCCTTGGTGTTCGGAGCTTCCATGATCACTTTCTCCGGTCATCTACCAACGTGGCTGCGAACGGGCAACGCAACAGCTGAACTCCAACTGGGCCCGATGCGGCGCTTTCCGAGGTAATGCTGGAACCATTCGAAACGACCACCCGCAGTCCGAAGGAAAAACTCGTAGATCAAGTAACTGAGGACAAGCCAGTCGAAAATCAATAGGCTTTCACAGCCTCCGTTGCCTGAGCCTTTACGTTCACAGTCGAGGGCAAGTCCTAGCCTTCATGCCTCCCACAGGCGCAACGTGTTGCCAAAATGGGAGCCGCCAATCCGGACCTTTGCACCCGCTGCCGCATCGATGGGGCTGGTTAGCGGGAAAAACTGGACGCCCCACGACGACCTTTCTTGCGCATCGGGCCGGTTTTCGAAATAGCCAACCTCGTCCATCTGCAGGCGTATCCATTGGACCACGCCGTTGACCGGTCCGCCACCCGCGACAAGCTCGATCTCAGCGTGATCTTGCGCAGCATCAGTTGTGGCGAAATCGAACGAGAACAACGAGGCTGCCGCGCCGCGAATTTCCAGGCCTTCTTCGTCACGCGCCAGGCTCTTGCGGCTGATCAGCAGGCGGTTGAACGGCGTCATGTCGAAACCGCAAACTGTGTTCAGCCCGCGATCGGCAAGCCCGCCCCACCAGGCCAGCGCCACCCGGACATCCGCGCGGCGGGGTATCACCTGCCCACCATGCTTGAGCAGCCGCCTGGCGACATCGAGCATCGCAGGCACCACGCACTCATCGACGACATCCTTGCCGATGATTTCGGAAACAACGAGATCGACCGGTCCGCCAAGATCTGCATCGGGGTCGATATCCTTGGAATGCCTGGCCAGGATCGTAACTTTGTCAGCAAAGCCGTTGAGATCGACGATTTCCTGGGCAACTTTGGCAATCGACGGATGGGCCTCGCACGAAACGACCGACTTTGCGCCGGCCCGGGCGGCCAGCATGGCCAGCAGGCCAGAGCCTGACCCCACATCGAGAACCCGGGTTTCCGGGGTCACCGCTCGCTTCAGCGCATCCTCGAATGCCTTGTTGCGTGGTTGGTCACGCAGCATGTGCCAGTGCCAACTCGGCACGGTCTGTGCGACGAAATCGCTTGCCTGGGCATAAAGCACCGGATCGCCCGTGGCTGCGGCCCGCGCCTCCCAGGCAATCTCAACCGCGCGCTCGTGGCTGTGCTGGCTGCGGGCAAGTTCGGCAAGGCGCAGTAATGCCTTGGCATTGCCCTGTGCCTTTGCGACGAGCGGCTCGAAAGCGTCGCTGAGCAGAGCCAGGCCATTTTTCATTTCGACAGTTTCCTCGTTTCGAGGCGCTTTCAACAACCGGGCCCGGCCCGCCCTTAGGGGGAATGCGCCGGACGCTCAACCTCAACGCTTGCGAAAAATCGCCTCACAGCAGGTCGCGGCCGTCAGCAGGCAAATATCGGACCGATAGAGCGGTTGATTCGCGTAGCGTCCCTCCTTGCTCAGGAGGACCACCTCAAAGTCTGCCGCCGGAGCCATGTCGGCAAAGCGGAAATGGCAGTTCCAGATGACCAGGTAACCGCCGGGCTTGAGGCAGCGGGCCAGATCGGTTGCGGTGCGCTCGGCTTGCGCGAACGGCAGCACGCCATCGCAGCGCTCGGGTCTCAGTGCTTGCAGCTCGCCATGACGCAGCACAGCCATGCAGAAAATGGCATCGAAGCTGGCAGCGGCGATACCTGCCGTGCTGCCCTGGCAGGCAATGCGGATGCGCGGGTCGGGCGACAAACCGGCCATGCGCGCCTCGCAGGCCGCAATGGCCAGCGGATTGATGTCGATCCCCAGGATTTCGGCGGCCGGCATCACATCGCGCAGCGAAAACACTTCCTCACCGCTCGAACAGCCAAACGAGAGCAGCGCCGGCGCCTCCACCTCCACCAGCTTTCCGGCAACAAATGCGAAGAATTCCGGATACCGATCCGGCGCCGTGACCATCGAGGGTTGCAGTAATTGCCCGGGCAGCCGCGCCCTGATCCGGCGCAGCGCGCGCTCTTGCGGGACGATCAGGCTGCGCACAAACCGGACTGCCCGGACAGCTCCGGGCAGTGTCTTCAGGCGTTCTCGCAATCGCGGCGGGATCAGACCAGGCATCGGCGTTGCCCCATCCTAACGCACAAAGAACTGCGGCACCTTGCGCAGGTTCTTGGCCGCCAAGGTGAAAAGTCCGCCGGCGCGGTTAGCCCGCAAGGCACGCCAATCCTCGCGGCTCTTGCGAAAGATGCGGCCGAGCGAGCGGTTGCTTTCCCCGCCTGTCCGCATCTTGACCAGAACCTCGGGCAAATAGACCACCGTGATCGCTCCCCTGCCCGTACCTGCGCCAAACCAGCGCAGGATCGCGTCGTAATCGCCGGCGATGCGGTATTGCGGGTCATAGACGCCGTACTGCTCCCACAGGCGGCGGCGAATGAACAGCGCGGGATGCGGCGGCATCCAGCCCCGGCGCAGTTTCCGGGGAGAGAAACCGCCGGCCTTCCAGCACCGGATAACACGTTCGGTATCGGCGGCGGCGACATAATCGAGATCACCATAGACCGCATCGACCAGCGGGTCGGCAAAAGCCGCCATCACCCGTTCGACAACTCGCTCGTGCGCCAGAAAGTCGTCCGAATGGACCAGGCCGAGAACCTCGCCCGATGCCATGGCAAACCCCTTGTTGAGCGCATCGTAAATGCCGCGGTCGGGTTCGCTGACCAGGCGCAGGCCCGGATGACGATGGGCCTCGACCACTGCCAGGGTATCGTCGCTGGAAGCCCCGTCGATCACCAGATGTTCGATCTCGCGATAGCTTTGCGCGGTCACGCTGCGAATCGCCCCGGCAATCGTGCCCGCCCGGTTATATACCGCCGTGACCAGAGTGATTTTCACGCGGGCTGCGGGATGCGTTCGATGAAATGATCGCCCAGCACCAGCACGTCCATATTGGTCCGCAAAAAGCAGTCCAGCGCCTCTTCGGGCCGGCAGACAATCGGTTCATTCTCGTTGAAACTGGTGTTGAGCACGACTGGCACGCCGGTCAGCGCGTGAAATGCCGAAATCAGCCCGGCATAGCGCGGATTGGCGCTGTGCCGAACGGTCTGCAGCCGTCCCGAGCCGTCGAGATGGGTGACGGCAGGCAATTGCCCGCGCTTTTCCACGCGGATCTGGAAGACCTGCATCATGAAGGGCACCTCATCGACCTCCTCGAACCAGTCGCCGACGTGATCGGCCAGGATCGACGGCGCGAAGGGGCGAAAACTCTCGCGGCGCTTGATCTTGAGGTTGAGAATGTCCTTCATGTCGGCGCGGCGCGGATCGCCGATGATCGAGCGATTCCCCAGCGCGCGCGGCCCCCATTCCATGCGCCCCTGAAACCAGCCGATCACTTTGCCTTCGGACACCGCCAGTGCCGTCCGGCGGCACAGCTCCGCTTCGTCGTCGTGCACCGTCACCGCGCAGCCGGCGGTGTCAAGATCGGGCTGACGCTCGTCCAGGGCTTGCTGGCAGGCGGCGCGATCATAGGCCGGGCCCCAATAGGCATGGTCCATGGTGAAGCCGCGGGCGCCGCCCTCCTGGTGCCAGGCGGCCAACGCTGCGCCGATCGCACCGCCCTGATCGCCCGGGGCGGCATGGACATAGACCCGCTCGAACGGCGTCTCGCGCCGGATTTTGCCATTGGCCACGGAATTGTTGGCGCAGCCACCTGCGAGGACAATGTCGGTCAGGCCGGTGTCTGCCCGGGCGGCACGGACGATATTGAAGAAGGCCTCTTCATAAAGCGCCTGCGCCGAGCGGGCGAGATCCATGTGGCGCTGGTCCAGCTCTTCGCCCGGCTGCCGTCCCGGCCCAAGCAATTGTGCGAGCTTGGGTGAATAGAGCGCGTCGAAATGCGGTGAGCCGTTGTCCCACTGATGGTTGATCGATTGCGAGGTGTGAACGAAAAAAGAGGTGTCGAGCGCGAATGTGCCGTCGCCGTTCAGCGCGATCAACTGGCGCAAGTCATCAAGGCGGGTCGGCTCGCCATAAGGCGCCAGCCCCATCACTTTGTATTCGTCGCCATAATTGTTAAAGCCCAGGTACTGGGTAAGTGACTGATATAACACGCCCAGCGAATGCGGAAACAGCACGCGCTGGTTGATGTCGATGCGCGTATCGGTGCCAATGCCCCAGGCCGAACTGGCAAAATCCCCGAAGCCATCAACCGAAATGGCGATAGCATTTTGAAATGGCGAGACGTGGAAG
This sequence comes from Novosphingobium sp., assembly GCA_031428115.1. GTDB lineage: Bacteria > Pseudomonadota > Alphaproteobacteria > Sphingomonadales > Sphingomonadaceae > Novosphingobium. The sequence continues at coordinate 34,998 of JANPOS010000067.1, read as the reverse complement.
GCGGAAGACAGATGCGCCAGGTGATGCTCCACCGGGACAATCCGGCCAGCGAACCTCTGCCCCGGGCAGGCCGCTTCGAGCAACGGCTCGATACCGGCGCGCTGGCGGCGATTGCGCAGCCGCTCGATGATGGCTGGCAGCCCCGGTCGCTGACGCGCAGTGTGGCTGAGGCGGCGCCAGAAATTGGCCTTGCTGTCCTGGTTCGTTGCCACGATGTCGACGTCGGCCAGGGTGAGTCCTGCATCCTTCAGGCACCATGCAATGGCTTGGCTGGGAAAGCCCGACCAGTGCTTGATCCGGCGAAAGCGTTCTTCCTCCGCCGCCGCCAGCAGTTGCCCGTCGCGCACGATGCACGCCGCCGAATCCGCATGGAAGGCGTTGAGACCCAGAATTATCATTTATCGGCCGGCTTTGGTTCTTGAGACACGAGGCCCGCATAGAGGGCAATGAAGCGCTTCGTAAGCCCTTCCCAGCCGAATTCCTCGGCGACCAGCCTGCGACCGCGCTGGCCCATCAGCGCCAGCTCCGCATCGGGGCAGGCGACCGCGCGCGCCAAGGCCTCGGCAATCCCCGCTTCCGAGACTACTGTCCGCCACCCTGCCCCGGTTTCCTCAAGCCGGGGCCACGGAACATTGCGTGTGGTCAAAACCGGGAGGCCATGCGCCAGCGCCTCGCCGACCGACATGCCGAAGCTCTCGGAATGGCTGGGCAGGACAAACAGCTGCGACTGCGCGAACAGCCGCGCTTTGGCCGCGCCGGTCACCGGACCGGCAAAGCTGACCGCCGCGCCAATGCCAAGGCTCGCTATTTCCTGCTCGAGCACAGCCTGATGGCCGGCCTCGTCCGGGCCGGCAAGCACCAGCCGCCAGCCTTGCGGCGCGGCGCGCTTCCAGGCTCGCAGCAACAGATCAAGTCCCTTGACCGGATGGAGACGCCCCAGAAACAATGCCTGGCGATCCCCGGTCGCGCCTGCATTACCCGAAAACGCCATGTCTGCCGCAACCGGCAGATCGAGTCCGTTGCCAATCAGGGCGGGGCTGAGGCCTGGAAACAATGCGGCAAGATTAGCCTGTTCCTGCGCCGATGTCGCATGAAGCGCGGCGGCACCTTGCAGGTCGCGCCTTTGATAAAGTCTCCAGGCGAGCGCCTTGCGCAGCGGCTTGTGCCGCCTCGCCCAGGGCTCGAGCATGCCTCTCGGGCTGACCAGTCGCGGAATACCGGCGCGCCGGGCGAGCCGGGCGATGCGGTGGTTGTGTGGCCACCAGATGCCGTTGTCGTGGATGATGTCCGGCGTGCCGAAGTGGCCAAGCGCTTCCTCCAGGCTGCCCGCAAGGCATTGAAGCGGCGCTCCGGCGGCCGCCTGCGCCACTTCCGCCGCGCTGCCATCAGGGCACCAGAGCCCGGCATCAATGCCGCTGCGGGCAAGGCTGCGGGCAAGCGCCGTCACCGAAAGCGCTGGCCCGCCATAGGCAAGGCGCGCGCTGGCAACACTTAGCAGGACTTTCACATCGCGCCGCGCTGCGGATGGCTGGCAACGGGCGGGATTTCCTGGTTCTGCATGACCACCTGCCAGGCCATCCGCAGGAACACTGCGGCCAGCAGCGCAGCAAAGGTGCCGCCGATCACTTCCACCAATGAACTGTTGGGCTGGATCAACGCAACGCCGGGCAGGAAATACAGCAATGCGCGCGATGGATCAGCCCCTCCCAGTTTGCTTGCCGCGCGGCGGTCAAGCCATCCGATCGCAAATCCCAGGATCAGGAGACCGGGTATCAGGCTGAAAAGACCGAAATTTATGTACAGCTCCATGACATTGCCGACACCCCACGAAGTCTTGCGCCCAAGCCTGAGTCCGGTCATGTCAGTGACGATCTGGCCGCTGCCGCCGTAAACCGGTTTGTTCGGCCAGATGAGGCGGGGGATCGGGGAAATCATTGCTTCCCAGAAGGAGCGTCCCTTGAGATACTCGACCTGGCCGCGCTCGAGGCGCTGAGCTGCAATTCCGACAAATTCGTTCTGGTTCAGCCTGAGGTCCAGGGCCTTCAGGTGGTCCGGATTGTCGGTGGTGAAAAGCTTAAATCCGCCAAACACATCGCTTACCGCATCAACTCTCTGCTCCAGGCCGGCCGAGCTCCAGAGGGTCGAGCGCAATTCCGTGCGCGAACTGAAGTAGTTCACGAAAACGCTGATGCCCAGAAAACCAAGCGCGACGACCAGCAGCAGCGAGGTGAGGCTGCTGCGCACCCTGACCACTGCCAGCGATCCGACAATGATCACCGCCGCAGAACCGTAGCTGAGGAATCCGGTCAGCAGCAGAACCATCAACGGATAGATCAGGACTACGCCCATCCAGGCCAGGAACTGCACACCGGAGCGGTTTCGCACGGCTGTCGCCAGGCCGACCAGCGCCATGAGCATCCAGATCGAACTTCCGAAATAAAGCGCCGCGCCGAGAGTCGGCACTGATCGCAAAGGGTTGACGCCGAAAGTCAGGATGCCGCCCATGACCATGCAAAAGATCATGAACTTCGAGTTGAGGACACTCTCCGACGAACCTATGTCCCAAACATGTCCATCGCTCTTCAGGGCGGCCAATGCCGCACCTGCGACGAACGCCATGGCGCCAATTGCCGTCAGGGTTGTGCCTTGGCCGATCGCATCGCCGTTCCGCTGCATCCCGGCATACTGGCCGCCCGAAATGACAAAGGCATAGGCACCCGGCAAGTGGATCAGCAGCAAGTTGACCATATAGGCAAGCGGCAAGCCCAGCGTCGCACTGGACCGGCGCACGATGAAAATCGTCAGAACCAGCGCGACCATGCAGACGCCAATCGAGATCCAGGCACCAAAGAACACCGGCAACATTCCGCAATTTGCATTCCGCCATGCCGGTCGGCATGGCGGCTTTGGAGCCACGCTTGGCCTACATCGCGGGCCCGGTCAACCGGGACTCAGCCAGCCCGGCAGGCCATGATGTCGGCATGGCTGCGCAGCCAAGGGCCTGGCTTGCGCCACTCCGGGGAATGGCCAATTGCCGCAAAATGGAAGCCAAAGTCGCTAAGCAGCTTGACTGCCGCCTCAGCGGCACATTCCTGGCCTGGCGGCGCCCAGTTCAACTCCATGAAAATGGTCCCGATTCTGCCCTCGCGAAGCAATCCGCTTGCCCCGCGAATGACTTGCGGCTCAAGACCCTGGACATCGATCTTGACCAGATCGATCTGCTCCAGCTGGTTGAGGCGGCAATAGACATCAAGCGAGGTCATGGTCACCAGTTCGCGCTGGTCACCGTCAGTCGGGCTGACGATGTAGTTCATGCCCCCGTTGCCGCCCCCGCCATCGTATCTGACCAACCGGCCATGCCCTTCGTGATCGCTCAGCGCCACCTCGGCTATGACCAGGCTCGCCAGATTGTTGCGCTCCTTTGTCCGGCGCAGGCGCCCCGCTATTTCCGGCGTTGGCTCGAACGCATGGACCACAGCCTTGGGATTTGCGGCCAGCGAAGCGAGACTGTAGATTCCGGCGTTTGCGCCGATGTCGAAGATCGTTTCGGAAGTCCTTGACATCGATTGCCAGACATCGAGAGATTCCCGCTCGAGAAAGTAGGTTCCAAAAAAATGGAGCTGCCGCTGAATAAGCTCGTCCAGATCACACTCGATGCGAAAATTGCCATAGAGCAGCTTTGCGTCACGCTGGTGATTATCGCCGGCAAATTTTCGCCACAAGGCATTGACCAGCCGGTATTTCCCCAGGTTTATCGGCGCATAGCGCGCGTAGGCGCGCAACAGTCGTTCCATCGGCGACAAGGCAAGGTCGGGTTTGGCTGAGGTCACCATTTTGTGCTTGGCCCATATTGCAGGGGCAATCAACCGTGTGTCAGATCCGCTCGATCAGGCAAAGTGCATCGCCGAGACGGTGAATGTAGGCATAGCGTCCCGAAATGCAGCGCGCGCTGCCCGCTGCGGCAATCGCGAGGCGTTGCGCATCATGGCGTGCATAAAAGCTGACCTTGTCCACCAATTCGTCCGAACCCGAAAAGAACTCTGCTTCGCTGCCTTCCGCAAAGAAACTGCAATGCTCGTCAGTCCGATCGGCCAGCAGCATCGAGCCGCAGGCCGGGATCTCGAAAGTCCGGGTGGTATGCTGATCTGGGCAGACCTTGCGCAGGAAGCCGAGGCCGATCTGCGCCCCGGTCAACGCACGGGCATAATCATCGCCATAGACCTCGTCGCCGCAGTGCACAGCTGCGAGACGCGGATCGCGGTGAATCCGGAAAGCGTCCCCGCCCGCAAGCTGGCCCAGCACGATGCGGCGGCGCAGCGTCCAGCGGCCGTCATGGAGAAAATCCCATGCCCCGCCCCTGATCTGCAAATCGACGCCGGCCACGGCCACGGCATGCAGCATGTGCTCGCGCCTAGGCTCCCAGCCGCCAAGAAAGCCTGCAGAGCACGCCCATTGCGGATCGCCGCTTGGCAGGGGCCGGTGCACCTCGTCGCAAAAACCCAGCGGCATATAGACCAGTGGTTTGCCAAGCGCCTCGTAGTCGGCGCGTTCATAGGTCTTGCAATAGACCAGGATGTCGAACCCGCCGATCGCCTGGTCCATCGCCCGCGTGCGCTTCCAGTCGAGCGAAAAATAGGGGTCGGGAGTGAAATGCACCAGCCGCGCACCGAGCGCCTTGAGCGCCGCCAAAGTCTCGAGACTGAGGTATTCCTGCTTTTCCGCCCAGACCAGATCGGGGCGGAAATCTCGCGCCATCGCCAACACTTGCGCGTTGATCTGCCGGATCGCCGAGCCGCGCCCAAGCCGGCGCTGGATCTGGCGCTGGGTCCACGAAAGCTGCCGCCAGGGCGCCAAGGTGTTCACCCCGCGCAGCTCATGGCCCAGCCGTGCCAGCGCCCGCATCCGCATCCGCGATGTCTGGCCCGGGCCGATCTCACCAAGAAACAGGATTTTTGCCACGGTCAGTATCTGAGAAGCACGTTGGCGATGGATTTTCCATATGGCCCTGGCGAACAGTTTTCCTGCAACCACGCACGACCATTTGCGATCAGACGTGCTGCCTCGATCGGAGGCAATGCCAGTGCCTTGGCGAGACCCGCAGCCAGGCCGCGCGGGGTCTGCTCGGCGTAGACGACACCGCCGCCCGCCGCAGCGACCGCTTCAGCAGCGCCCCCCCCGCCTGCATAGACCACAGGGATTGCGCCGGCTGCCCAAGCCTCGAAAACTACTCTTCCCAATGGTTCGCGGTGCGATGGGCACGCGAGCACGGCGCAGTCCGTAAGCTGGGTGGAGACCTGCCCGACAAAGCCGGTCCATTCCACCCGGTCCCCGCCCATGGTCTCGAGCCTATCGACAAGCGCGGCCTCGCCGTCACCGACGATCCGGCATTCCACGTCCGCAGGCAGCAGGTCGACTTCCCCCAGCGCCTGAATCAGCAGTTCCTGCCCCTTGATCGGAACGATTCTTCCGACACAAACGATCCGGCGTGGTCGCGGAAAATTGTCGGGCGGCGTCGGGCAATCGCTGACGAAAGCATCGTAAATCCGCACGACGGGAATGGCTGCCAGGGCGCTATGGCAGGCAAGTTCGCTTTCGATCGCACCGCTGATGGCGATGATCGCCTTAAGCTCACCGTGATTTGGCCGGCAATCTGCCAGGAAAGCGGCGTCTTCGAAAATGCGCACGTGACACACGATGCCAAGGCCTAGCAACCGCGCCGCAGGCAGGCACAGCCGATAGACGCCGCTCTGGTTGAGATGAATAATCGCCGGCCGGTATACGATGCACGCCCAGATTACTCCCAGCGCCGCCAGCAGCCGATGCCACCGGCTCTTTTCATGCAACCGCTCGATAAGGTAAGGTAGCACGCGCACTCCGCGCCGCTCCAGCTCGGCAATCAGCGGTGTAGCCGGCGGACAACAGACGGCAAATTCAAGCTCAGGCGCGGCATCGATCAGGTCGAGCAGCGCCCGCTCGGACCCCCATAGTCCACCGGCAGGTTCGATAATGAGGATGCGCCTGGACATGTCAGTGAACAGGTTCGCCCGGCAACTCATGCAGCATAAGCAACAGCGCCTTCATGTGCATCGCATTTGACCGCGACCATCGCATAGCTGTCGCCGCGTGCGGTTGTATCCATCGCCTCGATTGCCATCTGCAAGAGGTTGAGAGCATATCTCGGTGGCCCCTTCATTTTTCCTTTGGCCTCCAGAAAACGGGTCTGGCCGCCAAGTGTCACATAGCGTTGCGGAATCAATTTGGCTTCCAACATGAACGCCTCGAGCACATGTGGCCATATCGGCAGAACATGATAATTGCTCGCGATATCACTTGGGCTGAAGCCCGAGACTTCCCCTCGAGCCAGCACATTCAGACGGCTGCCGCTCCAGCGCGGATTGGGCGTTGTAACGACGATTACAGCGCCGTCCTTCATAGCCGCAGCAATATGCCGCAAGGCGGTTCCGGGATTGGGCAGGTGTTCAATCACGTCGAGAAACAGCACCATGTCCGCACGAACGTCGGGCAATGGGCATGGCCCATCAAGATTCCAGGCTACGACATCATGCCAGGGCTGGCGGTCGAATCCGAGCCACCGGTCAGACGGGCCGACGCAATTCCGCATCCGACCGTCGCCCGGTCCAATATCGAAAATGACCCGCTGCTCGCCAGAGCCGGACAAGCATCCGATCTGTTCCTCGGCGAACTTGTATCGATCCATTGCAAAATTCTCGGCCAATTCCATCAAAGAGTCCTAGTTTGACGTCTGTAGATCGACTCCAGTTTGCGGGCGGAATTGGCAATCGCAAAGTCGGAATTTTCAAAAATCGCCCGGCTGGCCGCAACATCCATCCTTGGCATTTCAAGCGAATGCAGGAGCGTCTGTGCCCATTGGCTGACAGGTGCATCCAGACCAAGCGCGCAGTAGAGCTCAGGAATGACAATCGCCTCATCGGGCACAGCTGAACTGGCCAGGACCGGCAAGCCCGCTGCCTGCGCTTCCACAGCCACCATCCCGAGGCCTTCCTGGGCCGAAGGAAAAAGCAGCGTATCGGCGGCGCTCATCAGCGCTGGAATATCGTCACGGATGCCAGTCAATACGAGCCGGGATTCGAGACCCCAGCTGCGCACATGACGGATCAATTCATCGCGCGAGGCGCCATCGCCGGCCATTATCAGATGGACCGCAGGATCGCGGATGGCTGCCTCGCGCGCAATGTTGAGCGCAAGCCAGGAATTTTTGTGGTTCTGCGGATGGCCAAATTCGAGCGCGCGATCGAGCCTCCCGGCGAACAGCACCAGCTTGGCATTGGACTGCCAGCCGAACTCGGCGAGCACTTTTGCCCGACTTGCGGGCCGGTCACCGACGAATTGGTCAAGCGCGAACCCGCAATGGACAACGTCCACTCTCGGAGAAGCGGCGCCGGGCTCGAAACCATACTGCCGCAGGATTTCGCCTGACGTCCCGCAAACGTTGCTGGCAAGGCGATTGACCAGAGCCTTGCCGCCCTTGTACGCCAGCCAGCGACTAGGGCTCACTGCATAATTGGCCGAAATATGCAGCCAGGGGTTGTGAATGTGCGCGACCCGCACCGGCGGCAACAAGCCAGCCCCCATCGCCAGTCGCCAGCCAGCAGCATAGTCGGCGTGGTCATGAATGGCATCGTATTGGCCCTGGCGCAGCAGGGCGCGGAAACCGGAGATGAATTGCGGCAGGTGTTTGCGGCCGTATGGGAGATAATGCAGGGTCGCGCCCAGCGCCATTGCCTCTGCGTCATAGCGATCCTGTCGGCCGCCAGTCAGCAGGAATTCCATCTGGCCGATCCCCTGATCGCGCCAGCGACGCAATATTGCCATCAGCCAGGTTTCAGCCCCGCCCACGCCAAGGCCGCTGGCCACCTGCAGAACGCGCAAGGGGCGGCTCACTGATGCAGCTCCAGCAGTTCAGAAAGCGCCCGCTCCATGTCCATCGGCGATGCCGCCAGCGCCGCCAGCGCAGCGGGCCGGGATGGCGCGCCGGCACCGAGCAGTTCGATCGCGGACTGCGCCCAGGCTTCGGCACCGCTAGCCAGCAACAGTTGCCGGACCGAGGCAGTCGGCAACAGCGGATCGTCTGGAATCCCGCGTGAAAGCAACAAGTGCAGACCAGCAAGTTGGGCTTCGACAACCGCGAGGCCAAAGCCCTCCAGCGGCGCTTCGGGCCGGGGCAGGATGAACCAGTCCGCCTGCGCCATGACTTCGGGCAGGTCGCTGCGCCAGCCGATCATGCGCAGGCGGTCGGCGACGCCCAGCTCCTGCGCCCGGGAGAGGACTTCCTGCTCCAGCGAGCCCGCCCCGGCAAAAACCAGCGCCGCGCGCGGTTCGCGCGCCAGCAACCGGGCAAAGACATCGACCGCGAAGACCGGGTTCTTTTCCGGCGATATCCTGCCGCCGAACAGCAAGATCAGGGCATCGTCGGTCAGATCCAGCAAACGCCGAAACGCGCGCCTGTCGTCCCGTGCCTGACCAAACCGCGCCGGATCAACCCCGTAATAATGCACCACATCGCGCCCCGGCCGGCGCGCCCGGCCGCCCAGCATGGTGTCCAGCGTGTGGTCCGAAATTCCGACAACCCGGTCTGCGACACGGCAGATGCGGCGCATCGGTTCGCGCAGCAGCGCCCCCTTCAGCCGGCTGGTGGTGGGCAGATGTTCGTCGGCATTGTGGGCATGGACAATCCGCCGCCCGATCGGCAGGCCTGCCGAAGCCGCGAGATAGACCGCACTCATAAGATCGTGGTGGCAATGCAGCACTGCATATCCACCGCTGCGCAATTCGCTGCGCAACGCCCGGATGAAAGCGCTGGTCCGGCCAAGCGGCACGGGCGAACGGACGATCCGCGCGCCCAGCGCCCGCGCGTCATCCTCGCGCTCGCCTGGCTCGGGCAGCAGGCAATAAAAAGTCCAGTCGAGCGCGACGCCGTTCGCGCGGGCATGGGCCAACATGCGCAGCAGCCAGTTCTCCACCGCCCCGCGTCCTAGGCTCTCGACAATGTGGACCACGCGCCTGGTCATGGAATTGCCGCATGGCCCTTTGTGGCTTCGGCATAGAGGCTTTCCCAGCCGTATTTCTCGTCGTCGATCAGCAGGGCCTGGCAGCGCCCGGCACGCAGCTCGCAGCGTGCCGCTTGCGCGAACCCGGTTTCGCCGAGCATCCGCAGCATGGTCTCCCAGTCGAACAGGAACTGGTGTTCATAGCGCTGGCGGAAGAAGTCGTTGAGCACTTGCATCGCGGTCAGACCCGGTGTGCCGCGATAGGCAATGAGCGCTGCGGGATTGTCGATGTAGCTGCGCACCACGCGCTCGGCATCGGGCACGACGATGCGCAGCACCCCGCCCGGCTTGAGGATGCGCGCGATCTCGGCGCAAAGCTGCGATGCATCCTCGTAAGTGAAATGCTCGATCACGTGTTCGCAGAACACGCCGTCGAAGCTGCCATCGGGAAACGGCAAGCCGCGCGAGAAATCGAGCACGAAATGCACGTTTCGGTCGCGGAATCCGTCAATGTTGACCCAATGCGCGCTGTCCAGCCCGCGCGGGCCAGATCCAAGGTTGAGATAGACCGGATCGCCCCTGCCCGCGAGAAATCGCCTCACTTTGCCCCGCTGGCCGGTAAGCGCGTTCTTCAGGCGCAGCAGCATGAAATGCACGTCCCAGCGCAGCACTGCGAGCGATCGGTGCGAGAACAATTGCAAGGCGAGTTTGCGCATGATCAGGAGCTTCGCCGGTTCAATCGCTCTTGGCCAGAAATGCGATGGCGCGCTGTGTGCCGCGCTGCGCTGCGCGGGCTATCGCGCGGTCAGCACCCTTGAGGCGCAATTGCCGAACACCATCGGCGATGCGCGCCGCGAGCCCGCGCGGGCTTGGCGCGATGCCGCGCTCGGCATCGAGCAGGACGCCGGAAAAATGGATGCCCTCGGCCAGCCGCGCAAGATAGTCCTGGGTCAGCCGGCTCGCCGGCATCAGGTGATCGAGCTTCAACGCGCTGACCAGACCGACCCCGAGCCCCAGGTTGCAGGCGCAGGCCGCCAGATCGTTGTCGCCGCCCGAGAGCAGCGAATCGCCCGTCCGGTCGAACTGGAAACGCCGCTCGCCGGCGTCGTGCAGTCTCACGTATTCCAGACCCACCGCGCGACGCAGGCAGAGCCCCGCCCCGCACGGCATCGTCTGGGGCAGCCGCGGGAGGTTGGACCAGACATCGTCCGCAAATTCGCGGATCGCCAGATTGCCCCAGTAGCGCCGCGTCCACTCGGGCGGCGGTTCATCGAAGCCGCCGCGGCATTGGCCGCTCCACGCGCCCAGCCAGGGCCGCTCGAGTGCGATGCGGCGCGCGACCTCCAGATAGTCGGGATCGAGCACATTGTCGTCATCGACGAAGACCAGCAAATCGCCCCCCGCCTCGCGGATGCCGCAGAGCCGCGCCGGGGTCAGGCCCAGTTTCTCCTCGCGCAATATGCGCACATCGCTCCGCCAGCCAAGGTCGAAACGGCCGGCAACCGCCACGTCGCTGCGGTTGTCGACGATCAGCAACTCCCAATGTTCGTGACCCAGGCTCTGCGCCGCCAGCGCCGCCAGGGTGCGCGCCAGATAGTCGGCGCGCGGGTTGTGGGTGCAGATGATCACAGAAAGCTTCATACCCGCAAGACCAGATTTTCAGCCGGCACTGCTAGCAAGTCGGTCATTGACGGGCGGACAAAACCCGTGACTGGCAGCAGCGACAGGCCGTGGCCGGCTTGGCCCGGGGCAATTGTGTGAGTCGGCTCGCCGCGCCCGCCAAAATCGCATGGCCGACAAAAGCAGGTAACAAAGCCATGTTCAGCCAGAAAGTCGATCAGCGCCTGCGGCGTCGCCACCCGGAGGAGCTGCTTCTCGAAATATTCGAAATAGACCGCGCGGATGCGGCGGCTTCTGAGGCTTTCCGATGCACCGCGCAAAGCCGCTAGCTCGAAGCCCTCGACATCGAGCTTGAGCAAGTCGACCCGCTCAAGCCCGGCGCTGGCGATATAGCCATCAAGCGTGATCGAAGAGACGGTTACGCCGCTCTCCTGCGCCGTGCTGATGTGCGAAATGCCACTCTGGCTTTCGTCTATCGTGAAGCTGAGTTCGCCGGCAACGTCTGAGACAGCGACCTGGTTCACCGTGCAGCGCATCTGCGGGAAACGCGCGCGGCTGAGGGCGATCGTCTCGACGAGCCAGGGATTGGGCTCGAACAGGTGGAAGTCGATCGCGCTGCCATGCCGTCCGGCGAGCCCAAAACACAGTAGGCCAAAGTTCGCACCGACATCGAGAAAGGTTCCGCCCGACTCGAGCAGGGCATCGGCGATGGTGAAGAAATCAGGTTCGTAAACGCCTTCGATCGGGATCAGCCGCAAGAAGCCGTCGGACATGTCGGCATAGGCCCGGCAATCGTCGCGGATGCGGACAAGTTGCACCGGGTCCTCACCGGTCAGCCGCATCCAGGCCTTCATTGCCTTGTGGCGCCGCAGAATGCGCGGCAGACGCTCAGTCAGCGCGGCAGCGGTCGGCAGCAGGCTCATGCGCCGTCTGCCCGGATCGCCAGCATATCCTCATTGCCCGAAGGCGCGACCCGGTAGCCGTGGTTGCGCAGCAGATCGATGGCCGCCTCGCGCTGGGCAGTGCTCAGGTTCTTGACTTCCCACTGGATGATCGCAGGGCGGATGCGCGCGAAAGGAAACATCGAAAGGATTTCCAAATCCGCGCCCTCGACATCGATCTGCAACAGGTCAAGCCGGCCCGCAGGCAACCTGGCGAGCACCTCGTCAAAAGTGATCGCCGGCACTTTCAGCTCGCGCACCATGTCGGCGATGCCCGGGATCAGGTAGTCATGCTTGAGGATATGGTCGCGATCGAATGAGGCCATGCCGCCCGCCCAGACCGGCACCGCGTCGGATTCGACCGTGAAAAGACTGCGCGTTCCTGGTTCGCGGTCGACCGCAGCTTCGATCACAGTCACGCCGCTGCCCTCGCCATAGAGCGCGCGCAGCCGGCCTGCCGGGCCCGGTTGTGGTTCCACCATGACGCCGCGCCAGCCGAAGCGGGCGATGTATTTTCGCAAGGGATCGGTTGAGACGCCGTCATAGGCACCGACTTGCAGAAACACGACATCTTCGCCGTGCTCGATCAGATGGCGGCAGACGACATCGTCGAATTCAAGCCGCCGCAGCGCGTCTGCATCGAACAGCTGGCGCGGAGTGTAGCGCGTGCCTTCGATCCGGTAGCCGAGCCAGCCGAGAAGTCGCCGGACAGCCTGTTTCATGCGCGGATCGCTTCCTTGACCAGCACGGCGGGCTGCTCGGCGCCGTTCCGGCGCTTGCGCCAGTTCCTCAGCAGCAGCCGCAGTGGCTGGCTGGCGTTGAATAACCCCTGGATCCAGATATGGCGCCACAGCGCCAGTCGGCGCCGCAGCCGGGGCAACGGCAGGCGCGCGAAGTATAATTCTTCATAGAATTGCAGCAGATTGCCGCCGACCATGTTGCGCAAGAGCATCGCCTTCATCCCCGCCCAGTGGATCACCCGCGCTGGGGCGGTACCGGCCTGAACCGCCGCAGGGCTGAGATCGTCCACGCCATAGCCCGGCCAGCGCATCAGCTCGGTCCGCTCGATCTTCAGGCCCGCAAAGGCTTCTTTCTTGAGCACGACATAATTCATCACCCCCTGATCGCCGCCCATGAACACGTCCGGCCGGGCAAGTTTGCGTGGCAGGGTCCATTCGAGCAGCCCGTCGAAATCCTCACGCGTGACATGCCCCGCCTCGCCGAACCATTGGCCGACATTGAATGCGGTGCGCGCCGATTGCACATCGGGGTCGGCATCGCGCAGCTTCTCCCAATCGTAATAGAGCCGCTTGAAATCCGCGTCCGGCAGCTGCTCGTTGTCGACCCAGAACGGCGCATCGCTCTTGGCGCGCTCTTCCAGCACCCGCCCGGTGAAGACGGTGTCGACGTCGCAGACCATGAAGCGATGCCCCTTGGGGCCGAACAGCGGTTCGAGCTTGACGAAGCCCCAGCCATAATCGCCGATGGGCAGCTCGGCGACGCCGACATTCCAGTATTTCGCCAGCTCTTCGGCGAGGCCCGGCTGCAGAATATCGCCCGCGAGTATCTTGATCGGCACATCCGGATAGAAAAACCGGATGCTGGCGACGCAGATACGCGTCAGGCGCGCATCGCGCGAACACGCCGCGAGATAGATCACATCGACGGCACCGGCCGCAGCATCGGTCATTGTTCAGTCACCCTAATTCCTCGCCGCGCTGGGGCGGTGACGTAGATCGCATCGACGGAGCGCCTGGCTGGATCATTCATTGGCTCGATGCTCGCCGGTAAGCAAAAAGTCGCGAGGTCCGAACACCTATCGCGGCGAATAGGTTGCGGACATACCAACCAAACGGCAAGCGCCCATTCTCCAGGTCCCGACGGTCCAGGATGCTCAGATAGGGAAGCATATCGGGATGGATCGCGGCCTTCAGGCGTCGCTCATTTCCTGCTTTCGCAGGCGATCTCTCGGCAACAAACATATTCTGCCGGTACCACGGCTCGATTTCAGGATTGTCCCAAAGTTCCCATCGGATGCTATCGCTACAGGTATATCCCTCAGAATTGAAATGAGATTGCCAGTATGCGGGCCACTGGCAATTGACGTGATTTTGACCGAACTGTGCCGGACAAGCCGCTGAAAATACGATACGATCACCATGGCGACATAATGATTTTATCAAACTGGCCGCGTTCGACTGATCCAGGTGTTCGGCCACCTCCAGGCACATAACGACGTCAAACTTTCGCCCCAAGTCAAACGGTTCGGACAAATCGCAAACCAGAAATTCGCAATCGCACTCAACGTTGTCAGGCAATTTCTGAGTGTCGATTCCAACAACATCGGGAACGCCCAAGGACTTCGCCGCGCGCATCCATGTGCCCCCGCCGCAGCCGACATCGAGCATGCTGTTCGGCAGATCATCGCCAAAAATCCGCTTGGCACCGGCCAGCGCTCCGGAGGCAGAATGGACATCGGGAGTTATTACGTAGCCGGTCATTCAACCACCTCGCGGGCCGGCTGCAGTTGCCATTGGGCTAGCCACTCAATCGAGCCGACTACAGCAGGACTTGGCCGCAAGGCGCTGACAAACGCCTGCTCCTCTTCGCCAAATGTAATGACAGTAATATCAATTTTTGAATCAAAGTCCGTGTAGTAATCGGAAAGCCAAACAGACAAAACGTACTTGCCGGGAATCAGTGGGAGCTTTGATGAACGGCAGGTAAGCACGCCATCTGACACACTGGTCCTGTCGTCACCGACCGTCGGATGAAAGCGGCCATTTGAGCCCCACAGCGGTTCCCCTGTGTTCGCTCGCAGCACCAATCCCCCGATTGGCGCCCCAATGGGCCATGGGGAGCGGAATTCGATCTCAACCTTCAGCTCACGGCGCTTAAGCGCTTCTCGATCAATTCTGACGGCTGTGATGCTTGGGCGGGCTGGATCAGCCGCGAAAGTCAGATTCGCATCTTCCGCGCGCGTACTCAAATATCGTTCAGTCACCTCTGCCGTACCGCCCTGAAACACCAGTTGACCATCAGACAGCAGCAACGCCCGCTGGCAAAGCGCCGAGACCGCCCCCAGATTATGGCTGACAAACAGCACTGTGCGCCCACCAGCAGCCACGTCGTGCATCTTGCCCAGACACTTCTTCTGAAACTCCGCATCACCAACAGCCAGCACTTCGTCGACAACCAGGATCTCCGGCTCGAGATGCGCCGCCACCGCAAAGGCGAGGCGCACATACATGCCCGACGAATAGCGTTTGACAGGTGTATCGAGGAACCGCTCGACCTCCGAAAAGGCGACGATCTCGTCGAACTTGGCCTTGATCTCGCGGCGCGACATGCCGAGGATCGCGCCGTTCAGAAAGATGTTCTCGCGCCCCGACAGTTCCGGGTGAAAGCCGGTGCCCACCTCAAGCAGGCTGGCGACGCGGCCCCTGATTTCCACCCGCCCCTCGCTCGGCTCGGTAATGCGCGAGAGCACCTTGAGCAGCGTCGATTTGCCCGCGCCGTTGCGGCCGATGATGCCCAGCACCTCGCCGCGCGCGACCTCGAAGTTCACGTCCTTGAGCGCCCAGAACTCCTCCATCTCATCGCCGGCGACGATCGCCCTGCCGTGCAGCATGTCGCGCGCGCTGCGCAGTAAGCCGCCGGCGCCACGCGTCACCGCATCGCGCAGCGTAGGCACGCGCTCGGCGGCTTGATGGCCAATGGTATATTTCTTGCCGAGATTCTCAGCGCGGATGACAATGTCGGTGCTCATCAGATTAAATCCGCGAAGCTCTTTTCGGTCGCACGGAAGCTGCGCACGCCCAGCCACAGCAGGACCAGGCTGACCAGAACGCTCAAACCGAGGCCGGGCCAATAAAGCGGTGCCTCACCCGAGAGCAGGCACCAGCGGAAACCGTCGATCACGCCAACCGCCGGATTTAGCGAATAGATCAGGCGCCATTGCTCTGGGATCACGTTGGAAGCAAAGCCAACCGGTGAGACATAGAGGCCGAACTGGACGACGAACGGCACGATAAACCGGAAGTCGCGGTATTTCACGTTCAATGCAGTCAGATACAATGCAGGGCCAAGTGCGGTGACGACGGCGAAGATGACAAAAATCGGCAGAAACACGATCCGCCAATCGGGCGGGTATTGATATACCGCCATCATGACAAAGAGCAGCACCAGCGTCACCAGGAAATCAACCAGGGCGACGACCGCGCTTGCCGCCGGCACGATCAGCCGAGGAAAATAGACCTTGCTGATGAGATTGCTGTTCTGGATCAAGCTACTGGAACCCTGGGTCAGCATCGAAGACAGAAGAAACCAGGGCAACATGCCCGCCATTACCATGATCGGATAAGGCGCGTTGCCCGTGCTGGGCAAGCTGGCAAGGCGGCCAAACACGACGGTGAAGATCACCATGGTTAGCAGCGGGCGCACCACGGCCCAGGCAAGGCCGATCACCGACTGCTTGTATTGCACCGCGACATCGCGCCAGCCCAGGATCATGAACAGCTCGCGATAGGCCCACAGATCCGACCAGTAATTGCGCTCCGCGCGACCGTGTTCGAGCACCAGCACGCGTTCGGCACGGACAGGCATTTCGGCAGATGCCGATCCTTGCTGCTGCGCCGAAACATGTCCGGGCTGATCGCTGGGGGCACTCGTCATCACGCGGGCTCAATGCACAGATTCAAATGCTTTCGCAATACGCGCGCGGCATTGACTGAGGCGATCGCGCGCGCCTCCTGCGCCAGATGCCAGGATTGATTCTGTTTGGCGTCACCGAGCCCCAGCCGCAGCCGCTCGGCGTAGCCTTCCAGAAAGTTGCCGATGCTGGAAATTGCGAAGATTTCATTCTGACCCACGGATTTTTATGCTGCCATCACTTGGCCAATGGCCGCAGCAATGCGGGATTGGAACTTGTCGACTCCATAATGTGCCAGTCCCGCCGGCACACCCTTGGGGCGATCAATCGCCGCCAGAATGGCCTGAGCCAGCGCCTCGGGGTCTTGCGGATCGACTGCGGGGCCAAGTTCGCCGTTTCGCAAGGCCTCACTGGTAGCATCGGCCGTGCTCCCCAGCACCGGCATGCCGCAGGCAAGCGCTTCGATCAACACGATGCCGAAACCCTCGAAGCGGCTGGGGTGAATATAGGCGTCCGCCAGCCGATAGTAGTCGGCCTTGCGCAGCTCGGGGATGCGCCCGGTAAACACGACGCAATCCTCGCAGCCCAGATCGCGGGCTTTGGCTTCAAGTCGAGGACGGTCATCACCATCGCCTGCGCACAGGTAGACAAGATCGGGACATGTCTCGCGCAGGCGCGGCATCAGGGCGATTATTTCGTCGAATCCCTTGGCGCGTTCATCGGCTGCCATGCGCCCCAGAGTCATGATACCCCGTTTGCCCTCAAGTCCATAGTGCGCCACCAGGTCCGGGTCGCGATCAGCAACGCCGAAGGCCTCCAGCCTGACTGCATTGGGCACGACCAATGCTGCAGGGCGCGGGCCGGGCAGCCATGAGCGCATTCGCTCAACCGTGAATGCGCTGACAGAGAGGATCATGTCCGCCCGTTTCATCGACCAGCCAGCCAGGCGCGACCGGGGCCGGGTCCACACATCGGTGCCATGCACGGAAACCACCAGACGCGCGCGCGCAATCCAGCGGACGACCAGCGCGACAAATGCGAGATTGCTGTGGGCGCAAAATACCAGATCGAATTTCCCCCCGAAGCAAGCCTGAATCAACGAGCGCCAGATAAAAACCAAGAGACCTCCAGCGGCGGCGCGTTCATAGCGAACCTTCAGTGGGACATCGAATGACATGTCCTCAATGCCACGCGGCACGACGACAATCTCGTCAACTCGCGCATCGGCAACAAATGCCTCGATGACATCCCGATTATACTGGGCAATGCCACCAAAGCCGCCATGCGCATCGGTCACAAGCATCAGAATTCTCATGAGTCAGCTTCGGTGACGGCTACCGGGCGCGCACTTCACACCCGGCGCATCTCGGCGACCAGGAAGGTCCCCATTCTGAGTGAATTGGTGCCAAACCGGGCGGCGAAGTCCGGAACAATCCTCTCGATTGCTCGCTTCAGGCGACCTGGCGGCAGGGGAATGACCTCGCTCTTGACGCCATAGAAGCGGAACTGTTCGATCTCAAAGCGGCCGGCAGTCAGCGCGGCCCAGTCTTTCGGTGTGTAGTAGCGGGCGATAGCGCCATCTGTCGCGCCCTGGGCAACCCGGTGAAGGTTTGACAACTCGCGGAACTGACCCTGAAAAATCCCCTTGAGCAGCCCCGCCACCACGAGGAAATTCCACCAGTTGCGATGATAGACCATGACCGTCGCCCGCCCGCCCGGGCGCAGCACGCGGTGCATCTGCTGCAAGATCCGGTTGGTGTCCGCCGAATGGTGGATCACGCCCCAACTCCAGATATAATCGAAGCTGGCATCGGGAAAGCTCATCTCTTCGGCATCCATCCGGTGAATTGCGCCCTCGATACCGAAGAGTTTCAGTCGCGTTGAGGTAGCTTCGCTTGCCGCCACGGTCAGATCGATCCCTGTGAAGCTCTTGCAATGGGGGGCAATCAACTGGGCATGCGTTCCCTGACCGACGCCGATCTCCAATACATCCATCGCGGGGAGCCGGTCATAGGGGATCAACTGTTCGAATGGGCGCGAGCGCCATGGCATGAAGGCCTTGACCGAGCTGAGGAAGCGCCGGTCAATCTCCATGTAGAATTCTCGGGAATTTGGCTCGACTTCGACCGAATCGCGCCAGTCATAACGCATCGGCGTCGCTTCCCACCAATCGCGATTGGCCTTCTGCCAAGCCGCGCGCTCGCTATCGTCACGCGGCAGCATCGTCGGGGTTTCGAACCCTTCCGCCTTGTTGGTAAATGCGCGACCAGTAAAATTCGTATTGTTTTCAGACATTTCTTTGGTATTTCCTAAATCAAGAATGCGATGCAGCCGGGGTGCCGGGTTTCACTTCGGACCCGGTCAACCGTTGAAGAACCTCCAGCCCCAACGCGCGTGACTCTGCACCCTTACGCACAAGCGCCGGATTTATCCACTTGCCCATCGGCAGGCCAAAGCCGCTCTTTGGGCGATAAAGCATCGCAGCGGGCAGTGCCAGCGATGGCGCGGCGGCGAGCGCGGCCTTGCCGGAACTTGCGCTGAGCTGTGCCATGCAGGGGGCCAGCGCTCGCAGCAGGCTGAAATCGACCAGCGGCGTGCGAATTTCGACACTATGCGCCATGCCGGCCCAATCACTGTCGCGCAGCAACTGGTTGCGCAAGTAGCCGCAAGCCTCGAGCGAGGCGACGCGGGCAATCGGCGTGCCGGGATCGGGACACAAAGCCGCCTTGCTCAGACGGTGGAGCGGGTCGAGCCGCTCCAGCCCCTCGCGCACCAGATCGCCTTCCAGCACGTCATTCAGTTCGAAGGGCAGGAACAGCCCGCGCCGCAGCAAATATGCCCCTGCGTAACTTCCGCCAAATTCGAGCAGCCCCGCCAGCTTTGGCGAGCCCCTGCCCGCACCCAGCCAGCGCAGGGCCTGCCGCGCGGCCTTGCCCAAGCCAGGCACCATCGCGGGCACTTTCAGCCAGCGCACCCATTTTGGAATATCGCGAAAGCTCGGATAACCGGCGAGCAATTCGTCTCCGCCCAGCCCGGACAGCGCCACTTTGAGCCCCTGCTCGCGCGCCGCCTTGGACACCAGCCAGCTGTTCACCCCGTCGATCGACGGCTGATCCATCGCCTCAAGAATCTGCGGAAAATCCGCTTCGAACTCTGCCTTGCCGATCCGGCGCACGACATGTT
Source organism: Novosphingobium sp. (assembly GCA_031428115.1). GTDB lineage: Bacteria > Pseudomonadota > Alphaproteobacteria > Sphingomonadales > Sphingomonadaceae > Novosphingobium. The sequence goes on along the minus strand of JANPOS010000067.1, from coordinate 15,574 downwards.
CCGCGCCATAATGCCTGGCCACAATGGCTGCCAGTGGCGCTTCGTCCTCGCCAGTGCCGGCAAATTCATCGAAACCCAGCGTTATCGCGCGGACTTTTTCCTGGCCCGCATCCCGCATCAGCCCGAGCAGCGCCCCTGAATCGACCCCGGCGGAGAGGAACAGTCCCACTTCCACATCGGCCAGCAGATGCGCGCGCACGCTTTCAAGGCTCGCCTCGCGCAGGCGGGCACCCAGTTCGGCTGCGGGCGCCGCATTGCGCACGCCCTCGGCAATCGTCGCGGCAATCGCGGCGTAGCGCTCGGGCTCGCCGCAGCCATCGGCGGTGACTGTCATCCGGCAGCCCGCCGGTAGCGAGCGAATTGCGCGGTAGAGCGTGAACGGCTCGGGCACGCTGCCCCATAGCAGGAAGCCCGCAATTCCGGCAGGCTCCGGATCGCGCGAGACCTGTGCTCCGGCGAGCAACGCCTTGACCTGGCTGGCGAAGCGGAATGTTGCGCCGTCATCCGCAATATAGAGCGGCTTGATGCCGTAAGGATCGCGCGCGAGAAACAGAGCGTTTGCGGCATTGTCCCAGATGGCGAAAGCGAACATGCCGCGCAGCTCATGGACCATGTCCGGCCCGTGCAGCGCATAAAGATGCAACAGGGCTTCAGTATCTGATGCCGATTGAAAGCTGCGCCCTGCCGCTTCGATTTGCCGCCGCAACGCGGGGAAATTGTAGATCTCGCCGTTGAACACAATGGTGAAGCGCCCGCAGGTGCTGGTCATTGGCTGGCTGGCGCGGTCCGAAAGGTCGATGATTGACAGGCGGCGATGCCCCAGCCCAATGCGGCGATCCTGACTCCACCATTCCCCGCAACCGTCGGGTCCGCGCGCGTCCATGTTGTCGCGCGTCGCCAGCAGCTCGCGGCTGCCGGGCATGGCAGCCGCTGCGCCATAGGCAAAAATTCCATTGAGGCCGCACATTGCCTAGGTGCGGCCTGTCCGCATTTTGGCCTCGGCGAGATGCCAGCGCCAGGCATCGCGCATGATGCTGTCGATATCCGAGCGCTGTGGCTTCCAGCCCAGCTGCGCGCGCGCCTTTGCCGCCGAGGCGACCAGCACTGGCGGATCGCCTTCGCGCAGCGGCCCGGTCTCAAAACGAACCGGAGCGCCGCTGACCCGCTCGACCGCCGCAATCACTTCGCGCACGCTGGTGCCGGTTTCGGTGCCGAGGTTGAACACATCCGAGCCCCCACCTGCCAGCAAGTGGCGCAAGGCCAGCACATGCGCAGTGGCAAGATCGGCAACGTGGATATAATCGCGGATGCAGGTGCCATCGGGGGTGGCGAAGCTATCGCCGAATATGGTCAGTTGCGCATCGCCCGGTCGCGCGGCGGCGATGGCGAGCGGGATCAGGTGGGTTTCGGGCTGATGGCGCTCACCAATTTCGCCGTCCGGATCGGCCCCCGCTGCGTTAAAATAGCGCAGCGCCACCGAACGCAGTCCGTGCGCATGGCCGAAATCGGCTAGCATCCGCTCGACCATCAATTTCGATGCGCCATAAGGATTGATCGGAAGTTGCGGCGTGTCCTCGCCGACCGGCAGTCGCTCGGGCACGCCATAAGTCGCGCAAGTCGATGAAAACACAATTCGGCCGATATCGCTGGCCTGCATGGCTTGCAGCAAATTGAGCGAGCCCCGCGTGTTGACGTCGTAATAGTGCCCCGGATTGCCAACCGATTCGCCGACATAGGCAAGCGCTGCGAAATGCGCCACGGCATCGGGTCTGACGTCACGCAAGGCCGCGGTAAGCCGAACGGAATCCCGCACATCGCCTTCGATCAGGCGGCCCCATTGCACAAAATCGCGCCAGCCCCGGGAGAGATTGTCGTAGGTAACGACATTCCAGCCGGCCGCGGCGAACGCCTTGCAGCAATGCGCGCCGACATAACCTGCCCCGCCGGTGACGAAGATGGTGGGGATCATTGCGGCCCCGACAGCGTCAGCCCGGAAAGCCGCACGGCTGAGGCGAATTGCGACGCGGTGGCAGCGGCCCGCAATTGCCAGAACTGCGCGACGCATCCGGACGGGATGGTCAGGCGGGCCCGCCGGACGCCGCCCGCGCCAGCTTGCGACAAATCCGCTTGCAGCAGCTGCCGCCGGGGGGCTTCCGGGCATGTCACTTGCCATTCGACGCGGGCCAGCGGCGTATCGGCCAAGGGGGCGAGCATGTGCACAAACTCGTATTTGCCCGGCGCAAGCAGGGTCAGCCGCGTGGCGGCAAAGGCCGTAACACCCGGCTCGACCTGCACCAGCAGGGCATCGCCGTCAGCCTGGGCCGAGATCGACGCATCGCTCAGCAGGGTCCAGCTCAGCGGCGCAAACCGCGCATCGCGGGTCGCCGCATTCACCCCGATCGCCGTGAAAGCATCGTCTGAAAGCCCTGGCAGGCGGCGGGCGTAGGTTGCCAGCGCCGCGTATTGGCCGTTGCTCAACAGCCAGCGAACCAGCCGGACCGCACTCTCCTGAAGCTCGGCGGCCGGTATGCGGCCGTCCAGGTCGGCGTAGAACTCCACCAGCGCTGCCGGCGGCACATCGTATTCGACCGCATTGATCGCAAAGTCCCTGAGCCAGGGCCGGCCGGCATATGCGGTCAGTGCCCGCCGCACATCCGGCTCACCCAGTTGCGAAGCAACGACAGGTAGCAGCTGCGTCCCGGCCAACGGATAGACCGACAAGGCGTGGTCAAAATGCCTGATGGTGGCAACGGCATTGCCATCGCCTTGCAACGCAGCATGGTCGATCGACAGCAGTTCGGTGGTCAGATCGCGCCGGGAAATGCGCTCGGCAAGCGCAATTTGATCGCGCCCGGAACCCGCGCTGCGCAGCTCTGCCAGCACGCCGAGCTGGCGCATGGCCAATACATCGAGCGGCGTGCGGCGAAGCACATCCCGCGCCGCTGCCGCGATGGCCTGCGCCTCGGCAGTCAGCCGCTCCGACCGTGCCTTGAATTGCTCGCTGGCGTGCAGCCTCACTGCCGCATCGCCCGCCCAGAACGAGGGGACCTGCCCCGGAGCGGCGCTGGCCTGATCGCTCCGCCAATAAGCCAGCGCCGCTTCCTGGCCCGCCAGCCAGGAAAGCGCAATTGCCGCTAGTATGAAGACCGGATTCCGCACTAGATTGTGTCAGGGTCCAGAGCGCGCAGCAGGGCGGCGCAGCACTCAGGATCAGGCTGGTTGGGCAGCTTCGTTGTTCTTGCCGTAGCCATAGCCATAGCCGTAACCATAGCTGTAGCCGTATCCCAGGCGGTGGTTGCGATAGTCGATCTTGGTGACGATCGCTCCGAGCACATGCGCATTGACCAACCCCAGACGCTCCAGCCCGTGGCGGATGGCGCGGACCGGAGTCCGCTCGGCCTCGATCACAAAAATCGTGCCTTCCACCGCCGCGCCAAGGATCGGCGCGTCAGCCATGCCCAGCACCGGCGGGCCATCAAAGACGATATAGTCGAAACGCTGGCGCAAGCTCTCGAGCATCTGCGTCAGGCGGTCAACGCTGAGCAGTTCGGCGCTGCTGGGGGGCTTGGGGCCCGCCGGCATGATCGTCAGGCCCTTGATCTTTGTCGCCTCCAGCTGAACCGATGCCAGGTCTCCGCCCGCGAGCAGATTGCTGAAGCCATTGGTGTTACTGAAACCGGCCATCCGGTGGATCGAAGGCGAACGCATGTCGGCATCGATCAGCAGCACGCGCTTGCCTGACCGCGCCACGGCCATGGCGAGAGCATATGCGGTGGTGGACTTGCCTTCGCCTTCGCGCGCACTCGTGACCAGCAACGACCTCGGCAAGCCATGGCTGGTCGAGAACGACAGCACCGCCCGTGCGCTCTGCAATGCCTCGGATACCTCGGACTTGGGATCGCTCAGTTCATCAAGCACGTCGCCGCCAGTCTTGGGCACATTGCCCAGCAGCGGCAGCTTGAAGAACTGCTCGATGTCTTCGGGGCTGCGTACGCCATTGTCGATCTGTTCGACCGCGAAGATTGCCAGCGCTGAGAGCCCCAGACCTGAGATGATTGCCAGCAACAGGTAAGAAGAAAGGCTGGGCGCCGAAGGGCCACCCGGGGCTTTGGCCGGATCCACGACCGCGATGTTCGTCGCGCCGACCGAGCCGGACAGGCCGATTTCCTTGTAGCGCTGCAACAGCGCATCATAGAGCTGCCGGTTGGTATCGACCTCGCGCTGATAGACATTGTACTGGATAGTATCGCGCTGTTGCTGATCGAACTGGGTCTTCAGACCTTCAACCTGAGCGGCAAGCTGGCGCTCCCGCTTTAGCGCTTCGTCATAAAGCGAGCGGCGACTGCCCTGCACGCCGGAAATCTCGCGATTGATTGCGGCATCGAGCGAATCCATCTGGGCCTTCAGCGCGCGTGCGGCCGGATAGCCCGGTTCGAACTGAACGAGCATCCGGGCATAGTCTGCCGCCACTTCCGAGCGCCGCGAGCGCAAGGCAGATACGGTCGCGCTTTGAAGCACTTCAGTGCTGCTCGCCCCGGCAGCGGTGCGCGCCCGGCTCTCGGCAGAAATGCGCTCGGTCCGGGCAGTCACCAGCGCCGTATTGAGCGCGGCAAGATTGCTCGCTACCAGTGTCTGCGGCTGGGCAGTCTTGCCCTCCGCGTCGCGGTTTGAACCCAGCGCGACGATGTTGCGTTGCCTGGCAAAATTGATCAGCTCACTCTCCGATCGCGCCAACCTGTTGCGCAGTTCCTCAAGCCGGGATTCAAGGAATTTGCGCGCATCTGCCGTCGAAGCAAGGCCACGGTCCATGGTCCCTGCGATATAGCCCTGCGGCCAGGCGTTGGCGATCCTGGCCGACCATTCGGGTGAGCGGCTGGTGTAGGCGATGTTGACCAGGCTCGAATTGCGGATCGGATTGATCTGCACATTGCCGACCAGCAGCCCTGCGGCCAGGCTTTCGCGATCCTTGCGCTGGGCCGGCGTGAGCGCCTGCCCAGCAGCTCCCATGTCGATGCCATGGGCAGCAAAAAAGCTGGGCTCGTCCGCCAGCTTCAGGCTTCGGGCAATCCGCTCGGCCAGCGAGCCGGCGCGCAGCAGCTGATACTGGGTATCATAAAATTCGATCGAGAAGGGCGACGCTTCCTCATCGAGCCCGCGCACATTGGTGACGTTCTTTTTTTCGCGGCTGATCTCGATCTGCGACTGCGCAGTGTAGAGCGGCGGCGAGAGCAGGACGGAAATCACGCCGAACGCGATGCAGGCGGCCATGATCGCGCCAACCAGCCAGCGCCAGCGCACTGTCAGCTGCCAATACTTCACGAACAGCGGCGTCAGCTTGGAATCGCCAAGCCACGTGGCGCGCTGATAGGGGCCCTGGCCGCCCATCGCCGCCATGCCATTTCCAAGGGTCTGATTGCCGATTTGCGTCATGGGCGCTGTTACTTCCTCATCCCTCAACTTGTTGCTTTGTCCAGGGCGATAATCAGCGGACCGGTCAAGACCGGCACAATCTGCAGCAGATCCTTGAACAGGCGCCGCGCCTTGTTATCACCAACCACCACGATATCGTTGGCGAAGACTTCCGGATCGGCATACTGGCCATGCCGGATCGCGCTCAGGTCATAGAGCGCGGCCAGCCGCTCGCCGCGCACGGTTCGGAAAATCACCACGTCGTTGAGTTTGGCATATTCGCTCGGACCACCCGAGACCGCCATGGCCTGCAGCAGGCTCATCTGTCCGACTACCGGATAGAGACCAGGCTTGCCAACTTGGCCTTCCACGGTGAGCAGCTGGCTGACCATTTCCCGCATGTTGACCGTGACCTGCGGGTCACGAACATAGTTTGCGCGCAGCTCGCGTGCCAGCAACTGTTCGATTTCACCCGGGGTCTTGCCGGCGACATCGATGATCCCGGCAAGCGGAAACGAGAGCTTGCCCGATGCATCAACCTGGAAATCGCGCTTGGAGAGTTCGGCGATGCCATAGACATCGATGATCAGTTTGTCGAAAGGTCCAACGAAATAGGGACGCACATCGGAAGGCATGTCGGTCCGCTCAGGTGCGGGCAACGCGCTCGCCGGCAATACCCGCAAGCCTGGATCGCCCCCGACTTGCGGGGTGGATGCGCAGCCTGCCAGCAAAGCCGAGGCAAGCAGCGCCAGACTCGCACTGCGCACAAAACTTCTCGCGCACCACAGGTTGCGAGAGGATGCAGGGAATCGCCGCGCGGCGCGAAAGGATGGTGTTGGCGTCATGACGGCTGATCAGATGGCCGGTTTTTACCTAAAGGGCAACTCATCCAGAGCGCGCCAACCATAAAAAAACATGCAAGCGACGGAACTCGCAACGGATAGTCTCCCAGGCTGGCAATGGCAGCAAGCGCGACCACTGCCATGCCGAGCCGAGCAAGCGGCAATTCGGCACACCCGGCCAGGGCGGGCGCGAACAATGCCCGGCCCCGGCTTACGTATGCAACCAGGGCGGCAGCCAGGAGCAGCAGGGCCGGAATGCCACCGGTCAGTGCCAGTTCGAGCCAGTCATTATGGGCATGGTTGGCATAATTGGGCCGCAACAATGCATCGGGCTCATGCATCTGGAAAACGCGCTCAAACGATCCAAGGCCCGAACCGAACGGCAGATAGCTGCGAACCATCCCCAACACCGTGGGCGCGATCGCGAAGCGTATATCGTCACCAGCGGCTGTGCCCAGCAGGCGCTCCCATGCCAGTCCGCGTCCGCGCCAGATGGCCAGTGCGGCAAGCAGCGCCATCCCGGCTACCGCACCTGCAAGGGCAAGAGGCACCCATCGCCGCGCGCGCGCGGACGCGCGCTCACGCACCACAAGCCGCGCCACTAGGCGCGGGAAAATTAGCGGCAGCAGGAGCAGCGCGCAGGCACCAAGCAGCAATCCGGCCCGCGAGCCCGTGACCAGGATCAGCAACAATAGCGAAGCACCCGCCAGCACCGCCAGCAACCCACGAAAGGACGACCGGCTGCCGTCGGAGGCGCGATCCATCGCCCATACCGCAAGCACCGGCAGCAGCGCGGCGAGCAGCAATGCCTGATGATTGCGATTGGCAAACAGCCCAACCGCCGCGCCATTGTTGGTGACTTTATAGAGATAAAGCGCGCCCTCTGACGGCCCTGACAATTGCGCAATCCCAAGCACCGCGCTCAGTCCGCCAAACAGCAGCACCGGCCAGATCAGCATGTGCCGTTCGCGTGCGCCCAGTTGCACCCCCAGCACCAGCGCCGCGCATGGCACCAGCGCGGCAAGCAGCGCGTTCAGCGTGGCATCGGGCGCCAGGCTTAACGGACGCCAGACCGCGCCCAGCCCCGCCACCTGGTCGATATCGCGAACCAGATCCCGGCCGGGCAAAGCGCCCCACAGGCTGGGTGGCAGCGGCACCAGTTGCAGCCCCATTAACAACAGCACCAGCACGGTGGTTGCCAGGACGAAACGGTTGGCCGCGATTTGCGAGCGATCAAGACGGGCGAGGCCATAAAACAGCAGCAGAATGGCGCATGGCCGCAGCACCACCAGCGACTGGATATCCGCGCGCGCACCGCCGCCCAGCAGAAACGCCAGGGCCAGCAGCAGGCACAAGCCCCGGAAAGGCCCACTGGTCCCGCGCAGCCGCGCCAGCAGGAATTTTGGTGTCATGGTTTGTCGCCTGGCTGAAGGGCTGCGATCTGACCTGCAAGGCGATCAAGTTCGGCGCGCTTGCGCTGCATATAGTCGCCAGCCAGCGCGGATCGCCTGGCGAGGCCGAGCTCGGTAACCGCGCAAACCCGGGGCAGGCCAGTTACGCCTGATGATTGCTGGACACGTTTCATGCTGCCGTTTTCGATCATTGCCCGAATGCAGGAATTGATTCGCCCCAGGCTCGCGCCAAGCCGGCAGGCCAGTTCACGTTGCGAGAGGCCCGGCTCGGTTTCCAACAGGGAAAGCACCTCAAATTCGAGGTTTTCGCGCCGGATCAGGCTGCTTTGGCGGAAAGGCGGGGAAGTTACCATAGCTACCGCAGGACGGGTGAAATCGCCCCCCCGCCCCAAAACGGCCATGGCCCTCATCCGGCTGGACGAGGGCCAAGTGTCGTTCAAATTTGAACATAAGCAAGTCGGCACCCGAAGGCCAGCGCCAATCGCTGCGCATGGCGGATAAAAAAGGCGATGCGTTCGGGCTGCGGTGGGCTGCACTGGCCGCAGCGAGACCGCATTGCCGCTCAGCGATGCCCGAAGCCGGTGACGATCGTGCGTACCGACATCAACACGGTGAGGAAGTCGAGCCAGACCGAATAGTTCTTGAGGTAGTAGAAGTCATATTCGAGCTTCACCATGACCGCATCGGTCAGGGCAACATTGCCCTGGTGAACCGCCGCCCAACCAGAAATCCCGGGGCGGACAGCATGGCGATAGGCATAATTAGGGATTGTGCGCTCATATTGCCTCGCCAGCGACACCGCTTCCGGGCGGGGGCCGATCCAGCTCATGTCGCCCCTCACCACATTGAACACCTGCGGCAATTCATCGAGCCGCCATTTGCGCAGCCACCGACCGACGCGGGTGATTCGCGGATCGCCTTCAGCCGTATAGTCAGGACCAGCCATGCCGATATGCATGGTGCGCAACTTGTAACAGGTGAAATGTCGGCCCTGATAACCGATGCGGGTCTGGCGAAATATCGGATTGCTGCGGCTGTCGAGGCGGATCAACAGGCAAAGCACCGCGAGCACCGGAATCGAGAGCACCAGCGCAGGCACCGCAACTGCGGTATCGATCACCCGCTTGGTGCGCAGATACATGTTAGAGGGGCGCAGATCGCCGAACACCTCTTCCGGTCGCGATTGCAATTGTACCCGTCCGATCACCATCTCGCGCAGGCGCGAAATCTCATAGACCGGGATGTTGCGCAGCACCGCGCGGGTGAACAGACGATCCCATTCGGGCGTATGGTCGCGGTTCTTGTCAAAGACGATGCCCAGCACATTGCGCGGCAGCCGCGGCTTGCCGAGGACGACCCATTCAATCCGGCTACCGAGCAGGTCAGCATCTGCCGGCAGCGAGCCGACAATGGCAAGCCGGGGAAAGGTCAGCCGCGCGCGCAGGATCGCAACGAGGAAATACCAGACCAGGCCGATCGCGAAACTGGTTACGAGGTGGTAGAGGCTAAACGTCCTTATGGTCGTGGCGAGCACACCATAGACAAACGCGTAGCTCGAGAGAAACACCGGCAGGATCAGCATCTTGTCATCCACCAGCGGCAGGATGCCGATCTTGCGCAACACGCCATGCGCGCCGAGCAGTGCCAGGGCGGAAAACAGCAGCGAGGGCTCGATCTGGACAAGCGGATTGACCCATTCGTAGTCCTTGTTGACCATCGGATGGAAAATCTCGGGAATGACGATGGCCAGGATCAGCACCACCCCCAGGGTGAAACGATTCGACCGGATCAGCGCGCCCAGCCGCTGGCGACTGTCACGGTGCCGCGAGCCGAATTGCTGAACATGATGCGGAACCGGCGCGTTCATGCCGGCCCCACCGCGCCCAGATCGACTCGGAGCGGCACAGTTCCGCCCAGAATATCGAGCAGCACAAGCACCCGCCCTCGCCCGTCGAGCCGTTCAACCTGCGCCAGCGCATTGGCAAATGGCCCGGAAATCAGCCGCACCGGCTGGCCCGGCTCAAGCTCGACAAACAGGCCGGAAATGACATCGCCTTCGCAGCGCTCGAGCAAGGCCGCCATCGCCGGGGCCGGCATTGGCTGCGGCTTGCTGCTCGACGGGCCGACCAGCCGCTTAACCCCCAGAGTGGCGTTGATCGTATGCCATCCGCCCTGCTGGCGATCAAAGTTAACGAACAGGTAGCCCGGAAATACCGGTGCCATCCGGTAATCAACACGCCGCGCATGCCGCCGCATTTTTCGGAAACGCGGGCAGAAACTGGAATAGCCCTGCTGCTCAAGATTGCGCTGCGCTTGCGCCTCGCCGCGGACATGCGTCTCAACGACATACCATGCCGATGGCGTATTTTCGCGGTGCATGGTTAATTTCTGCTCTCAATGCCTAGGCCTTCTTCCATATACCTAAGTACATAAACGAGGGAAGCGCAAATTGGCCAGCGAATGGCCGCGATGCGCGCCATTCCCGGGCGTTTGCAGGGCTTGCATGGCGGAAGAGGCAGGAGTCGAACCTGCCGGAGACGCCGCGCGCCTCCCGCCGGATTTGAAGTCCGGGCACCCCACCGGGGATGTTTCTCTTCCGGCGCCCGGATAGCCCGGTTGCCGCGCCGGTGCAAAGCGGCGGAACGATTAATCCTATTTGCTCAACCGGCCCAGCTGCGCGGTGAATTCCGCTTCTACCTCAAGACAGCGCAAATCTAGCAGCAACCGCCCATCTGAGATGCGGCCGATCACCGGGCGCGGTAAGCCACGCAGACGCGCAGCGAGCTCGCTCAGCGCCTTGCCCGGTGAGCCGGCAATCGGCTCCAGCGCGATGGCGAGGCTGGCGATTCCCGATCCGGGCAGCGAGCCGCTGCCTGCCTGGGCCAGCACCGGCATCGTCGACACCCGCCAGTCCTCGCCCAGCGCAGTGGCAAGCTGCGGTATCAGTCGCGCAGCCAGAGCGTCCAGTTCGTCCAGCGTCCGGGTGAGCAGCCGGAGCGTCGGCAAGTCGCGCGGCAGATGCTCAGGGCTGCGATAGGCGAGCAGGGTCGCCTCCAGCGCCGCCAGCGTCATCTTCGAGACGCGCAAGGCCCGCTTGAGCGGATGCTTGCGCAATTTCGCGATCAAGTCCTTGCGTCCGACGATCAGCCCGGCTTGCGGCCCACCGAGCAGCTTGTCGCCGCTGAACGTCACCAGATCGGCACCCTGTGCGATGCATTCGGCCACCACTGGCTCTTTCGGCAAGCCATGGTGCGTCAGGTCGATCAGGCTGCCCGCTCCCAGATCTTCAATCAGCGGCAGGCCATGAGCGTGGGCAATTCCCGCAAGTTCGGCTCGGGAAACTGCGGCGGTAAAGCCCTCGATCCGGTAATTGCTGGCATGGACCGCCATCAGCGCAGCGGTCTTCGGCCCGATGGCGTCCTCAAAATCGCGCGCATGGGTGCGGTTGGTCGTGCCAACTTCGACCAGGCGCACGCCGGCGCTGCGCATCACGTCAGGGATACGGAACGCGCCGCCGATCTCGACCAGTTGCCCGCGCGAGACCAGCACTTCGCGCCGCGCCGCCAGCGCCGCCAGCGCCAGCAGCACGGCGGCGGCGTTGTTGTTGACCACGGTCGCCGCCTCGGCCCCGGTCAGCTCGCACAGCAGCGGTTCAATCAGACTGTCCCGCTCCCCGCGCCCGCCGGTCGCCAGATCGTATTCGAGCGCGCATGGCTCGCGCATCGCCGCCGTGGCTTGCGCAATCGCCGCTTCAGAGAGCTGCGCGCGGCCGAGATTGGTGTGGAGCACGGTGCCGGTAAGGTTGAACACCGGGCGCAGCGTGGGGCTGTGGCGCTCGCAGAGCCGGGCCAATACCTCTGCTGCCAACTGCGCTTCATCTGCAGCGCCGCCGCTTGCGCGCAGCTCAGCCAGGACCATCCGCGCCGCCTCGACCACTGCGCTATGGCCAAGCTGCTCGCGCGCATCGCCAAGTGCGGTATGCCGCAGCAGGCGATCAACCGATGGCAGTGTTGTGCGAGGTTCGGCCATGGCGATGTCCTATCGCCACCGCGGCCGCAATGCGCAAGTGCGGGCGCTTTCCAACTGCTGCCCGGACGCGCTAGGGGACATGGATGCTGATCGCCACCGCAGGCCATATCGACCACGGCAAGACCGCCCTCGTGCGCGCTCTGACCGGCACCGACACCGACCGGCTGCCCGAAGAGAAAGGGCGCGGCATTTCGATCGACCTTGGCTTTGCCTATTGGCACACCGATGTCGGCGGGCTGATCGGCTTCGTCGATGTGCCGGGGCACGAACGCTATGTGCGCAACATGCTCGCCGGTCTTGCCGGGGCCGACTTCGCCCTGCTCGTGGTCGCGGCGGACGACGGGGTGATGCCGCAGACCCGCGAACACTTGCGCATGCTCGACCTGATGGGGCTGACGCGCGGTCTGGTCGCGCTTACCAAATGCGACAAGGTCGATGCCGCGCGGCAGGACGCGGCGGCGCAGGAAGTGGCGCACCTGCTTGCGCATACCGGCCTCGCTGGATCGTGTATCCTGCCGGTATCGAGCCTGACCGGCGAGGGCATTGCCGCGCTCAAGGACGCGTTGCTGGCGGCTGTGCACGTGCCTCCGCCAGCCACCGGCGGCAGCGTGCGCTTTGCCATCGACCGCTGCTTCAAGGTCAGCGGCGCGGGCACGGTGGTCACGGGCACCCTGCTGGCCGGCATGATCGCTCAGGGCGAGCAGCTGGTGCTTTCGCCTGGCGGCCTGCCGGTGCGGCTGCGCGGCTTGCAGAGCGCTGGCCTTGCCGTGACAAGCGCGAGCGCGGGGACGCGCTGCGCGGTCAACCTTGCCGGGGTCGAAGTCAGCCAGGTGCACCGTGGCGACTGGCTGGTCAGTCCAGCGCTCCATGCGCCGACCGCCCGCATTGAAGTCCAGCTGACGGTCGAGGCCGAACGCAAGGCGCCTTTGCAGCACGGGGCGGCCATGCGGCTCTATCTCGGCGCCGCCGAAATCCCCGCGCGTATGCTGTCGCGCCGCCAGATGCCGGCCCTGCCCGGGCACAGCAGCGTGGTCACGCTGGCGCTTGGCCGCCAGGTCTGCACGGTCAACGGCGACCGCTTCGTCCTGCGCGATGGCTCGGGCCGTGCGCTGATCGGCGGCGGGCGGGTGCTCGATCCCTTCCCCCCGCCGCGCCTGCGCCAAGGCGACGGGCGCGCGGCTGTGATCGCCGCGCTGGCATTGCACGATCCGCGCAGCGCCCTCGATGCCTTGCTGGCAAACGGCAGCGGGGAAATCGACTGCGCCTGGTTCGAACAGACCTTCGGCCTCATCGCCGAAGATGCGCGCGCGCTTTATCACGCAGCGGGCGGGCGGCGGCTGGGCAAGTCGCGCCCGGCGCTGCTCTCCGGCGCACGGCTGGCGGCACTCGAGCAAGCGGTGCTGCGGCTCCTGGCGCGCTGGCATGATGAGCGGCCCGAAGCCGGCGGGATGACCGCGCACGACATCGGCAAGGCGCTGGACGCGCGCCCTTCAGCAGGCACTCTCGCCGCGATCCTGCGCGGCCTGGCAGAACGGCAGGCGCTCGAATTCGCCGGTCCGCTGCTCCGCCTGCCCGGCCATCGGCCGAGCTTCAGCGCAGCGGAAACCGAACAGTGGCGGGCGCTGTGCGACTGGCTGGAAGGCGCCCCGCCCCGCACCGTCACCCCCGCCGAACTGGCGAAAGAGCTGCACACCAGCGAGAGCGCCGCGCGCGCCATGCTGCTGCGCCGCCGCATTGCGGGCGATCTATGGGCGATTGAAGACACGCGTTTCATGCTGCCCGCTCATGTCGCCAAGCTGGCGGTCAGCGCGAACCAGCTGGCCGAGCGCAGCGGCGAGGGGTTCACCGCCGCCCAGTTCCGCGATGCGACCGGTATCGGACGCAACCATGTTATCCGGCTGCTGGAATTTTTCGACCGCATCGGCGCAACCCGGCGCTTCGGCGAATTGCGCAGGATGCAGGCCGGCTGGCAGAACCTCGTCGATTGATTTTGGCATTCGCATCCGGTCAGCAACACCGGCCATCCGCACGCGCCAGCTGCGCAATCGGCAGGGTTGCGCCAGTCTGGCGGTTTGGCCCGCGCCGTGTATGACGTAAGGCAACAAGGGGCCGCTGGGCGCTGGTCCGAGGGAATGGGAGACAGACACCATGAGTGTTACAGGCGAGATCACGCTGGAGCGGATCACCGGGAATATCGGAGCAGTGATTGGCGGGATTGATCTTCGCGAGCCGCAGGCACCGCAAGTGGTCGCCCTGGTGCGCCAGGCGCTCGTCGATCATGGTGTGATATTCTTCCGCCAGCAGGACACCAGCCTCGAGCAGTTCTGGGCATTCCTCGAAAATTTCGGCCAGCCGCAAAAGGAAGAGATCAAGGGATCCGCTGACGACCGGCCGAGCGATGTCCAGACCGCGGACATGTCCGCCAGCCGCTATTCAACCGCCACATGGCACGCCGACACCACCTCGCTTGCCCGGCCGCCGATCGCCACCGCATTGCGCGCTGCGGCCCCCCCTAAGTTTGGCGGCGATACCTGCTGGTCGAGCATGTATGCCGCCTGGGACGCACTTTCCGATCCGGTCCAGCACATGCTGGTTGGCCTGACCGCGGTCCATTCGATCAAACCGACCGCCGCTGATATGCAGGAATACGGCTCCATTTTCCTCGCCGACTATGAGCAGCGGCACGGCGGCGACCACACCCATCCAGTCGTCCTGACCCACCCGGAGTCGGGCCGTAAAGGGCTCTATGTCAGCGAGTGTTTCACCACCCGCATCGTCGAGCTCGCGCCTGCGGAAAGCGCAGCCATTCTCGCCATGTTGTTTCGCCATATCCAGCGGCCAGAATTCACCATGCGCTGGAAGTGGTCGGCAGGCGACATCGCTTTCTGGGACAATCGCAGTGTCCAGCACTATGCTGTGCCCGACTATAACGAGGCCCGGGTGATGCAGCGCATCGTGCTGGCCGGCGCGGCGCCGGGCGAACCATCCGCGCTCAAACCTGCGACCCTGGGTTAGGGTCAGCACCTGTCCGGCAGGGCTCTCGGCTGACAAAAGAATTGGCGGTGGAACCAGTCAGCTGCGAACCTCTCTCTCAGTCTCTGTGTCCAGTTTTTCCGATTCTCCGTGTTCGTGCTCAATTTGAACTTCGAATACCGAGGCCCCTAAAGACGCCGAATGCCAGGAAACGGCGCCTTTTCGCCGGCGGACCCGGGTCTTTTGTTGATGCGCTGACGGAAAAAAATGCTGCCCATACGGAGAGTTTTGCGACGAAGAACGGATAAATCGCTGGCTGAGTGCGGAGACGCTCTCGGGCTGACGCAGACTGCCTTTGCGGAGCGCAGTGGTCTGACGAAACGTTGGAAAAACCTGTTTCCTGATGGCGCAGGGTAGACTTGCTCATCCAGCGACAGCATAAGGAGCACCGAGGCACGGCATCCTTCTTTGGAAGATGCGGCAGACACGAGCGTTCTCGGAAGCATTCGGCGGAGGCCGGAAGCAATATTTCCGACGGCCAAGGCTTTGAGCTTGGCGCCCCGCCTCACACTACTCAGCCATCGGCGCTTTTGCGCTCATGTTTGTTTGTGTGAGAGAGAATCGCTCATGTCGAAGATCAATCCAAAGAGCAAGACGGGCGCGGGCGCACCGTTGGGTCGAGGAAAACCCAATTTTCTAGGGTCCGGACCCAATAACAGGATTCCCAATCTGCTCGGAATATGATTCAACGGCTTTTGCGAGGAGGCGTTGAAAATGTCTGATTTCTTTTGGTTTTCTGATGCGCAATGGGAGCGTATCGCGCCGCTTTTGCCAACCGATGTGCGCGGCATGAAGCGGGTTGATGATCGCCGGGTTTTAAGCGGGATCGTCCATGCGCTCAAATGCGGT
>JANPOS010000066.1:0-12978 GCA_031428115.1 Novosphingobium sp. | reverse complement strand
CGCTTCTGGATCGAATAGCGGTTCGAGCGATCATATTCAGTCATGTGAAGCCTGTTCCTAGTCCTGTGCCCAGCCGGCGGCGCTGCAATAGGCATCGAGATCGGCAAGGCAAGCCGCGCGCGCTGATGCTTCGCCGGCCTCGACACCGCGATACCAGTCGGCAGTGCGCGCGACGGTCTCATTGAAATCCCACACCGGGCTCCAGCCGAGCCGCGCCACCGCCCGGTCGATCGAGAGGCGCAGCAGCCCTGCCTCGTGCGGCGCATCGGGATCGCTCACCGCGCTCCAGCCGGGCCGTCCCCAGCGCGCCAGCATCGCGCCGGCGAGTTCGCCGACATTGCGCACGTCGGTTGGCTGGGGGCCGAAATTCCAGGCGCCCACAAACGCCTCACCGCCCTCGCCCGCCAGCCTGGCTCCAAGCAGCAGATAGCCGCCGAGCGGTTCCAGCGCGTGCTGCCACGGCCTGAGCGAGCCGGGATTGCGGAGTTCCGGCATCTCGTTCTTCGGCAGCGCGCGCACCAGATCGGGGATCAGCCGGTTGGCCGACCAGTCGCCGCCGCCGATGACATTGCCCGCGCGCGCCGAGGCCATGCGCACGCCGTGGGCGGCGGCGCGGGCGGGTGCGAAGTAACTGTCGCGCCATGACGCCACCGCGATCTCCATCGCCGCCTTGCTGGCGCTGTAGGGATCATGCCCGCCCAGCGCGTCATTCTCGCGGTAGCCGTGTTCCCATTCGCGGTTGAGATAGACCTTGTCGGTGGTCACCATCACCACGGCGGCGCGGGTGGCACTCTTGCGGATCGCTTCCATCAGGTTGATCGAGCCGGTGACATTGGTGGCGAAAGTTTCGGCAGGTGCGGCATAGCTTTCGAGCACCAGCGGCTGCGCGGCGAGGTGGAAGATGAAGTCCGGCGCAGCCTCACCCAGTGCGCGCTCCAGCGCGGCGGCATCGCGCACATCGCCCTCGATGTGGCGCATGCCTTTGGCAATGTCTGCGCGCTCGAACAGGCTGGGCTCAGTCACTGGCGGCAGGGCATAGCCCGTGACTTCCGCCCCGAGGCGCTCAAGCCACAGGCTGAGCCACGAACCCTTGAAGCCGGTGTGGCCGGTGAGGAACACGCGCTTGCCCGCATAAGTGTTGCCAAACATCAGTGGGCTCCCAAGTCTTTTGGCCCAAATTTCATCGCCGCGCGCCCTCTTCGCCTGCGGCCAAGCTGCGGTAAACCCCGGCGATGCCTTGCTCCAGGCCAATCTGCGGACGCCAGCCCATCGCGGCAAGCCGGCCTGAGTCCATCAGCTTGCGCGGAGTGCCGTCGGGCTTGGTCAGGTCGTGCTCGATCTTGCCCTCATAGCCGACGATCCGGCAGATCAGCGAGGCCAGGTCAAGGATCGACAGGTCATGCCCTGAGCCAACGTTGATATGACCCTCGTCCGAATAACGCTGAAGCAGGAAGATGCAGGCGTCGGCCAGATCGTCGACATGCAGGAATTCGCGAAGCGGCGTGCCGGTGCCCCACAGGGTGATCGACGGCGCACCCGCCAGTTTCGCCTCATGCACCTTGCGCAGCAGCGCGGGCAAGACATGGCTGGTCGCGAGGTCATAATTATCGCCTGGGCCATAGAGGTTGGTTGGCATGGCGCTGATGAAATCGCAGCCATATTGCCGGCGATAGGCCTGGCACAGCTTGATGCCTGCGATCTTGGCAATCGCATACCATGCGTTGGTCGGTTCGAGCGGGCCGGTGAGCAGCGCGTCCTCGCCAATCGGCTGCGGCGCCAGCCGGGGATAGATGCACGATGAGCCGAGGAACAGCAGTTTGGCAACACCAGAATTCCGGCTTGCATCAATGACATTCGCCTCGATCATCAGGTTGTCATAGAGGAATGTTCCGGGATAGGCATCGTTCGCGGCAATCCCGCCGACTTTTGCGGCGGCGACCAGCACCACGTCAGGCCGATTGGCGGCAAACCAGTCGCGCGACGCGGCCTGTTCGCGCAAATCCAGCCCGCGCGGCGCAACAAGCACTTCGCAATCCTCGCGCGCCAGCCGCCGGACCAGCGCCGCGCCGACCATGCCGCGATCCCCGGCGACGTAAACCCGCTTGCCGCTAAGCGAAAACATCAGCCGCCCCGCGAGAGCACGGCGTCGCGCATTATCGCCATGTCGGCGGCGACCATCTCGCGCGCCAACTCGCGCGCCGAAGTCTCGTGCTGCCAGCCCAGCTTGTCGCGCGCCTTGCTGGCATCGCCGATCAGCAGATCAACCTCGGTGGGCCGGAAATAGCGCGGATCGACTTCGATAAGGCACTTGCCGGTCTTGCGGCAAAAGCCTTTTTCCTCAGCGCCTTGCCCACGAAACTCAATGTCGATCCCAGCATCCTCGAACGACCAGGTGCAAAAATCGCGCACTGCCGTGGTCTCGCCGGTCGCCAGCACATAGTCGTCGCCCTGGTCCTGCTGGACCATCAGCCACATGCCCCGGACATATTCCTTCGCATGGCCCCAGTCGCGCCGGGCAGCGAGATTGCCGATGAACAGCTTGTCCTGTCGGCCCAGCGCAATCGCGGCGGCGGCGCGGGTGATCTTGCGGGTGACGAAAGTCTCGCCACGCACCGGGCTTTCGTGGTTGAACAGGATGCCGTTCGAGGCATGGATGCCATAGGCCTCGCGGTAGTTCACCGTGATCCAGTAGCCATAGAGCTTGGCAACGCCATAGGGCGAACGCGGATAGAACGGCGTGGTCTCGCTCTGCGGAACTTCTTGCACAAGGCCATAAAGTTCCGAGGTAGAAGCCTGATAAAAGCGGCTTTTCTTTTCCAGCCCCAGAATGCGGATCGCCTCGAGCAGCCGCAGCGTGCCCAGCCCATCGGCATTGGCGGTATATTCAGGCGATTCGAAACTGACCTGGACATGGCTCTGCGCCGCGAGATTATAAATCTCGTCAGGCTGGCTTTCCTGGACGATGCGGATCAGGTTGGTGGCGTCAGTCAGGTCGCCGTAGTGCAGGATCAGCCGCTGGTGCTCGACATGCGGATCCTGGTAGATATCCTCGATCCGCGCGGTGTTGAACGATGACGAACGCCGCTTGATGCCGTGGACGGTGTAGCCCTTCTCGAGCAGCAGCCGCGCCAGATAGGCGCCGTCCTGCCCGGTTATCCCGGTTACCAGCGCAACCTTGCCTGAACTTGCGGTCATCGTGCCCGCGTCAGTTGCGCTTGGGCACCGAGAACGAGCCGGTGACGCGCCCGCCACCGCCGCCGCCCGCTGCCGAGCCGCCGCCGCGCCCGTCGACACTGGACACGCCGCTCGCCAGATCAATCACCAGCCGCCCGCCGTTCAGCGTATCGCCGCTGCGATTGAGCGCGACATTGCCGGCCAGCGTGATGATCCGGCGGTTGAAATCATAGATCGCGACATCGCCCCGCGCGGTCTCGCTGCCGCGCGTGACGACCACGCCGCCGGTAGCATCGAGCCGCTGGATCTTGAGCGCGCCGGCATCGGTGTAAGCCACCGTGGTGCGCCCGGCGCGCAGCCTGAGATCGCCCTGGGTGATATCGACATTGCCCGAGAGCACGACGCGCTGCTGCTTGTCCTGCAGCTCGATCCGGTCGGCGGCATAGTTGACCGGCGCATCGGTGTTGAAACCACTGAGGCCCTGCGCCGCCGCGCCCAGCGCGACCAGCGCCGCGCCGACGGCAAAACCGGCCATGCCAGAGCGCAATGTCTTCACCATCACAATGCGTTCCGCCATCAGGGCATCCTCACTCTGCCCGGCACCATGCGCAGCCGGGCGTTGCCATCGAGCGAAACCGTGCGTTCGACCAGATCGGCTCTTATGCCGCCTGCGGAGAAAGTGCCAGATGGAACCTCGCCTGAAATTCCGCCGGTGCCGGAGACGCGGCGGTTCTTCATGTCGATGGTCACTCCGCTCGCGCTCAGCCGGTAGCCATCGCTGGTCGAGAACGTCACCGGGCCGTTGACGGTGACGGTGTCGCGGTCGAAATCGTACTGTCCGTCAGGCGCAGTGAGCCGCGCCGGACCTTCGGCCATGACCAGCGATGCGGCAAGATCGGTCATGCGCACCACCGGATCGCCCGCCTTCACTTGCACCGCGCTGCCGGCGATGACCGCAAACGGCCGCCCGTCGGCATCGCGGCCCCGGTAGGTCGCATTGGCAACCCGGATGCGCTCGGGCGCGATGGCGACCTTGTGGCGGTCGAGCAGAAAACTGATTTCGCCGCGCGGGCTGAGCGGCGACAGGATCATCACTGCGGCAATAACCCCGATGGCAGCCGGCAGAGCCGTGGCAAGAAACCGCACCAGCCGGTCGTGAAAACCGCCAGGCAGCGCAAACAGCCGGCGGCGGTCGCGCATCTGGTCGGCGGCAATTGTCATAAGACCCGATCAGGCCGATTCGTGGCTGAAAATGTCATGATCGGGCCAACCCGCCAGATCCAGCCGCGCGCGCGCCGGCAGGAAATCGAAGCAAGCCTGTGCCAGATCCGTGCGCCCTTCGCGCGCCAGCCGCTCGACGAGGATGCCGTGCATTTCGTGCAGATAGCGCACGTCGGAGGCGGCATAGTCGCGCTGGGCCTCGATGAGTTCGGCCGCGCCCCAGTCGCTCGACTGCTGCTGTTTCGAAACTTCCTTGCCAAGCAGCTCGCGCACCAGATCCTTCAGCCCATGCCGGTCGGTGTAAGTGCGCACCAGCTTGCTGGCGATCTTGGTGCAGAACACCGGCGCGGCAACGACGCCGAGGTAGTGCTCGATCGCCGCGAGATCGAACCGGGCAAAGTGGTAGAGCTTGAGCCGCGCCGGATCGGCGAGCACGGCCCGCAGGTTTGGCGCGGCATAGGCACTGCCCGGCGCAAACCGCACGAGATGCTCATCGCCCTGCCCATCGGCAATCTGCAACAGGCACAGCCGGTCACGCGGGGTAATCAGCCCCATGGTTTCGGTATCGACCGCAACCGCACCGGGCGCGAGAACTCCGGCGGGGAGATCGTCTTCGTGAAAGTGGACAGCCATCGCCTGCGTGCTTAGGCGAGGCAGGTCCGGCAAGCAACAGGCCAGAACTGATCAGGAGAACCGGATGGCCGACAGTGATGCAGTCCCCGATAGCTGGCACGCGGCGCTGGAGCCGGTGCTGACGACGCCTGCGGCACGGCGGCTGGGCGGCTTCCTGACGGCCGAAGAAGCTGCCGGCAAGCACATTTATCCGCCGCGCGGCAGCCGGCTTGCGGCGCTGGCGCTCACCTCGCTTGATGCGGTCAAAGTGGTGATCCTGGGGCAGGACCCCTACCATGGGCCGGGGCAGGCGCACGGACTGAGTTTCTCGGTGGCGCGCGGCGTCAAAGTGCCGCCCAGCCTCGTCAATATCTACAAGGAGCTGGACAGCGATCTTGGCCTCGCCGCGCCCGGCCATGGCGATCTGGAAAGCTGGGCGAGGCAAGGCGTGTTGCTGCTCAACGATGTTTTGACCGTGGAACGAGGCGTGGCGCATTCGCACGCGAATCTGGGTTGGGAAGTGATCACCGATGCAGTGGTCGCGGCCGTTGCCGCAAAGCAGGAAAGCTGCGTCTTCATGCTGTGGGGGAAGCCGGCTCAGAAAAAAGGCGGGCGCATCGCTGATCTGAACGCCAGTCGTCACCTCGTCCTCACTGCGCCGCACCCAAGCGGACTTTCCGCCTACAAGGGATTTTGGGGTTGCCGGCATTTCAGCCGGGCCAACGCGTTTCTCGAAGGAAATGGGCGCGGGGCAATTGATTGGCAGCTATAATTTCAACACTCGGGAGAACAGAACCATGACCATCGAACAGGAACTCGCAGCGCTGAAAGCCGCAGTGCAGGAGATCAAGGACCGCCAGGACATCCGCGACTGCATCGTCCGCGAAAGCCGCGCGCGCGACCGGCAGGATGTGGCCGCAATCGAGGCCTGCTGGTGGGAGGACGGGGTCGATGAACACGGCGCGGTGATCACCAGTGTTCCCGACTATGCCAGGCGGGCGAACCTGGGCCACAAAATGAATTTCCACATGACCAGCCACAACATCACCAACCACGTCTGTGATCTGGACGGCGATGTCGCGCACTGCGAAAGCTATGTGGTCGGCGGGCTGTCCTGGCTCGACAACAAGACCACGACCATCGCCATGGGCCGCTATCTCGACCGGCTGGAACGCAGAAATGGCGAATGGCGGATGCTGGTGCGCAAATGCACCATCGAGATGACCGCCGATTGCGATGCCAGCTGGGTGTTCTCGGACAACGTCAAAGGCTTCCTCAAGGCGCGCTGGGACGGCGAGGACCCGTGCTACGAGCGGCCTTATGTGCCCAACAGCGAAGGGCTGCGCTGGTAGGAATGCTCTCCGACCAACCGCCCATTGAAAAGACCCAAATCTTCGTCATTGCGAGGCCAAAGGCCGAAGCAATCCAGGTCGGTTAACGCCGCCCCTGGATTGTCGCGTCGCTTCGCTCCTCGCAATGACGAGTCAGCAGGAACGGCAGTTTGTATCAGACCTGAAGGCCCCGCCCCGGCGGAGAGGAGAGCGATTGTTCTCTCGCGACCTTGACCTTGTCAGCGCATCCCCTTGCCGTCCGCCCGGCGCACTGGAATTCCCTCGGGCTCGAAGTCATCGAGGCAGAACACGTTCACACCATAAGAATCGGGCGCGACCCGTTTCCTGTGGAACGGATAGATGCCGCACGTCTTGCAGAAAAAGTGCCGCGCGGTGCGGGTATGCCATTGATATTCGGTCAGACTCTCTGCCCCCGCGAGCAACTCGAAGCGGCTCTCGTGCACCTGGACCATCAACGCGTTCTTGCGCCGGCAGATCGAACAATCGCACATGGTCAGCTCGGGAAAGGTGCTGGTGATGGCGAACTGCACCGCGCCGCAGTGGCACGATCCGGTGTGGCGGATTTCCGGGCGGGTCATCGGGCCTGCGCCGCCAGCCACGGCCCCAGCCGCGCCAGTGCCTCTGCCACTTCAGCCGTCGAAACCGCAAAGCTGAAGCGCACGAAGCGGCCTCCATCCACCGGATCGAAATCGATCCCCGGCGCAGTCGCGACGCCGGTTTCCTCGAGCAACTGGCGGCAGAAACCCAGGCTGTCCTGCGTCAGATGGCCGACGTCGGCATAGATGTAGAACGCGCCGTCGGGCGGAGCGATGCGGGTGAGGCCCATTGCCGGCAGCGCCGCCAGCATCAGTTCGCGGTTGCGCGCATAGGCTGCGACATGGCTTTCCAGCTCGTCGTGGCAATCGAACGCGACCAGCCCGGCGTGCTGCGAAAGGCTGGGCGCGGTGAGGAACAGGTTGCCCATCCGCGCGCGCGCCGCGCCGACCAGTTCGGGCGGCACCACCAGCCAGCCCAGCCGCCAGCCGACCATGCTGAAGTATTTGGAGAAGGAATTCACCACCAGCGCATCAGGCGCGAAGCGGAGGATCGAATCGACCGGTCCGACATAGCTGAGCCCATGATAGATCTCATCCGAGACGATGCGGATCCCGCGCGCGGCACAAAGCTCGGCAATTGCTGCCATTTCCGCGCGCGCGATCACCGTGCCGGTCGGGTTGGCGGGGCTGGCGATGATGACGCCGTGGGGCGCGGGATCGAGCCCGGCGAGCGCAGCGGCGGTCAGTTGAAACCGCGCCGCCTCGCCGCATTCGATCTCGACCGGCTCGATGTGCAGCGCTTTGAGCGTGTTGCGATAGGCAACATAGCCCGGCCGCGCCAGCGCCACCCGGTCGCCCGGCGCGAACAGCGTATTGAGCGCGAGCAGCAGAGCGGGCGAGGCGCCGCAGGTGAGGATCACTTGCTCGGGGGCAACGGCGACCCCGTGATCCTCGGCATAAGAAACTGCGATCCGCTGTTTCAGGCCGGGACTTTCCCAGTAGCCCAAAGGATCGCTGTCGAGCACCCGGTGCGCCGCCGCAATCGCTGCGACAGGAGCACCTGTGGAGGGCTGGCCGTATTCCATGTGGATGACCGAACGACCCTCGGCGGCGAGCCGGTGGGCCAGCGCGCCAATGGCAATGGCATGGAAGGGGTCGATCTGGGCGGGGGAAGCCCTCACCTGGGAAGCTCGCTGACCCCCATCAGCATCTCGTCCACCGCGCGCGCGGCCTGCCGGCCCTCACGGATTGCCCAGACAACCAGGCTCTGCCCGCGCCGCATGTCGCCGCAAGCGAAGATCTGCGGGTCACTGGTGCGATAATCGATCACGTTGGCCGCGACATTGCCGCGCGCATCGAGTTCGACGCCGGCCTGATCGAGCATGCCCTGCTTGCGGGGGCCGAGGAAACCCATGGCGAGCAGGATCAGCTCGGCCTCAAGGGTGAACTCGCTGCCGGGCACTTCCTGCATCTGGCCGCCGATCCATTCGACGCGAACGCATTCGAGACCCGTCACGTCGTTTTCGCCCGCCACCCGCTTGGTCAGGATCGACCAGTCACGGTCAACGCCTTCCTGGTGGCTCGACGAGGTGCGCAGCCGCAGCGGCCAGTCGGGCCAGGTCATCGCCTTGTCGGGCATTTCCGGCGGCTTGGACATGATCTCGATTTGCGTCACCGACTTGGCACCCTGACGGATCGAGGTGCCGACGCAGTCAGAGCCGGTATCGCCGCCGCCGATCACCACGACATGCTTGCCGGTTGCGGTGAGCGAACCGCGCGGCGCGGCGCGCAATTCATCGTCGCCGGCGTTGCGCTTGTTCTGTTGCGTCAGGAATTCCATCGCGAGGCGCACGCCGGGCAGCTCGGAGCCTGGAATTTCCAGCCAGCGCGCGTCTTCCGCGCCGCCCGAAAGCACCACCGCGTCAAAGTTTTCCTTGAGGCTGGCGACCGACACCGTGACGCCGACTTCGGTCGAGGTGCGGAACTCGACGCCTTCGGCCTGCATCTGCACCATGCGGCGGTTGATCAGGTGCTTTTCCATCTTGAAGTCGGGAATGCCATACCGCATCAGCCCGCCGACGCGGTCGCTCTTCTCGAACAGCGTGACCGAATGGCCGGCGCGGACGAGCTGCTGGGCAGCGGCGAGGCCCGCCGGGCCCGAGCCCACCACAGCAACGCTCTTGCCGGTGCGCTTCGCGGCAACCTGCGGCGTGATCCAGCCGTTTTCCCACCCTTTGTCGACAATCGCGCACTCGATGCTCTTGATCGTCACCGGCTGGTCCTGGATGTTGAGCGTGCAGCTCTCCTCGCAGGGCGCCGGGCAAATGCGGCCAGTGAATTCGGGGAAATTGTTGGTCGAATGCAGCACTTCCAGCGCGTTCTGCCAATCGCCCTCATAGACCAGATTGTTCCAATCCGGGATGATATTGTTCACCGGGCAACCATTATGGCAATAAGGAATGCCGCAATTCATGCAGCGGCTGGCCTGCGCCTTGAGCGCACCCTCGGCCAGCGGAACTGCAAATTCCTTGTAGTGCTTCACGCGCTCAGCGACCGGGCGATAGCCGCGGTCCTTGCGGTCCAGCTCGAGAAAGCCGGTTTCCTTGCCCATCAATTCACCCCATCAACAAAAACGATCGTCGTCCCCGCGAAGACAGAGACCCAGCTCCGTGACGTGCCCACTAAACCATTTTGCAGGAAATCAGAATCATTCGTCATTGCGAGCGCAGCGAAGCAACCCAGGGCGGTTTGCGCGGCTCTGGATTGCTTCGCTGCGCTCGCAATGACGAAGCGCTGGTGCAGATCAAGCGCATGATGCCCTAGCGGGGGCAGGAGGTGGGTTCCCGCCTTCGCGGCAAAGACGAGAAAAGAAAACATGGTCATTCGGCTGCGACGGAAGCGGCTTCGAGCCGTTCTGCCTCGAGTTGCCCAAGCGCGCGGGCGTAGTCGCGCGGCATGACCTTGACGAATTTGCCCAGCGCCGTGTGCCAGTCGTCAAGCAGCGCACGCGCGCGCTTCGAGCCGGTGTGGAGGTGGTGGCGCTCGAGCAGCACGCGCAGCCGCTCGGCATCATGCCGCAGCATGTCACCCATCCCGGCATCGTCGACGCCGTTGGTGCGCTGCTGCGGGCGGCTGGTGCCCCCAAGGTCATTGGCCTCGTCGTCGCGTGTCGGCGAGATCGGCGTCAGATCGACCATCGCCTGGTTGCACTGGTCGGCGAACTGGCCGTGCTCGTCATAGACATAGGCAATGCCGCCCGACATGCCCGCGGCAAAATTGCGCCCGGTCTTGCCCAGCACCACGACCACGCCGCCGGTCATGTATTCGCAGCCATGGTCCCCGGTGCCTTCGACGACCGCGACCGCGCCTGAATTGCGCACCGCGAAACGTTCACCGGCGACCCCGTTGAAGAACGCCTCGCCGGCAATCGCGCCATAGAGCACAGTGTTGCCGACGATAATGTTCTCGCTGGCCTCGCGGGCGACATGCCCCGGCTGGCGCACGATCACGCGCCCGCCCGAGAGCCCCTTGCCGACATAGTCGTTGGCATCGCCGGTCAGATCGAGCGTGACGCCGTGGGCCAGCCAGGCGCCAAAGCTCTGCCCGGCGACGCCCGTCAAGGTCACGTGGATGGTGTTGTCCGGCAGGCCGGCATGGCCATAGCGGCGGGCGACGTCGCCCGACAACATCGCGCCGACCGTGCGGTTGACGTTGATCACCTTGCGCTCGATGCGCACCGGCTGGCGGCTTTCCAGCGCATCGGCGCTGGCAGCGATCAGTTCATTGTCCAGCGCGGCTTCAAGGCCGTGATCCTGCGTACCCGACCAGCCCAGCGACGGGCCATCGCCCAGCGGCACCTGGTGCAGCAGCTTGCCAAGGTCGATGCCCTGCGCCTTCCAGTGCGACACTGCGGCGCGGCTATCGAGCCGGTCAACCCGGCCGACCATTTCGCCAATGGTGCGGAAGCCCATCGCGGCCATGATGTGGCGCAGCTCTTCCGCCACGAAGAAGAAGTAGTTGATGACATGTTCGGGCTGGCCGGTGAAGCGCGCGCGCAGCACCGGGTCTTGCGTTGCGACGCCGACCGGGCAGGTATTGAGATGGCACTTGCGCATCATGATGCAGCCCGCCGCGATCAGCGGCGCGGTGGCAAAGCCGAACTCGTCGGCGCCGAGCAGCGCGGCAATTGCGACGTCGCGCCCGGTGCGGATGCCGCCATCGGCCTGCACCGCGATGCGGCTGCGCAGGTTGTTGAGCAGCAAGGTCTGCTGAGTCTCGGCCAGGCCGATTTCCCAGGGCGATCCGGCGTGGGTCAAGGAGGTCAGCGGCGATGCGCCGGTGCCGCCTTCATAGCCCGAGATCGTGACATGATCGGCGCGCGCCTTGGACACGCCCGCGGCAACCGTGCCGACGCCAACCTCGGAGACCAGCTTGACCGAAATCCGCGCCTTGGGGTTCACATTCTTCAGGTCGTGGATCAGCTGCGCCAGATCCTCGATCGAATAGATGTCATGATGCGGCGGCGGCGAGATCAGCCCGACGCCGGGGGTCGAATGGCGCACTTTGCCGATGATCTTGTCGACCTTGTCGCCGGGCAGCTGGCCGCCCTCGCCGGGCTTTGCGCCTTGTGCCATCTTGATCTGGATATCGTCGCTGTTGACCAGATACTCCGTCGTCACGCCGAAACGCCCCGAGGCGACCTGCTTGATCGCCGAACGCATCGAATCGCCACTCGGCAATGGCACGAACCGGTCCACTTCCTCGCCGCCTTCGCCGGTGTTCGATTTTCCGCCGATGCGGTTCATCGCGATGGCCAGCGTGGTGTGCGCCTCACGGCTGATCGAGCCGAAGCTCATCGCCCCGGTGGCGAACCGCTTGACGATGTCGACCGCAGGCTCGACCTCGGCAATGTCGAGCGGCTTGTCGGCGGGCTTGAGCTCCATCAGCCCGCGAATGGTGAGCATACGGCTGGACTGGTCGTTGATCGACTGGGCGAATTCACGATATTTGTCGGGCACGTTTCCGCGCACCGCATGTTGCAGGCTGGCGATGTTCTCGGCCGTCCAGGCATGCTGCTCGCCGCGCAGGCGCAGGCCATACATGCCGCCGACATCGAGCATGTTGCGGTAGATCGGGTTGTCGCCATAGGCCGCCGAGTGGCGCCGCACGCTCTCTTCGGCAACTTGCGCCAGGCCGACGCCTTCGATGCTGGTTGCCGTGCCGGTGAAGTAGGCATTGACGAATGCGGTCGAAAGCCCGACCGCGTCGAAAATCTGCGCGCCGCAATAGGACTGGTAGGTCGAGATGCCCATCTTGGACATGACCTTGAGCACACCCTTGCCGATGGCCTTGAGGTAGTTCTTCTGCACCTCGTAAGCGGTAAGCGGCAGCTCGCGGCGCAGGCGGATTTCTTCCAGTGTTTCGAGCGCGACATAGGGATTGATCGCTTCTGCGCCATAGCCCGCCAGCGCGCAGAAATGGTGCACTTCGCGCGCTTCGCCGGTCTCGACGACCAGCCCGGTCTGCATCCGCAACCCCTGGCGGACGAGGTGATGATGCACGGCCGCAGTGGCCAGCAGCGCGGGCATTGGCACCCGGTCCGGCCCTTGCGCGCGGTCCGACAGGATCAGGATGTTCTTGTCGGCCAGCACCGCCTCGGTCGCCGCCCAGCACATGTCCCTGACCGCCGCCTCGAGCCCGGCAGCGCCGGCGTCAGCGGGCCAGGTGATGTCGATGGTCTGGGTGCGGAACGCGCCATCGAGCGCCGTCTCAACCGAGCGGATCTTGGCAATGTCATCGTTGGTCAGGATCGGCTGATCGACTTCGAGCCGCTTGTGGCTGCCGGCATCGTGACCAAGCAGGTTGGGCCGCGGGCCGATCATCGAGACCAGGCTCATCACCAGCTCCTCGCGGATCGGATCGATCGGCGGATTGGTGACCTGGGCGAAGTTCTGCTTGAAATAGTCGTAGAGCAGCCGGCTGCGGTTCGACAGCACGGCGATGGGCGTGTCGGTGCCCATCGAGCCGAGCGGATCGTCGCCGAGACCGGCCATCGGCTCGAGGAATTTCGTGACGTCTTCCTG
>JANPOS010000065.1:0-36509 GCA_031428115.1 Novosphingobium sp. | reverse complement strand
CGCGGCGCGTCAGGCCACTCTTCCGGAAGTCACTCTGTCGGCAGGTGCCAATCGGCGGTTCAATAGCAGTGCGAGCAGCGCGCTCGATTTCAAGGACGCATTCGCCCGGCTCGATGTCGACTTCGAACTTGATCTTTTTGGCCGGCTTAGCGCGGGCAAACGCGCTGCCTTGTCTCGAGCGCGCGCGGCCGAACTGGAACGGGCTGCCATATCCCTGGCAATCGAAGCCGATTTGGCGCAGGCCTATGTACAACGTGCCGCGCTAGCCCGGCGGATTGCCATTCTCGACACCAATATTGCGCGTGCCGTCGAACTTGACCGGGTGATCCGCCTGCGCTCGGCGGAAGGAGACGCGACACGGGTTGATCAGGGCCTTCAGGCGATTCGACTGCTGAATTTGCGGGAAAGGTCTTCGCGCCTGCTTGAAGCGCTGAACCAGACGCGAACAGCCCTGGCCATACTGACCGGCGCCGAAGCGCCGCGGTTTTCCAGCGAGCCCGATAGCCTCGACAGCATGGCGATCCCGCAGCTCAGCCCGCCGGCACCGCGCGAACTGCTTGCCGCCCGTCCCGATCTGCGCGCCTCGGAGGCCTTGATCGAGGCGGCGAAGGGCGATGTTGCCCAGGCCCGGGCCGCCTTCCTTCCGCAAATCAACATCAGCATGCAGGGATTGCTCGAGACGGCAACCAGCACTCCGCTCGGCAAGAGCCTGAACATCGGGTCCTCGCTGCTTGCACCGATATTTAGCCGCGGACGTTTGGAAAGCGCTCTTCAGTTTGCTTCGGCAGTTCAGGTGGAGGTCGTCGAGCGTTACCGCCAGAGGATCCTTACTGCCTTGGCCGAAGTGGAAGACGCTCGAAGCGCCGGCCAGCGGTCGGCAGAACGCGCGAAGCTGCTTGATTCCATCGTCGAGGAAGCCCGGCTCACTGGCCGGCTCGCAAACGTGCGATTCATCGAAGGCGAAGAAGACCTACTCAGCGTTCTTGACGCGCAAACGTCACTGAGCGATGCCGAAGATGCACAGGTTGTCGGCTGGCAGGAACGGCTGTTCTCACAAATCGCGCTCTATCGTTCAATGGGAGGATATTCCGGGAAGACTGTGGAAATTCTGAACTGAAGGAGGGCCGGCTGCGGGCAGCAGAGTTTCAATTGGCGGGACGAGCAAGAGCAGACCATGGTGCGGTTGGTGCAAGGCCTGGCATGTATCCAGTCTTGCTTAACGGAAAATCAATCCTCATCCGCCATTTTACCCTGACGTCCATTTGCTGACTAGAATCGCATGGCTTACCGATGCGGTTGGAGCGTTGTTTCTGGCCGGGGCGATCGGCGGAGGTATTAGGTACTGATGTCATTTATCGATCGCAGTGGTGTGGCAGCGGATGCGTACTCCCGCGATCTTCGCCAGCTCAGGCTGATCCGTGCTTCGTTTTTCAGCAGCCGCCTCGGCAGCCGGGACATCGTTATCAGGAACATATCGCCTCGCGGCATTGGAGCCGTAACAAAGGGCCTGCCGCCGCTGGCTGGCGAGAGGGTAACGGTCAGTCTCCCTGTAGACTATGATGCAAATGGAACAGTGACCTGGGTCAACGGCAAATCATTCGGCATTACGCTTGATTGCGAAATTAGTTTGCAGGTGCTGGGGGATTTCATCGTCCGTCAGAACGAGAAGGCCACCGAAACCGCAGAATGGGAAGTCAAGCGCATGCACCGCGTGGCGTCGCCAATGGTCGATCCTTCGAAGCTGCGCAAGGTCTGAACCAGCAGACTGAACCTGAGGCAAGAGCCGGCCGCTAAGCACGTTTTTTGCGCCATTCGAGCCAGGGCCACAACAGCAACGCCCCGGCCATCAGCAAGTCGCGCAGCCGCAGCACGAAGCCCAGCGCCAGTGCTTCTGCCGGTGCGAGGCCAAACAGCAGCCCGGCCGCAACCAGCCCCGCCTCCTGCGAGACCAGCCCGGCGGGAATGAAAAAGAACAGTGCCCGCCCGGCATAGGCCGCGCTTTCGATGGCAATCGCCTCGTAGAGTGTCAGATCGAAGCCCAGTGCGAGCGCCGCCATCCAGATCTGCACCCCGCCTGCCAGCCAGGCGATGAAATGCAGCGCCGCGCACAGCGGAAAGCCCGCGCGCTGGCGCTTTGCTTCGCCCAGCAGCTTGCGCCATTCGTCGCTGATCCGCGCCGCAAACCGTGAGCCTGTGCCGAAACGCCGCCATAGCGCCGCAGCGGCAATCGCGGCCACGACGAACCCGCCAATCACCGCCAGCACCGTCCATTCGGGCAGCGTGATCATGCTGCGCAGCTCGCGCCACAGCACGAACGCAGCGAGGATAATGAACGGAAACTGCGCTATGGTTTCGGCGATCTTGTCGAGCGCGCTGGCGCTGATCGCGGCGCGAGTCTCGCCGCCCGCGAGCACCAACGCGCGCGCGCCGATCACCGTGCTCGAGCCCGGCAGCGACACCGGCAGGTTGCCGCTGGCATCGCGCAGCAGCCGTGAGATGAAGCACGAGCCGAAGCCCACGCCCGGCTTCAAGGCCCACAGCGCGCCCGCGCAGAGCAGCGCCGCAGCCGCTTGCCCCGGCAAAGTCGCGAGCACCGAGAGCGGCGTGACCAACCGGGCGGCTTCGAGCAGCACACCACGCAGGTTCGCCGAGGCGAGCAACAGCCCGGCGAGCGTAATCAGCGCGAGCAGCCACAGCGCCGCCCTGCCCCAGTTTCGTGCCCATAGATTCTGGCGTGCAGGCTCGCTCAAGCCAGATCAGCCCAGCGGATCAGCGCAATCCCGCGCCGTTCAATCGCCGCGCGCACCCGCGGGCTGGTCAGCGCGGCGAGTTCGTCGGCCTGGCGCCAATGCGCAGGCGGACAATGCTCGCCGCCCCAGGTGGCGGTCGCGGGATGCAGGCCGAGTTCGGTAACTCCGGCGGGCAGGTTTTCGGCGAGGCTCACCAGCATAGCCTCGGTGACAAAACCATCGTCGGTCTTGCCGAAAAAACGGTCATTGGCCGCAACCCCGGCAATCGCTGCTTGCAGCCGCATGGTCATGGTCAGCGGCAGGCCGAACACCGCATGGGCCAGCCGTGCGCCCGCCTTGCCCTTGCCGGTCACCCGGCGCGAGAAACCGTAAGGCTCATAAGGAATGCGCACCGCCTTCAGCCCCAGCGGCACCCCGATTTCAAGCGCCTGCGCCAGCACGGTTGGATGCTGGTGGCAGTGCCAGTGGCCGTCGAGATGGCCAAGTTCCAGCCCGGTCTGGCGATAGGCCTCGAATTGCGCGGCGATCTCGGCCCGGGCCGCCTTGCGGCCGCCGGGAGTGACCATGATCGCCGAGCCCGCGACCACTGGATTGTAGCCCAGATTCTCGCCATCGGGCGCGACGACCGAGCGGCCTTTCGCGCTCGCCCGCGCACCGAAAATCGCCAGATGCAGCCCGATGCCAAGCGCGGGCATGCGCTTTGCCCGCTTTACCGCGTCTTCGGCAGCGTCGCCCGCGACGACCAGACTGGCGCAAGTCAGGATGCCTTCCCGGTGAGCCACTTCGACAGCTTCGTTGACTTCCAGGGACATGCCGAAATCGTCGGCAGTCACAATCAGACGCGGGTTCATTGTCCGGACTCCAGTACGCCGCCACGGCCTACGGTAAGCCGCTGTCCCCGCCATACCACCGATGCAGCGGTCAATCCCGCCAGCCAGACGCCAAAGCAAGCCAGATCGCGCAAATAGACGCCGAAGAGTCCGATCCGCGCGGCACTGGCGGCGCGTCCGAAGCGCTGCTCGACCAGCCGCGCCAGCGCCCAGCGCAGCAGCACCGGCAGGGCGATCCCGAGTGCAGCGATCCAGCCGGGCTGGAGCAGCAGCAACAGCGGCAATGGCCCGGGGTGGCTGACCACGGTCGCGAGATTGCCGACGGGATGCTCGCCCCGGTCGGTGCGCGACCAGCGCAGCTCATGGGCGTACAGATCGCGCGGGCCAGCATCGTTGACCAGGGTTTCGACCACCACCGGCGCAAAGCCGAGCTTCATGCCCTGCGCCAGCACCAGCCGGCCGAGCGCCGCATCATCGCAGAGCTGAGCAGCGATGGATTTGAGCCCGCCGCCGCGGCGCAGCACGTCGCCGCGCACAATCGTCAACGGACCGTAAGTCACATCAAGCACGCCGAGCCGCGCGTGCAAGGCGGCCATCGGCAGCGACCAGTAATCAAGATACCAGGCGCCGAATGTGCGCGTCAGGCTGCCGACAATGCCAGGTCTGCCGCGATAGAGCGAGGTCACCCCGCCAATCCCTTCGGCAGACAAGGCATTGATCGCGGCCTGCAAGGCTCCAGGCGGAATGATGACGTCACTGTCTGAGATGACCACAAGATCGCCGAGGCCCCGCTGGGCCATGTTGACGAGGTTGCTCACCTTGCGGTTGGGGCCATGGACCGCGCTGTCGATCACGAATTCCGCAGTGCAACCGGGGAAACTGTCCACCAGCTGCCGTGCCAGCGCCAGCGCCGGATCGTCGGCCTGCGCCGCGCCGAAAATGAAGCGCAGCGGCTGGCTGGTCTGCTGGCCAAGAAAGCTCGCCAGCGCCGCCTCCAGCCCGTCTTCCAGCCCGCATAGCGGCTTGAGCACGGTAACGCTGGTTGCCTCGGGCCAGCCCGGCCCGCTGACCGGTCGCCAGCTCGCCACCGCCCAGAGCGCCAGCAGCCGATAGGCACAGGCCGCAGCACTCAGCGCGAGGGCTGCCCACCAGATCATGCTCAATCCAAGTGCCATGGCGCGGCTCACTACAGCGAGCGCCGGGGAAATGATACTGCCTGCCGCGCCCCCTGCTTTTCCTTTTGGCCGCGCGCCTCTATGGGACAGCGCCATGCTGACCCGGTTTCTTGAAAATGCAGTCGCGCTCGCGGCGCGCCGTCCCTGGGCCGTGCTGGCGGCTGCCCTGCTGCTGGTGCTGGGCTCAGGGCTCTTTGCGGCGCGCAATTTCGATATGAGCACTGACACTGTCGCGCTGATTTCTCCCGACACCCAGTGGCGGCGCAACGAGGCCGCGCTGAGCAGGGCTTTCACCCGGGTCGACACCGGCATCGCGATCATCGTTGACGGCAAGACGGCGGAGCTGGCCGAAGATGCAGCCAGCCGGCTGGCGATGGCGCTGCGCGAGGACAAGGCTAATTTCAGCCTGGTGGCCCAGCCCGAGGGCGGCGAATTCTTCGACCGCAACGGGCTGCTGTTTGTCTCGCTCGGCGAAGTGGAGGAAACCACCCAGAAACTGATCGATGCGCAGCCACTGCTCGGTGGCCTCGCGCTCGATCCTTCGCTGCATGGCGTCGCGCAGGCGCTGGTGACGGCGGCGGGCGGCGCGGCCGACGATCCCGCTGATCCCGCGATGAAACGGCTGGAGCAACCGCTGACCGGGCTGCATCAGGCGATTTCCGCGCGGCTGGCCGGCAAGACGGCATGGTTCTCGTGGCAGGAACTGTTCGCCAGCGGTTCGGGCGACTTCAAGCCCCAGCTGCGCCGGATCATCCTTGCCCAGCCGGTCTATGATTTCAGCGACCTGCAGCCAGCCGCGCGCAGCGTCGCGGCGATTCGCGAACACGCCGCGCAGCTCGGCATCGCGCCGGCAAACGGCCTCAAGCTCGGCATCACCGGGGATGCGCCGCTGGGCGATGAGGAATTCGCCTCGATCGAGGAAAACATCGGCCTGGTTGGCTTGCTGATGGCGCTGGCCATGCTGGCGACGCTGTGGTTCGCCACACACAGCGCCAAGACGACCGGGGCAATCGCGATCACCATTGTGGCGGGGCTCGTGATCACGCTGGCCGGCGGGCTGGCGGCCGCGGGCTCGCTCAATGTCATTTCCATCGCTTTCATCCCGCTGTTCGTCGGCCTCGGGGTCGATTTCGGCATCCAGGTTTCGGTGCGTTTCAATGCCGAACGCTGGGCGGGCGCGGGCTTGCGCGAGGCGCTGGAGCGCGCGGCAGTCGGCGTGGGCGCGCCGATCCTGCTCGCAGCCGGCGCGATCTGCCTGGCGCTGGTGGCATTCCTGCCGACCGATTATACCGGGTTGGCCGAACTTGGCATCATTTCGGCGTTCGGCATGGTCGTCGCGCTGGCGCTCAATCTCTCGCTGCTGCCCGCGCTGCTGATGTTGCTGCGGCCCGCCGCACCCGCCGCGCCGGTCGGCTTTGCCGGTGCCGCCCCGCTTGACCGCTGGCTGGAGCGCAACCGGCGGCAAGTGCTGTGGGCTTTCGTCATCGCCATGCTGCTCAGCATCGCTTCGCTGCCGCTGGTGCGGTTTGATTTCAACCCGCTCAACTTGCGCGACCGCGACGGCCCGGCGATGCGCGCGCTGCAAGACCTGATTTCCGATCCGGCGCGCACGCCCAACACGCTGTCGGTGCTGACTGCGAACCAGGATGCCGCGCGCGTGCTTGCCGAGCGGCTTGGCAACTTGCCGGAAGTTGACGACGCGATCACGCTCGACAGTTTCGTGCCCGGGGGCCAGCCGGAAAAGCTGGCGCTGATCGAGGATGCCGCGTTCCTGCTCGATGCGACGATCAATCCCTTCGATCTCGCTCCGCCAAGTGATGATGCGGCCACGGTCGCCGCGCTGGGCAAGGCGTCCGCCGAACTGCGCCGGCTGGCAGCGGCAGACAGCGGATCATTGGGCAAAGCGGCCGGCCTGCTGGCGCTCGATTTCGACCGGCTGGCGCAGGCGAGCCCGGACATGCGCGAGAAGGTCGGGATCATGCTGGTCCAGCCGCTCGGCGTGACGCTCGACAAGCTGCGCCTGTCGCTGCAGGCCAGTGCCGTAACCCGCGAGACGTTGCCGCCCGCAATGGTTGCCGACTGGATCGCCAAGGATGGCCGGGCGCTGGTCCAGCTGACCCCGCGCGGCAACAGCACCGACAACGCCGTGCTCGCCCGCTTTGCCGATGCCGTGCGCAAGGTGGCGCCCGATGCCACCGGGATGCCGGTTTCCACCATGGAAGCGGCGAACACGATCTCGCGGGCATTCATTCAGGCTGGCGTGCTTGCGCTGATCCTGGTCAGCCTGCTGCTTTATGCAGTGCTGCGCTCGGTGCGCGAAGTCGCCTTCACGCTGGCTCCGGTGGTGCTCTCGGGATTTCTGACCTTGGGCAGCTGCGTGCTGATCGGACAGCCGCTCAATTTCGCCAACATCATCGCCTTTCCTCTGCTGTTCGGCGTCGGCGTTGCCTTTCACATCTATTTCGTCATGGCCTGGCGGCGCGGCGCGCGCGATCTGTTGCAATCGAGCCTGGCGCGCGCAGTTTTATTCAGCGCCCTGGCGACCGGCAGCGCGTTCGGCGCGCTTTGGTTCTCCGCGCATCCGGGCACGGCGAGCATGGGACTGATCCTGATGATCTCGCTGGTCTGGACGCTGGTCTGCGCGCTGATTTTCGAGCCCGCCCTGCTTGGCCCGCCCGAGCGCGAGCCGGAGGAAGGGGCACTGGCACCGCTTTGACGATGACGCCATGCGCCGAATGACCACGAGGCGCTAACCGATTGGAAACTCCGCATCACTATCCCCGGCTGCGGAGGGCACCTTGCGATACGAATCGATCCCCACAGGAACAGCTTGCAGCCGTGAAGCCGCGCAGCGCGCGGAAGTCGCGTTGCTGTGCGAGGTGCGGCAGGGCTTTGCCCCCTGGCGACTGGTGCGCCTGGAAGACATCTCGCAGTCCGGCTTTCGTATTGCCTGGCTGCCCGATGCGACGCAGACCAAGCCGCTGCGCATCCGCATCCCCGGCCTGGCAATGCTCACCGCGCGGATCTGCTGGCAACGCGGCAAGGCGGTCGGCTGCGAATTTGTCGAACCGCTGCATGTCGCGGTGTTCGAAAATATCCTGCAACAGGCCGCCCAGCCCCGCTGAGTTCAGATGTGAACTGCCCGGCCATAGGCCGCGAGCACTGATTCGTGCATCGATTCGCTGATCGTCGGGTGCGGGAAGATGCTGTGCATCAGTTCGGCCTCGGTGGTCTCCAGCGTGCGGCCGATGACAAAACCCTGGATCATCTCGGTCACTTCCGCGCCGATCATATGCGCGCCCAGCAGTTCGCCGGTCTTGGCGTCGAACACCGTTTTCACAAAGCCTTCCGCCTCGCCAAGCGCGATCGCCTTGCCATTGCCGATGAATGGGAACGTGCCGGCCTTGACCTCGTGCCCTGCTTCCCTGGCCTTGGCTTCGGTCATGCCGACGCTGGCGATCTGCGGGTGGCAATAGGTGCAGCCGGGAATGTTGCCCCGGTCGAGGGCATGGGGATGCACCGCCTGGTTGCCCAGTTCCTGCGCAATGGCCTCGGCTGCGGTGACGCCCTCGTGGCTGGCCTTGTGCGCCAGCCAGGGCCCGTCGGTGCAATCGCCGATGGCCCAGACACCGGGCGCGTTGGTTCGCCCATAGGGATCTGTCTGGACATGACCCCGCTTGTCGAGCTCAATCTTGAGCGCCTCGACGCCGATGCTCTCAAGGTTCGGAACAATGCCGACCGCGATAATCACATGGCTGAAATCATGCGTGGCCTCGGTGCCGTCCTTGTCCTTGATCACCGCCTTGACGCCGCTGTCGGATACGGTGATCGCGCCGATGCTGGCCGAAGTCAGCACGGCCATGCCCTGCTTTTTCAGCGCCTTTTCGAGGAAGGCGGAAACGTCCGCGTCTTCGACCGGCACGACGCGGTCCATCATCTCGACCACGGTTACTTGCGCGCCCAGATCGTTGTAGAAACTGGCAAACTCAATGCCGATCGCCCCTGAGCCAATCACGAGCAGTTTCGTCGGCATTTCTGTCGGCACCATGGCGTGGCGATAGGTCCACATGCGTTTGCCGTCAGCCTTGGCAGCCGGCAGCTCGCGGGCGCGCGCGCCGGTGGCAATGATGATGTGTTTGGCGGTGAGTTCGCTGGTTTTGCCATCTGCCTCGACCGACAGCTTGCCGCTGCCCAGCAGCTTGCCTTGCCCCATGTGCACGTCGATCTTGTTCTTCTTCATCAGATGCGTGACGCCCTTGTTGAGCTGCCCCGCAACACCGCGCGAACGCTTGACCACAGCGGCAAGATCAGCCGTCACATTATCCGCCGAAAGCCCATAGTCCGCAGCGTGCTTCATCTGGTGAAACACCTCAGCCGAGCGCAGCAGCGCCTTGGTCGGGATGCAGCCCCAGTTGAGACAGATCCCGCCGAGGTTCTCGCGCTCGACAATCGCGGTCTTCAGCCCAAGCTGCGCCGCGCGGATCGCCGCAACATAGCCGCCGGGGCCACTGCCGAGCACGATGAGATCATAGGGGTCGGACACGCAGGGAAACTCCTTCAGCTCTTGATCGGGCCATTATTGATAGGTCTGGGGCGCCCCGCATCATCAATAGCGACAAATGTGAAATTGGCTTCGGTGACCTTGACCGAAATGTTCTCATGCCGGTCGCGACGCCAGGCCTCGACCGCAATGGTCATCGAGGTGCGTCCGCTGCCGACCAGCGCGCCATATACCGAAAGCTCGTCGCCCACGGATACCGGGGCGTGGAATTGCATCCCGTCCATCGCCACGGTCACCGCGCGGCCCTTGCAGACGCGCATCGCAACCGTGCCCGCGCCGATATCCATCTGGCTCATCAGCCAGCCGCCAAAGATGTCGCCGTGCGGATTGGTATCCGCCGGCATCGCGACGATGCGAATGACGGGGTCGGTGGTTGGGGGACTTTCGCTCATTGCCTCAAGCCACCAGCCCCAGCGGCTTCTCCACCAGTTCGCGGAACGCGCCCATCAGCCGCGCGCCATCCGCGCCGTCCACCGCCCGGTGATCGAAGCTGCCAGTGGCTGACATCACGCTGGCCACGCCCAGCGAGCCGTCCGGCATCACCCAGGGCCGTTTTTCGCCCGCGCCGATCGCCAGGATGGTCGCTTGCGGCGGGTTGATCACGGCGGTGAACTGCTTGATCCCGAGCATCCCCATGTTTGACAGGCTGGCGGTGCCGCCCTGGTATTCCTCGGCCCGCAATTTGCCCTCCTTGGCGCGGGTCGCAAGATCGTTCATAGCCAGTGCAATCGACGACAGGCTGCGCGAGTCCGCCCCGGTGACGATCGGTGTGATCAGCCCGCCCGGGATGCTGACTGCCACCGAAATATCGGCGCGGGCATAGCGGATCAGCTCGTTGCCGGCGAAGGCGACGTTGCAATCGGGCACCAGCATCAGCGCCCTGCCCAGTGCTTTGAGCAGCATGTCGTTGACCGACAGCTTGACGCCCTGCGGCGCTAGCACTTCGTTCAGCTCGCCGCGCAGGCTGAGCAGCTTGTCGAGCCGGATATCGACGGTGAGATAGATATGCGGCGCGGTCTGCATTGATTGCGACAACCGCCTGGCGATGGTCTTGCGCATCCCCGATAGCTTCTCGACGCTGTGCGGAATGCGGGGATCGAGCAAGGCGCGGGTTTCTTCGGCCATTTCAGTTGGCGCAGCGCTTGCGGACGGATCCGGAGCAGCGGCTTCGGCAGGCGCAGATGCTGCGCCGCCAGCCGCAGCCGCCTCAACGTCAGCCTTGACGATGCGGCCGCCCGGCCCCGTGCCCTTCACCCGCGCCAGATCGACGCCAAGTTCAGCCGCCAGACGCTTGGCCAGCGGTGAAATCAGTTCACCCGTCGCAGCCGGTGCAGCGCCCGCAGCAGGCCCAGCAGCAGGCCCAGCGGCAGGCCCAGCGGCAGGCAGTGCGAATGCGCCACCCGTCTTGGCCGCCTCGACATCGGCCCTGACAATCCGGCCGCCCGGTCCGCTGCCTCTCAGCCCGGCAAGATCGACGCCCGTTTCGGCAGCAAGCCGCTTGGCCAGCGGGGAAGCAATCACACGGTCACCTTTGATGGCAGGAATGGCGGGGGCAGACTTGGCGATATCGCCAACAGGAGCACCCGGCGAGGCCTGAGGCGGCACCTCGGCGATGGCCGGCTCGCTTTGAACTGCTGTGGCGGGGCCCTCGCCTTGCTCTGAAGAAAGCGTGGCGATCACCGTGCCAACCGGCACATTCTGGGTGCCTTCAGCCATCGCAAGCGAGAGCACCTCGCCCTCGTCGACCGCCTCGAACTCCATCGTCGCCTTGTCGGTTTCGATCTCGGCGAGCAAGTCGCCCGAACGCACGGTGTCGCCAACCTTGACGAGCCAGCGGGCAAGCGTGCCGTGTTCCATGGTCGGCGAGAGCGCCGGCATCTTGATTTCAATGGGCATGGCATGATCTTTGGCCAAATTGACCGCGCGGGGCAAGCTTCTTGCGCAATGCCGCGATGTGGCGGATACCACTCGCGTGGGGGGTCACAAAGATGCGGGTCTATCTGGTGATCATGGATGATACTGAAGAAGCGCTGGTGGCGCTGCGCTTCGCCTCGCGCCGCTCGATCAAGACCGGCGGCGTGCTGCATATCATCGCGCTGATGGAGCCGCAGCCGTTCGTTGCATTCGCCGGCGTCCAGGCGACTATCGAGGAAGAGGCCCGCGAACGCGCGCAGACCACAGCGGCGGCAGCAGCCGGGAGCATCCTGTCGGAAGGCGGGGCCATGCCGGTGATTTCGGTGCAACAGGGCGAAGGGGTGAAAGTCGTGCGCGACTACCTGGCCGAACATCCCGAAACTGCCGCGCTGGTGCTCGGCGCGGCGAAGGAAGGCGGCCCCGGACCGCTCGTCTCGCATTTCGCCGGGGCCTTGGCGGGCCAACTCCCCTGCCCGGTTTTCGTCATCCCAGGTTCGCTGAGCGAAGCGGATATCGACCGGCTAAGCTGATTGCGGCGGCTCGCCAGTGCGTTTAGGGCCATGGCGTTTAGGAAAAGCCGCATGACCGACAAACTTACCGAAATCTGCGAGACCAAGCGCGGCGAAGTTGCGAGCCGTAAGCAAGCCGCCACGATTGGCGATCTCGACGCCCGCGCCGCCGCACAAACCGCTCCGCGCGGTTTTCGCGCCGCGCTGGAGGCCAGAGTGGCTGACGGCTTTGCCCTGATTGCAGAAATCAAGAAAGCATCGCCGTCCAAGGGGCGGATTCGCGGCGATTTCCAACCAGCCGCGCATGCCCGGGCCTATCAGGCGGGCGGTGCGGCCTGCCTCTCGGTGCTCACCGATGCACCCTATTTCCAAGGCCATGAGGATTATCTCGTCGCTGCGCGCGCGGCCTGCAATCTGCCGGTGCTGCGCAAGGACTTCATGGTCGATCCCTGGCGAGTCGCCGAAGCGCGCGCGATCGGAGCCGACGCGGTGCTGATCATCGCCGCCGCGCTTGATGACGGCGTGATGCACGAAATCGAGGCTGCGGCGCTGGAGCGCGGCATGGACGTGCTTGTCGAGGTGCATGATGAGGCCGAAATGGCGCGTGCCGCTGAGCTTAAATCGCGGCTGATCGGGGTCAACAACCGCGATCTCAAACGCTTCGTCACCGATCTCGCCACGACCGAGCGCCTGGCTGGCCTGGCGCCTGACGGCACGCTGCTGGTGAGCGAAAGCGGGATCAATAGCCACGCGGACCTGCTGCGGCTCGCGGCCGGCGGCGTGCGCGCGTTCCTGGTCGGCGAAAGCCTGATGCGGCAAAGCGATGTCGCTGGCGCAACGCGGCAGCTGCTGGGGACAAGCTAGAGCCCTGGCGGAACATTTTCGGCACCTCGCGCATTATCCTTCACGAGCACTGCAATCAAAGGAGAACGTGATGCGCTCGGGCTTGCTCTGGCTGATCGGCGTACCGATCCCGCTTATCCTGTTGCTCGCATATTGCACCGGGAACCTCTGAGACCCCCTGTCCAAGGCGGCGGGCTTCTGCCATGAGAGAGCCGATGGAACGGCTCACTCACCTCGACGAAAACGGCAAGGCGCGCATGGTCGATGTCGGCGGCAAGCCGGAAACCGCGCGCGTCGCCATCGCCACCGGGCGGATTCGCATGTCGGCGGCGGCCCTTTCGGCAATCCGCGACGGCGCGGTGCCGAAAGGCGATGTGCTGGCCGCTGCGCGCATCGCCGGAATCATGGCCGCGAAAAAGACCGCCGAGCTTATCCCGCTTTGCCACCCACTCGCGCTCGACAGCGTGACGGTGGATTTTTCGCTGGAAAAAGATGGCTTGCGCATCACCGCCACCGCTGCCCTGACAGGCCGGACCGGCGTGGAAATGGAAGCGATGACAGCCACTTCCATCGCACTCCTGACAATTTACGACATGGCCAAGGCAATCGACAAAGGCATGGTGATCGAGGAAGTTCGCCTGGTCGAGAAACGCGGCGGCAAGTCGGGAACCTGGAAAGCGCCCGCGTGAAGCAGCCGCCGCTGCCGCTCGAAGAGGCGCAGGCGCGGCTGCTGGCGTTCGCTTCGCCGCTGCCGGTCGAGCGGGTCGATGCTCCCTCTGCACTTGGCCGCTATCTGGCCGAACCACTGATCGCCCGACGCACCCAGCCCGCGCAGGCAATGTCGGCGATGGATGGCTATGCGGTGAGCGCCGGCGATCTTGCCGGGCCATGGCAGGTTATTGGCGAGAGCGCGGCGGGGCATCCCTTTGCCGGAGAAGCCAAAACAGGCCGCGCGGTGCGGATCTCCACCGGTGCGATCCTGCCGCGCGGGGCCGCAGCGGTGATCCTCCAGGAAGACATCGCGCGCGACGGCGACAGCCTGCGGCTCACTGGCGAGGCACCATCGCTGCCAGACCGGCACATTCGCCCGCAAGGCATGGATTTTCGGCATGGTGGCCGCTTGCTGGATGCGGGAACCCGCATCGGCCCTGCCCAAATGGCGCTGGGTGTCGCATCCGGCCATCGCTACCTGCCGGTGCGCCGGCTGCCGCGCGTGGCGATCATCGACAGCGGCGACGAACTCTCCGTGGATTGCGAGAACTGCCTCCCCCACCAGATCCCCGCCAGCAATGGCATGATGCTCGCCGCGCTCGCCGCGCACGAGCCTTGCGAGGTTTCACGCATCGGCCCGGTTGCCGATCGGATGGACGCGATCATCGCTGCGCTCGACGCAGCAGAATCGGCAGACCTGATCGTCACCAGCGGCGGCGCATCGGTCGGCGACCATGACCTCATCCGCCCGGCGCTGGAGGCATGGGGAGCTGAGATCGACTTCTGGCGGATTGCGATCAAGCCGGGCAAGCCGCTGCTTGTCGCCACCAGAAATCGCCGGGGCGGGCACCAGTTGATTCTCGGGCTGCCAGGCAATCCGGTGTCGAGTCATGTCACCGCATTCCTGTTCATGCTGCCCTTGCTGCGGGCGATGGCGGGCGCTGCACAGGCCCTGCCCCGGGGGGTGCGCTCGGTGCTGGCCGCGCCGCTGGGCAAAGGCGGCTCGCGCCGGGAGTTTCTGCGGGCCAGCTGGGACGGAGAGCAGGTTGAGGCGCTGCTCCTCCAGGATTCGGGTGCACTGTCCTCGCTCGCCATGAGCAATGCCCTGATCGACCGGGCTGCCGGCGCGAGCGCGGCGGGCGCCGGCGACGCAGTTTCGCTGCTTTTGCTCGAAAATGGCGGCATGGCTTGACGAACGCCGAATCGTTGCTTAATTGTTCCGCATTCGTTCACCATACCTTTCGGTTGGGCGAGGGAGGACGCACATGCTCACGCGCAAGCAGCACGAATTGATCCGCTTTATCCAGGAACGGCTGGAAGCCACCGGCGTTTCGCCGAGTTTCGAGGAAATGAAGGAAGCGCTCGACCTCAAGTCGAAGTCCGGGGTGCACCGGCTGATTTCCGCGCTCGAAGAACGCGGCTTCATTCGTCGCCTGCCGAACCGTGCCCGCGCGCTTGAAGTGCTTAAACAGCCTGAGGACGTGACCACCAAGGCCAGCGTGCGCGCTGCGGCAAATGCCAATTCGGGGCTGACCCCGCTGGTCAAGGCCGCCGCACCCAGGCCTCCGGCCAACGATGTCATCGAAATTCCGCTCCACGGCCGCATCGCCGCCGGTGTGCC
Organism: Novosphingobium sp.; assembly: GCA_031428115.1. Lineage (GTDB taxonomy): Bacteria > Pseudomonadota > Alphaproteobacteria > Sphingomonadales > Sphingomonadaceae > Novosphingobium. Next base: position 21,595 of record JANPOS010000065.1, on the reverse strand, counting down.
GATCGAGGCGCTCGAAGGCCAGACGATGCTGCCGGTGCCTGCTGCGCTGCTCGGCGCGGGCGACCATTATGCGCTTGAGGTTTCGGGTGATTCGATGGTCGAGGCCGGAATTCTCGATGGCGACTATGCGCTGATCCGGCGCACCGAAACCGCGCGCGACGGCGAAATCGTCGTGGCGCTGGTGCGCGGCGAGGAAGCGACGCTCAAGTATCTGCGCCGCGAGGGCGGCATGGTGCGGCTCGATCCGGCCAATTCGGCCTACGATCCGCAGTTCTATCCGCCCGGCGAAGTGCAGGTCCAGGGCAAGCTGGCGGGGCTGCTGCGGCGCTATCATTGAGGCCGGGATGCGGCATTCAGGGTTCCAGTAGAGTTTTGACTGCCGGCATGGCTTTGGCTTCGCCGGGAACTGATGGGCGGTTGAACTTCCGGGGCTCGGCCGCCCTCCACCAGCCATGCTGCCCCTGCCCTTCGGCGACAGTGACCACCCGCCGCTCATCCAGATAGAGCGCCAGCCCGCCGGTGCGATCCAGCATGTTGCGGTCGGCTTTCAGCCAGCGCGGTTTGCACGAGCGCGGCAGCCAGCGCGCGGCGATGACAATGTCACTGCGCTCGCACGCCGCCGCGAGCGCGCGTTCAGGCACCGGATCCATGCCCCGCGCGAGCAACAGGTGCCAGGCTCTCCCCGCCCGCTTCAGTTCAATCGCGCAATAGTCACGATTGCAGCGCGCGCCTGGCCAGTCCGCCAGGGCCAGTGCCTCGCCGTCCATTCCGGCAAGCTCGGTCAGGTTATCGCGCGCATAACTGGAGCGACCTTCGCGCAACACCAGCAATCTGTCCCCGGCCTCGCCGGTGATCCCGGCGTGGCGGCCATCGCCCGAAACCAGCAGGTCGGGCGGGCGCAGCAAGAAGAGCGAGAGCGCCGCCACCCCGGCCGGAATCAGGCCCAGCAAACGGACGCGTCCGCGCCACAGGGCGAGCCACAAGGCACCGGCCAGGAACAGGGCGAAGCGCGCCTCGCCCATTGCGGGCAGATGGTTGACTGCGCCGGGCCGTGCAGCAGTCCAATGGGCAATGGCCAGCAACGCCTCGAGCGACTTTCCCGCCAGCCACCACAACGGCGCCCCGGCCCCCGCCAGATCGAGCAGCAGCGCGAACGCAATCAGCGGCATCGAGACGAATGTGGTCAGCGGGATGGCTATCGTATTGGCCAGCGAGCCATAAATCCCGGCGCGGTGAAAATGATAGAGCGCGACCGGCATCAGGGCGAGTTCGATCACCACACCGGTGAGGAGCAGCATCACCAGACCGCGCCAGCGCCGACTCCACCAATTGTCCTGCTCTCGCGGCGCGAGATAACCCCGAACTGGCGCTGAGCCGTGCAGCGCGACAATTGCTAGAACCGAGGCGAAGCTCATCTGGAAGCTGGGGCCGACAACCGTCTCCGGCCACAAGACCATCACCAGCAGCGCGGCCAACGCCAGCAGCCGCAACGACAGCGGCTCGCGCCCGATCGCCAGGGCGAGCAGCACCAGGATTGCTCCCGCCAGCGAGCGCACCGTCGGCACTTCGGATCCGGTCAGCAGCGTATAGAACAACCCCGCCCCCGCCGAGACCGCTGCGGCCATCACCGGTAGCCGCACCCTCAGCGCCAGCCATGGCCACAGCGCCAGCAGGCTCATCGCGAGGAACCAGGCCCCCGCCATCACCGCGCTGACATGCAGTCCGCTGACCGACAACAGGTGCGTCAGCCCGGAATCGCGCATTGCTTGCTCGTCGGCCTTGCTGATCCCGCCGCGATCACCGCTGGCGAAAGCCGCCGCGATGCCGCCGGGCGAGCCTTCAAGCTGGCCATGGATATGCGTGGCGAGGCCGCGCTGGGTGCGCGCCAGCCAGCCACCCGCATCGCCGGGCGCGACGACTTCCAGCGGGCCCAGCGCGCTGCCGGTCGCTGCAAGACCCTGAAACCAGGCTGCGCGGGCGAAATTGTAGCTGCCCGGCAGCATCGGCGGCGCGGGCGGCATCAGCCGCGCTTTCACACGAACCAGAGCGCCCTCGACGGCGCCGGCCTGGTCGTTTGCCAGTGGTACATTCAGCCGCACGCGAATGGCGCGCGCGGTGACGGGCTCGCGGATCGCCAGAACCAGCCGCACCCGCTCGTCGGCCGGCTGTTCCTGCCGCGACAGCACGCGCCCGGTTATCATCGTGGTTACCGGTGCGCCAATCGCTTGCGTTCCGACCAGCGCCGACTTGCCCCACACAGTCATGCACCCGGCAGCCAGCGACATCGCCATCGCCGCCACCGCGAGGCGCAGATAGGGAAACCCGCCATCGGGGCGCAGCATGGCCAGGGCGCCCAGCGCGCTCGCGGCGCACAGGCAGATCAGTGCCAGCCACTGCGCAGGCTGTGCCAACTGGAACCACAGCGCAATTCCTGCGGCAAAACCCACCGCGATCCAGGGCGCGCGTTCAAACCCTGCGCGGTCGAGAAAATGCTCTACTTGCAGCGTCGCCGCGCGCAGGCCGCTGGACAAGCCGCGCAACCTTCGCCAAGGATCATGTTGCAGTGCAGCGCAAGCCGCCGGTTCACGCGGTCCTGAATGGATCGTGGCGGGATCGCTGGCCATGACTGCATAGGACAGTAAGGGACCGGATATGGCAAGCGGGGGCAGACACGACGGATCGGCGGCAGGCAGCCGCCCCGTGGTCACGCGTTTCGCCCCCTCACCCACGGGCTATCTCCACATCGGCGGCGCGCGCACTGCGCTGTTCAACTGGCTGTTCGCCCGCCACCATGGCGGCAAGTATCTGCTGCGGATCGAAGACACCGACCGCGCCCGCTCGACCGATCAGGCGATCGCCGCGATCCACGATGGACTGGACTGGCTTGGCCTGGGCGGAGACGAGCCGGCAGTGATGCAGTTCGCTCGCTCAGGCCGCCATGCTGAGGTTGCGGCGGAGCTGCTCGCCGGCGGGCATGCCTATCGCTGTTACCTCACCACCGAGGAACTCGCCGCGCGCCGCGCTGCTGCGCAGGCCGAACGCCGCCCGTTCCGCATCGACAGCGAATGGCGCGATGCCGACCCGGCCAGCGCGCCGGCGGGCACGCCGTTTGTGGTGCGGATCAAGGCGCCAAAAGAGGGCGAGACAGTCATCGCCGATCTCGTCCAGGGCCAGGTAACCGTCAGCAACAGCGAGCTCGACGATTTCGTGCTGCTGCGTTCGGACGGTACTCCGACCTATATGCTCGCGGTGGTGGTCGACGATCACGACATGGGCGTGACCCACATCATCCGCGGCGACGATCATCTCAACAACGCCTTCCGGCAGCTCGCGATCATTCGCGCGATGGATTGGGTTGAGCCCCTCTATGCGCATGTCCCGCTGATCCACGGTCCGGATGGTGCCAAGCTGTCAAAGCGGCACGGTGCACTGGGGGTCGATGCCTACCGCGACGAGCTGGGCATCCTGCCGGAAGCACTGTTCAACTATCTGCTGCGGCTTGGCTGGGGGCACGGCGACGATGAGTTCATTGCCCGCGAAAAGGCCGTCGAATGGTTCGATATCGGCGATGTCGGCAAGAGCCCGGCTCGTTTCGATCTCGCCAAGCTGCTGAACCTCAATGGCCATTATATGCGCGAGGCCAGTGATATCGCGCTCGCCGGTTTGATTGCCCCGCGCCTGCCGGAAAATGCAGATCGCGCCTTGCTCGAGCAGGCCATGCCCGTGCTCAAGGTGCGCGCGCGCGACACGCTTGAACTGGCGCAGGGCGCGGGCTTTCTGTTTGCCGAGCGGCCGCTGGCGCTTGACGACAAGGCGCAGGCACTGTTGACCGATGAAGCGCGGGCTGTTCTAGCGCGGCTCAACCTTCAACTTGGCGCGGAAAACGACTGGACAAGTGTTGGGCTGGAAGCCAGTCTTAAGGCCTTGGCGGAAGAGCTTGGGCTGGGGCTGGGCAAGCTTGCGCAACCCCTTAGGTCGGCGCTAACTGGACAGACAACCTCTCCAGGTATTTTCGATGTTCTGGTCCTGCTTGGGCGGGAAGAAAGTCTGGCGCGGATTGCCGATCAGGCGGCGTGAGCGACAGCGGATTAGGTTCGAAGGAGAAATTGCGGTGGGTTCAGAAGCAAAGTTGAGCGTGGGCGGCCAGGATCTGGTCTATCCGGTGCTGTCGGGCAGCATCGGGCCGGAAGTCGTCGACATCCGCAAGCTCTATGGCCAGACAGGCATGTTCACCTACGATCCCGGCTTCACCTCGACCGCGAGCTGCGAAAGCGCGATCACCTTCATTGATGGTGAGGAAGGCGTGCTGCTGCATCGCGGCTATCCGATCGGCCAGCTTGCCGAACAGTCGAGCTTCATGGAAGTGTGCTATCTGCTGCTCAACGGCGAGCTGCCCGGCAAGGAGGAGCTCTCCAGCTTCTCCTACACCATCAGCCGCCACACCATGCTGCACGAGCAGTTGGCGACGTTTTATCGCGGCTTCCGGCGCGATGCCCACCCGATGGCAATCATGTGCGGCGTGGTCGGGGCGCTTTCGGCGTTCTATCACGATTCCACCGACATCGCCGATCCCGAGCAGCGCAAGATCGCCAGCCATCGGCTGATCGCCAAGATGCCGACGATCGCGGCGATGGCCTACAAGTATTCGGTCGGCCAGCCGTTCATGTATCCGGACAATTCGCTGAGCTACACCGGCAATTTCATGAAGATGACCTTCGGCGTACCGGCTGAGGCCTATGAGCTCCACCCGGCAGTCGAAAAGGCAATGGACCGGATTTTCATCCTTCACGCCGATCACGAACAGAACGCCTCGACCTCGACCGTGCGCCTTGCCGGTTCTTCGGGCGCCAATCCTTTCGCCTGCATCGCGGCGGGCATTGCCTGCCTGTGGGGACCGGCGCATGGCGGCGCCAACGAGGCGGCGCTCAACATGCTGCACGAGATCGGCACGCCCGACCGCATTCCGCACTATATCGAGCGCGCCAAGGACAAGAACGATCCGTTCCGCCTGATGGGCTTCGGTCACCGCGTCTACAAGAACTACGATCCGCGCGCGACGGTCATGCAGCAGACCGTGCGCGAAGTGTTCGATGCGCTGAAAGTCACCAATCCGGTGTTCGAGACCGCGATGCGGCTTGAAGAGCTCGCTCTCAACGACCCCTATTTCATCGAAAAGAAGCTGTTCCCCAACGTCGATTTCTATTCGGGGATCATCCTGTCGGCGATCGGCTTCCCCACCACCATGTTTACCGTGCTGTTCGCGCTCGCGCGCACAGTCGGCTGGGTGGCGCAGTGGAACGAGATGATTTCCGATCCCTACCAGAAGATCGGCCGCCCCCGCCAGCTCTACACCGGCGCGCCCGAGCGCGATTACGTGCCCGTCGACAAGCGCTGAGCGGCGCCGAAGGCACAATGCGCTGTATTGGCAGGAGAGCCGGGCCAGATCATCTGACCTGGCTGCGGTCTTACGCGCGGTTTCCCGGAATGGTCGGCAAACGGTAGCCGGTTTTCGGCTTTGACGGCACCGGTGTTATGGTTGGCACGTCAGGAGCAGGTTCAGCCTCAACCGTCTGCGCGCGCCCATCAGCCTTGATATCCGCCGGCAAATCGAGAATGAAGCGCGCACCCTGGCCAGGTGCGCTCTCGACGGTGAGATCCCCGCCCATTTCGCGCGCCAGGCGCCGCGAAATGAAGAGCCCCAACCCGGAACCGCCGTCACCGCTGCGCCCCAGCCGTTCGAATTTTTCGAAGATCCGCAACTGATCGTCAGCGCCGATGCCTGCGCCCTGATCCGCGACGATCACCCGCGCGCGGCTGCCCTCGCCTTCGATGCGCACCCAGACCTGTGAATTGGCCGGCGAATAGCGGATCGCATTGCCGATCAGGTTGAGCAGCACCTGCAGCACCCGGCGAAACTCGGCGATCGCCGGCAAGCTCTCACCAGCGCGCGGCGCATCGACGACAATCCCGCGTTCGCGCGCGCGCACGCCCAGGATGCCAGCGGCGCGGCGGGCGACATCGGCGAGATCGATATGATCAGGCGCAGTGCTGAAATCCTCGGATTCAACCACCTCCAGATCGGCTAGATCGTCGAGCAGCGCCAGCAGATGCTGCCCGGCGGCAGCAATGTCGGCGGCATAGTCGGCATATTCGCCGGCGAGCGGCCCGGCGAGCCGGGTGCGGATGGTCTCGGCATTGGCGATGATCCGGGCAATCGGCTGGCGCAAGGCCGGCGCGACATCGCGCCCGATCAGCCCGCGCTTTGGCTGGGCATCCGCATCGGCCTCACAGATCTCCGTCTCGGGCGCGACCTGAGGCAGCGCCTCATCCGAGGTCAGGCAGAGCTCAAAACCCTGTGGCGCCGCGCCGGGCCTGCCGGTCGGAAACAGGCTTGCCCGCCAGGCGCGCGGTGAGCCAGCCACCCGCAGCGGCGCGCCGTCCAGCAGGCGCCAATGCATCGGCAACTGCCGGTTCGCACCCTCAATCTCGACAAATTCAGTCCATTCGTGGCCGATGCCCTGCCGCATCTGTTCCAGCAGCTGCGCCAGGTCCGGTGCGCCGGATTCTGCGGCGATGATGCACTGGTTGCCATCGAGAACTGCCGTCAGCTCGGCCAGTTGGCGGTCGATCGTCATGCGGCGGTCATGCATGCCATCGACGTCTTCGCGCGCGATGGCCGAGGTGGTCCAGCCCCGCAACACGATCTCGCAGCCCTGCTCGCCATCCTGGCGTGGCTCGACTTCAACCCAGGCGGTCACGGTCTCGTCTTCAGTCTGCGCCTCGATCGTGCGGGCAAGTTTCAATTCATAGCGCCGCGCCTTGCGCACGGCTTCAAGCAGGGCCGGCACCGCGATGGTTCCGGGCAGTTCGCCGCCGCAGCGCAATTGCAGCCGCGCGAGCGGCTCGTCAGCGCGCACCAGCCGGTCGTCGGCATCGCTTGTCGCGCGGGCGAGCACGGGTTCCGCCATTCCCATGGCTAGCTGCCTGTAATCGGCGCGCCGGCCGCCAGCATGGCCGCCGCTTGGTCCGGGCCGATCTGTTCAAAGCCTTCGGGCAGCGCAATATCGGGGTGGAGGGTGAGAAACTGTTCTTCGACCGGCGCCTGCTTCAGCCCGCAAGCCCGCAGCGCCAGGGCCAGCCGGGCGAGCTGGCTGTCATCGGTCGCCAGCGCGACCAGGTCACGGTCCTGGCGCGAGCCCAGCGAAAGCGCAGTGAGGAACAGCGCGGTGCCTGCATGACCCAGCGAGAGCGCCGCCAGCCCGCCTTCGGGCAAGCCGGCAACCAGGCGGGCAGCCAGGCCCAGCCGGCTGCGTGCTTCTCCGTAGGCCTGGCGTATCGTGGCAGCGGCCTGTTCGGCCAGAGTATCGAGATCCGGGGAGGAGACGGTGCGCAGGGCGATCAGTGCGCCGTGCAACAAATCACCCGGCAGTTCGAGCAGCGGCAGTTGCATGCGGCGCTGTTCCTGACAGAATCGCGCTTGCGCCGCGAGAAAACGCATTGCCAGCGCGGCCGTCTCGGGATCGGCTGAGGCCATCTCGCTCTGCAGCAACGGCGACAGCACCGGATCGAGCGAAAGGCGCGCGTGCAACTGCTGCGCCAGCTTCCATTCCAGCGCGAGAGCGTGGCAGTGGCTGACCAGCGCGGGGCTGGTGGTCAGCGCAGTGCATAGCTCGGCAAGCTGTCCTGCGGGATACTCGCTGCGCTCGCTGACGCCGGCAGCCTGGCTGCGCGCATCGAGCAGTTGCCGCGCGAGGTCGGCGGCCATGCCGCGCACCCCGGCGATCACTACATCGGCAAATATCGTCCCTCCCCCGCCATCCAGCAAGTGCCGCATGATCGGGGTTACAGTTGCCAGCACCGAATCGCCATGGTTCAGCTCGCCAAGCAGGACGGCTTGCACGGTTTCGGCAGACTGCAATTGGGCACCACTATCCATCATCGCCCGTTACTTAGCGCCGTATGGTTAAGCTGACGTTAGCCGAATGGCTCCCGAAGGCCAGACAATTGCCATGATTGCGAGCATTGCGGCAATGATCTGGAGACCCGGCGCGAGGACACCGGTTCCCGCCAGTGCGGCCAGCACCAGACCAAGCAGCAGGCGATCACTCAGCCAGGCGCTCAATGCCTGGCTGTAGAGCCGGGGCGCGAGCCGTAGCAGGCTGATCATCATCAGTGGGGCAAAGCTGCTGGCCCAGATCGAACTGCCGGCATAAGGCGCGGCATTCCAGGCGAGCATGGCGACCAGCGCGGCATCGTGGACCCAGCCAAACAACGGCTCGCGCGACCATTTTCCCACGCCCAGTGCCAGCGTTTCGCGCTCGACCGCCACCAGCAAAGCTCCTGTCCGCCGCACGACCCAGCACAGCGCCCACAGCAGCAGGGCGGCGACCGCAAAGCCGAACCAGGCCAACCCTAGCGCAAGCGCCATTCCGGCACCGGCGCCGAGCGCCAGCGCGTTGCCGCCGCTGCCGGCATGGAGGATGGCCGGGCCAAAACTGCGCACGGCAAAGCGCGCCAGCGCAGAACCGGGTGTCGGCGGACTGTCATCATCGAGATGCAGCGCGATCCAGCCTGCCTCGGCGGCATGCGCTTCGCCCTCGCCGCGCACCAGGCGCCAACGCAAGCCATCGCGGGCCTCGGCAGGCAGGGGCCGCTGTGCCACGCCGGCTTGCAGCGCGATCCGGGTGAGCGCGGAATCGATGTCGCAATCGGCCGGAAGCTCATGCAGGCGTTCGGCGAGCCGGCCCGGAATGCGCATCAGCCCGGCGCTGGCATGATTGAGATCGATCCGCTCGAAACCGCCAGCAAGCCCGCTTTCCACTGACTGGACCAGCACCGCATGTGCCCCTTCCAGCAGGCTGGCTGCGATATCGAGCGGGGCCAGCAGGCCATCGGCGATGACCACCACATCGTCGGCAGCGGTCACCAACCCGGCCAGGCCTTGCGCGCCAGAAACGACGTGGAAGCGCGCGCCGGCCCGCTCGCTGTCATGCTGCAACTGCACCAGCTCCGGGGTCATGCCCGCTGCGATGCAGACAATCCGCTGGCAATCCATGGCGAGGGCCAGTGACAATTGATGCCGGGCCAGGCTCGCCGGTCCGATCCGCAGGAACGCGCGCGGCGCGGACGTAGCCACGCCAACCGGATTCAGCTCGGCTGGATTGAGCCCAGCTGGCTTGAGCATGGATAGCACGGCGACGCGCAGCGCCCTTCTCCTCGCAGCAGGCGCTGGTGATATAGGCTCCGCCCGGTGTGATGCCAAGGCCTGATGCCAGGGTCGGATGCCAAGATCTGGGCGCGCGGTGGATCAGGCTTGCGCGAATGTATCGATGAATTGCTGCAGGCGGCGCACGACAGCGGGATCGCCTGGCGCGGCCTCAAGCGTTTCCTCGGCGAGATCGCAGAGCGTTTCGGCGTGAAAACTTGCCGCAAGCCCCTTCAGCCGCAAGGCCGCGAGCTGCCAATTGCCATCGCAGCGCGAGCGCCCGAGCAAATCGACCTGACGCGTGACGCTTTCAAGGAAGGCCCGGCGCAACTCGGCAAACAGCTGCGGATCGTCGCCCGCCGCCGCTGCGAGTGTCGCGTCCAGAGCTCCGGTTTCGTAGGCCATGCTCCAGCAATAGTTGTTGAAGGTTAATCTGGGGTTTATCCTGTGGATATCTGTGTTAATCTAACGGGTATGAACAGGGGAAATCATGTTGTCGCCGTCGACGTGGCTGGCAAGACGCCAGGCCATGACGAAATGCTGCTGACCGAGGAAGTGGGGGCTTCAACTGTCGAGGCCAGCCCGTCTGCCTTCGATGGGGGTTATACCGACTGGGATGCGGAAGAACCCGCGCCCCGGCCCGCGCGCGCGCTGTTGGCCCCCGTTCTGGCGGGATTGGCCGTGCTCGCCTGGACCGGGATGTTCGCCTGGTCCAAGCGCGCTGCTTTCGCTGCCCCGCCCTCGCTCGACGAAGGCCTGGCCTGGTTCGGCACATGGTCGGGCCCGGTGCTGCTGATTTGCGTGGTCTGGCTGCTGGCAATGCGCACCAGCCGGCGCGAAGCGGCGCGGTTCACCGATGCGGCGCAAATGCTCGGGATCGAATCCGAGCGCCTATCCGCGCGGCTGACTGCGACCAACAGCGAGCTGAGCCTCGCGCGGGAATTCATCGCCGCGCAAGCCCGCGATCTTGAATCGCTTGGCCGATTGGCGACCGAACGCTTGTCCCGGAATGCCGAGACACTGCAATCGCTGATCAAGGAAAACGGCGACCAGATCGAAGCGATCGGCTCGGTCAGCGCCGCAGCACTCGACAATATGGAGAAGCTGCGCGGGCAATTGCCGGTCATTGCCAATGCCGCGCGCGATGTCACCAACAACATCGGCAACGCCGGGCGCACCGCCCAGGCGCAAGTGCAGGAAATGATCACCGGCTTCAAACGGATCAACGAATTCGGCCAGGCGAGCGAACGTCAGGTCACAGCGCTGGGCACTCTGGCCGACGAAACCATGGCCAGCCTGCTCGAGCAGTCGGCCCAGCTTGAGGGTCTTGTCACGCGCCGGTTCGATGAAATCGTCGAACGCACTTCGGCCCTTCGTTCGGGCATGGATGCGGATCAGGCAAAAGCGATTGAGGGATTTAACGACAGGTTGACGGCACTTTCCGCGAATTCGGCGGAACTGTCCGAACGGCTGGCGCACACCGAACTGGCCGCGGCCGAAGTGGTCGCGCAGCGCTTCGTCAGAATCGATACAGAAATTGCCGAGCGGCAGCAGAGCCAGATCGAGCATTTCCGTATGATCGAGAACCACGGCGATGCCGTGACCCGGCAGATGGGCGAAGTCGAAAGCAAACTGAGTGCAGTTGCCATGCTCGCCAGCGATGCCGAAGCGCGCATCGGCGAAAGCCTGGTGGGGCTGGAATCGCGTCTCGCAGCGGGCCGCGTGCTGGTGAGCGCAACCGATGGCGAGATTGCCGGGTTGACCGACGCCAGCGTGCGTTTGCTCGAAATCATCCAGGCCGGCTCGCAACACAGCCGCGAACACCTGCCTCTGGCGCTTACCGAAGCGGAATTGCGGCTCGGCTCGGTGGAAACCCGCATCAAGGCGATGCGGATGCTGACCGAAGAGACGGCCTCGTTGGGCGACAGTCTGGTGCAGGCCATCGGCCATACCCACGAAGAACTGGCTACCGCCGCGCAAGGCATTGAGGCGCTGCATGGCCGGATCGGCGAACAATCGGACGCACAGAGCAAGGCGATTGCCGCGCTCCGCACAGCTATCGAGGATGTTGCGCGCCATAGCAGCGACCTGACCGGCAAGCTCGAGAACGAATTGACCGCGGCGCTGGGCCGGATCGTCGAGGATCGCGGAACCGCGCTCGCTGCGCAAATCGACCTGGCAACCACGCGCGCCAGCGAAGTCAGCCGCGAAACCACAATCCAGCTGCGCGATCAGCTGGCCCGGGTCGATGAACTCGCGGGTAATCTGGAACGCCGCGTGGCGCACGCACGCGAACGCGCCGAAGAGCGCATCGAGAACGATTTCTCCCGCCGTGTCGCGCTGATCACCGAATCGCTCAATTCACATGCGATCGACATCAGCCGCAACCTGGGCAGCGATGTCAGCGACATTGCCTGGTCGGCTTACCTGAAGGGCGATCGCGGCATCTTCACCCGCCGCGCGGTCACGCTGCTGCAGGCGGGCGAGAGCAAGGCCGTGATGCAGGCCTATGAGAATGATCGTGACCTGCAGGCCCACGTCAATCGCTACATCCACGATTTCGAGGCGATGCTGCGTCAGGTTCTGTCGACCCGAGACGGCGACGCGCTGGGCGTCACCCTGCTGTCGTCGGACATGGGCAAGCTCTATGTCGCGCTGGCGCAGGCAATCGAACGGTTGCGCCGTTGAGCGCTATTTACTGCCGTCATAAGAAGGCGGCTGCCCGAAGAAATTGAAATCTTCGGCGCTAATCCATCCGCTCACATAGTTGGCGTAATAGAGGCCGAACAAAGCAAGCGAGAGCGCGGTCGCGCGCAAGGCAATCCGCTTGGGGTTGAAGTTGGCCGGAGCACTGTCTGCCTGTCCGGCGATCAATTCCTCTCCCGCTTCCGCATGGGTGCGGATGCCGAACGGCATCACCAGGAAGGCGCTGAGCACCCAGAACAGCCCGTAAATCGCGATGATCGAGGTCAACTGCATGGTCAATCGTCCATCAGCATGACTTGGACCTGCGGCTTCTTGCCAGACCAGCGCTGCGCGGCGCGGCGCGCAGCAAGGCGGGCGGCTTCGCTGCGCTTGGCGGGATCGCCACGCTCGCCGGCCTTCATCTTGCCAACCGACTTGAAGATATCGGCCTCGGCTTCGGCGACGAAATCCGCATAGTCCTCATCCAGTGGCAGACCCAGGCCCGCAACTTTGGCCTTGCCGGACTGCGCCAGAGCGACCGTCACCACGCCATTGAACGCTATGCGCCGCCGCATGATCATCGCCTCGCCATCGGCGGGTGAGATGATGTCGCCATCGAGCAGCAGGCGGCCTGAGCGCACTTCGCCGAACTTGCCCGCCTTGCCCGGCGCGAGGCGCACCAGATCGCCGTTTTTCTGGAATACAGTCTGCTTGATGCCGCTGGCTTTGCCGACCCGGTTCTGCTCGCGCATGTGGCGCACTTCGCCGTGCACCGGCACGAGCACTTCGGGTCTGATCCAGCCATAGAGTGCTTCGAGTTCTGGCCGGCCTGGGTGCCCGGAGACGTGGATCGGGCTCTGCTTGCCGCTGACCAGCAACACCCCGCGCAAGGCGAGAACATTCTGGATGCGACCGATGGCGATCTCGTTGCCGGGGATCTCGCGGCTCGAAAACAGCACGACATCGCCCTCGTCGAGCGAAAGCTGGTGCGAACCGTCGGCGATGCGCGCCAGCGCCGCGCGCGGCTCGCCCTGCCCGCCGGTGGCGACGATCAGCACCTCGCCGCGCGGCAGGTTCATGGCTGTGCTGAAATCGACGATATCGGGCAGATCCTTCAGATAGCCGCTCGCCTTGGCCGCCGTGATGATCCGGTCGAGCGAGCGCCCCGCGATGCAGAGCTTGCGCTTCGATTCCTTCGCAACCCGGCCCAATGTCTGCAACCGGGCGACATTGGAGGCGAATGTCGTGACCAGCACCCGCCGGCCCTTGTGCTTGGCGACTTCCTCAGTCAGCCCGCGCAGCACCCCGCCTTCCGAGCCAGAGGCTTGCGGATTGAACACATTGGTCGAATCGCAGACCAGCGCCAGCACGCCATCGTCGCCGATCCGGGTCAGTTCCTGAACACTCGCCGGAACGCCGATCTGCGGCTCATCGTCGAGCTTCCAGTCGCCGGTGTGGAAAATGTTGCCATATGGCGTGTCGATCAGCAGCGCATTGCCCTCGGCAATCGAATGGGCGAGCGGAATATAGCGAATGCCGAATGGTCCAAGTTCGAAGCGATCAAGGTGGTCTATCACCTTGAGTTTGACTTCTCTGGACAGCCCTGCCTCATCGAGCTTGTTGGCCACGAGCCGCGCGGTGAACGGCGTGGCATAAAGCGGCACCCCGAGATCAGCGGCGAAATAGGGCACCGCGCCGATATGGTCCTCATGGGCATGGGTCAGCACCACGCCGATCAGGTCCTTGCGGCGCTCTTCGATGAATTCGAGATCAGCGAAAACCAGATCGACACCCGGATATTCGTTGCCGCTGAAGGTCATGCCGAGGTCGACCATCAGCCATTTGCCGTCGCAGCCATAGAGATTGACATTCATGCCGATCTCGCCCGATCCGCCAAGGGCGCAGAAGATCAGCTCTTTTCCAGGTTTCATGTTGTGGCAACCGCCCTTTCGGCGAGGATGGCAAGGCCATCGAGTGTGAGATCGCTATCGACCGCATCGAAAATGTCAGTGGCGCTGTCGAACAAGACCGCGAGGCCGCCGGTGGCGATGACTTTGGCGGGGCGGCCGATTTCTGCGCGCATCCGGGCGATCAGTCCTTCCATCATCGCGACATAGCCCCAGAACACGCCGATCAGCATCTGGTCCTCGGTGGTGGTGCCGATGACGCTGCTGGTTTCCGGCACCTCGATCGCGATGCGCGGCAGTTTGGCAGTGTTGCCGACCAGCGCATCGAGCGAGAGGTTGATCCCGGGCGCGATGATGCCGCCCTTGTAGGCGCCGTTGAAATCGATTGAATCAAGTGTGGTCGCCGTACCGAAATCGATGACGATCAGGTCGCCGGCATACTTGGCGTGTGCGGCGATGGCATTCACCGCGCGGTCGGCCCCCAGCGAGCGCGGATCGGGCACATCGATGTCGATGTGGTAGCTTGCTGCGCCCTCGCCCGCGACCAGCGGCTCGATCTGGAAATAGTGCTTCGCCAGCACTTCGATGTTGTGCATCGCACGTGGCACCACGGTCGAGACGATGATCCGATCGATCGCCTCGCGCTTGACCCCGCGGATTTGCAGCAGCTGCATCAGCCAGACGGCATATTCATCGCCGGTGCGCCGCACATCGGTGGCGATGCGCCAGCGCGCTTTCAGCTTGCTGCCGCCTTCTGCGGCAAGATCGAACAGCGCGAAAACGACATTGGTATTGCCGACATCGATGGCAAGCAGCATGGGCCTATTCCGTCAGGTTGACTTCGCCGGCGTGGATAGTCCGGAGTGACCCATCCGCCAAGTGAAGTTGCAGACCGCCATCGGGGGTTAGTCCGGCGAATGTGCCGTCCTGCCCTGCGGCGGTGATCCGGGTGCCTGGGGGGTGTCCCGCAAGCAGCCAACGCGCGATGATAGGCGAAAGCCCGAAGCCGCGCCAGCGTTCAAGTTCAAGATCGAACTGTCGGGCGAGCGCGGCGGCCAGATCATCGCGCGACAGGGCAATGCCGAGCCCCGCCAGCGACACTGTCTCGCGTTCGGGCAGCTGGGGCGACTCCACTACGTTGACCCCGATCCCGACGATCACCGCTTCGCCCTCGCGCTCGAGCAGAATGCCGGCAAGCTTTGCCCGGCCGACCATCAGGTCGTTCGGCCATTTCAGTATGGCACGGTGTGGCTGCGATACGCGCGGTGCGATCACTTCATGCAATACGAGGCCGGCGAGCAGCGCCAGGCTCGACGGAGCAGGATCGCCCTGGCGCGGATGGACCACGCAGGATCCCATGAAATTTCCCGCAGCGTCCAGCCATTCGCGCCCCTGCCTGCCCCGCCCAGCGGTTTGGCGATCAGCGACCAGCCAGTGGCCTTCGCGGACATGCTCGCTGCCGCGTAGCCGCCCGGCGAGGTCGCTGCTGGTCGAGCCGGTTTCTTTGAGAATTTCAATCATCTCACAACATCCGCTCAGGCTGAGCGGGGCTGCTAGGGCTGATCTGCATCAAACCGCGAAGAACAGCGCGGCGACCGCCGTGTTGGCAAGCCCGCCGAGCCAGACAGTGAGCAGATAGCCCAGCGGTGAAATCACCAGCGCCGAAAGCGCCAGCAGCGCCTGGTGCATCCAGTCGCTCTTGCCGGTGACGACCATCGCCGGCTCGTCGAAATAGAGGATCTTGACGATCTTGATGTAGTAGAATGCGCCGATCACGCTGGCGGCGATGCCGATCGCGGCGAGCGCGATCATATCCGCCTGCACAGCCGCCTGGAACACCACGAACTTGCCCCAGAAGCCGAACAGCGGCGGGATGCCGGCGAGGCTGAACATGATCATCGCCAGGCACAGGCTGAGCACCTTGCGATGCTGCGAGAGCCCGGCGAGGTCGGCAATTTTCTCGACCGGTGCGCCGTCCGCATCCTTGAGCATCAGCACTGCGACAAAGCCGCCGACCGACATCGCGACGTAGATCGCCAGATAAACCAGCATCGCAGACGCGCCCTGCGGCGTTGCGGCGGCAAGGCCGATCAGCATGAAGCCGACATTGTTGATCGACGAATAGGCGAGCAGGCGCTTGATGTTCTTCTGGCCGATCGCGCCGAGCGCGCCGATCACGATCGAGGCGAGCGCTGCGAATATGACGATCTGCTGCCAGCCATGCACCTGGCTACCGAAAGCATCGAGCGAGACCCGCATGGTCAGCGCCAAGGCTGCAACCTTTGGTGCAGTGGCGAAGAACATCGTCACCGGTGTGGGCGCGCCTTCATAGACATCGGGCGTCCACATGTGAAACGGCGCGGCGCTGATCTTGAAGGCCAGGCCGGTGAGCACGAAGACAATGCCGAACAGCGCCCCGCCGTTAAGACCGCCGGACAGGCTGGCGGATATCCCAGCAAAGCTGGTGCTGCCAGTGAAGCCATATAGCAGGCTCATGCCGAACAGCAGGATGCCGCTGGCGAGCGCGCCGAGCACGAAATACTTGAGCCCCGCTTCAGCCGAACGCTCGTCGCTGCGCAGGAATGCGGCGAGCACATAGGCCGCCAGCGAATTGAGTTCGACCCCGATATAGAGCGTGATCAGGTCGCTCGCCGAGACCATGATGCTCATGCCCAGCGCAGCGAACAGCACCAGCACCGGGTATTCCGCTTTCATCGCGCGGACGCGCTCGAAGAACGCCGGCGCGACGATCAACGCAGCGCCGGCAGCGGCATAGATCAGCAGCTTGGCGTAGCTGGCGAAAGCATCAGCGCGGAACTGGTCGTTGAAGGCGTGGGTATCGCCGCCCATAGCTCCGCCGCACAGCGCAGGCGCGACCATCAGGCCTGCGCCGAACAGCACCGCGACGGTCAGCCAGGTAATCCCGCGCGCTTGCCGGTCTCCGCCCCAGGCGGCGACGAGCAGCAGGATCAGGCCAGAGACGCTGAGCAGCGTTTCAGGCGCCACCAGAGAGAGAGAGGTAGACCAATCCATCAGTGCGACCCCTCGTCCGCAGCATTTGGAGCTGCGCCATGTTCGGCAGCAGCCGCCGGCTTTGCCCCCCCCAGCTTGAAATGCGCATCACCTTCGGGCCGCGCGCGAGCGAGGCGCGCATCGAGCGCGGCGATGTCGGCGCGCATCGGGGCGAGGAAGCTTTCGGGATAGACCCCCATCCACAGCACGGCGGCGGCAATCGGCGCCATCATCAGCCATTCGCGCGCGTCGAGATCGGGCATCGCGGCGGCATCGGCATTTTTCTGCTCGCCGAAGGCGACGCGGCGATAAAGCCACAGCATATAGGCTGCGCCAAGGATGATGCCGGTGGCGCAGACCAGCGTCACCCAGCTCGAAACCTTGTAGATTCCCGCCAGACTGAGGAATTCGCCGACGAAGCCGCTGGTGCCGGGCAGCCCGACCGAGGCCATGGTGAACAGCATCAGGAACAGCGCGTAATAGGGCATGTTGATCGACAGCCCGCCGTAGCGATCAATCTCGCGGGTGTGCAGCCGGTCGTAGATCACGCCGACAGCGAGGAACAGCGCGGCTGCGACGAGGCCGTGGCTGAGCATGACGATCATCGCGCCCTCAAGCCCTTGCGCATTGAAAGTGAACAGCCCGACCGTGACGATGCCCATGTGCGCGACCGAGGAATAGGCGATCAGCTTCTTCATGTCATGCTGCACGAGGGCCACGAGCGAAGTGTAAACCACCGCGACCATCGACAGAGCGAACACCAGCCAGGCGAACTCGGCGCTCGCCTCCGGGAACATCGGCAGCGAGAAGCGGATAAAGCCGTAGCCGCCCATTTTGAGCAGCACGCCGGCCAGGATCACCGAGCCAGCGGTGGGCGCCTGCACGTGGGCGTCAGGCAGCCAGGTGTGTACCGGCCACATCGGCATTTTGACCGCGAAGCTGGCGAAGAAGGCGAGCCACAGCCAGGTCTGCGCTTCCGGCGCAAAATCATAGGCCATCAGCGTCGGAATGTCGGTCGTCCCCGCATCATTCGCCATCCACATCATCGCGATCAGCATCAGCACCGAGCCGAGCAGCGTGTAGAGGAAGAACTTGTAGCTCGCGTAGATCCGGTCCGCCCCACCCCACACGCCGATGATCAGGTACATCGGGATCAGCCCGGCCTCGAACATGATGTAGAACAGGAACAGATCCTGCGCCGCGAACACGCCGATCATCAGCGTTTCCATCAGCAGGAACGCCGCCATGTATTCGCCGACGCGGCTTTCGATCGATTTCCAGCTTGCGCCGATGCAGATCGGCATGAGGAACACGGTCAGCACGATCAGCATCAGGGCAATGCCATCGATGCCCAATGCATAGTTGAACCCGGCGAACAGCGGCAGCCGCTCGGTGAACTGCCATTGCGCCCCGCCAATGTCATAATTGACCCACAGCAGCACGCCGAGCGCAAACTCGATCAGCGTGGTGACCAGCGCAATTGTCCGCGCGGCCGGAGCAGACGCAAAAAGACAGCCCAGCGCGCCGATCAGCGGCACGGCAAGCATCAGGGTGAGGATGGGAAAGCTGTCCATTTACGCGAGCACCCAGGTCAGAGCGCCAACCAGACCAAGCAGCATCACCAGCGCATAGGAATAGAGATAACCGGTCTGCACCTTTTGCGCCGCGCGGCTGCCCTGCACGACCAGCCAGGCCGCGCCGTTGGGTCCAAAGCGGTCGATGATCCCGCCATCGCCCTGTTTCCACAGCAGCCGTCCGATCCAGAATGCGGGGCGCACGAACAGGTAGTCGTAGAGCTCGTCGAAATACCATTTGTTGAACACGAAGCGGTGCAGCGCGCCGAACTGCTCGACGAATTTGGCCGGGAAGCCGGGGTTGCGAATGTAGGCGTACCAGGCAGTGAACAGCCCGAGCAGCATCACCACCGTGGCTGACAGCTTCACCCACAGCGGCACTTCGTGCATCGCATGCATCAGGTGTTCATCATAAAATACCGAGCCGTTCCAGAACTGCGCGCTCTCGAGGAAGGCCGGACTGAACAGGAAGCCGGCGAACACCGCGCCCAATGCCAGCACGCCCAGCGGGATCAGCATCGAGTAGGGGCTTTCGTGCGGGTGATAGCCTGCGGTGCCGTCGTCGTGCGCGTGATCGCCGTGGCCATGCCCATGATCGTCATGTCCGTGCGCGCCATGCACTGCGTGCTGGATGTGCTCCGACTGGTTCCAGCGCGGTTTGCCGAAGAACGTCAGGAACACGAGCCGCCAAGAATAGAAGCTGGTCATCAGCGCGGCGACCACGCCCACCCAGAAGGCAAACATGCCATGCTCGCTGCCACTGGCGAAAGCGGCTTCGAGGATCGCGTCCTTGGAGTGGAACCCGGCAAAGCCCGCGTGCAGCCAGTAGATCCCGACGCCGGTGATTGCGAGCGTGCCCGCGGTCATCGCCCAGAACGTCAGCGGGATATGTTTGCGAAGCCCGCCATAGAACCGCATGTCCTGCTCGTGGTGCATCGCATGGATCACCGAGCCGGCGCCAAGGAACAGCAACGCCTTGAAGAAGGCGTGGGTGAACAGATGGAACATCGCCGCGTTATAGGCACCGACGCCGGCGGCGAAGAACATGTAGCCCAGCTGCGAACAGGTCGAATAGGCGATCACCCGCTTGATGTCCCATTGGGTCGTGGCGACCGTCGCGGCAAAGAAGCAGGTCGCAGCACCAACGAATGCGACGAATGCCTGCGCGGTTTCGCTGGTCTCGAACATCGGCGAGAGGCGGCAGACCATGAACACACCCGCCGTCACCATTGTCGCCGCATGGATCAGCGCGGAGACCGGCGTCGGACCTTCCATCGCATCGGGCAGCCAGGTGTGGAGGCCTAATTGCGCCGACTTGCCCATCGCGCCGATGAACAAGAGAATGCACAGGATCGTCATCGTATCCCAGCGGCTGCCGAGGAATGTTATCGTCGAGCCCGCCATTGCCGGTGCCTGTTCTAGGATCTGTGGGATCGAGACGGTGTCGAACACCAGCCAGGTGCCGAATATCCCCAGCATGAAGCCAAGATCGCCCACCCGGTTGACCACGAAAGCCTTGATCGCTGCCGCATTGGCGCTGGGCTTCTTGAACCAGAAACCGATGAGCAGGTAAGACGCGAGGCCCACCCCTTCCCAGCCGAAGAACATCTGCACGAGGTTGTTCGCCGTCACCAGCATCAGCATGGCGAAAGTGAACAGCGAGAGGTAGGCAAAGAATCGCGGCTGATCGGGGTCTTCGTCCATATAACCCCATGAATAGAGGTGGACGAGCGCCGAGACGGTGGTGATAACTACCAGCATCACCGCTGTCAGCGCGTCAACGCGCAGCTCCCAGTCGAAGCTGAGGCTGCCTGACTGAACCCATGTGAGCACCGGCGTGACGCTGGCCGCAGCATCACCGGCAACAAAGCTGAGGAAAATCGGCCAGCTTAGGGCGCAGGAGGTGAACAGCGCCCCCGTCGTCAGCACTTTGGCGACGGTGTTGCCAAGCATGCGGTTGCCCAGCCCCGCGACAATCGCGGCGAGCAGCGGCAGGAAAACGATGAAGAGGATGGAATTCACGCTCCTGTCACCCCTTCATCCGGTTGACATCATCAACCGCAATTGTGCCGCGTCCGCGGAAGTAGATGACGAGGATCGCCAGGCCAATCGCCGCCTCGCCTGCCGCCACGGTCCGCACTAACATCGCTAAAATCTGCCCGGTCATGTCGCCCAGGAAGCTGGAGAAAGCGACCAGATTGATGTTTACCGCGAGCAGGATCAGTTCGATTGCCATCAGAATGACGATGACGTTCTTGCGGTTGAGGAAAATGCCGAGCACGCCGAGCACGAACAGGGCCGAGCTGACCGCGACATAGTGTTCAATACCAATCACAGCCGCACCCCCTTGCCGACTTCGGGCCGCGTATTCACCGTCGCCTCTTCGGGACGCCGCGCAATCTGGCGCGAGATGTTCTGCGAGCGCTGGTCCTTGCGCTCGCGGTGGGTCAGCACGATGGCGCCGATCATCGCGACCAGCAGGATGATCCCCGCCGCCTCGAAAGCGAACAGATATCGCCCATAGAGCAGCGCGCCGATGGCTTCGGTGTTGGTCACGCCGAGCGGCACTGCGGCTGAGCCGTCCGGCGTGCCGAGCTGAATCGCGCCGATCCGGTAGGCGCCCAGGCCAATTACCAACTCAGCCAGCAGCACCAGAGCCAGCAGGATGCCCAGCGGAAAATTCTTGATGAACCCGGCGCGCAGTTCGGCGAAATCGATGTCGAGCATCATCACCACGAACAGGAACAACACCGCGACCGCGCCGACATAGACAATCACCAGCAGCATCGCGATGAATTCAGCGCCGACCAGCACCATCAGGCCCGCCGCGTTGAAGAAGGCCATGATCAGCCAGAGCACCGAATGCACCGGATTGCGCGCGAGGATGGTGAAGGCCCCGGAGGCGATCACCAGCGCGGCGAAAAGGTAGAAGGCGAGGACGTGGATCATAAATCCTCCCCCTTGGGGGTGGGGGACCATCCGCAGGATGGGGGTGGGCCACCCTCGGCATTACGCAACATCGAAAGCGCACGCCATGCGGCCTGTGCCCCTCCACCAGCTTCGCTGGTCCCCCTCCCCGTTCCGGGGAGGATTCTCAAGGTGCATTCCCCTCATCGCGCCGCCCCTAGCGATACGGCGCATCGGCTTCAAGGTTCGCGGCGATGGCGCGCTCCCACTTGTCCCCGTTCGCCAGCAGCTTGGCCTTGTCGTAG
>JANPOS010000064.1:0-7417 GCA_031428115.1 Novosphingobium sp. | reverse complement strand
CGTCCTAACCGCCCGTTGGCTCGGCCTGCCTGCGGCTAACGCCCGCCACTTTTATCTCACGACGGCATCGCTCAGTATTCTTGGCTATCATCACGATCTGGATGAGCCGGTCATTCGTCTTTGGAACGACGCCCGCCATGTTAAGACGGCACAACAAGTGAAATAATTTCGATGTTCGCGCATGCGCAAGAGATGACACAAACGATTTGCGAACTCACAGCGACCGGTAATGAAATTCACGAGCCTGATGACAGTACGGCGTCGCGAGAGATGTTCCATAACCCGCTTATCAGCAGCGTCTTCGAAATGATGTCAAACCCCACCCGAATTTGCTTCATCTGCTCAGGTTAAGCGTTCATGATAACTCAAATTGATGCCAGAAAGGAATGAGGTGTCGCCCACTGCACCCCCAAACGGCTTACTCGTCGCCACGGAAGCGATCGCAGAGCAGCTTAACTTGGGCTGTTTCTGCATCTCGCTTAACCGGAAGGAGTTGGAAGAAGCCCTGGACAGAGCGGTCCGGATAGAGGGTTTTGCGCAGCGGCTGAGTGCGTCGCATCCGACGCTGTTTTCAAATGTTCCCGTGTTCGTACCATCAGCAACGCTGGGCAAAATGATGCTGATTGTCGATGCCGTTGAGGACGCCGCGCAGTTGCCAGCCTATCGTGCGGCAGCCTTGTCCTATGCACCACCATCTGCACAACTGGACTTCGGGCCAGTGGGGGCATTCATGGGCTATGACTTTCACTTGGCTTCCGACGGTCCAAAGTTGATTGAGATTAACACTAATGCCGGGGGCGCCTTCCTCAATGCGTTTCTGGCGGGGGCGCAGCATGCCTGCTGTCCGGAGGCAGAGTTTCAGGTTCGACCCCTAACCGAAAGTGACTTTGCGGAGCGTACGGCTCGCATGTTTACAGCCGAATGGCAGTTGCAGCGGGGTGGCGGCCAGCCGGCGCTGGTTGCGATTGTCGATGACCTGCCCGAGCAGCAGCATTTATACCCGGAGTTCCAACTGGCGAAGGAGATGCTCGAAGGACAGGGCATCCAAACAGTGATCGTTGATCCCGCAGAATTGGTATTCGACGGAAAGAAACTCTCAGCCAACGGGCACAAGATCGACCTGGTCTACAACCGCCTGGTCGACTTCTCGCTTGACGAGCCACGACATGCCGCGCTCCAGGCCGCGTACCTTCAGGGCGCAGTCGTCCTGACGCCGTCGCCCTACGTGCACGCCCTGTTCGCAGACAAGCGCAACCTTGCACTGCTGTCAGACGATGCAAGGCTGGAGGAGTGGGGGCTATCAGCCGCACGACGAGCCGTTCTGCGCAGCGGCCTGCCGCGGACCGTTGTCGTCATGGCCGCTAATAGCGAGGATCTCTGGCGCGAACGTCGGAACCTGTTTTTCAAGCCGGCCCGCGGTCACGGCAGCAAAGCGGCGTATCGAGGTGACAAGCTCACGCGCCGGGTATGGCATGAGATCGTCAGAGGCGAATATGTCGCGCAGGCATTCGCCGCGCCCACTGCCCGCAATGCAACCCTGGCGGGCGAAAGCATCGTTCTCAAGACTGACATCCGACTTTACGCTTATGCTGGAGAGCTGCTGCTGGCCGCGGCACGGCTATATCAAGGCCAAACCACCAACATGCGGACTGCAGGGGGCGGGTTTGCCCCCGTGCTAGAGGTGACGGACCCTGTATCTTGCCTCGAGCAAGCTTGCGGGCAGGTCCCTTGATTAACCACACCGAGATCATCGATTAAAATGAGCTGAGATCTGCGGCGTCCATGCGCTTGGACTTGATTCCCGCCGGCGACAGTCAACGCGATAACGGAGTGCCTGACATGCAAACCGTCAAGCTCGAAACCCGTGGATTGTTCCAATGCCTTGACCATCTTGCAAGGGCTCGATGTCAAGGTATCGCTGCTCCCCGCTCGACTAGGTGCCAGGGGTGCTGGCGGCGCGGGATACACGCAGGCTCATCAAGCTGATCGCCGACAAAGGCACGAACCAGTTGCTCGGCGGCCAGATCATGGCCCCCGAAGGCGCAGATTCCGTCCAGACACTGGCTCTGGCCATCCGCCACGGCATGACCACCGCAGATCTCGGCGCGACGATCTTCCCCTATCTGACCGCAGTGGAAGGACTGAACCTGGCCGCACAAACCTTTGACATGGATGTCGCCAAGCTGTCCTGTTGCGCCGGATAGAAAATCAACACACTAGGTTGGTACAGTACGATTGGAGCCGATAGAGCGACCGCCTTTCACAAAAACCCCTTCCCTGCATGATCCTCGAACAGCTCGGCCGAGCGGATATAGCCCAAGAGCACCTCGAGCTTCTTCTGCCGCGAGACCTCCTGCATCTTGGGCAGGCTCGCGCCCGAGCGGGCGGCCTCGGTCAAAAACCCGGCGCGCAGCGAATGCGCCCCAATCCTCACTGGATCGAGCCCGGCGAGCGCGGCATACTTCTGCACGAGCCGCGCGATCGCCCGGTCGGACATCGGCAGCCCGGTCATCGCGCCATGTGCGGCAAAGCGGGTGAACAGCGGCCCCGGCGCATCACCGCGCACCGCCAGCCACGCCTTCAACCGCGCCACCGGCAGGATGGTCTGACCGTTGGGGATCGCGATTGTCTGCCCCTCGCCGTCCTGGTCGGTCTTGGAGGACCGGATGGTCAGCCGCGCGCCTTGCTCGACCAGCTGGACGTCGGCGAGGCGCAGCGCAACCAGTTCGGAACGCCGCAGCGCCGAGGCCAGCCCCAGCGCCAGCACCGCCCGGTCGCGGACCGCCTTGCTGCCCAGCCCGCGCACCGCGGCGATCATGTGCGACAGTTCGGCCGCAGCAATCGCCGCCTTCTTGTGCGCGGGCCGCGCCCGCGCCGCGCGGCGGATCCCGGCGAGGGTATCGGCGATGACCATCCGTTCGTCGCGCGCGGTTGGCGGCACCTGGCCCTGCTGGCGGTGCTGCCAGCCGATCGCGGCGAGGTGCCGGCCGATGGTGCTGTCCGCCCTGCCCGCTTGGGCGAGCACCGCGAGGTAGGTCGCCACCGCCTCGGCGCGCGCCGGGAGAGACTTCAGTCCACGCTCGTCGCACCAGGCTTCGAACTGGCGCCAGTCGCTGGCGTAGGCACGGGTGGTGTTGGCGGCTTTGGCGCGGCGGCGGTAGGACGCGGCGGCGGCGATTTCTCCGGCGAGCAGCGGCGATCCGATCGCCGTCGCGATCGGCAAGGCGGAGACCCGCGCGACAACGCCCTCACCCGCCTCGTCTGCCACTATCCACCCCTCTCCTGCGCTCCATTGCCCCGCGTTTCTAGCACAAAATCCATTGTCCGTGAAGCGCCCTTATCGGACAAGCTAGCGCCCTAAAACAGCCGTCAAAGCCGAGTATACTTTCAAGGCCAATAGTATATTACCCGAGCATGGCCGCCGCCCCTGCCCGCCCCCCTGCCCCGTGGCAACTGACGCTGGCGCAGATCCAAGGCGCGCTGCCGTTCCTCTCCGAGGCCATAGCACAAGCCCTCGCGCAGCGCAGCCTCAGGCGGCTGTGGGCGGTGCATATCCGCGATTACCCCTTTGAAACCATCGGCTTGGAGCACAACCCCGGGCTTGAGGCCGCCGAGCTGATGCGCAGCTGGTACGCCGAGGAACGCCGGGATTTTCTGTCGTGGGTGAGCCGCAAAGGGCCCCCTCCCCTCGCCTATGCGTCTACCCTCGCGCTCGCTGCCAAGGGTGCCACCGAGAGCTTCTCCAGCGCCTACGAGGCCGCCGAGATCGCGCTGGCCAGGCTCGACGCGCTGCTGCCGAGTAGCAACCCGGTTGCCACGCTCACCACGCTGGTGGAACAGCTGCGCAGCGAGGAAATCGCCTTCCTTGAGAGCGGCACCGAGATCCATGCGTTCCACGGCGCGACGTTCGACCGCCCTGCCCCCAAGGGTGCCGCCTGGGCGGCGTCTCTGGCAGTGGCCATGCGGCCGCAGCTGTTCGGCTTGGGCGCGGCACCGCTGTCGCTCGCCGGATTGGCCCCGAGAAGCGTTTTCAAAGCCGAACCCGAGGATCCCCTGCCCACAACCCTCCAGGAGGCCGTAACGACAGCCTGCGGCCATCTGCGCGCCGATCTGGACGCCATTGGCAGCGGGATTGCGCTGGCCGAGGAAAGATTGTCCGGGCTCTATGCCTCCTCGCACGCACCCGATGCCTGGCACCTGCTGCTGGGCCTGGGCCCCCTCACCCGCGCCGAACTCGCCCGCATTCTCGATGTAACCCCACGCACGGCTTCGCAAGTCGCATTGGCACTCGAACAGGCCGGGCTCATCGAGTCCCCTGCCCCGGAACGACCGCTGCAGCCCGTGCTGCCGCGCTGCTGAGCGACTTGCGCCCGACAAGATGCCGGACTTTGGCGCTCAGACCGCGTGGCGCACCTCGACATAGGCGATTCCAATCCGCTTAGGGGCCCCTGCCCTCCTCCGCAGCAGTTGTGCGACGAAACGGTCGGCATCCTGGCGCACGGCAAAGGACACCGTTCGGCTCTGCCCGCGCGTGCCGATGCGCGCCCACGAGAACTGGACGATCGCGCTCCCGAACAGGTCCTGGCTTAGGGCGATGGCATAGCGACGCGCGATGTTGCGCCCACGATCGACGGCTTCCAGCCAGATGAAGTGATCGTCAAGTGCGGTGCCGGAATGCATGCGCTGACCATGGCGGAGCGAGATTCCTGCCGTCCAACGAGGATTTTGAATCAGTTGGAGGCCGCTGATTCACGTAGGCGATTAGGCGGCGACTGGCTCACAGGCACTGCATGGCTTGAGAATGGTGCATTGAGGCATCAGCCACACACGGCTTCTCTACTTCATCAATATATTCAAATTGAAACATCATGTTGATGTTAGACGGTTTATATGAATCTTTAGAAGGTTAAGCCCTGCGATTTGCCGCTCTGACGTGCTTGAATCCACGAGTCGCGTGCATGTGGTCGTTCCCGGAGGATCGATGATCGGTTCCTGAAGTGTCGGGTATCCCGTTCCCGAAGTATCGTTTGATCGTTCCTCTTGTGTCGTGTGCCGTTCCTGAAAGGTCGAAGCTGCTGGTTTATCCTCTGTTTGAGCGCGCCGATTGAATCAGTTTGCAGGGTGCGATTCGGAAAGAGGTTCAATTGGCTGTCCGAGGTGACGACAAAGCCAGCCTCCAGGATCGGCGGCCACGGGCAACACGACACAATGGGAACGGCGTTGAGGTTTTGAATGTTCATGGCTGAGGAGAAAAATCGGACGAGGAGGGTGTGCGATGAACTCTTGCGCCGGTTCCCTTGTGAGGAATGCCGCATCGCAAGGGCATCAACTACCCCTCAGCTCGTGCCGGTGCTTTTCATGCCAGCGCCGGACATAGCCGATAAATGCCCTTTGCCAGTTGGCTGGCGTGCGGGAAGATTCGGCATTTACCCAACTCTCGAATTCGGCATGCAAGTTGTAGAGATCCCAGCCCGGACACTCTGAGCGCAGCAGAGTGAGAGTCTCGTCGGTCATGAAGCCGCGCGTGGCCTTGTCGCTTAGACCGGCTACCGCCTTGTTGATGAGCGAGGTAGCGTCAAAACTTGCAGCGGGCGTAGCCGCTGGTTTGACCCGTGCTGACTTGTCAACGCCAGAAGGTTTCCTGGAGGAAACTTTTGGCGTTGGCGATGGATTGGATGAGCCGAGCCGGTTCTGTGGTGTCTTCCCATCGGCCACGCGGGGTTCAGCGGCGCCATCATCGCGGCGCATGCGCAGCATCGGCTCCTTGCGACCCTCGCCATCCTCTATGGACAGTTGATAGCCCGGTAATGCATTCTTTGCGGCGATCTTGATTATCTCGAACTTGAAGCGACGATAGGGACCTTCTGCACCGCTCTTTTCAAACAGAGTGGGCATCGAGATAGCGAAGCCCCCTTCCCCTGCCCCGCCCGCATGCTTGCGCGCGACACGGTAGAGCCAGCGCTCGCGCCCGCCGGTGATGTCGAAATAGGCCCGGTCAATAGACAGCACCCCGCCCTTCATCAGCACGCCTTCCCAGAACCAGTTGCTAAGCTCCAGCGTCATCCCGCGCGAACGTTCGGTGCGTTCATCGACTAACTGGGTCCAGCCATCTAACCAACTGAAGGTTGCTTCGCGACGGTTCTCGGCCCGGATGTTGGTCTTGACCGTTGTTGAAACGAGCCGGTCCAACGCCTGACCGAGCAGTTCATAGGCACGACCCGTTGTGGGGCGTCCGATGGCGCGCAGCAGATCGTAGGGCATAATATGAAGCGTACGAGGAATGTCGTTTATCCCGCGTCGCTGCATGTCGGCCAGCATTGAGGCGCAGTAAATCAATATGTCGGCATCCCATATCGTTGCCATGCCGAATTGCGGATTGGACGAGACATTGACCCATAGTTTGCCATCGGGCGACGTGTAATCAATCGCTTTCACCCGCCTGGTCTTTGCGAGTGAGAAGAAAGGCCGCTCCATCATCTCGCGCTGGTCGCGCAGCGGCAGATCGGCGAGATAGGGCAGAAACAGATCGAACTGTTCGTTGATAGCGCGCTTGGCGGCCCGTGTTTCAGAGGTGCTCACGCTGCTGCTCACGAGAAAGTTTCCTCAAGGAAACATTCCGCCCGCTCCTCACGGGAGTTTCCTTGAGGAAACTTTCTCACAAGGGAGCGAAGCGCGCTCAAGCGAGCGAAACTCCGTTCTGCCGCAACGTTGCCAGCACGGTCTGCAACGCCTTCTGTAGCTGCTCGTCGCTGGCACCACCGCCTATCGGCAGATGTAGTGTCACGCCCTGGCGAGTGACGGATCTAACCGCGAGGATCGGTCGGCCATATTGCCCGGCAATCTCCATCCGCATGTCAGTCGCCGGAACTATCGGCGAGGTTGAAGCAGCCATCATGCGCTTGAGGACAGTGGCACCGGGAAGGGGCGGGGAGCCGTTTGCTGTGGCGGCAGCGTTTAGAGATGCGATGGCCTCCGCCTCGGCAATGATTGCTAGAACTCTAGCTTTGTCGTCCAGTGCGGTCGCCAGCGCATAGGCGGGGTTCAGTGTCAGCTCGCCCAGATCGGCAAAGGCGGCAAGCACGGCGTCCGGGATCGCGGCAGCCTTGAGCATCTTTGACAACCAGCCCTTTGACAGCTTCAAACGCTCCGCCATGCGCACGGCCTTCCCACCGTAATGGGCCTCAAGGGCGGCGGCATAATTGCGTGCGCGCTCGATATCCGAAACATCCTTGCGCGCGCGGTTCTCAATGTCGGCAAGACGGAAAGCAGCCTCGTCGTCCAGATCGGCGACCTGGGCGAGCAGCTTCATTTCTGGATATGAGTTTGCCCGCAACCAGGAGATCGCGAAATGCCGCCGTGTGCCTGCGATCACCTCATAATCATGATCGGGATCACCGTTAACATGGCGCACCACGAC